>JAPKXZ010000029.1 GCA_026394555.1 Methanothrix sp.
TGAACTTTTGCTTCTGCAATTGGAGAAATTTAGAAAAATTTCTTTAGCGGACGGACAGATAATTGACACTGAAATGACAAAAAAACAGAGGGAAATTATTCAGGCGCTAAACTTGTGCGCCTGAACTTTCGGGAGGTTAGGGAGCGACTATCGAGAAGCACTCGGTGCGGTCCAGCACGGACATCCAGATGGCGCTCATTTCATTAGGTGCCGACTGCGCCGTGGGCGTGGTGGGCAAGACCTGCATCGGCGTGCCGACGAGGCTCATCTACTCGCTGAAGAGCCGGATAGATAAGTCGTTTATAAAGAGGTTTAAGTGAGGGAAAAACGACCAAACAATCGCTGAATTGTTTTATCTAATTATTTGCAGGCAGCATCTGCCTTACCTTATGAGTCTAAGGTTTCCCCTTATTTCCTTTGTGATTGGATGATCTGGACCTAATGATTTTTCATAGATATCCAACGCGCTCTTGAAATGCCTCTTGGCACCCAGCTGATCGCGAAGTGATATAAGAACAACGCCCATGTTATAAGCAGCTTTGGCCACATCAAGATGATTTGGACCATAAATCTTGTTGTTAATCTCCAGGGCCTTCTGCATGTATTTCTTGGCACCCTGAATGTCGCCTTGCTCTAACAGGACTGAGCCCAAGTTATTGGCAATAGCAGCAACGATTGGATGGCCAGAAGCGAAGGTTTTCTCATCGATCTCCATGGCGATCTCGAAACATTTCTTGGCTTCATTGAAGTCCCCAAGGTTCATTAGGACTGTTCCGAGGTTATTAAAATCTGCGGCTACAACGGGATGGCCCAATCCGTAAGCCTTCTTGTCGATCTTGATAGCCTTCTCATAGCACATTCTTGCTTCCTGAAATTCACTTAAAGCCTGCAAGATCGCGCCGAGGTTGTTGAGTCTCAAAGCCACATTAATATGGTCTGGACCGTAAGATTTCTCGTCGATCTCTAGGGCTCTTTCGAAGCATTTTCTAGCGTCTTTAAGTTCACCCATGGCTTGCAGAACAGTGCCGAGGTTATTGACAGCTATGGAAACTTTAGGATGGTCAGGGCCGTAAGTCTTTATATTTATATTTAATGCCCTTTCGATACATTTCCTGGCTTCATTGAAGTCCCCAAGATCCTTCAGGACTGTTCCGAGGTTATTGACATCTGTGGCAGTTCTAGGATTATCTGGACCGTAGACCTTCTCATTAATCGTCAAGGCTCTCTCGAAGCATTTCCTGGCTTCCTCCAGTTCACCCAATGCTTGAAGAAGAGCACCAAGGTTGTTTACATCTATAGCAACTTTAGGATGATCCTGACCATAGGCATTCAAGTCGCTTTTCAGAGCGAGATCAAAGAATCTCCTGGCACCTTGATAGTCTGCCAAGTCTTGCTGATAGCTTCCTAAATTATTCCACAGCGCTCCTGTTGTCTGAAGGTTCGCTTTTTCGGATGCCTGGGCAATTGCTGTTAGGTGTTCACGTAGAATATTCATTTTTTCGAGCAAGCCACTCTCTAATGCGTTATTTGAAATTGCAATGATCCCATTAGCCAGAGAGGCCAAAATGCTTTCTTCAGATTTCTGGTCCTGCAAACGCGCAAATTCTGCTAATAGTGTATGAAGCCTTGGACCAGTATCCGTAAGAGCAGCTAGTCCCAGGCTGTCCAATCTAAGCAAAGCCTTATCCTCTTCTTGATCCGAGAGTTCTGCATTTAGTGCTTCTGTAAGGATCTGTCGAGGTATGGTTGTGTTGGGCGCGCAATATCCACACATACAGAATAGCCTTTTCGCCAAAATGTCAATCTCATCGTTACCCAGCTGCTTCCAGCTCAAAATAACGGTAGCAGCCGGATTGATATGTTTAGTGGGGCTGTAATCTCCCCAATTCTTGAGTGAGGTATGTTCCAAAGCGCAGTCAACTTTTTCTAGCTCAGACAAGTATTCTCCCAGCGATAATTCGGATCTGCGTTTCAGATACCGTCCTGCCACGTCCAACGCCAGGGGAAAATTTCCCAGACGACTAGCCAGAACTTCCAATTCCTCATCATTAGCTGTTCCAAGTCTAGGTGCTAACTTGCGAAGCAGTTCTTTGCTCATGGCAGTCGGCAGGACATCCAGATATATGACATCTAGCCCCAGATCAACTGGCCAATCATTTCGAAATGAAGTTATCAATATCTTGGCCGGAAGAAATTTCGGCATCCAATCCTGTACCGTTTGGGGACTCTCTACATTGTCCATTACCACCAAATGTAAACCATTTTCACGCCATGCCTTCGAGGTCATTTCCATTTGATCTAAAAGCTTGTCAGGCCAATCCGGAAGGCTCATTTTACTGCCACAACCTGCAATCTCTGAGGCGAGATCCTGTTCGGCCTTAATCCAGTGCACTCCCTTCAAGGATCTTCCATAACGGTAGGAGAACTCAGCCGCTAATTGACTCTTACCAACGCCACGCCATCCTATTATGACTGCACCATTGGCCACGTTAGAAGAATAAAATAAAATGCTAGCCATTGTTTCCAGCTCCGTTTCGCGTCCAGTAAACACTTGATTGCGAGGAAATGGTGGTATAGAGCCAATTGGAAATAGGCCTGGTTCTGGCAGTTCTCCAGGGGATGGAAAGTTCACGATACTTGTTGATGATTTTTTTTGTATTTGACCATTTTTCGGTCTGTCATCTAGTAAGGATGCCTGAAGACTATCTTCTTCGCCAAAATTCAATGTTGCTAGAATTTCAAAAGCAAAAGCACTTGCATTTTGAGAAGCAATCTCTTGAGAACCGCCAGCATCCGCATTATCTTTTCCATCTATAAGATCAGATATACCTCTAATAATAAGTGCATTCACATTAGGATTGACATGGGTTGCAGCAAAGAATCCAAGTCCCTCCATTTCGACCGCGATTGCATCACTGTAATTCGATTTCAGGAATTCAAAGATATTTGATTTAGTGGATTTTATCACCTTAGCACCAGCAGCAATCGGTTCTACGAAAGCCTTCGGTGTAGTATTACATGTAGCTCCATTTATTCTCTTCAGCCATTCTGTTTCTCGAGCTACAGCTTTAGCCCGTTGTTCCATAGCATGAGAAGATCGGTAAACCTCTGGTGTAGGAAGGAACTCATCTTTCGCCTTTCCAGCTTCGTAGCCATAAACTTTGGTAGCTGCTACTACATCACCAATGGCCACGTCCTTAATACCGCCAGCTACTCCGATAAATATTGCTGCTTTGGGATTAAAGTGATTTATTGATCGCTCAGCCTCGGCAGATGCACTCTCGCTATGGCGTCCTACCTGTGCAATGGCAACGTTCCACATTTTGCCATTAGCAGAAAAATGACCTACCTGATAGACTGTACCCTTATGGACATCCTCCCTAAGGTCTGTCAAGTGCTTTCGGACAGCTAAGTATTCTACCTGCAAAGCTGTTAATATAACCGCCCACATCATTCACGAGATAGCATTACTCGCTTAAGAACATACGCAATCGTAATGATGCCGCAATGATTGACAAGATATTTCTCAGCAAAAAATATCCTTCTGCTTCTTTTCAATTCAACGAGCAGAAGGTAAAAATTTAACTAAGTCCCTATCTCGCCGCTTTTGCCACGCGCTCCACACTGTCTCTGTGATTTATGGCGTAGCTCTTGACATCACGGTTGGCTGCGGATATGATCTCGTCCGCCAGAGCGGCGTCAGCCTTCTTGGATTTCTTAAAGGAGGCATTGTATGCGCCCTTGGTCAGGAACATGAGGGCTGTGTCCACACGCCTCTGAGGAGATGTATCCACGGCTTTGGGCACAGGCCAGAACGGATAGCGGGTTCTCCTTGGTCTTCCTGGCAACTATGTCAAACGCTTTCTCGACTATGCCGTAGGCCTTGAGCTTCTTGCCCGTGTTCTTCTCCGTCCTCATCATCTTGTTTACCAGGCGCTCCACGATGTGCTGCTCAGACTTCTTGAACTGCTGCTTGGCATGCTTGCCGCCGGAATGAATGACGGACTTGGATGCCAGGTTCATATAGCCCTTTACGCTTGGGTCTGTAACCTCGACCTCAGCCGGATCCCACTTGCCGAATAGCTTCATTTAAATCATCTCACCGGCTTTTCCTTTCTCCCCCGGACAAGCTCCAGAAGGGAGACATTATTGACAGCGATAACCTTGAATCTGACTCCAGGGATATCTCCCATGGATCGTCCCTGACGCCCGCCGATACGATCGACAGTGACCTCGTCATGTTCATCTATGAATCCGATGGCTCCATCGCCCGGGGCAAAAGCCGTAACCTGACGACCATTTTTGATGAGCTGTATGCGCACAGCTTTTCTTATGGCTGAGTTGGGCTGCTTAGCCTCAATTCCGACCTTCTCGAGAACTATTCCCCTTCCCATGGGCGCTCCGCCCAGGGGGTCAGCCTTCATCTTGCTCCCCGACATCCTTCGGATATACTTAGGATCGCTCCACCGGAGCGCTTTCCTGTCACTCTCCAGTTTCCTGGCGGCATAGATTCCATTTCCCATTTATTTCACCTTGAGTAAATCGCAACAATTCGCTATTGAATTATGATATCATCAACGCCGTGATGCCTCTGCGCAAGCATCTTGGCTTTTAATATGTTTCGGCCATCTCTGCCGATGGCAATGCCTTTGTCTTTGTTTGCTACCTCTACATAAGCCAATCGCTTATTATTCTTGTCCACGACCGTGACATTCTTTATGGCCGCCGGCTGGAAGAGGTTCTCCAAAAATTCCTTTACATCGTCACTGTACTCGACGATCTCGATCTGCTTTCCTACCGACTTCTTAACCCGGTTGATGTTCGAGCCCTTTCGGCCTATGGCTGCGCCCATATCTCCTTTTTTTATGACAAAAATGATGCGTTCGTTCTCCGCATCCACGACGCAATCCCTGGCCATGCCGCCAGTCAAGCTCTCGAACAAAGCAATATATCTGATTCCTTCGGTGGTGAGCTTAAACTCACTCATGCCTCAACACCCCGGATCTCGCGCTGCAGTGCCATTACCTCCGAGTCGCCTGGCTCAATGATGGCCAAGGCGGCCACGGAGAAGGGTTTCCCGCAGGCAGATCCGAGGTCCTTGCCTAACCCCTGGTAACCGTAGACAGGAACGTCCATGGTCTCCAGTTGCATCCTTACATTCGCAGGACAATCTACCGCGAACACTATGAGTTTAGCCTGTCCGCCAAGTCCTGTTTCAACTGTCCTATTCGATCCTAGCACCACTTTTCCGGTTCTGATGGAACTTCTTAGAGCTCTATCTACGTTTATCATCGTTATTACCTCATCTCTTTATTGCCACCAGGGTAACGTCACCTGTGCCAAGCTGTATGGGCTGGCCCACGATTACGTTTTCCGTCACACCTTTGAGATCGTCTACATCCCCGCGAATGGCCGCATCCAGTATATGATTGACGGTGACCTCGAAGGCGGCTCTGGCCAGCACGCTGGCTTTCTCGCCCGAGACGCCGTGCCGTCCGATCTGTTTCAGCTCCCCGTCCACGGTCATGATGTCCGCCACCAACATGATATGCCGCACGTCTACAGAGAGACCCTGTTCGCGTAACGTGTCCGTGGCTTCATTGATGATGGCATTTCGTGCCGCCTCGATGCCCAGCACCTCTCCGATCTCACTTATATTGTTGGTCTTGATGCGGGTGGGGTCCACTCCCTCAAACTGCATAACCTTTTTGATGGAAGATCCTTCCGTATAGAGGATGTACTCATCGCCTTCTTTGCGGATGACGACGCGCTTAATGCCCTCTACGCCTTTGAGCGATAGCCTCTTGATCTTCTCGACCAGTTGCAGCAGCTCCCGGTAAGAGGGCTCCTTGGGGATCATGACCAGCAGATTCTCTTTTTGATCCACATTAAGACCTGTTTCCTCTTTCAGCCGGGAAGCGACCTCTTCGGCGGTGATCTTGCGCTGCTCCAATGCACTGGGATTCAGCTCGATGATCACATTCATCTCCGCCAGATCGGTGGCTATGGATCCCAGGTGGAGAATGGAAGAGGACTCTATGGCCCAGGCAACTTCTCTTGCCAGGTCACGATCGTGGGCATAATCCTGATTAAGCTTTATGGTCATGGTGGGTGTCGAGGGGATTTTTCTCGCATCCACAATCTCGATGAGCCGGGGCAAACCCAGGGTTACGTTGATCTCGGCCACGCCGGCGTAGTGAAAGGTACGCATGGTCATCTGTGTGCCGGGCTCACCAATGGACTGCGCCGCGACCACGCCTACCGCCTCGCATGGCTCTACTTTAGAGTGCTCGTAGTCGGAAGACACCTGGGATATGATATCCGCCAGTTGCTCTGATCTTACGGGCACTCCTTTCAGCCCGTTTTGTATTGCTTCCTTGATGCTGGGGGGAAGGTCAATCCCCACTAGCCTCTCTGTGATATCTTTTTCTGTGAGGATCATGCCGACTCCTTCTTCAGCACACTCTTGATGATGCGCTTGACGTTATCTGTACTGGCGTAGTCTCGCCTGGATGCATCCACGCCGTCTTCGCCGTACTGGAACTGGACAATCATGCCCCTCGTCTCCTTGACTGTGCCGTCGTACCTGACCTCCAGGTCCTGCAGAGCATTTACCAGCCGGCGTTGCAGGTAGCCGCTCTGGGATGTTCTGATGGCCGTATCCACCAGGCCTTCGCGACCACCGATAGCGTGGAAGAAGAACTCTGTGGGATTGAGGCCGCCTTTGTAGCTGGACTCCACGAAGCCGTGCGCCTCTGCACCCAGGTCTCCTGGACGGAAGTGGGGGAGAGTTCTGCCGGCATAGCCACGCATGATACGCTCGCCACGCACCGACTGCTGGCCGACACACGCCGCCATCTGGGTGAGGTTGAGCATGCTGCCGCGCGCTCCGCTCACGGCCATGACCACACCGGAGTTGTCCAAGCCCAGGTGACGGCCGGCAATCTTGCCTGCCATATCCCTGGCCTTGCCCAGCGTCTGCATGATTCTCATCTCCAGGGTTTCATCGAGGGTACGACCGGGCAGTGGCTCCAGCTCGCCGGCATTATAGGCCGCGATGAGCTGCCGGCTCTTCTCGCGAGCCGTTCTGGTCGTCTCCTCAATCTGATCCACGGCGGCCTGGGGGATGTCCTCATCATCTATGCCGAAGGAGAATCCCTCATGCATGATGCCTCGCAGCGCAAGCAGCGTCATCCTATCTAAGAAGTCGCTCGCTACGGAGGGACTGTACTCCTTTATTATTCTGTCCGTTATCTTGCCTTTGAAGGCGCCAATGGCCTCGGCATCTATGGTGCCTTTCAAGAGCTGGCCGTCAACAATTACCACAAAGGCATCGTTCTCGCAATCCGCGCCTTTGCAGACATCGCAGTTGTAGCAGAAATCGGCCTTAAAGGATAGGTCCAACCCCCGCGGCAGGACGAGACTGAAGACCTGCTTTCCCGTCCAGTAAGGCTGGCCGTCCGCCACGCCCTCGGGTTCTGGCAGCTCGGATATATCGAACTTCTTGAGAAGCTCCATAACACCGCGCCGGTCGATGGGCTTTCTGCCATGGGTAAGCAGAAATGAGCCGGTCACGTAGTCGTGTATGCCGCCGATGATGGGACCGCCGAATCTGGGCGAGAGAATGTTCTCCTGCACGCGCATGAGAATCTCGGCCTCGGCGCGCGCCTCTTCGGTTTGAGGCACATGCATGTTCATCTCATCCCCGTCAAAGTCTGCGTTGTAGGGAGGGCAGACGGCCGGATTGAGCCGGAAGGTCTTGTAGGGCATGACCTTGACGCGATGGGACATGATGGACATTCTATGCAGGGAGGGCTGGCGGTTGAAGAGGACGATATCGCCGTCGGCAAGCTGCCGATCGATCTTCCAGCCGACGTCGATCTGCTCGGCCACCTCCTCGCAGTTCTTCTCTGTGACCTTGACGCGCCTCTGGTCGGGCCGGGTGGCATAATTCACACCAGGATGCCGATCTGGTCCGCGCCGGACAAAGGTCTTCACAATCTCCATGTTTCGGACGTTGGCAATCATGGGCACGGACAGCTCCATGGCTATTTCCATAGGCACGCCGACCTCGCCAATGCTGAGATTGGGGTCGGGTGATATGACCGTCCTGGCGCTGAAGTTGACGCGCTTGCCGGAGAGCGATCCTCGGAAACGTCCTTCCTTGCCTTTCAGCCTCTGGGAGAGCGTTTTTAATGGCCGGCCGCTGCGATGACGGGCGGGCGGCACGCCGGACACGGTATTGTCCAGGAATGTGGTGACATGATACTGCAAAAGCTCCCACAGATCCTCAATGATCAGTTGGGGTGCGCCTGCCTCGCGGTTCTCCTGGAAGCGCTGGTTGATCCTGATGATGTCCACCAGCTTATGCGTGAGATCATCCTCGCTCCTTTGACCGGACTCCAGGGTGATGGAGGGGCGCATGGTAACGGGTGGCACAGGCAGTACAGTTAGGATGATCCATTCCGGGCGCGCCGTCGCAGGATTCATGCCCATGACCTGGATATCGTCATCAGGGATCATCTCGAATCTGTCGCGAATGTCCGACGCCGTGAGCTTGTGGCCGTCTTCGATGTAAGAGAGGGGCCGCTCGAACTTGATATCCTTCTGGGGCGCCCCGCAGTAGGGGCAGGTTTTGTTCTTTCGCGCCTCGCTGAAGACCTTATTGACGGTGTCGTCGGTCATCTGCCCCAGTCGTTCCAGTTCCTGGATCTGCCCTAGGTACATATTCTTCTCATTTTCTTTGAGCATGAGACGCGAGCAATCCCTGCAGATGGCCCGCAGCACTTTTCTGATCAATTTCGCGAATCCCACGTGAATTACGGGGGCAATTAAGTCGATATGGCCGAAGTGTCCGGGACATTCCCCGGGCCGACCGCCGCAGGATCGACAGCGCAGCCCTGGATCGATGACACCAAGCCGGGGGTCCATAAGGCCCATTTCAATAGGAAAACCATCGTCGTCGTATGTATCTGCGGTAATGATCTTTACCACGCTCATCTTCCGGAACTCTTGTGGGGAGATGAGACCGAAGCGGATCTTGCCAATTCTCTTGGGAACCGTCATATTTCCACCTAAACCGCGTCTTCCAGGATCAGTCGCGGCGCTACACCTAATGATTTGATCTCGTCGAGCAGCAGCTTGAAGGCATAGCTCATCTCCACGGGGTAGATCTCAGTATCTGCGCCGCATGTAGGGCAGAAGTCCGCATTTCTGCGTCGATCGTGGATAGCGATCATGCCACAGTGGCTGCAAACAAGCTCAGTCACTTTATCCGACTCATCTACCAGACGTTCTTTGAGAGCCAGTGCCGCGCCATGAGCTATGAGCACATCTCTCTCCATCTCACCAAATCTCAGGCCACCCTCGCGAGCACGCCCTTCTGTTGGTTGACGGGTCAAGACCTGCACGGGTCCCCTGGACCTGGCATGCATTTTGCCAGTGACCATGTGATAGAGCTTCTGATAGAGGATCACACCCACAAAGAGATCTGCCATGATCTGTTCTCCCGTGGATCCATTGTAAAGTATCTCGCGACCGGTATGGGAGAAACCAAACTTCTTCAACGCGCCGCGCAAATCCGGCTCGTTCTCGCCCAAAAAGGCGGTGGCATCAACGAACCTGCCCTCGAGAGATCCGACCTTTCCACCGATCATCTCCAGGACGTGGCCCACGGTCATACGGGAAGGGATGGCATGAGGATTTAGCAGCAGGTCGGGCACGATTCCCGATTCCGTGAATGGCATATCCTCCTGGGGCACAATCAATCCTATCACGCCTTTTTGGCCGTGTCGAGAGGCGAATTTGTCGCCCAATTCCGGAATGCGCTGGTCCCGGCTCTTGACCTTGGCCAGACGGTTGCCGTTGGAGGACTCGGTGAGGATGACCATATCCACCACACCCATCTCATTGGAACGCATGGTTACGGATGTCTCGCGCCTCTGCTGGGGAGTGAGACCAAACTCAGAAGGCTCCTCCAAAAACCGGGGGGGACTGGTCTTGCCGATGAGCACATCATTGGGGCCCACATAGGCATTGGGGTTGACAAGCCCATCTGAGTCCAGCTGATCATAAGCCTCACTGCCTCGCGCACCCCGAACTTCTACGTCAGGAATCTCGAACTTGTCCTCCTGGCCGCCGGGATATTTTCGCTCCTCGGCTTCAGAGACGCGAAAGAAGTGGCTTCTAGCGAGACCGCGCTGGATGGAGCCGCGGTTCATGACCAGAGCATCTTCAATGTTATATCCTTCATAGGCCAGCACGGCGACTACGAAATTCTGTCCCGCCGGCCTCTCTTCAAAGCCCACTGCCGCCGAGGTCTTGGTCCTGACTATGCCTCTTTGCGGACTGTTCAGGTAATGGCCGCGTGTATCAGGCCTTAGCCTCATATTGGCGGTGGACATTCCCAGGCATTGCTTGACCATTCCCGCGCCCATGGTATTTCTGGGGCTGGCGTTATGCTCCGGATAGGGTACAAGGCCCGCCGCGATGCCCAAAATCAGCGAGGGATCCAACTCCAGATGAGTGTGATCGGGTTTGATATCTTCTTCCCAGATGGCAATGAGGGTGTTCTCCTCCTCCTCAGCATCCAGATACTCCACCAGGCCGCCTGACACAAGATCGGCAAAGGTCATCTCGCCGTTCTCTATCTTAGTTACGTGCTCCTCAGTGACCTGCGCCTTTCCTTTCTCCACCACAATGAGAGGCCTTCTGGCTCGGCCGGAGTCGTTGTTCATGAAGATCTCATTGGTGTCCTCGAAATAGACCACATTCATCTGGCTGCTGATGCTGCCGGAACGCCGCAGACGACGCAAATTCATGACCAACGTTTTGGGGTCATCATGATGACCTACGATCTCGCCGTTAACGTAAATTCGCGCGCCGCTAATCAAGGCTTCAGCCAACATTACCACCTACCGAAATCACGCCTAAATCCACCAATATCTTTTTGATGTTAACTGAATCGTCTGCACCCTTGGAAAGTTCCACACCCTGGGCGAAGTTCTTTACCAGGCCACAGTTTGGTCCTTCCGGAGTCTCGCAGGGACAGATGCGACCCCACTGGGTAGCATGCAGATCTCTGGCCTCGAAGTGCGGTTGAGACCGGGAGAGGGGCGAGATCACGCGACGCAGATGAGAGAGCGAGGCCATATAGTCGGTGCGATCCAGGAGCTGGGAGACGCCCGTGCGCCCGCCGACCCAGTTTCCTGTGGCCAGGGGATGAATCATTCTCTCGGTGAGGACGTCCGCGCGAACCGTGGTCACCACATTAAGATCTCTGTTTCTCATGCTGGCCCTCTCCAGCTGGTATTTTATGTCTCGAGTCAAGCGGTTGAAGGCTACACGGAAGAGATCCTCCATCAGATCACCGGAGAGCTTCAGCCTCTTGTTGGAGTAATGATCCTTATCGTCCTCTCCGCGTCGTTCCAGTGCCAGCTCGAAGCAGGCTTCGGCCATGCGAGAGAGGAAGAGCGCCTTTGAATAGCGATCCTTCTCTTCCACGCCGATATGCGGCAGAAGGTACCTATCCAGGACATAGGTCGCCCTCTTTTTCTGGTATTCCTTGGCCTGGCCGGCGGCTACGCGCGCACCGATCTTCTCCAGGGCCTCATCGTTGGTCGAGACCTCGGCTTCCTCCAGGTTTTCCAGCATGAACTTGATGATCTCCGGATTGTCTGATACGGATTTCACAATATCCATATCTGTATCCATGCCCAGAGATCGGAGCAGTGTCACGAAGTTGAGCCTTCCCGAGACGGAGGGGAAGGATACCTCCAGGATGGAACGACGGCCGCGCTCTACAATGACCAGGGAGCGATAGCCCTGTCTCTGGCTGAAGACCTTGGCCACCTCGATGTTCTCATCATAGCGCTGGTTGTATTCGACCAGGATTTTGTTTGGCGCCAGGTCCTCCAGCGTCATGATGACGCGTTCAGAGCCGTTGACCACGAAATAGCCGCCCGGGTCGGATGGGTCCTCACCATAAGCTATCATCTCTTCTGCCGTGAGGCCGGAAAGGTTGCAGATCTTGGAGTTGAGCATGATGGGCAGTGTACCTATGTCCGCCTCCACCAGATCCTTCTCGGTCTCGCCCTCCACTATGGTCATCTCCAGCTTAATGGGAGAGGCATAGGTCAAATTGCGAAGCCTGGCGTCATTGGGGTAGAGCCGTTCGATGGAGCCGTCCGCTTCGCGCACCATGGGCTTCGCCACCCGTATCTTGCCCAGCTTGACATAAGTATTCTCGATATTGGTCTCGATGATATTCACTTCATCGATGACCTTCTGCAGGCCCTTATCTATAAAATCATTGAATGAGTTTATATGATGGTGCACCAACTTGTCCCTGGTAAAATAGGAGCTATAAAGAACATTTCTATCGAGCAAAAGACCACCTTTAATCGATTACCAACCGGTAAAAGATCGAATGCTTAGCTGTAGCACTTTTCCGGATTACCTTGATGACATCGCCAACTTTCGCATCAATCTCTTTGGCCGCAGGGTCATTTACGTGAATTTTAGGTAGCTGCGGAGCTACAATGTTGAACCCCTTCAGCACCTCGGCACTCTCTTCCGGCGTGAGCAGCACATGTTCCGGAACCATTTCATGATCTTTTACGGCAAACTTGGTCACTCAAACCACCTTGTTGGAGAAGGAGCAGCAAACAGGCCAGGAAACTCCAAACGGGCTCGGGGGGATTTGAACCCTCGACCACCTGGTATCTTCACACAAAAATTTAAAAGCCAGACGCTCTGCCTAACTGAGCTACGAGCCCCCGCTGCCTGACATGCTTCGAGCCTTTCATGCTGCACTGAGTGAGGAATAAAAGCATCCCACATAAAAGCTTTTTCCTTTGTGGGACTTAGACAAGTCCCACTAGGCGAGCTATCTCCGAGCCAACCTCGGAAGTGGTCGAGCTTCCTCCTAAGTCATAGGTCTTTATTCTGCCTTCAAATAAGTTCCGCTCAATGGCAGAGACTATATCTGCGGCAGCTTTGGGCTGGCCCAGATGCTCCAGCAAGAGCGCCCCTGACCAGATGGTGGCGACGGGGTTGACCTTGTTTAGTCCCTTGTATTTGGGGGCTGAGCCATGAATGGGCTCGAACATGCTGGTGCCTTCCGGATTCAGATTCGCGCCGGGCGCAAGGCCGAGACCTCCCTGAATCATGGCCCCCAGGTCCGTGATAATATCTCCGAACATGTTGGGAGCGACGACGACATCAAACCACTCCGGGTTCTTGACAAACCACATGGTAATGGCATCCACGAAGTTGAAGTCGTGTTTGACCTGTGGATAGCCTTTGGCAACATCCAGGAAGACCTCGCGCCAAAAGCCATAGATGTCGCTTAACACATTGGCCTTGTCCACGGAAGCGACAAGGTGACGGGGGCGCGATGCAGCCAGATCGAAGGCATATTTTATGACTCGTTTAGAGCCCTCGCGACTGACCTCGCCGATCTGATAGCCGATCTCATCGCTATCGGTATCGATATCCAGGCCGAATTTTATATTGTAAAGCTTTCGCTTGATTTCAAAATCGGCGTGGCTCTTGCCCCGGCGTGCGCGACTGCCTATGCCGATGTAAAAGTCCTCCGTATTCTCGCGAACCACCACGAAATCGATGTCCTTGGGAGTCTTATCCTTAAGGGGCGTCCAGACGCCCTCCAGGAGCTTAACGGGCCGCAAATTCACATACTGATCAAAGTAGAAGCGCATGGTGAGCAAAACGCCCTTCTCCAGGATGCCCGGCTTCACGCGCGGGTCGCCGATGGCACCCAGGTAGATGGCGGGAAAGCGGCCCAGATCTTTTAAGGTCTCTTCGCTCACCAATTCTCCGGTCTTCAGGTAGTGCTCCGCCCCAAGAGAGTATTCCTTCCAATCCAAAGAGAAATTGTATTTATCTCCTGCTGCTTGCAAAACTTTTTGGCCCTCGGCTATGATCTCCGGACCTATGCCGTCACCTGGGATAACTGGTACCTTATAATTCATGTCGTCACCTTGGCCACCTGTCGCCTGGTATATTCCACGAGTCCTCCCGCATCAACAATCTCCTGGAGAAAATCGGGGAGAGGAGTAGTTTTGTAGTGTTCTCTGCGAGATATGTTGTGAATCACTCCACCAATCATGTCTATCTCTATTTCTGCACCATCGGCGATCTTATCTTCCTCGGAGCAGATAAACAGAGGCAGGCCGATGTTGATGGAGTTTCTAAAGAATATTCTGGCAAAAGATTTGGCAACTACCGCTTTCACTCCCGCTCCCTTCATAGCTATTGGAGCATGCTCTCGGGAAGATCCGCAACCAAAGTTCTCCCCTGCCACAACATAGTCGCCCGAAGCTACCATCTTTGCCATCTCCGGGCGAACGCCCTCGAAGAGATGAGCTGCCAGCTCCCGCGAATCATTGATAACCAGATAACGCCCGGGAATGATGGCATCCGTATCTATATCGTTTCCAAACTTCCAAGCTCTGCCCGCCAAAAGACTCAACTCCATATCGGTGGACTGTATTCTCATGAGAATAAGGTATATTAAAGTAATGCCTTGAAAAATTCAAGGGAAGAGGAAATACTGCTTAAAAATAATAAAATCACAACAGCACATTTTATTACCGGCTAATGGAATGGGATCTGAAACAGCTAGGTGATGCGAATTGTTGGCGACCATGATCTCCGGGCGCACTTTAGCCCAAGGGGCGGGATGCGAGAGCAAAATGTCCACTGATTTCTTTAAAGCAGTAGCCATATGCCATTTATCTGAAAAGGATTTTAAATCACTGGGGTTGTCCGAGGGACGGAATGTTTTGCTCAAAAACGAGTTCGGCCAGGTAGTGCTCACGGCAAAGAAGGATGCCGGGCTGCCGGATAGTATGGTATTCATACCCATGGGACCCTGGGCCAATGTATTGGTGGGAACGGAGACAGGAGGATGCGGCACGCCCCATTTCAAGGGATTAGAGGTGGAAGTGGCCGCGACAAATTCACCGGTTCTTAATATTCGCGAGCTTTTCTTTGGCCTGGGGGCATGAGTAATGTCTGAAGCTATTATGATAAGAGATGCCGTATGCTCTTTTTGCGGCTGCCTGTGCGACGATATTAATGTCGAGGTGGAAGACGGAAAGATTCAGAGGGTCAGGCACGCCTGCCGCCTGGGCTCCAGCAAAATCATGGGTCACGCGCGAATACAAAGCCCCATGATTCGAAAGAACGGCGTGCTGGTGGCGGCGAGCTTCCAGGAAGCATACGACAAAGCTGCCGAGATCCTTTTGGCTGCGGCTAAACCCCTCCTCTACGGCTGGGCATCCACGTCATGCGAGGCTGCCAAGAAGGGCATACTCCTGGCGGAGGAGGTAGGCGGCGTGCTCGACTCCACAGCCACGGTCTGCCACGGGCCGTCCGTCATAGGCATCGAGGAGAAGGGGCTACCCGGAGCAACCTTAGGCCAGGTAAAGAACCGGGCCGACACCATTGTCTTTTGGGGCTGCAATCCCGCGGAAGCTCACCCCAGACATTCTCTGCGCTACTCTTCCAATTCCTGCGGTAAATTCACGCCAGAGGGTCGCGAGGGCCGAAAGATCATCGTAGTAGATGTCCGCGAGACCAAGACCTCCAAGAATGCTGACAAATTCATACGGATCTGCCCCGGCTCTGATTATGAGGTGATATCGGCGCTGCGCATGCTTATTGCCGGAAAAGGTGAAAGCGTGCCTGACGAGGTGGGGGGCGTTCTTAAGGCCGATCTGGCTGATATTGCGGCTACACTGAAAGCTGCCAAGTTCGGGGCGGTCTTCTTTGGTCTGGGCATCACTCACAGCCGGGGCCGGTACAAGAACATAGACAATGCCCTCTCCCTGGTGGCGGAGCTGAACAGCCATAGCAAATTTGTGATTATGCCCATGCGTGGACACTATAATGTAGGCGGAATCGGGCAGGTTCTGGCCTGGTCCTCCGGCTATCCCATGTCTGTAGACTTCACCAGAGGCGGGCCCTATTTCAATCCAGGCGAGACGTCTGCCTGCGATCTGCTGGCCCGAAGAGATGTCGATGCGGCGCTGATCATAGCCGCAGATGCAGTGTCCAACTTCCCCCGCGCCACAGCAAAGGCCCTGGCCGGTATCCCGGTCATTCAGATCGATCCTTATGAGAATCCTACGACGCTTCTCTCCGATGTGGTGATTCCCTCTGCCATTGCCGGAGTGGAGGTGGAGGGCACGGCCTATCGCATGGATGGCCTGGCTTTGCGCCTCCGAAAGATGGTGGACTGTAGTCTTCCCAGCGATGAAGATATCCTGATGGGAATACTGGAGAGCGTGCATAAGCAGCGCCAAATGACGGCAAACGAGGGGGCTTAAAGATATGATAATCAAAGGCGGAATTGTCTACGATCCGGCAAACGGCATCTATGGCGATGAGATGGACCTTTTTATTGATAAGGGCAGAATGGTCGAGGCAGCTAAAGGAGAAGAGATAGATGCACGCGGCCTTTTAGTCATGCCTGGTGGAGTCGACGCCCACTCCCACATTGCCGGCAAGAAGGTGAACACCGGCCGGATTATGAGGCCCGATGATGCCCGGATAGGAACAGAGCCGCGCACGGCCGTCTGCCGGCCCTCGACAGGCTATACCGTTCCCAACTGCTATGCCATGGGCTACCGCTATGCCCGCATGGGCTACACCACCGCTTTCGAGGCGGCAACGCCCATCCTGGAGGCGCGCCATACCCATGAAGAGCTGGAGGAGATCCCCATCATCGACAAGGGGGCGCTCACCCTGTTTGGCAACAACTGGCAGGTCATGGAGTGTGTGCGCGACAAAGACCTCACAAAGCTGGCCGCTTACGTGGCCTGGGGCCTGCGGGCCGCCAAGGGCTACGGCGTGAAGATTGTCAATCCCGGCGGAGGCGAGGCCTGGGGCTTTGGAGGCAATGTCAAGAGCCAGAATGATATTGTGCCAAACTTCGATGTAACGCCGGCGGAGATCATCGTGGGCCTGGCCAAAGCCAATGAGATGCTAAACCTTCCTCACTCCATTCATCTGCACTTCAATAACCTGGGCAAGCCCGGCAACTACACCACGGCCATCGAGACACTGGATCTGCTAAAGGACCTCAAGCCCAGCCGCATGAGACAGGTCGTGCACGTGGCGCACATGCAGTTTTCCGCCTACGGAGGAACAAGCTGGCGGGACTTCGAGTCCAAGGCGCCGGCAATTGCGGACTACTTCAATTGCCACAACCATGCCACCATGGATATGGGGCAGCTGCTCTTCGGCAGCGCCACCACCATGACCGCCGATGCCCCTCTGGAGTACGGCAATGCCCGTCTCACTCATAATAAGTGGTCCAATCACGATATCGAGCTGGAGGAGTCAAGCGGTGTCGTGCCCATGGTCTACAACAGAAAGATGCTGGTCAATGCCGTACAGTGGGCCATTGGCCTGGAATTGGCCTTGCTGGTCAAAGATCCCTGGAAGGTGCTCATGACCACAGACCATCCCAACGGCAGCCCCTTTGTTAACTATCCAGAGGTCATCACATTACTTATGAGCAAACCCAAGAGGGATCTGGAGATGGCCACGCTGCATGAGCAGGTACCTAAGCGCACCACACTGGCCGGCATGGAAAGAGAGATGGACTGGACGGATATCGCCATCATGACCCGTGCCGCGCCTGCAAGGGTTCTGGGATTGGAGGACAAGGGACACCTGGGGCCGGGCGCTGATGGTGATGTGTCCATCTACGACCTACGGCCAGAGGAGGTAGACACCAGTCTGGATCATGTTCTGGTTAAGAAAGCCCTGGCTAATGCCAAGTACACCATCAAGGGAGGCGTCGTCGTATCCAAGGAGGGCCAGATCCTGGCTACGCCGCCAGGCAGGACCTTCTGGGTGGATGCCGCAGTGCCGCAGGCGGACACTGACCGGCTCATGGTTGATTTGGAGGAGAAGTTCGCCAAGTACTACAGCATTCAGATCGCCAACTACGCGGTGCAGGATGCATATCTTCCCCATGCCCAGATTATTCGGGCCGGCCTGCCCGTACTCTCGGAGGTGGCTTAGATGAGAACTATCACCATCGCACCAAAGAATGCATTCCGCATCTCAGTAGAGGCGGAAAACATATCTACCGACAAATTTGCGCCCCTCACCTTGAGCCAGATAAATAGCCTGGTCGTCTGGCAGGGAAACAGGCAAAAGACGCTATCAGATCTCTTTACAGTAGAAGGCGATGATGCGCCGGCTACTACAGAGGAGACGACTATCAAGCTAATAGGCGACTACTCTCAGGTAAAGAGAATAGGAGAAGGCATGACCGCCGGAGTGGTCGAGGTGCAGGGAAATGTAGGGATGCACGCCGGAAATAATATGAAAGGCGGCCTTTTGAGCATTGCCGGCAATGCCGACGACTGGCTGGCCAGGGAGATGCGGGGCGGCAAGGTTATCGTCATGGGAAATGCCGGAAACTACCTGGGCGGCGGATACCGGGGCGAGAAGTGCGGCATGCGCGGCGGAGAGATAGAGGTAAGAGGCAATGCAGGAGCATACCTGGGCGAGCATCTTTGCGGGGGCAGCATTCGCATCCTTGGGGATGCGGGCGACTTTCCCGGAGCTGCCAATCAGGGCGGCACAATCTTCATCGGTGGCAGCACCTATCTGCCCGGCGCAGAGATGAGCAAAGGAACTATAACCGTAAAAGGAGAGGCCAAGGTTCTGCCCAGCTTCCTGAAGACCGAAATTGTGCAGGTTGATGGCCTGGCCTTCCAAAAGTATACAGGCGACAATGTAGATAACGGCAAAGGCGAGCTCATGGTGGGCGTGGGGTCATCTTGATAAATCGGGATGGAAATATGAGAGAACAAGGCAATTATTTTGAGGTGCTCTGACTTGATGGATCGCAGTAAGGTTTTAGAGGTCTTGAGGGGATACGACCTCGATGATCTGCGAATCGGGATGATTGCATCCCATTCTGCCCTGGATACGGCAGACGGCGCAGTAGAGGAGAATTTCAGGACGCTCGCGGTGTGCCAGGAGGGGCGAGAGAAGCCCTATGCCAAGTACTTCCGCGCCAACCGGGACAGAACGGGGCGGATTGTAAACGGCATGATCGACGAGGTCATGATGCTCAAAAAGTTCTCGCAGATTTTAGAGCAGGAGAACCAGGATATTCTCAAGGAGAAGAACACTCTTTTCGTGCCCAACCGGTCGTTTACCTCTTACTGCGGCATTGATGCCGTTGAGGATCAGTTCCAGGTGCCTCTCTTAGGCTCGCGAAACTTGCTTCGTTCTGAGGAGCGCGGCGACAAGATGGATTATTACTGGATACTGGAGAAGGCAGGGCTGCCTTATCCCGAGCCCGTCGAGGCGGAGGATATCAAAGAGTTGGTAATGGTCAAGCTGCCTCATGCCGTAAAAACCCTGGAGAGGGGATTTTTCACCGCGGCCTCATACGAGGAGTACTGCCAGAAGGCCGATCTGCTTTTGCGCCAGAATGTGATCGATCAGGACGGAATTGAGCTGGCCAGAATTGAGCGCTACATCATAGGGCCCGTTTTTAATTTGGACTTCTTTTACTCGCCCATCAGCAAGGCAATCGAGTTGATCGGCATAGACTGGCGCTTCGAAACATCATTAGACGGGCACTGCCGACTGCCCGCGCCCCAGCAGCTCACCCTCAATGAAAAGCAGATCAACCCTGAGTATACGGTCTGCGGACACAATTCGGCAACGCTGCGCGAGTCGCTCTTGGAGAAAGCCTTCGTGCTGGCCGAGAAGTATGTGGAAGCGACGCAGGAGTACTATTCCCCCGGCATCATCGGGCCCTTCTGTCTGCAGACCTGCGTGGATAAGGACCTCAACTTCTACATCTACGACGTAGCTCCGCGCATCGGCGGCGGCACCAATGTGCACATGGCCGTCGGGCATCCCTACGGAAATGCCCTCTGGCGCACCAACATGTCCACGGGACGCAGGCTGGCTCGCGAGGTGCGCATAGCTCTGGAGAACGACTGCCTGGAAAAGATTGTGACTTAGAGGACGAAGCTCCTCGAAAGTATCGAGTGGGTAATAGAATAATAGAGGCCTCTGTGAGTCCTCCCTCGCGCTCTGTGTCTGCGGTGGTGGTAGTTCGGAGCCGTTTGGTTATAACCAGCGGCTAACGACGTTCAACCACAGAGACACAGAGCTCACAGAGTACGCACAAAGAAACGAACCGACGTAGTAATATGACAGAGATAAAAGAAGTGGGCGGAATAGAAGTTCCCAAGAAGCTCAACCGCACGGCCAAGAAGCTGGCCGCGGCGGGCGAGAAGCTGGTGCAGATCGCTCCGGCTATCTTGGAAAGCAGGGCATCCCAGCAGATGCTGGCCATCGCCAGGATGGGCATGCTGGACAAGATACTGGGCTATCTGATGACCACAGACAAGAATGTGCACTTTGTGCGCCCAGGCATCGCCTGGGACAGCGTGCAGACCGTGCCCCTGGATGCAATCGATGATGTGTTGTACGAGAACGAGTTTCACAACAACACTCTGAAGATCAAGGTGGGGGAACGAGCGGAGAAGATCATCTTCTACGACGACATGGACGGCATCAAGTTCTATCAATATATCAAAAACAAGCAGTGGCAGAAATGATGGGATTCGTAGCGTGATAATTAAACCACAAGACTACGAATACAAGGATGATGACAAATCAAAAGAGGTCACCGTCGCCGCCCACTGCCTGCTTAACCCTCTGACGCGAGTGAAGGGGCTCGCACCGCTGCCTTTTCGGCCGGAGGGCCCAGTCGTGCAGCTCCCGTGCCCTGAGGCGCTCTACCTGGGCCTGGAGCGCTGGGCAGTTACTCGAAATCAGCTCGATGTGCCCCAGTTCCGCCGCTTCTGCCGCGACCTGATCGAAGACTACGCGGACCTCATGGAGATGCTGGCCCGAGAGGGCGCGCGCCTTTGCATCGTGGGTGTGGCGGGCAGCCCCAGCTGCGGTATTATTACTACGAGCAGCGGCTACACAGGCGGACGGGTGCGGGAGTGCGAGCACGCGCACGTGAGCGGGCGGGGCGTGTTCATGGAGGAGCTGCTGGCCGAGCTGGAGCGGCGGGGTGTGGCGGCCAGGGTGGAAGAGATTGGAGCAGACGGCAGACCCAAGAGGATGGATGAAAAGGAATTCGGAAGCCTGCTGGGGATAGCACCTTTTCAGAGGGAAGAAATCGATCGGTGTGATTGACTGCATCAACTTTTCGACGCCATTCGAGACTTCGCAGGAGATCACGTTTTCACGCGAAGGCGCGAAGCCGCGAAGTTTCGATAAAAGAAGTACGATTCTTGCCACAGCACAAAGACGCCAAACACGGGCGAATCTGCCTATCGAAAACGGCCCCCATGGCGGGACGGGGCGGCAGGTAAAAGGCGCTGGATTCAGGGTCCGGTCACGAAGGTGTTCGTGGGTTCGAATCCCATCCCCCGCACTTAAGCAAATTGATCGTAGTAGTGTCGCTCTTTCTAGTCTTTAAGTCGTAGGGATGATTAGAATATACCGCGAATTATTAATACGACTTTCTGCTGTTTAGCATGGATATGATGTACCAGTGGCATCTGAAACATCTATCTCCTTCTTTGCGTATTCGTTGCTGGCTTCAGCTTGCGAATTTGCACAGAGTATAAAAAATACAGGACCTTCATAGTTCCCAGGTCAGCTACGAGATAAAGAGGTAGGTTAATATTTATCATATCAGATATGTGGATGATGAGACCAAAGAGAGCCAACAAAGATATCCAGAAGCTTATACGTGAAATCGAACGGCCAATAAAAATTAAAAGTAAAAAATACCATGAGATTAATCTGAGACCGCTGGCCGTCAAAGATCATGATTTTATTCACAATATAATTAAGGTAGATCTTCCGGCACGCGACTTTACAGTAAGAATTATTCGTCAAACCTTGAAAAGTCCAAGACTTGGCTTGAAAGAAATAAACGCTTTTCCTGACAAGTATCTTACTAGGGTCGCAGCAAAATGGATCAAAGACCGGAGGATGTCTCTAGATATAAAAGATATTCCTACAAAGAGCATTACATTTGAAATATTTAATTCCCATTCCGGACCCCCATCCCAAGACTTGCATCAATTCTACCAGCATATCCTCTTTCCTTGCAAATTCGCCGTAATAGTGCAACAATCACACATAAGAAAACTTAGATTTAAATATTAGAAATTAATATGGCTTATGCC
>JAPKXZ010000040.1 GCA_026394555.1 Methanothrix sp.
CTAAGCCCGAAACCGTTCCTGAAAAGAGACCGCTTAGAGTACTCGTAAAAGACGAGTTTGATAGAGCTGGTGTGTAAGCACCAAGGCAACGAGGTGTTCAGCTCGCAGCAACTAACAAATCCGCAGCGCTCCGCTAAACTAGGGCGAAATCTGGTCGCAAAGCTTTAAGGCACTATACTCCAGGGTAGACTTCTAATTGGAAACGCATACTACTACCGGTTCGAATCCGGGCCATGGATTCGAGCATGGCGGCCAGAGCGACAGGGAAACTCCTGAACCCATTCCGAACTCAGAAGATAAGCCTGTCCACGTTCTGCACTGTACTCAGATGCGCGAGCTCTCGGGAACTGCAGATCGCTGCCATGCTCACCTAATTTAATCTATTTTCGCAAAGCTTGATTTAATTTATTGGATTTCTATTACTACTTAGCCATGCCGCTACGAGCGAGGGGGCTGCTATGCGCCCGAGATTGTGAAGAAATGGAGATCAGGATGCAAAGATGACCCGAATAATCGCTCTATCCGATACCCACCTGCAAGATGGGTTGCTTCCTCCTGCCGTAGCTGCGCTGGCCAAGAATGCCGACATCATTCTTCACGCTGGCGATTTCGTTTCCACCCAGTGTTACTCCGCTCTGGCGGCCCTGGGCCGGCTGGAGGCTGTGCATGGAAACTCGGACTGCCCCGAGCTGAAGAAGCTCTTGCCGGAAAGGAAGGTGATCGAGGTGGAGGGGGTCAGAATCGGCCTGGTGCACATGGCCTCGCATGGCTCCGACCTGATGGGGGCAGAGATGATGGCCCGAGAGATGGATGTGCAGGTTTTGGTCTTCGGGCATATCCATCGCCCCCTCATCGAGAAAGGCAAGCAACTGCTCATCTGCCCAGGCAGCACCACCCTTCCCCGCATGTCTGCGCCTTGTGTGGCCGAGCTGGAGATTGTGGACGGCAACGTGAGAGGCAATATCATTCCTGTGGGCAGCCCCGCCTGCAATTATCTCAAGTTCGCAGGTGAGCTGGCGAGAAAAGCATAGGCTATCCTGCAATATGCTCAAATCCGCTTCTTGAGACATAAGCCTGCCAAAAACTAAATCAGAGGCTCCGGCTGTTTGCCCTCCGGCGCCAGTGGCAGGTCCGCCCGGTGCATGACCTGTGGGCCGGCGAAGTGCAGCGCCCGGTTGAGGAGCAGCCGTTTTCCCTCATCAGTCTGGGCAAAGACGGGAATGGAGATGCCCATCTGCTGGCGGGCAATCTTTCCCACGACATCCCGCACCGCTTTTGAGGCGCAGGACCTGACCAGATCACAGCTCTTTGCCAGGGCGGTGGCCTCTGCCTCGCTGATGCCGGTGGTGTGCACTGCTAGCAAAAACGGCCGCACACTAAGTTTCGTTCTTTGCTAACCCAGCTTTCGCAGCGTTGTGGCTTCGTCTGCATTGTACGCCCCCACCGCTTGCAGCACATCCGGCCTTGTTTCCACCACAGTCTCGCAGTTCTCTTCTTTAATGTCGTACAGATCCCGGCGCAGAGGGCAACAGTTAATGCCTGGATCGGTCAGAACCTCTATCTTAAAAATATAACTATTGTTATTCGGACAGCTACCTCAAATCATGTACCGAACATGATCTGATAGCTATCCAAAAAAACGATATCGAGATGCGGGGAAAGGGATTCGAACCCTTGAACTCCTGCGAGAATAGATCTTGAGTCTATCACCGTTGGCCTGGCTTGGTTATCCCCGCTTACGATCTGCCTTGGGATACAGATCGAGGATACTGCAAGCATCTGCTGGTTTATGAATCTTGCCATCGGCGAACGGCCCCGCGCCCGCGCCCCTACGTCTGCCCCGAAGCGGCTCACGCATCCACGTGATTCACGCAAACCCAGTGGTAATACCCGTGAATGCCTGTACCCGTGACCTCGTCAAACTCTTCCAGCTCCTGGCCGCAGATCTGGCAAATCTCGCCTTCCGGCACCTCGATCTCGCCGTCGTTGCATAGTATTACTACCATTCAAGTTCTCGTGGGGGGCACGAGCCATGAAGCTTTCGGGCAGTTGAGGTAAAATTGCGCATCTCTCTGCCGTCTGCGGTTAGTATTCGAAGCTGAATGATTTAACCCAGGGGTTTACGGGAATAGAACCACAGAGACGCAGAGCGCACAAAGGACGAACGAACGGAGACGACTATTGCTGCTGGTAATAAGGTAAATTTCACGTCTCTGCGAACTCTGCGTCTCTGCGGTTAGTATTCGGTGCTGGACAATTTAACTCTGGGGGTTACGGAATAAAACCGCAGAGTCGCAGAGCGCACGGAGGACGAACGAACGGAGATTACTTCTCTTTCGATCCGCTCTCAAACTCCTGGAAGGTGCGTAGCGCTGAAGCCAGCACTTTGGTCTGGCCGATGATGGCGGCGATGAACACCGCATCCAGGATCTCGTCCTCGCTCGCCCCCGCGCGGGCAGCCGCGGCCATGTGCACCTTCAGGCACTTGTCCGCGCCGGCGCTGGCGGCTGCGGCCACGGCCAGGAGCTCCGCGACCTTGGGCTCCAGGCTTTGGGGCCGCAGGGCATAGAAGTCCTTGAGGGCGGAGAAGATCATGAACTCTGGTCGGCGGGCCATGACCTGCAGGATGAAGGGCACGGTGCCCAGCATCTTTTCGGTGTCGTCGAGGATGTCCTCCTGCAGGGAGGCGCTGTGCTCCAGGAGGGCTTTGATCAGGGTCTTGTTTTCGGGTTTCATTTCTGTGAGTCATCTCCTTGCCATTGGGCGAGCTTTTTCCTCACGGTCTCTGCATTGCCAAGATTTCCTAGCCAGGCACCTTCATTCCGTTTGTCCTCGATCTCGGTGGCGATGGCCAGCGCCCGCTCGTAATACTCGATGGCCTTGCGAGCATCGGCCAAGTTGTGGTAGGCGCTACCCAAGTTGCCCAAATGGATGCCTTCCTTGCGTTTATCCTTCAACTGCCGAGCGGCAGCCAGAGCCGTCTCCAGCCACGAAATTAACTCTCGAGGATGCATGCGTAGTTCAAGCAAATACGGCCAATTGAGAAAAGAGTTGCATATGGAAGCAGCAGTATTGTTGCCAGTAAGATTTCTCTTCACCCACGCCCAGGCAGATTCGATATTCATCATTTCCAGATCGAATCTCCTCAGCCCGGCCAGAGCTTCACCATTTTTATAGAGCTTAGTAGCGGAATATAACACATCTCTGAAGTACTCTGCATGACGCTTCTGAGCATCATTTCTGGCAGCCTCGCCTCCTTCCTCCTCCAGTCGCCCGGCAGCGAACAGCCGCACCAGATCGTGCAAATGATACCTTCCTTCGCCCTCCTGGCTTGGTCTCTGATACTCGACCAGGCTCCAGCGCACGAGTTCAGTCAAGCGTTTGTGCCCTTCGTCCTGGCAGATCTGCTCCTCTGCCTTGCCGTCAAAGTCGGCAGGGAAGATAGAGGCAATCAGAAATGTCTGCTGGGTCTTGGTGTCCAATCGCTGCAAGCTGAGGTTGAAGCTGGCATCGACGCTCAGCTCTACGCCTTCCATGCCGATCCGTTCCAGCCTGGTGCGCTCGTCCTTCAGTTCTTCTGCATAATTTGCAGGCGAGAGGTCTGGTGTGTTGGCCAGAAGGCTGGCAGCAGCTCGCAAGGCCAGCGGGAGAAAGACGCAGAGGCGTGCTATCTCGGACCAGGACGGATCGGCCTTGGGCGACTCGGCAGAACATGAGGTCGAGCACCAGACTTTTAGCAGCAGCTCCAAGGCTTCCTCCGGCTTTAAGACGTAAAGGTCTTTCCGAAAGAGGCCGGGAAGCTTGATCGTCTTTCTGGATGTGACGAGAAGGCCGCAGCTCTTGGGAGGTATCAGTTTGAGAACCTGTTTATCATCAAGGACGTTGTCGAGCAGGAGCAAAGCACGCTTGCCGTTCAGGACACGACGATACATTTCCTTGATTTCCGCTTCGTTGTCCGGAATCTCTTCCTTGGGATGATAAGCATGGATGACAGATCCCATCGCTTCTGACGGCGATAGCGGATTGTCACTTGTGCCCCTCATATCTACCATAACCTGGCCATCAGGATAGCGATCTTTGAGAGACTCGCCCAGCTTCAAAGAGAGTGCCGTCTTGCCAACGCCCCCATTGCTCCGCAACCCAATGATGTTCGTGCCGCTAGCAAACTTCGCCTGCAGCTCTTTTAGCTCGTCATCACGACCTGTGAAATCAGGAGGCGGATCTGGTATCGTGGGAATGCTGGGGATCTCTTCAGCTTTCGGAATATTATAGGTGGGCTTGTAGGTCGCTCCCGTCGAGCCCCGCATATCAATCGCCTCTCCGCCCATTGCCACAGGCCCGCTGAATTGCCCAGAAAGCAGCGAACCCTGGACATTGCACACATTATTTGTCTGCGGTCCATAAACCGTCTGCCCCCGCTGATCGAAGACGTCGCTCCAGGCCCCCGGCTCCGGCTCGATCTCGGGCTGTTCAGCGAACGGCAAGCCTTTGGGCTCCGTCTCTCCGCCAGCATAGTAGGCGAGCAAGAAGTTGTCCGCCTCCTCGAAATGCAGGATGGGATGTTGCCTTCCATTTGTCCGGCCAGGTACTTTTTCTCGGGCATGCATGGCCAGGTCGGCAGCTCTCACGAATCCGTCCTGCTTGGATGCACCCTGGCCGGAGAATGCCTCGATCAGAGCTAAGGTGAAGGCGCTGAAGGGTTTGCCACCGTAGGACAGCTCGCTATCTTTGCAGGAGGCGATGATCACCCGCCCCTTGCCTTGCTTGAAAATCTCAAGTGCTTCCGGCGGAAGAGAGGACTTGGCAAGCTCCAGGCCCTTGGCCAGACCCACGCCTCCTGCATGGCAACAGTCCAAAAGCAGCAGGAGCTTCTTAGAGCGGATGGCCTGCAGCCGGGCTGCAAACTCTGAGCCGCTGATGGCTGTGTCCTTCAGGCGCTCCATCTGCACCCCGAAAGGTATCAGGAAGTAGGCCTCGCTGATGGGCGTGCTGGCATGATAGCCATGGCCGGAGAAGTAGATGATGACCGTCGAGGATTCGTCTGCTCTTTCTGCCAGGCGGTCAAGAGCATCGAGGACAGCCTGGCGGTGGGCGGTCTCTCCGACGAGGAGCTCCACTTGGCCTGCTGGATAGGCACAACGCTCCGGGTCCTTCAGGATATCGGCAATGCCTCTGGCATCGTCAATGGTGAAGGGCAGATCGGCACCTGCGCCGATGAGCAGGGCATGGCCCGCTTGGAAGGAAGACGACATTAAAGGACCTCTTTTTCAATTCAAGTGCATTTATACTTCTTTTCCAATCAGGCTCGCACGTTCTTAAGGTAATCAGCATATTTTTCTGCGTCCTTGTGGCCCATCTGGCGTTCAAAGTCAACCGAGATCTGCATATGATCTACGGCTCGCTTGAGATCTCCCACCTTCTCGTAGGCCAGACCAAAATTCCAGCAGACAATTGCCTCGCCCCTTCTGTCTCCAGTCTCGCGGGCTATGACCAATGCCACTTCATAGTAATCGATGGCCTTGTGCGAATCGCTCAGCAAAGAATGAATTATTCCAAGTTCAGCCAGGATTTTTCCTCTTTGTCTCTGATCGCTTATCTTCTCCAGCAGGTACTCGTTGATCCTCTTGCGCCTCAGCAATTCTTCTTCATTCCGATAGCTGAAGTCTAGCCGATAGCTCATATCTAGCGGCATGGACAATGCCTCTAATGCCAAAGATTTCTGCCCAAGATCTTCGCCTTTCAATATGTGATATCCTCCTCTGTACCTCCAGAAGTCGGGAGCCTTCCAGATCACATCGTCCAGCTCCGCCGGAGTCATGAAGATCAGGCTCGGCACGCCTGCGTCGTAAAAAAGCTCGCGAAAATTGTTGAGAGCATCCAAAATATCGTTGCTAAGCGTCTCGGGAAGTGTCCAGATGAGAATCTCCTCTTTCTTGGCCTGAGCATTTCTGAGATCAAAGATGAGATTGTCTCCCTTTTCAACTGCCTGGACTTTGCAGGGAAATCGCGCTCTTATGACCTCTATTACCTTTTCACGATAAGCCGGAGAAGCGACGATGCAGAGAATAAGGTTTCTTCTACCCTGAGAGATCTCCAGCTCCGTTAGCAGGAGATCTACTTCATCCAGATCAGCTAACGAGATTGAATCCATTTTCCACCAGAGGAACCAGCATAGGATTTATCTCGTAGCATCTCCTCTCTTCATCCTCATAAAAATTGCTGTAAGGCTCTTTCCAATTCTTTGCCCTGGGCATGCCATCATCCCGAAACCACATTGATCTGGAAGCTCTTCTTGTCCCCCACCAGCATTGAGCCCGATCCCGTTTCTAGAGCTGCTTCAATAAGCCAGGCTCCCGCCCTCCTGGGCTTTACGGTCATGCTGAAGGTCAACTCGCCGCTGCCGGAAAGGGCCCGGCTCGAACGAGAGGCTATGATGCCCGATTGATCACGCAGCGTTGCTTCTATCTTGGTTCCTGCCGCCAGGTTGGAGTAGACTGTGTTCACTTTCACCAGGCTCTCTTCACCTACAGCAATCGTGTCCGGTGGGATGACATATTCGATGCTGCCGATCTCCACGTCCGGTTTATACTCAGGATTCTCCACCAGCAGCGTGAAGGCTCTGCCGGCCACAAGCTGGTCTCCCTTCCATATTTCCGCCTTGAGATGCCACTCGTTTATGTATTCGGGCCATCCTGAGGGAATGGAATAGCTGGCGGGCACCATAATCTCGGCGGGCGGGAACAGATAAGTGCCGCTGCCTGAAACTGTAACCTCGCCGCCACTCTGAAAGCGGGGTGGATAATCGGCATAGGCGAGATGCAGGCTCAATGTCGACTGCGCCAGGTTGGCGTAATTGATGCTGACCACAATTGGCACACGCTCGCCCACGGTTAGGGTTTCAGGCGTAGCCGGATATTGAAGGGTGTTAATGCTTACTGTTCCTCCCTGGGCCGGCAGAACTGCGATTAGGACCAGGCTGAAAAGAATAATGCCATAGCATTGGTTTCTCATGACAATCTCCTCCTTCTTTGATCCGGTACAATAGTTAGTATTAATAGTTATAGATAAGCGTTAGCATCCTACCCGGCTGGTATGCGATCCGCAAAATATCCGCCCGCCTCCTCAGCAAACAAGCATCTCGAAGCACTCCTTGCAGAGCACCTTTCCGCCTGCCGTCCTGCCCAGTATCTCCATGAAGCCTTCTCCACACTCCTGGCACTTGAGGGAGGGATAGATCTTGGCCTTCTCGGGTGCGGGAATATCAACTTCCTTCACATAGATCAGATCCTCGTCTTTGCCGCTCAGGATGTCCTCGATGACCCGAGACCTAAGCCCCTCAAACTCTTTCTTCTCCTCGGAAGAAAGATTTCCCGTCGCCGCCTTCTGCCGCAGGGCGTCCATTCCCCGGAAGACATCGCCTTTGAAGTAGATGCGCATGGCCCGGTCCTGATCGCGAGAGTAGAAGGTGAAGACCTGTTTGCCATTATCCACAAAGATCAGATTTCCCTTGCCGGCTGTGCATCCCAAGAGCGACTGCACCGCATCCACGCTGCAGGATTTGTTCTCGGCAATGCAGACCAGTTCCTCATCCTGGGAACGGGGGTAGTGCTCTTTGGCATACTTTGCTATCCGATAGCCCATGGCGAGGCCCGGGCATACGTGGCCGTGAAACTTTGCCGCTTCTTTAAAATCCTCTTCCATAAACAGTCACCTATTGTTATCTGGCTTTGAATCCTGCTAGTACTTGCGTTGGATGAGAATAAGTAAAGAGTGGTCGGCGTCAATGAGGCAGATACCCGAAAAGTCCACAAAAAATATATAATATGCCGAAAAAGAGCCACTCCAGAAAAATTCGCGGAAAAGTGCGTGATTGGATGAATAAATATCTTAAGGCGGGGCTCTTCGGTTTTCTCCTTTGGTTGATACCTTTTGCAGTATCGGTTTTGATCTTCCCGCTACGTGTGTCTCAGCGGCCGCTCTTTGAGTCGATCATGCCCGTAGTAATCGCTATCTGGACCGTGTTCTTCTCCATTTTCTATCTATCCAGGATAAAGAGCGATTTTCTCAAGGAAGGCATCTTTATTGGCATTGCCTGGCTCTTGATCAGCATAGTACTGGACCTTATGATATTTATTGAAGGGCCATTAAAAATGCCTCTTTGGGACTATGCAACGGATATTGCAGTTACCTATCTCATGATCCCCACAATCACGACCGGATTTGGCTATCTGATGGAGCGCGCCCGAATAAATGCAGATGCGAATTGATCCTTCCAATGCCTCCGCTCCCACTTCTCCCTTTTTCGCAAACGTAAAAGCCCATCTTCTCCAGGAGCGCCCTCGTCTCCCCCCGTCCGTGCAGCAGCACCTCGGCCAGATCCTCCGGGCAATCGATGTCGCATCCCGCCCGGAAGGACTCGAATACCTCTGCCTTCAGGCCCGTCTGGCGGGCGCAGTCCAGGTGCTTGGGAAAACTCAGCCCCTGGTAGCAGGTGCGAAACTCGGGGCTCCTGATGAGGATCATGTTTGTCCCGCCTCCCCGTCCCGGACAGAGTACCACATCACCCTGGCAGCTCAGAATACCAGCTACATCATTTTGTGTCAAAAGAGCCAGATCGGCCATGACGATGAGAATGTCCGAGGGCCATTTCTGAGTCGCAGCATCAGAGATTAATTCGTTTAGAGCATCATTCAGATCCAGTTCCGACTCTACAATCTCGACATCGTAGCCAATGTCTGCATTGTCCAGCCCCGGCCGGGAGAGAATTGTCACTTTGCCAAAACAGGAAACGACTTCCAGGACGTCTCTGAGCATGGCAAAGGCCAAGAGCCTTCTCTCCTCCGGCGCAAGGGCCGGGGCCAGCCTGCTCTTGGCATCGCTCAGCTTAAAAGGCACCACGATTTGAACAGGTCTATGCACGTCCGTGGCTATCCGCGGCAAGCGATAAAATCCTATCTCCTGAGGCGAGGCCGGATAACGTCTTTGTCCTCAGTCATGAAGACCGAATCGCCGCCGGAGCGAGGGTAATTCAACCCGCGAAAAACAACCGCCGGAGTCCCGTCTCCTGCCTCGCCCATGAGCAGATTGGCCATTGCAGCGATCTCATCTACAATGGCTTCTAAGGTGATCTCCAGGCGCATGCCGTGCAGGTCTTGCTCCCCGCGCCAGTCGCGAAGAGCTGCGATCCCCGACCAGCCTATGGCCACGCCGGCAACGCCCGCGCGAAAGGGCCGACCGCAGGTATCGGTGATGATTACGGCGCAGTCCTTTCCTAACTCTCTGTGCAGCCGCTCTGCGCTCCCTGCTGGGTTTTCCGGCAGCAGCAGTATGCGGGCGTCTCCTACGTTGGACTGATCAATCCCGGCGTTAACGCCCACATGACCAAAACGGGTCACTACCAGCAGAAAGGGTTGGTCGAGCAGGACCTCCACCGATTCGTCCAGGACCGCCTGCACGAATCTGGGGTCCTTGCCGATTTTTCCGGCAATGAGAGCGGCTCTGTCCGTGGGATGATAGCTTTCCAGCTCCCGGAAACGGCCCTCCGACTTGGCCACGATGGTACTGGCCAGACAGAGCACATCACCATCTTGAAAATCAAAAAGAGATTTGACGAGAAAAGCGATATCGTGGCCTTCCTTGATGATTGGTAGGCCGCGAATGACGTAGCCTTGCATTGATGGCATTCTATTTGAATCGTGCATCAAAAGGCATCTTGCTGAGGCGATAGAGCCTGGCCTGAACCAGGAGATCAAGCAGATAGGAGTAGTTTTCGGCGACGATCGCCGTTCTCTCCTCGCTGATCTCAGTCCAGGGAAGACCACCATAGCCTTTTGCATATTCCATCCAGAAGGCCGGCGGGGAGAAATCAAGCAGATACTTGTTCTCCTCCGTAAAAGTGAGGGTGATCTTCTCTTCCATCTAAGGCACCTTGCCTGTTCGCTCCACAACCTCGGCGAAGGCCAAAGTTCCGCTTATCTTCTTGATCTTGGCCTTGACGATCTCGCCTTTGACGGCGCTGGGCACGAAGATGAGATACTTATCCACCTTGGCTATGCCGTCGCCCTTGTTGCCCACGGACTCAATGCGCAGCTCATAAGTCTCACCCTCTTCGATGACATCCTTCTGCACGATCGTGGCCGCCTTTCTCTTTCTCACCGGTCGGTGAGCGCCGCAGGCATCGCACTTGAGCGTCAGAACACGATCGCTCTTGAGAAGGTGAGTGTCGGGCAGCCTGCACTCGGTGCAGACTACATACTCCTCGAAGTAGGACTCTATCTGGCGGGCGATGGCAGTCTCGCCGAACTTTCCCTGAAAGACGCCGCGCTGCCCCTCGATCTTGCCCGCTGTGCCCATCTCCTGGAGCAGATATTTCATGAGGTGCTCAGGTTCGCGATTTAGTGTGTCCGCTATGGCCCCGAAGTTCTCCAGTACGGTGGTCTTGCCTTCGTAAAAGACCTTGACGGAAGGTATGACGAACCGCTCTTTGGACTCCCGAGTGGCCGGCATCTTATTCATGGCCCGATCCAGGCCCGCTAAATAGTCATCCATCCAGATACCTTAATTATTTTATCAGCTCTTGACCCGATTCTATTATGATCTGAATCGGTGTCGGCAATTTGTGCCCTGCCCTTGTCAATGCCACCTTGGCGTCGTTAAGGTAGGCAAGGGGTACTCCTACGGTAAAGAGCTTCTGGCCTGCCTCGACCCTGGCTGCAGTTCCCACAGCCTTGCCGAAAGCCATCCTCATGCCGCTGGAGACACGGTCAGCGCCTGCACCCGTAGCCTGCTTATTTTCTCGGATGACGTGGTGGGGATAAGTGCGCAACTTGAGGTGAAAGCTGGTTCTGCCTGCCGTTTTCATAAGGAAACGGTTGGCTGATACTCTGGCTGCTTCAAGAGCGGTATGCCTGATCTGGCAGGGTTCCTTGACCACTAAAGTGAGCTGGATGGGAAAATCTTCAGTCAAATTTCCCATATCATAGTGCACTACTTTGCTTCCAGGAACGCCGCCCATGTATTTTCTGCGCGTGTAGGGCCGTTCCCTCCTTCTATACATGCTTGCTGGCTTGCGTGTCATAACGAAATTCCTCCGATAATCCTGAGATTGGTGCTACTATGCACCTTGCTTATAAGGTTTGGCCTTGGCTGCCGGCTTACACTGTGATAGGCGTGGAGAAAGACATCTCTTTGGCCAGAGGCCTCTTCATGAGCGTGCGGATATCTTCCGGACTTTTTGCATTTGCGACTGTCCACATGAGCTTGACCAGAGCCACCTCGGGCAACATATCTTCGCCCTCAATTGCTCCGCCGTCCAGCATGTCGCGTCCTGTATCGTATACCCTATCGCATATCCTGCCCCGCAGGCATTGTGAGGTTACCACCACGGGGATATTCTCCTCAGTGGCCCTCTTAATGCTGCCTATCCAGTCGGATGCCACGTGACCGAGGCCAGTGCCCTCGAGGACGATGCCGCGATAGCCCTTATCGATGTAGTAGTTCAAGATCTCCGGCGAAGATCCGGGCGTGTACTTGACCAGGGCGCATCGGGGCTCAAGCTTGTCCATAACCTCCAGCTTCACCTCGCCGCGTCGCCGGTAAGGCTGGAAGGTCTGAATCTTTCTGGTGAGGTAGTCTACCTTTCCCAGAGGCACCTGGTTTATGCTCTGGAAGGCGTCTCGGCGAGAGGTATGCATCTTTCGCACCCTTGTCCCGCGATGAATGGAGCAGTAATCGTCGCTGGTTGTGCCGTGCATCACCACACAGACCTCGGCGATGTCGCTGATGGCGACTGTGGCCGCACATACGGCATTCATGGAGGCATCGCTACTGGGCCGGTCGGAGCTTCTCTGCGAGCCGACGATGACTACGGGCACGGGCGTCTTGAGCATAAAGGAGAGCGCCGCCGCGGTATACATCATGGTATCTGTGCCGTGGGTTATGATCACGCCCTGTGCGCCTGCCGAGATCTCCTCTGCCACAGATTGTGCGAGCTTTATCCAGTATTCGGCGCGCATGTTCTCGCTCAAGATCTGATAGATGACGCGGGCGCGGTAGTTGGCGATCTCCTCCAGCTCTGGGATGGCGGATATGATCTCGCTGGCGGAGAACTGGCTGGTGACGGCTCCCGTGCGGTAATCGACCTTGCTGGCAATCGTTCCTCCGGTGGATAGAATGGAAACCTGGGGGAGGCCCTCTCTCACCGGCAAAGGCTTGGTCTTATGCAGTGGCAAACTTTCCGGGCGCTTTTGCAGGAGCTGTAGCTCACACTTAGCGGTACATAGGCCGATATTGTAGCCGTTGTCCAGTTTTATAACCATGTATCCTTCGCGCCGGGAAGGCATGAGTACGCCTTCAAAGGATGTACCGTCCTTCTTAACGGAGATTCTGTCACCCAGATCCATTTTTATCTCACCAGATTCGCATTTACCCCTCCTACTTTATGCTAGGCATCTAAAAACGTTGCCCTTGAGTTAAATAGATCGCGTTAGATAAGCGGTTCGGCCAAATCTTCATCGGTTAAGCCTTTATCTCAAGAAGAAGCAAAACTGTAGAGGAGGTCAGTGATGCACAGATGGGACCCTAAAGTATATGAGACGAGTTCGTCCGCCCAGCAGAAATGGGCACAGGAACTTCTATCCATGATCTCTGTCCGAGGAGATGAACAGATTCTCGATATCGGATGTGGAGATGGCAAAATCACAGCGGAAATTGCACTCCTCGTCCCCAAGGGATCTGTCATGGGCCTCGACAACTCCGTGGAGATGCTTGGCTTCGCCAGGCTTCGGTTTCCGCCTTTGATCCAGCCTAACCTATCCTTTCAATATGGAGACGCTTCGGAATTAAAGTATGAAGATGAGTTCGATCTCGTTCTCTCTTTTGCATGCCTCCATTGGGTGCAGAATCATGGACCGGTTCTGGAAGGGATCAAACGCAGCCTCAAGAATGATGGTAAGGTCCTAATGCAGTTTGGAGGCAGGGGCAATGCCGCCGCGATCCTGGAGGTTGTAAATGGGCTCATTTCTGAGGAGAAATGGTCCGGGTACTTCGAAGGTTTCAGGTTTCCTTATGGCTTCTTCGGCCCTGACGAGTATCGGATCTGGCTTGAACGTGCCGGCCTGAGCGCCTTGAGGGTGGAGCTGGTAGCAAAGGATATGGTCCAGAGGGGACGAGAGGGTTTGATCTCTTGGTTCAAGACTACATGGCTGCCATACATTGAAAAAATACCAGAGGGTTTGCGAATGGATTTTATCAGCGAAGTGGTTGATCGGTATATCCGGGTACATCCTCTCGATGACGAGGGAAATGTTCATGTCGGGATGGTAAGGCTGGAAGTGGAAGCCGAAAAGAATATGAGGAAAAGTTAGCGGGATTAGAAATGATCTATTTCGTGACCAGCAATAAGGGAAAGTACGCTGAGGCGCAGGCAATATTCGGGGATCTCGTGCAAAGGGACATCGGCTACGCCGAAATTCAGGCAGACACTTTGGAAGAGGTGGCTCTCTATGGCATGAAAGAGGTCGCAGCCCGCTTAGATGGGGCGGTGATGCTCGAGGATGCGGGCCTTTTCGTAGAAGCTTTGCAGGGCTTTCCGGGGGTTTATTCCGCGTATGTGCAAAAGACCATAGGCAACGCCGGGATACTGCGGCTCATGGGGGCCCTGGAGAATCGATCGGCTTACTTCAAATCGGTGGTCGCCTACGTCGAGCCGGGCATGGATGCAGTAATGTTCTCTGGAGAGGTACAGGGGCAGATCGGCTTTGAGGCACGGGGCAAGAAGGGCTTTGGCTATGATCCCATCTTTTATGTAGGCGAGGTGAGTTTGGGGGAGATGGATCTGGAGAAGAAGAACCAAATCTCTCATCGCGCCAAATCTATGAGCGCCCTAAAAAAATGGCGTGGCAATCGCTAAACTTTTTTTTCTTAGATCTATGGACGGATTAGGATGGTTGGGGTGCGGGGGCAGAGAAAACCCGCGGTTTTAATCGTGGGATGAATCGTGCCCGGCTGTTATTTTCAACAGACCAACAACTATATTAGGCAACATAGCGCATAATATGATAATGCCTAAATTGTTCCGGTATAGGTTAAAGCCTACAAAATCACAAGTTGCAATATTAAATAGTCAACTTGATCTTTGTAGATGGACCTATAACGAAACACTTGCGTTGCGAAAGAATGCCTGGGAGTGGTCACCTGGTCACAATCGTCTATATGATCGCGGGAAGCTTAGTGATATTAGGAGATGTTGATGATGGATTATATCTCGATTTCATTAGGTCTCGTGGGCAGTCTGGTCCTGTGGTGGTCGTTTCTGGCAGTTTCCGGATTGAAGAGATCCAAGCTAAGCGATGAAAGCCTTTTCTGCTTTACCAAAAAATAAAACAACTGATCCCTCACTGCCGTTTTTTCTCCAGGGCGCAGCGGGGCAGCATCTTGTCGTCGATGGCTTTGATGTGGGGTGCCTGGACGGCAGAAACATAGACCTTACGCTCTCCTACTAATATTACGTGATCTGTCGCCTTAGGTGGGCTGATTCTGATGGAGAACATCAGGGGCCCTTCACAGGTGGTGGCGACGCGCAGGTCAGTAGAGCGGGCGAGGATGTACACCTCCATCTCCGGGGTGACCTTGAGGGAAAGGGGTTTGGCGGGCATTCAATGGCAGATCTCTCAGGCATATAGAAATAGGTTTTTCTAAAACTCTTAGAGCCTGATAATTATAACCAGGGGTTAGAGAATTGAACCGCAGAGTCGCAGGGCGCACAGAGGACGAACGCACGAAGCTATTTTGCAGGGATTTTGGATAGCAGGCCGGATATCAGCCGATCAAATAGTTTAATAATACCCTTCTCTGCAAGGAATAGCCCGTGAGACGGAGAAAGGACAGCCACAAAACCAGAGATCTGGCCTTACAGCGTATGGAGAGGCTTTTTGCGCTGGCAGCGGTAGCGCATGCCGCCCACCCGGAGAGGAGCGACAGATATGTGCAGATCGCCAGGAAGATTTGCACCCGCACCAGAGTTCGAATGCCCCGCCTGCTGAAAAGACTCTTTTGCAGACACTGCGGCCGCTTTCTCTCACCGGTCGCGACGAGGGTGAGGCTTCGCCAAGGCGTCCTGACCACCACCTGCCTATTATGCGGTGAGCAGATGAGACGACCTTACCGGTCCTCCGGGAAGGGCTAGCCCGGAAAGTACCAGCCAGGACTAATCGATGCAATCGGTTTGAGACAACCCCAGTTGATCGTAGCCTATGTATTGCATTATACTATCTTTCTTGTCTCCTATCAGCTCTTTCTCGCGATCGAGTATCTCTTTTACCAGTGTGGCGACGGGCACCTTTCCCTCCCAATTTCTGGCCAGGATGTCAGGCGAGGCTGATTCCTTGGCAACCTCATTGGCAACAAACGCGCAAAGGTAGATATCATCCACATAGCCGATTGGACCGTATTTCTCCTCAGGGATGATGTCCTCAGGAAGGATAAAATATGCAATGGCGGCAATGACCAGCGGCGACATCGACCTGGGAAGAGCCCGGTCATCCAGGAGTCGGGTCATCATTTTATAGAGGGCCGGGGCCTGGTGAATTAGTTGGGAAAATTCGCCATCATAACCGGATATGTCCTTTTCCAGTATGGCATCAAATCTCTTCAAATCAAAAACCTCTTCCCACCTTATGGTGTGCAATTAATTAACTTTTGTGCCCAAAAAACGTTTATAGCGGCGGCCAGGGGTGATGTGTGGATATGCCTGGCAGGAACAACGGTATCCTTGGCCCTTGGTGAAAATTCAAATAGCTGTAGTGCATAGCAGCCGCAAACGATGTACGATTATCTTCTTAAATTGGGCACCTGGGCCCTGCTCGCCCTGACTGCCATCTGCATGATATCTTGCGGCGCCCAGTTTAACGGAACTACCTATCAATTGGGAGAGAAAGTGGCGTTGATCACTGTGCCCATCAATGCCAGCCAAATAAATCTCACTCTGTTTGAGAAGACGGATAATATGACGCTTTTTGACGAATCGGGCAAGAACGTCACCTTCAACAGCAGCTATCGATTCGTGCGGGGAGAGCATATCTACAGCCTGACCTTTGCGAGGCCGATCAAAGGAAGGCTGATCTACACCATGCATCTGCAGGGCCAGCAGTTCATTCTTCCCATTAGAGATCATGTCCCGCTGCGCATAATTCTGCCAGAGGGCTTCACTACAGGAGAACGAAGCCTGGGCATAGCCAGGCCGGCGCCGGACGAATTCGTGGAGGATAATTCCGGCAGCATTCTCACCTGGAATAATACCACGCAAATTTCCTACATCGAGGTCAACTATTACCGGAGAAGTGCCCCCCAGGCATTGATGATTATTTTTATCATCCTGGCTCTGACGGGTTTGGTCCTGCTGGCTCAGTACTACATCAGCATCAGAAGACTGAAAGATGCCAGGATGGAGATGGAAAACGAGGCGAATGGGAATGATCGCTGATGGTAATTGCTCACCGAATTTAGCGAGGTTTGTCATTTTTCTCTTTCAGCTCCGGATTTTGCGCGGAGGAGCGAATTATGAGAAGTGCCTGCCAATAAGAGGCCCAGCAGTCTCTTTACATCTTCACGAAAATCATCCAGGTTGCCGTCATTTAATAGCTTCAGGTCGGCGATCTTCATGGCCTCGCTCATGCCCCATCCCATCTCCCGGCATTCCCTCTGCTCGAGAGCAGCGGCCGCCAGGCTCTCCGGCTCCCCACAAGAGGAGATGATCTTCACATCCTCGTCTGTCTCCTTGCCATTGTTTGCCGGGCCCCTACCCGGATCGTCGGGTCGGCCCCGCGTCGCCAGCCATTTCAGCCGCGCTTCCACCGGTGCACAGACCTCTACCAGGTGAAACTCATCGGCATTGGCGCGAAAGAAGTCCGCCTCCTCTCGGGAGCGCAGACCATCTACCACTACTACATCCTTTCCCGAAGCTTTTGCCCTCTCAAAAGTAATTTTGGCCACAGCAGCCTGGCCATCAGAGGCCCGCAAGGCATTGCCGATGCGGCCCAAATTCTGGTCGGTAGGCTCCAGGCCCTGCCGGGCCGCCTCCTGGCGGATGACGTCTCCCATGACCACTACCGCCAAACCCTGCTGACCTGCAATCTGAGAGGCTTCTCCTTTGCCTGAGCCAGGCAGGCCCACAAAACCGATGATCTTCATATAATTCACCAATTGCTGCCATATTGCATATTTATTAGTTTTTCCAGGTTATCTTGGGGGCGGCTCGAATCCGAACCTTAAGCTCTGTCCCGCAGGCAATCTCGCAAGCTTTGGCATTCTCCTCTAAAGCCTCTATCGAGACCGGTTCAAACCTGGCCCCCCCCTCTCGCGGCAATCCTTGTTGCAAGATCATGCTTTCCAGGCGATTTTCCGGATATAGCGCCAACAAGTGGCAGAGCGTACCGGCAATCTTCACCAACTGGGAAGAGGACGGCATATTTGGAAAGATCGTGCTGCGCACATCCAGTTCCACTCCCATTTTAAAGCATATCTCAAGGCTTTCTGCCACCATCGCCGCCATGCCGGCGCTGCCTGTGGCCTTTTCGTAATCCGGCTCCAGAAGGGCAGTCTTGAGATCGAGGAATACCTTATCCACCAGTCCTTTTGCCAGCAATGTTTCCAGACGACCAGGAAAGCAGCCCGAGGTCTCCAGGCCCGTGGCCAGATGCAGGCTCCTGGCCAGGCGAAAGAGCCCGGTGCAGGCCTGCGGCTGGAGGAGCGGCTCGCCTCCGGATAAGACCAAGGCATTAACGAACGGCTTGCTGCTGGCCCGTTGTGATGCATCATCAAGGTTGATCTGTTGAGGATATGCATCGAATCTAACCCTGGCCCAGCGAGCGGCTGGAAAGCCCTTGACCTCAGATACAATGCGAGACGCGATAGTATGAAGAGCGACAAAGCGTTCTCCCGTCTGTAGCATCTGGTTGTGGCAATGGGGGCAGCGTAGTGGGCAGCCTCGCAAGAATACGACCATGGCGGCGCGCCCCAGCCAGTCTACTGTGGAAAGAGGAACAATCCCACCGAAGTTTACCAACATTTCCTTCCTGGGGAAAGATCAAGTTTTATCGGCCTTCCTCCAATCCTGGCCAGCCTCTCTTCCAGCTCCAACTCGTCTTTTGCCGCCTTTTCCTCTAATGAAGCCAGATCTTTTTTGGCTTGATCTAAGGCCGCCTCCAGGCTCTTTTTGCTTTTTCTATCCTGGCTCATCTCCTCTTTCAGACGATGACCCTCGCGGCTCTGATCTTTTATCTGAGACTCCAACTCCAGGATCTCCTCAACGATTCCTTGCAGCCTGGCTCTGGCATTTTCCAGCGACCTTCTCTTGATGAGCAGGTCAATATGATCGAGAATCTTTTCCTTCTTTTTGTCCTTCAAACCTAAAGTTGCCAGATGGCTTCGCAGTTCCTTTAGAGATCCGGAAATGTCTTTATCTTGCACGATGGAGGGTGATACAGAGAGTTGCTCAAAGACGTTTTTATGCTCTAGATTGATCCTATCACTTGATCCTTGCTTCATCATTCTGGCCAGCGCTTTGGTCAGAGGTGCAATAAGATCATTCAACTCATCCTCGACCTCTGATTTTTCCTCTTTCTTCTTCTCCAAGATTCTCTTCAGCTCTTCTGTCCTTTTCCCAACATCACTTGCCTCCAGTTTCTTTGTCACCTCTTCCAGGCCGGATAACCGGAGGGTTATCTCCGAATGCGTCGCTTCATTATGCAGTGTTTTCTCTAACAGATCATCGATGCCCGATAGCTCTTTTTGCAGCCTTTCCGCCAGCTCTCGGGAGTACCAGCTCTCCTCTGCCAGCTTTCTTTTTTTGCCAATTTCCGTCTCTAGGTCGACCAGCAACCGGCTGATTTGTGTCAGGTCGGATTTGATGCATTCGATGTTCTTGGGAAAGAGAGCTGCTACATAACTCTGCGCTCTGCCGAAGGTGGTCACCGTTCTCTCTAGTCCTTTGACCAGCGCCCAATGATGCTGAAAAGCAGAATCCGCATCCTTTTTTTTGGGCGGAATCAACTTCTCCGAAAGCGTTTCAAGCTGCTTTACGACCTCGCTTCTTGCTGCCAGGCCCGCCCGCAGAAGCTTGGGCGGCGTGTCCTCATTCGCACTGGCCGATTCCAGGGCGGATATGTCTTTAGAAAGGACCTTCGCCACATCATCCATACGGCCATAGATCTCTAAGCAGCGCATAGCAAAATCGGATTCCTTTCCTCTCTCTTCCAGCCAGGAATTAATTTTTGCAAGCTGCAGGATGGCCGATTCTTCTTTGGCCTCCGTTTTCCCAAAAACATTTTTGAGCCAATTCAAGGCTGTATCTCCTCTTTTTTGAGCTGAGAGATGACTTTCTCGGCAATCTTGGGGCCAAGGAGGCGGACCACCTCGATCTGATCGGCTGCCAACAGCTTTTCTCTGCTGGTTATGCCCGACAAATAGAGCTTCCTGGCCCGGACGCGGCCTATTCCTTTCAGGTTTAGCAAAGCCAGAAGATCCCGGCCGGCACCATAGTGAATGCGCTCTGCCAGTTGCTCTGTTTTGAAGGTTATGCCCAGTTCAAGATGCTTGGACAGCTCGGCTAAAGAATGCATGAGCCACTCTGCCGTCTCAGCCGAGCGGTGAATGTCTCCCGGTCCGATATGATATCTGCTGGCAATCTGCTCCTCATGCACCTCGCTGATCCAGTCCATGAGCATGGATGCAGTCTTGGCCTCGCGAAGCAGATAGTCGTAGTTGTCCTCATCATATAGCTCCAACTGGTGCTGATCGATGAACTCCTCCACCCATGCGTCTGCGGCCTGGATATAGAGCAGATTCATGTCAGGAGTCATGGTAATGAGGTGAATGAGGCCAAGGTCGGAAGGCCTTTTCCGTTCCGCCCGGTCCTGTTCTAAGGCACTGGAGAATTTGTCCAAATTATCGATTGCTCTGTGTTTCCCCAGATTTTCCATCATGATAACGGCGCTCAATGGATCGATGTAGAGCTTGGAGACCAGAGAGCCGAGCCTGGTGGGCAGGAGATCGCCCTCATCGCTGCCCTGGATCATGCCGTTATCTTTCAAGAAGTCGAGGACAGTCTCCAGTGTGACATCCAGATGCCAGGGACCCTGCTGATGGGCATAAAATGTGGTGGCGATGAAGGCTTTTAGCTCCGGTTCATTTTTGGCGAAACCGGCGGCAAATGTGGAGAGCAGATGGGTTCTAAGAGCGCTCTCGCTGGCCAGCTTCGACCAGATCTCTTCCGGGGTGCCGTGGATGTAGTGCTCCAAGAGCTCCTGCATCTCGGAAACGCTCTTGGCCATCAGAAAGGATTCGCCATAAGGATCCAGCCCAGGACGACCGGCGCGCCCGGCCATCTGGCGGTACTCGATGACGGAAATGGGCGTCATTCCCCTGCCGTACTCGTATCTCTTGTAGCTCTTGATGAGCACTCGGCGGGCCGGCAGGTTCAGGCCCGCGGCCAGGGTGGGAGTGCTGGCTATGACCTTGATCTTGTTTTCACGAAAGCCCTGCTCCACCAGTCGCCGCTGCTCGGACAGGAGGCCGGCGTGGTGGAAGGCAACGCCGCGAGAGACGCAGGAGGCAAGGCGCACTGCCGTCTCGCTCTCGCCTGTGGCCAGAATGCTCAAAGAAAGATTCTCTGTGGCCGCATCGGCAGAGATCAGGCCGCAGAGCCGCATGGCGGCAGCTTCGGCGTTCTTCCTGGAATTCTCGAAGATGAGGATCTGGGCCGACTGGGAGAGGGTATCTTTAACCAGAGCCAGGCCCTCATCCTTCATGGCCAGCAGGGGGACTATGCCATCTGAGAAGACCTGCGATCCATTGCAGATAACGCCCTCTCGCAAGCGAATGGGACGCCAGTCGCTGCTTACCATCTCCGCCTTCAGCCAGGCAGCGATCTCCTGTCCGTTGGCCACGGTTGCGGATAGGCCAATGACCTGCAAATTGGGATTGCAGTGGATTAGCTTAGTGATGGTCATCTCCAGGGTGGGGCCGCGACCCACGTCATTAAGCAGGTGTATCTCGTCCACTACCAGGACGGCCAGGTCTCGCACCCAGGAGGCCCCGTTTCTCATGAGAGAGTCGGCCTTCTCGGAGGTGGCGATTATAATCAGATTTTTGCCCAGGCGCTCGTCTCTCTTGTCAAAGTCGCCGGTGCTGATGCCTACGGTTACGCCCAGAGCCCTGAACTTTTTAAAAGAATCATACTTCTCCGTGGCCAAAGCGCGCAGAGGGACTATGTAAAGGGAGCGGCGGCCTTGCAGGGCGGCTTTGAGCATGGCAAGTTCAGCCAGCAGGGTCTTGCCGGAGGCGGTGGGCATGGCCAGTAGCATGCTCTTGCCATCGAGAAGGCCCCTTTCCAGAGCCTCAGCCTGAGGCGGATAGAGCTCTTTATAGCCACGCTCCTCATAAAGCTTGACGGCCTCCGGGGAAAGCCATGAGGCAAGGTCCTTTATCTCCAGCATCTGTGTCTCCATGCTCCTCTAATCTTAAATACTACGTGAAAGTAGTACCTGCGGAATAGTAGTCACAATCATATAAATGCATCATCCATGGAGAGAAACTAATGTATGCCGATCGGATAAAAAATCTCCCGCCATATCTCTTTGCCGCCATCGACAAAGCAAAACAAGAAGCACGGACAAGAGGCGTGGATGTAATCGACCTGAGCGTGGGCGACCCCGATTTGCCGACGCCTGAGCACATCGTCAAAGCCCTGAATAAGGCGGCCAGCGATCCGTCCAATCACCAGTATCCCTCCTACGAGGGCAAGCTCGCCTTCCGAAGAGCTGTGGCGGACTGGTACAAGCGGACATTTAACGTCGAACTGGACCCGACGAAAGAGGTGCTCACTTTGATCGGTTCCAAGGAGGGCATTGCCCATGCGCCCCTGGCCTTCATCAATCCCGGAGACGCGGCCTTGGTGCCCGATCCCGCCTATCCGGTTTACCGCACGGCCACCGTCTTTGCCGGAGGCGAACCAGTGATCATGCCGCTTCTTCGGGAGAACAAATTTCTGCCCGACCTGGAGGCCATCGCTCCCGCTGACGCTCGGCGGGCTAAGATCATGTTTCTCAACTACCCCAACAACCCCATCGGCGCTTCGGCGGACAGGAGCTTCTTCAAGAAGGTAATCGATTTCGCTAAAGATTACCATATCATCGTCATGCACGATAATCCTTACTCTGAGACCTACTACGATGGAGAAAGGTCTCTGTCCCTTCTGGAGATGGAAGGCTCCAGGGATGTAGCAGTAGAGTTTCATTCGCTCTCCAAGACGTACAACATGACCGGCTGGAGGATCGGCTCGGTGGTGGGGAACAGCGACGTGGTGGCCGGCATTGGTAAGATCAAGAGCAACATCGACTCTGGAACCTTTGGGGCCGTACAGGACGCAGGAATTGTAGCCCTAGAGAGCCCGAAAGAGGTAGTGGACGATATCAGGAAGATCTACCAGCACAGAATTGAGATCCTTTACAATGCCTTGAAAGACATGGGGTTACAGCTGGAGAAACCGCGCGCCACGCTCTACCTCTGGGCCTTTGTAGGAGGTAGCTCCATCGAATATGCAGGACGTCTCTTAGAAAAGACGGGCATCGTGGCCACGCCCGGCGTGGGCTTCGGCCAGTATGGCGAGGGCTATGTCAGGTTTTCCATCACTCAACCTACGCCGCGGATAGAAGAGGCCGTGGTGCGGCTGGAGAGAATGAGCAAGTGAGGGGTCACTGGATTCCTCATATCTATGCTCTTTGCGGATTCGTGTTTTTGTGACTTGTGTAGAATCGCTGCCAAGCGCTCAATCACAAACGTTCACCATAAAGGCACAAAGGCACAAAGACACAAAGACACAAAGAACGAGCAAAAGCAAAGGGATTCAAAGCTCCAGGCTTTAAGGAATCTCAGAGATTATACATATATTCCGGAGGGAATTCAAGTTGCTGGAAAATTATTCTGCTAAGGAGATCGAGGCCAAGTGGCAAAAGACCTGGGAGGACAAAGCGGTCTTTCAGCCCGAGCCCGACTCCAGAACGAAGTTCTTTTTAACCATACCTTATCCTTATCTTAATGGAAATTTGCATGCCGGGCATACGCGCACCTTCACCATTGGCGACGCCGTGGCGCGCTTCAAGCGCATGCAGGGCAAGAATGTTCTCTTTCCCATGGCCTTTCATGCCACGGGAACGCCCATTGTCGGACTTAGCGAGCTCATTGCCAAACGCGATCCACTGATCTGGGACGTTTACACCAAGCTGCACGGCATTCCTGAAGAGGAACTCTCCGCATTAAACACGCCGGAGAAGATTGTGCTCTACTTCCGCCGCCAGGCAAAGGCGGCCATGCAGTCCATCGGCTACTCCATTGACTGGAGGCGGGAGTTTACCACCACCGATCCGGCTTACAGCAAGTTCATCGAGTGGCAGTACGGCATTTTGCGCCGCCTGGATTATGTGGTCAAGGGCAGCCATCCCGTGCGCTGGTGCCCGCATGATCGAAACCCGGTGGAGGATCACGACATTCTCAAGGGCGAGGATGCCACCATCATGGACTTTTCCCTGATCAAGTTCCGGATGGGGGACAAAATCCTGCCCTGCGCCACACTGCGTCCGGAGACAGTCTTTGGAGTGGTCAACCTCTGGCTCAACCCGGATGTCAATTATGTCCTGGCCAAAGTGAACGAGGAGACCTGGGTGGTGTCCAAAGAGGCCTACGAAAAGCTGACCTTCACAGACCGGACCGTAGATTTGACCGGGGAGATCTCGGGAAAGGAATTGATCGGCAAGAGGGTCACGAACCCCCTCACCGGCACCGAGGTTCTCGTCTTGCCCGCAGCATTCGTGGAACCGGACAACGGATCAGGAATCGTCATGTCCGTTCCGGCTCATGCGCCTTACGATTATCTGGCGCTCAAGGATCTGTACGGCAAAGACCTGAGCAATTACGGCATCACCGAGGACCTGCGGGACATTAAATTCATTTCCTTGATCGAATCGCCCGGATATGGAGAGCTGCCCGCCGTGGAAGCCGTGAACGAGCTAAAGGTCCGAGATCAGAACGACCCCAAGGCAGAGGATGCCACTAAAATGGTCTACCGGCGCGAGTTTCATAACGGCGTTCTCAAGGCCAACACGGGCAAGTACGCCGGAATCGCCGTCAGCAAAATCAAGGACGTTCTCCTGGCCGATCTGATGGAGCAGGGCATGGCCGAGATCTTCTACGAGTTTTCCGAGATGCCGGTCATCTGCCGCTGCGGTACGCGCTGTGTCATCATGATGGTGCGAGACCAGTGGTTCCTGGAGTACTCCGATGTGGAGTGGAAGGCCAATGTGCTGCGCTGCCTGGCGGGCATGAAGATCATACCCGAGGAGTTTCGGGTGGAGTTCATAAACAAGGTGGACTGGCTCAAAGACAAGGCCTGCGCCCGCAGGAAGGGACTGGGCACTCATCTTCCCTGGGACAAGGAATGGCTCATCGAGTCGCTGGGTGACAGCACCATTTACATGGCCTACTACATTCTGGCCAAGTATGTGAACGCCGGGATGAAGATAGATCAGCTCCCTCCTGAGTTCTTCGAGTACGTCTTCATGAATAACGGCGACGCCGCCGGCATTGCGGCCCAGACCGGTGTACCCCAGGAGACCGTACAGAAGATACACGACGACTTCGCCTACTGGTATCCGGTAGATCTGCGCACCTCTGGGAAGGATCTGGTCGCCAATCACCTGCTCTTCTTCCTCTATCATCACGTGGCTATCTTCCCGGAGAGGCTCTGGCCCCAGGCCATTGCTGTCAACGGCTTCGTCTCCCTGGAGGGCAAGAAGATGTCCAAGTCCAAGGGGCCTATTCTCACTTTACGCCAGGCCGTCGCTGAAAACGGAGCGGATGTGACAAGGCTCTACATCCTGGGCAATGCGGAAGGGACAGCGGACGTGGACTGGAGAAATGATGCAGTAGAAGCCACCTATGCCCATATGGAGAGGTTCTACAATTTAGCACGGGAGATTTTGGCCGATAGCAGCATCGACGAATCCGCGGAGAAAACGCTCATCGATCGCTGGATGCTCTCCCGGCTGCAAAGGCGCATTGCTGAAGCCACAGAGGCTCTGGAAAACATTCAGACCCGAAGGGCGCTGCAGAATGCCTTCTACCTGCTCTTCAATGATCTGCGCTGGTACCAGAGGCGCGGGGGCAAGAGCCAGCTTCGCGCCGTGCTCAGCGCCTGGGTGCGCATGATGTCGCCCTTCACGCCCCACGTCTGCGAGGAGCTGTGGGCGGCAGGCCTGGGCGAGGGCTATGCATCGCTGGCAGCCTGGCCTGTGGCGGATGCGGCTCTGATCGATCCGCAGGCGGAGAAGGCGGAGGACCTCTTGGAGCGCACCTTGAAGGACGTGCAGGAGATTGTGAGCGTTACCAAAGCCACGCCTGCGAAGATAACGCTCTACACCTCGCCAGCCTGGAAGAAGGAGATGCTGCGCCTCGCCGTCGAAGCGGCTTCGGGCGGCAAGCTGGACATGGGAGCGCTCATGAAGCAAGCCATGGCCAGCCCGGCCATTTCCGAGCACAAGAAGGATGCGCCCAAGTATGCGCAAAAGCTGGCCAAGGCGGCCCACTCGCTCTCGGCTGAGGCGCTGGGGCTGGACGAGTTCGAGACGCTCTCCAGAGAGAAGGCGTACCTGGCAGCGGCCATGGGCGTGCCGGTGGAGATCTACTCGGCGGACGAGGCGGGAGAGGACCCCAAGGGCAAAAGCCGCCAGGCGGAACCGGGGAGACCGGCGATTTATATCGAGTGAAGGTAAGCTGCAGACCGGTTGGCTTCGGGTGCTAAACCTGGGGCCGACGGAATTAAACCACAGAGGCGCAGAGCGCACAGAGAACGAACACGGAGACGGCGGTTCGATTGGGCTGGAAAAGATGCTGCACGGCGGATGAGCCGGGGGCGGACACCAAAGGCGAGAGCCGCGAGGCGGGGCCGGGGAGACCGGCGATTTATATCGAGTGAAAGGATGGCTGAAGACCGTTGGCTTCGGGTGCTAAACCTGGGGCCGACGGAATTAAACCGCAGAGGCGACGATTTATCTAGAGAACGCTCTCAGTCTGTAGTCTGTAACCATGGAGTTTTTAACCAGTGGTTTACGGACTCTAACCACAAAGATCACAAAGCTCACAAAGGACGCACAGAGGCGGCGATTCAAACGGAGTTTGAAGCAGATGAGTTTGCTTATGTCTCAAGAGCTAATCTGTGAAATGCGATCATTAATTCTAAAGGGACGCATCACCTTCACAGATCATGCAAGAGCCAGGATGTTCGAACGGGGCGTAGAATCCAACGCCGTAATAAATTTAATATTGGATGGCGAGATAATAGAGAGCTATTCAGAAAGCACGCCATGTCCTTCGGCATTGATATTAGGATTTGTTGAATGCCAGGCATGTCATGTGGTTGCCGCACTATGCAGAGACCGGATTAAGATCGTCACAGTCTATTGGCCGGATGAAGAAGTTTGGTTAGATTCCAGAAAGAGGAGGTGCAGATGAATTCTAATGCTCATGATTGCTGCGATTGTGCAGGCAAGATGCGTGAAGGCAAGCACGATTTTATGGCAAGAGTGGAGAACGAGATTGTAGTTATCAAGGATGTTCCAGCTCTCATCTGCGATACCTGCGACGAGGTAGAATACACGCTAGAGGTATCAAGAGAGATCGATGTGATTATGAAGGAATTCTTCGCGGGACGGCTGCTGGCAAAGCCCCTGGCGGCAGGGGAGATCACATTCAAGCCCCAGCGGGCAGACTCGACGGGGTGAGCACGGCTTGCAGTGGTTCAAATGGGACTCTTGTCGAGCATTTCGACTTCCATGATTTCTCCTTCGCCATTCACGATTAGTCTGAACTTCTTGCTTTCATCTTCAAATAAGTCCTGGACCAGGCAGATGACTACCCAGTTATCAGCATCTCTTTTTGCAGAGACCGTCTCAAAGATGAACTTGGTTAAGGTTTTGGTGTCTTGGAAATATTTCTTGGCGGCTATTGCAGCATCTCTGGCATCCATGTCATCACTCGCGGTTCATTATGAGCAACACATTTATCAATTTTCCCAAGGAACGTGCAAAGCAAGATGGATTCGTGCAATACTGCGCATGACCTGCCCAAGGCGGCCCTTTCCCTGAGCGCGAAAGCAACGGGCGGCACGGACCGCAGGTGCACACCCGCGAGGGCGCGCGTGCACTGGTGCAGGTGGGCGGGGCGCGAGCGAGGTCGGGTAGGCCGGCGATATGTATTGAGTGAAAGAATGGCTGAAGACCGTTGCTTCGGGTGCTAAACTTGGGGCTAACGGAATAAAAACACAGAAGTGCAGAGCGCAGAGGACGGGCACAGAGCGCTTGCTGGCTTCGATGCTAGGGACTGGAGCCGGACGGTATTTTACCGCAGAGAACGGCACTGGAGTGATCCATGTGATGGACAGCATAATCCTTTTCTCTTTAACCTCACGCATGTATCAGCGGAGCAACAGGTGAGAAAAATAGCATAGAAGGAGATTCCAAATGTATCTTCGTGAACTCCAAATTGAAGGCTATAAGGGATTTCGTGAACCATTTTCCGTTTCCCTACAAAAAGGCTTGAACGTAATTGTAGGAGAAAACGCATCCGGTAAGACTGCTATCGTTGACGCTATACGTCTTCTTCTAAGAGAGGATGAATTTGGCCATGCACCAGTAAACGAATCTGATTTCCATCGTCCCTTTGATCCCACTCTAAAATCGGCGGAAACCTTTCGTCTTCGAGTTGGGTTCATCGACTTGTCAGAGGATGAGCATGTCGCATTCTTGCCCTGGTCGGATGTAAATGGTGACGCCTCGCTGACATTGCTTGTGGATAACAAACAGAATCATCGAGGTAACTACAAACGAACACTTTGGGGCGGAGTCTCGCAAGCAAGCATGTTCGAGTGGGAACTGTTCGATTCGATCAACTGCGTTTACCTTCCACCCCTTCGCGATGCTGAAGCCAGACTATCCGAAGGGAGGTCTTCCAGGTTGGCCAGACTCCTGAAAAACCTTCAACGCCAAAAAATTCAAGAGGCAAAGAAAAAGGGCGAGCTTCTACCTATTGAAAAGACTGTTCGCGACTTCAATAAGAATCTTTCAGACGATAAAGATGGAGTAATTGCCAAAGCAAACGAACTGATCCGGGCACGCCTGCGCGAATCTTTTGGCCCAGTTTTCGGCCAAGATACGCAGATCCAATTCAGCGAAGTTAATTTCAACAGGATCGCAGAAAGCCTTAGGCTGATGTTTTTCCCAAACATCAAAGACCGCGCTTCTTCAGAAGAGTTCAGGACGCTCATGGAAAACAGTCTTGGCTACAACAACCTGCTCTACCTAGCCACAGTCCTCGCCGAACTCACTGAAACAAGAGAAGATTACTTTAGTGTGCTTCTGATTGAAGAACCTGAGGCCCACCTGCACCCTCAACTTCAAATTCGTCTACTCAAGTACCTTGAAAGTACCGCCCGAGATAAAAATGTTCAGGTCATCGTCACAACTCATTCGCCTGTTCTCGCCTCATCCGTTTCCCTTGAAACGGTAATTCAGCTATGTGTCACGGATAAGAAGCCACAGGCCGTTGCACTACGTTCTTGTGGTCTTTCTAAGCCCAGCAGTGCATTTCTGAATCGATGGCTCGACACCACGAAATCGACTTTGCTATTTGCCAAAGGTATCATCCTCGTTGAGGGTATTGCAGAGGCGATGCTTTTACCTGAACTCGCGAAGATTGTGCTGCATGAATACGATAAATTGCCGGATACTCTGGAGGATGGCGGGGTGTCTGTCATCAATATGAATGGCATATATTTTAAGCACTTTATGCAGTTATTCGCGGACCTCGACGAAAATGGTTCTGAGAGCATTCCAGTACGTTGTGCAGGCATTACTGACAATGATCCTCCAACAAGTTCAAAACCAATCCCATCTAATCCCATACCTGGGACAAACCCTGCGCTTAAACTTCTAAAGATCGTAAACGCGTCCAATTGGGCCAGGTTATATCCAAGTCCTCTCAAGACCTTCGAATACGACCTCGCATTTTGTGGAAACAACATCCAGATTATGGCCACTGTTCTCGCTGAAAACTGGCCAACCGATGGATTAGTAAGAAGTGAGATTCAGAAACTAGCGAAAAAAGAATGGGGTAGCGAATCTGAAGACAACAAGAGTGAAACTGCTTCGGAAATTCTTAGTCACATTGAAGATAAATCAATGGGAAAAGGCCTCTTTTCTCAGCTCCTAGCAGACCATATAAAGAGTGGCACTTCTATTGTTGTTCCAGGGTACATATGCAAAGCAATTATTTGGGCTTGTGGGGGCAACCCGGATGAATCGTGATGAAAAAATAGAAGTTCTTGCTCATTCTATCTGTGGCAAACCACCTGAGATATCACCATCGAAATGCCGTGCCACTATTGGGACGACCAACCCATTATGCAACGAGTGTGAAACCTGCCGAATTGCGCGGAACTCAGACGAGCAACTGGACTATGTCCTGTCATCAATAGAGGACTGCATGTTTCTTAAGGCGTGTCCAGGCAGTGGCAAAACAGAAGTTGTCGGATTGAAGGCTGCTTACGAAATGTCTAAATGGGTGAAGACTCCAGGAGGTATCGCCGTCCTGACGTTCACCAATAATGCAGCCGAGGTCATCGAGAAACGCGTAAGTCAATTCGGCGGTATTGCGAAGATCGGCTTTCCACATTTCATCGGAACCATTGATGGTTGGTTGCACGGATATATCGCTCATCCTTTCGCTCACATTGTCACAAAATACAACGGTAAAAGTGGCGACCGCTCAATTAGGGTAATCGACAATCATTCCCAAGCAGATTTTCTGCACAGCTTCAAAACGAAAAATAATCTTGCGCAGACAGGCAAACCAGCAGCGAACGAATACTATTTTGATGTCGAAACCAAAAAATATGTATTTGCTTCTGCCAATAGAAATATAGACTATAAACGGAATCTGCAGAATCTTGAAATGTGGCAAGTTGATGACTTGAAAAACACGAAATTAAAATTCAAAAAGGCTGGTTTTGCTACTTATCAGGATATTGAGCACATTTGCTACGAAATCCTGACAGAAAATACAGAGCATGCACGATTCCTTTCAATTCGCTTTCCTCTTATCATCGTGGACGAGTGCCAGGACCTTTCCTGGATACAGATGCAGATACTGGACAAAATGCGATGTTATGGAACTGTACTTCATTTCATTGGTGATCTCAATCAGGCTATCTATGAATTTAAAAAAGTCGAACCTGAAAAAGTGAAGAAATACGCAAAGGAACATGAATTCAACATCCTATCCCTGTCAAATAATTATCGGAACTGTCAATCTATTGCCAACTTGTGTGACACTCTAGTTGACAACACCGACAAGGTAATGTCTATTCATGAAGGCAAACAATTGGAAAGCCCATGCGTCTGCGTGCCTTTCGAGAAAGACGATATGATGAAATTGCCGATCTGGTTTAATGAATATCTGGACAGATTTGGAATCGACAAACAATGCTCTACCATCGTAACCAGGAGTTGGGCAAATGTTTACAGGATGAGACGGGCAGACTACGGACAAATCAAGAATTATCAAGGTAGATTGGTGATGGCCATCCATCTCTGGAAGACCGGATGTCGGCAAGCCACTGGAGATGCGCTCAAATTATTCGGACGCTTTGTCTCCGAAAAATTCTTTCCGGGAGAATCGACCAATTCCCGAGAGTACTATCGGCCAGAATCTGTGGATTCTGCCTTGATTTGGCGCATGTTTATGGCTGCAGCCTTGAGAGAATGTTGCCAAGATGAGCTGCTCTGCAACTTAGAGCAAAATTGGAAAATGTGGACCCAAGCAGTAAGGGACAGATTACATAAACACCTCAAGACGGGCGCAAGCAATTTCGGAGCAACTTTGTCAGACTTCGAGTTCCTCCCGTTGGTTGCGGGAAACAAGACGGGGGAGTCCTCTCCTGTATTTAAAGCGCCAAGCGACGAAAGCAATAAGCAGGTTTTGGTGGCCGCGTCGTCAAATTCCTCTCCTCAAGCAGCATTGCGAATAACGACAATTCACAATGTCAAAGGAGAAACACTGGAGGCACTGATGCTAGTATCATCTCGGGACAAAAGTGGTACAAGCGATGGTTATTGGACACAGTGGCTTGATGACCCAGCTTCCGAAGCAGCCCGACTCGCCTATGTCGCCAGTTCCCGTCCCCGGAAGTTGATTATTTGGGCCATCCCCAATCCTTCCAAGATGGAAAAAGATCGACTCAAGAAGGTTGGATTTCAGGTTCTGGCTTTTAGCACAGTCGTACAAAAGTCACAGACAAAGCTCGACTATTTTTAAAAAAATTTATTTTTAAACGCAATACCCCGCAGCTTGCTGCGGCTGGGATAAAGGGCATACGTATTCAACTAAGGATTAGATCTGCGTAACCTGGTTCCGTTTTCATGCGGCGGCGCCTTGGATGCCCCGCAGCTTGCTGCGCGTGGGTGCGCCGCCGCCGTTTCACTACGAAAAAGAGCGCCAATATCTCCCTCCTTGTCCCACTAATGCACGATCGCTTGCCAGGCAATCCAGCCCGCCCTGACGACATCGCCTCAAGCCCGGACGGCCCCGGCCCACAGGCGGCAGCCACAAGCAGCAGCCGGAACCCGAGCGACGCAGAGCGCGGCCCTGCGGCTGCCCGGCGCTGCTTGCGGTAGCCCGCAAGAATTGCAGAGCTGTAGAATGCATCGAATCTTTGCGCGTCCTTTGTGCCTTCGTGCCTTTGTGGTTTGGTCCGTAGTTGATGGATATAATTATCCGCAGATAGTAATAGCGAACCGAAGGCATGTGTCACCTGGCTCTCAGGCCCGACCGGCCTCCTGCCTGCGAGCGCGAGCCAGCACGCGTGCATGCGGGCCCGCCTGGCGCAAATCGCCGCAATCCCGGACTGCCTGGCCCACAGGCGGCAGCCCGAGGCGAGAATGGGGAATAGGCAAAGACTAAATTGTCCCAAGAATATAGCTCATCAATATGCCGGAAGAACTCTATGGCAAGCTGGTTCACATATGGACCGACGAGGAGATCCAAAGTCTTCCTTGCACAGAGAACTGGTTCTATGGACTTGTCCGCCAGGAAGATGGCAGAATAGTATTAAGCGAAATACATCCATCCGTTGGAAGAAGCGATTTCGAGTTATTCAAAGAAACGGATGATGACCGCTCCGATGAGGAGTTTCTCATGGAAATCTTCTCTTGGATAGGCTCAGACATTTTGCACTGGAACCCTAAAAGTCTGATAGAAGCATATCCAGATGCCAAAAAAATTGACTGGGAAAAAGAAATGGAGAATGCGGTTTCTTTTGAAAGCATTGATGAGTTAAGGAAACATCTAGGGGAGAAAGACGGTGATGAATGTCACTCTGATTGATCTCAACGATTGCCAAACCGGGAATTGTTTGCCATGAATTTCAGCCTTTTCTGCTCTGATTTTCTTGGCTCTCATGCCCGACCGGCCCTCCTGCCACCGGGCACGATCGCTTGCCAGGCAAGCCAGCCCGCCCTGACGACCACGCCGCCCGGGCTGGGCCCACGAGCGGCGAGCCACGAGTGCAGCCGGGACCCGAGCGCCCCAGCACGCGGCCCTGCAGCTGCCCGGCGCTGCTTCCGGTAGCCCGCAAGAATTGCAAAGCTGTAGAACGCATCGAATCTTTGCGCGTCCTTTGTGAGCTTTGTGGTTTGGTCCGTAGTTGGTGGATATAATTATCAGCTAATAGTAATAGCGAGCCGAAGGCATGCGCCACCTGGCTCCCTGGCCCGACCGGCCTCCTGCCCGCGAGCGCGAGCCAGCACGCGTGCATGCGGGGCCCGCCTGGCCTTGCTACTGCCTGTCTCAAGATGGAGAACATAAAAATTATATTCCTGGCAAAGGGATATATTCTAAGAAGCAACATGCAATTAATAGAGAGGCCACTCATGTCTGTCAGCCAATCCAAACCGTATCCTCAATCGGTGACCAAAGAGAAGGTTGATTCAAAGGAAGAATTTGCCAATAAAACCGACCTTGAAGATTCAATAGAATATGACGTAGTAGTTCGAATGCCGCCCAAAAAAAGATATCTTGTAGAGATCGATGTAAGAGAGATCACCAAAGCAAAACCAAACTTTGTATTGCCCGAGGCTATCTAGTCAATGTTTTTGGTTTCATGAGAGACTATCCCTGGTACGATATCGTTGGTGCAGACGAAACTCTCATGCAGGGCGATTTTATGAGTTCATGTCCGGTCATCGTTCCATCTTCATCAATTGGGGAAGGAAGAATTTCTGCAGAGATAATCGAATACGATGTGATTGTTATGAGCCAGTCCTGCGATCTTGCTCATCACAAGCTGGATAACGTCCTGGTAAGTCCCATTTGGCCAATCGGCGAAATGGGATCTGAAAACGATTTCTTCAAGAGCCGCAAAGGCAAAGAATCGCTGCGCCAGGGAAACCTTTCTGGATACCATCTCTTAAACAGATGCGAATTAGAAGGATTTGAAACAGATTTTCAAGTGGTGGATTTCAGGAACGTCTACGGCGTTCCTTTGGATTTCCTGATTGAATTGTCCAAACGTAATTGCAAGAGATTAAGGCTGTTGCCTCCTTATCGAGAGCATTTATCTCAAGCGTTTGCAAGATTTTTCATGAGAGTAGGTCTGCCAGTTGATATCGATTTATTTAAATAATTCCGATTCGTCCTTTTATCAGTTTCTGGTTTCCTAACTCTTAGCCGGCGCCCGAAAAATCACCCTATCCGAACGCAAGCGCCATCAGAAATCAGGCCCGACCGGCCTCCTGCGCCCCCGAGCGCGAGCGCCTGTCAGGCAAGCCAGTCCGCCCTGACGACCACGCCGCCCGGGCTGGGCCCACGAGCGGCGAGCCACGAGTGCAGCCGAGAGCCGAAAGCAACCACATTCAAAAAAGTGCACTTGCTTCAGAGCAATAGTCGTCTCCGTCCGTTCGTCCTCCGTGCGCTCTGTGCCTCTGTGGTGGGATTGTTAGTTGTATGGTTATAATTATCTGCTAATAACGGCCATTGTTTCCCCAATCCCGCGCCCGGAGAACTGCTCTTGTCGGAGGCTGGCTCTCCTGGCTCTCAGGCCCGACCTGCCTCCCGATCCCGAGCGTTTGCCCGGCAACCTAGCCAGCCAGGAGGACGGCGGCAGTGGCCCCGGATGGCCTTTGCCTGCGAGCGGCCCCACCGGCGCAGCCCGAGGGCTCTGGCAAAAAATGTCCTTTTCTCATCGGAACTTTGCGGCTTCGCGCCTTCGCGTGAACCCGTGATCTCGGCCCGACCGGCCCCCTGCCTTCGGGCACGATCGCCTACCAGGCAATCCGGTCCGCCCTGACAATATCGCCGCCCAGGCTGGGCCCACGAGCGGCGAGCCACGAGGAGCAGCAGTCAAGTGATTTCTAGACAGGAAAGTTTATGGGATGAGACGACAGCTAAAATTAATGATGGCCTGGCTATGAGTAACGAAAAAATCACCTATCGTCTTCACGCTGTCCAGCGGATGTTCGAGCGGAAAGTCAGCGCAGAAGAAGTTCGATATGTGCTGGAGATTGGAGAGGTGATTGAAGGATATCCAGATGACACACCCTACCCAAGTTGCCTGATCCTGAGAGGTTATAAGGGGCGCCTGATTCATGTAGTAGCAGCCAACAATTGCCTCGATGAGGAGATAATAGTAATCACAGTCTACGAGCCCGATCCCTCGGAATGGGACCTGGAATGCAGGAAGAGGATTTAATGAAATGCGTTATCTGTAAAAAGGCATCCACTAAGCCCGGAACAACGACAATTACCTTTGAGCGAGATTGTTTGACAATGGTAGTAAAATGCGTTCCTGCTCAAGTCTGCCCCAATTGCAAAGAGGCATATATCAGTGAGGTGGTTACAGCCGAGCTGCTTAAGGATGCTGAGGAAAGAGCAAACACAGGAGCACAAGTCGAGATCCGGCAGTACGTTGCAGCCTAGGTTTATTTAACTCATTGAATGATTTACTTCATCCTGGCTGAGCCTGCTCTCGTTCCTCAGGCCCAACCGGCCTCCTGCCCCCGATACCCCGTCAGGCAATCCATCCCGCCCTGATGACAGCGCGGCAAGCCCGGACGGCCCGGCCCACATGCAGCGACCACAAGTAGCAGCCGGACCACGAGCGCCGTCAGCAACCACGGTCGAGCGGCTGCCCGGCGCTGCTGCCGATAGCTCGCAAGGATCGCCAAGCTGGAGGACCGCCACGAATCTCTTTGTGCGTCCTTTGTGCCTTCGTGCCTTTGTGGTTTGGTCCGTAGTTGCTGGATATAATTATCAGCTAATCGTAATAGCGAACCGAAGGCATGTCCCTCCTGGCTCTCAGGCCCGACTGGCCTCCCGATCCCGAGCGCTTGCCTGGCAACCGAGCCCGCCTGGCGGACGGCGGCTGTGGCTCCGGATGGCCTTGGCCTGCGAGCTGATCCGCCGAAGCTGCCCGAGGGGTCTGGCGAAAATATGTCCTATTCTCATCGAATCTTCGCGCCTTCGCGTGAGCCCGTGATCTCGGCCCGATCGGCCTCCTGCTCCACCAGCACGATCGCTTGTCAGGCAAGCCAGCCCGCCCGGACAACGGCGCCGCAGCCCCGGATGGCCCGGCCCACGGGCGACGACCACGAGCAGTAGCCTTCCCATTCCGGACCCCCATCCCAAGACTTGCATCAATTCTACCAGCATATCCTCTTTCCTTGCAAATTCGCCGTAATAGTGCAACAATCACACATAAGAAAACTTAGATTTAAATATTAGAAATTAATATGGCTTATGCC
>JAPKXZ010000043.1 GCA_026394555.1 Methanothrix sp.
AGGAACTACTTACTACTACAGATGCTATGCATCGAACTCCGCTGGTTCAAGCTGGTCTAGCAGCACGGCTTCGTTCAAAACTTTGTCTGTGTTATCCGCACCCACCGTGACCAACGATGGCGGTGCTTCAAGTATTACATCTAGCTCAGCCTACATGAACGGTGAGATAACAAGTACTGGCGGCGAGAATCCCTCGGTAACCATATATTGTGGTCCCAATGATGGCGGCACTAACCCGGGATCTTGGGCGACCCACACAACACCTGTGGTATTACATTTAGGAAGTTTTTCTGCACAGTACTATGGTTTGAACCAAGGAACTACTTACTACTACAGATGCTATGCATCGAACTCCGCTGGTTCAAGCTGGTCTAGCAGCACGGCTTCGTTCAAAACTTTGTCTGTGTTATCCGCACCCACCGTGACCAACGATGGCGGTGCTTCAAGTATTACATCGCTTCAAGTATTACATCGAACTCAACCCAACTAGACGGACAGGTCGGACAGATAACAAGTGTACGTACTGAGGCCATCCACACGATCCAGGAACTACGGAGTCAGGCTCGTTCCGAGGCCGTCCGCAAAGCCCAAGAGCTGCGGAGTGAGGCGAGATAGGACCCCGCGCTGAAGCCCTGGCTTTGAAGCCCTAGGCCAGGGCTTGAAGATCTCCCCCCTTGGCAATGAAAAATGTCTAAAAATGAGAGTGCTTTAATGCTTACCAAAACAGGACATGATGAGGCCAACAGGCCTGATCCAACTCAACCGCTGGAAAAACAAAGGCTTGTATCGAAACATTAGGAACGTTGTACCGAAGCCTCAACGACCTTCGCCAAGCCAGGGAAGCTTGAGTACAAGAGCTGATCCTGGCGTTTGACAGTGCGTGTAACATGCACCCCATACCCTTTGTTTTCGATATGCTTAAGACTGCAAGATATTATTATAAGATATCTTTTCTTGCTCAACACCCTCATGTTGCGCGGAGGTTTGTGGATTTGCTATTTGCTATCACGGATGCCGATTAATCGCGATCCGAGGATTGTAAACCCAGATTTACTAAGACTATGTGAACGGGTAGTTAGGCCAATGGGGATTTAGGCCGGTTTTGGGTGATTGCACACAGTACTATGAACAACTCGCAAATTTTGCGCGCACCCGCGGGCCCGCCTGGAGACGCAAAAGCTGCAAGGGCGGGAGATTGGATCCGGCAGAAGCCGAGACCCTCTAGCCCCAGGCCGGGCCGGAGGAGCTGACCCTGTTGGAGAAAGGAGGTGACCCCTGCAGAAGGTCTTGGAGAAGAAGGCGGAGGAGCTGGGAATTTGAGTGAGACTTCGCGTGATACCCTGATCTCGCACGAAGGCCCTCGAAGGCGCGAAGAAGCCATGATCGCCGACCTCAGCACTATCCTGCGATGAAGAAAAGATCGCTCTTCACTCTGTGCGTCCTCTGTGAACTCTTTGGTTGAAACGTCGTTAGCCACTGGTTATGACCAAAATGGCTACGGACAAAAACCACAGAGACAAACGATTTGCCAAAGATCTGTCAGGCCAAAAACCATGATGATGCAGGCATGGGCCTGGCCGGATTTGAACCGGCGACCACTCGGTTATGAGCCGAGCGCTCTAACCGGACTGAGCTACAGGCCCAAAAGAAATGCGCCGCCAACAGGGCTCGAACCTGTGACATTCTGGTTACTGCTCCTAAGCAATTAACAGCCAGACACTCTACCAACTGAGTTATGGCGGCTCGACACCCTCCCTCGATGCACAATGATTTAAGCCTTTTGATTAGAAGGTAGATTTCATGCGCGTCCTGAAGAAGAATCTGCGAGGCGATGAAGGGGAGATTGCCTTGCTTCCCGAGTCGTTAGATGATTTATGGCATCTACAGCACTTGATTTCGAGGGGCGATCTGGTCTTTGCCCTCACGCACCGCAAGGTTCCAGCCATTGCCGACAAGGCGCGCCCGGAGAAGATGGAGAGAAAGACGGTGCGCTTGGGGGTCAAGGTGGAAGATATCGAGTTTCATATGTATTCCAACTGGCTGCGCCTGCACGGCATTATCAAGTCGGGCATGGATGTGGGGGCGTATCATACTCTGAATATCGAAGTGGGGACGGATCTGTCCATCCTCAAGTACCACTGGAGGCCGGACCTTCTGGCGCGCATAGATGAGGCGGTAGCCGAGTCGCAAAGACCGCGAGTGATCATTGCGCTGGTGGAGGAGGGCGAGGCCACCATCGGCGTTTTGCGCCAGTTCGGAGTGCAGATGGCAGCAGAGATACGACAGGGCAGCGGAAAAGGGAGCGGCGAAGACACGCGCGCCGGCTTTATGCGAGATGTGGCAGCGGCAATTGATACGACCGCAAAGGACAACGCAGAGGTAATCCTGGCGGGACCCGGTTTTACCAAAGAGGATTTAAAGAAGGTTATCGACTCCAGCCTTCCCGATTTGGCTAAAAGGATCGCCATGGATGATACCTCGTCCATAGGGCGATCCGGATTTCAGGAGGTCCTACGTCGCGGGGCAGTAAAGAGCGTTCTTGAATCCAGCCGCATAGCCAGGGAAGCAAAGCTCATTGAAGAACTCTTCCGGGAGATCGCCACGAACGGCAAAGCCGCCTACGGCATAAAAGAGGTGGAAACCGCCAAGAACTACGGCGCGATTGAAAAGCTGCTGGTATTAGATGAGCTGGCCCGTCGGGGAAGGGTGGATGATGTCATGCGCGAAGTGGCCGATGCCCGGGGAAAGGTAGTGATCTTCAGCTCGGAGTTTGAACCGGGAGATCGGCTGCGCTCTTTGGGCGGCGTGGCAGCACTGCTTCGATTCAAGATCGCCTGAAAGGGCGCGAGCCATGAGGCGCGAAAGGTGTGAAACAGAAAATGACCAAGTGCGACAAATGCCCACAGAGTGCCATTATCTATCAGAGGTACTCGGGCAAGCATCTATGCCGGGAGCATTTTGAAGAGGACGTGCACCGCAAGATCAAGGAGACTCTGCGCAAAACCGGTCTCTTTGGCCCCGGCTCGCGCATAGCCGTGGGCCTGGATGGGGGAAGAAAGAGCGCTACATTAGCATTTGTTCTCAAGAATCTCTTTATTCACCGAAAGGATATCGATATATTGGCCGTCATCATCGATGAAGGGGAAAAATCAGGCCCCACCACAGACCAGGCCCGCCATGTGGCAGAGCAATTAGGGATAACATATACTGTAAAAACCCTGCCGTTTCTGCCTGATCATGAGCCGTCCCACATCGTCCACTCTGCCCGGAAGAGGGAGCTTTTTTTTGGCACGGCAAAGGAGAATGGAGCCGGCATTCTCGCCACAGGCGAGACCCTGGATGATGAGGCTCTGGAGATCTTCATAAGCTATCTGCAGGGCAATGTAGATGCAAGCGAAGAGCAAAGCGAAGAGCAAAGCGAAGAGCAAAGCGCCGCCTGGATAAAGCCACTGCGGCGTATTCCCGAAAAAGAGGTGCGGCTTTATGCCATCGGACGCGATCTAGGGTTTGAGAATGCCGCGAAATTGTCCAATACCGATACCTTGCGATGGGTTGCTAAGGGGCTGCTTTGCGGCTTTGACCGGCGCCATCCCGGCACGAATTATTCCTTGCTTCGCGGCCTGGAAAAAGGTCCGGCACAAGAAGGGGCCGGCAAGGGCAAAGCCTTTAAGTAAAGATGGAAAATATGTCGAGCCTAGCGCCTCGGTAGCTCAGCTGGTCCAGAGCGATTGACTTGTAATCAATAGGTCGCGTGTTCGAATCACGCTCGGGGCTTTTTTCGTACCATATATTTTTCGAAATTTTGCAAAAAAAATCACTATCTTTGGTTGTTTTATTACAGAGATCCACGCAATGGACAATAGAGATAAGGGCCTGAATTTTCGTTCAGGCCTTTTTAATCTTCTTCATATCCAGCCTGGTTTTGCACCTGGGACAGGCCTTAGGCTTATTTACTCTCGTCTCCCATCCATAATGGCATTTGGGGCATCTCATCTGTTTCATATTAATACAGTTGTAATAAGAGTATTAATAACTTTCGATTGTATATGATTACCCTTACTACTCTGGTAAGCGCAAAGCCTATAATTGAATGAACGTGGTAAATACAGAATTTCATGAACGAGATTTTGGAGATTCTTTCTGAAAACGCCAAGGCAACCTCTTCCGAGATCGCGGCCCTGCTGGGCAGACCCGAGGCGGAAGTAGCCAAAGAGATCCGGGAGCTGGAAGACGCCGGCGTCATAAGAAAGTACATCACTCTGATCAACTGGGAGAAGCTCGACCAGAGCTATGTCTTCGCCGTTTTGGAGCTGAAGGTAGCGCTGCAGCGAAAGACGGGTTACGACGCCGTGGCGGAGAGAATCGCCAACTTCTCGGAGGTAGAATCGGTGCGCCTCATCTCGGGAGATCACGACCTATCCGTCACCGTGCGAGGCAAGTCCATGAAAGACATCGCCTACTTCGTGGCGGAGAAGATCGCGCCCCTGGAAGGGGTTCAATCGACTTGCACCCACTTCATCCTTAGGAGCTACAAAGAGCACGGCGTCATTCTCACCGAAAAGCAGAGGCCCCAGAGATTGGTGATTACTCCATGAAGCAGAGCCAAAAAAACGTATCCATAGCTGCCTGGAATGCCGAGCAGCATTTAAATCAGGTTGTCAAAGACATGCCCCCTTCGGGCATTAGAAAATTCTTCGATCTGGTGAGCGAGATGAAGGGAGCGATCTCTCTAGGTGTGGGAGAACCGGACTTTGTCACGCCCTGGCATGTGCGCGAGGCCTGCATCTATTCACTGGAGTCGGGAATCACCCACTACACCTCTAACAAAGGCATGCCCGAGCTTAGAGAGGTTATCAGCGAAACAGTACGCTCTGAGCAGGGCCTGACTTACGATCCAATCGAGCAGATACTGATCACCACTGGTGTAAGCGAAGCGGTTGACCTGGCCTTTCGCGCCACATTGAACCCTGGGGACGAGGTCATTGTGCCCGAGCCCTGCTATGTGGCCTACACCCCGGACATCCTTCTGACCGGAGGAGTGGCGCGGACGGTTCCCACCCGCCTGGAGAATGAGTTCCGGCTGCAAGCGGAGGATGTTGCCGCGGCCGTGAACGACAAGACCCGCGCCCTGCTGCTCAGCTACCCCAACAATCCCACGGGGGCGATTATGACCCGCTCCGACCTGGAGGATCTGGCCGACGTTGTTGTCGAGAACGATCTTCTTGTCATATCCGATGAGGTCTATGCCAAGCTCACCTATTCAGGCAGCCATGTCAGCTTCGCCCAGCTGGAGGGCATGCAGGAGAGGACGGTCATCCTGAACGGTCTATCCAAGTCGCATGCCATGACCGGCTGGCGCGTAGGCTACGTGCTGGGCGATCCGTCCCTGGTGGGGGCCATGACCAAAGTGCATCAGTATACCATGCTCAGCGCGCCTACCATGGCCCAGGTGGCGGCTTTGGAAGCCATGCAGAAGGGCGAGGTGGAAATGCTGCAAATGAAGCACGAGTATGACCTGCGCCGGCGCATGTTCGTCTCCGGCTTAAATCGCATCGGTCTGGACTGCTTCGAGCCCAGAGGAGCCTTTTACGCCTTCCCCTCCGTGAAAGCCTGGGGGCTTTCCTCAGAGGAGTTCGCGGAGCGGCTCCTCAAAGAGCAGAAGGTGGCGGTGGTGCCGGGCAGCGTCTTCGGGCCGAGCGGTGAAGGATTCCTGCGCTGCAGCTATGCCACATCCCGCGAGGAGCTGATTGAGGCGCTGGACAGGATAGAGATATTCCTCTCCAGCCTTTAAAATTTTATTTCGAGACGATGAAAAATGCTTAAAGCAAAATTCAACTCGGAGCAGACGGACCGGTTAGCAGGCGGGCTGGCCGCTTTGGGCCTCTCCCCCAATGCCTGGACGATGCTCTCCCTGGTCCCGGCGCTGGGGGGAATGGCGGCCCTGATGGACGGACGGCTGGGCCTCGGCCTGGTGCTCTTCGCCCTGTCCGCCTTTCTCGACATCGTGGACGGGACGGTAGCAAGGGTGACTCATCAGGCCACGGCCAAGGGGGCCTTCCTGGACGGTGTGGTGGACAGATATGTGGAGCTCTTGCTCTACCTGGGGCTGCTCTTCTACTTAGGAAGAGGCGAGTTTCTCGGCCTGCCTTATGAGGCCTGGTTTATGCTGCTCTTCTTCGGTTCGCTCATGACCACTTTTGTGAGGGCTTATGCCGATCACCGGGGTGTAGTGAAGGGCGAGGCGGAGCTGAAGAAGATGGGAGGGCTCCTGGAGCGATTTGAGAGGCTCATGCTGCTTTATGCGGGAATGTTCCTGGGGCTTTTCCATACCGAGTGGCTGGTAGTGGTAATAGTAATAACAGTGGTGCTGGCCAATGCCACGGCGCTGCAGAGGATTTTGTTTGCGCTGAAGAGATGAAGATGAAGGAAAATTAGCCGCAAAGCAATTAAGCTTTAAATAGTAATAAGACAAAAGGAATCCTGTATGCTTGAGAGTTTAGAACGCAAAAATCTAAAGCTGAATATACCCTATGACCTTGAAGAGCCAGAGGACATCACCGAATCTCTCATGAAGCTCTCAGAGCTATCACTACATGATTTCTTGGCGAGCGAACCGGATATCTATACCTTAAGTGATCTAAAAGTTCGATATAGATGATAGGAGATATTGTACTCGTTCCGTTTCCTAATTCTGACTTGACAAACGGCAAGTTGCGACCGGCATTGGTCCTCTATGAAGATGCTGTTGAGAAAGAGATCACAATTGCCTATATCTCCTCAAAAATCCCTATAGTCCTATCTCCTTGTGAAGTCTTGGTAACAAGGGGAACTCATTCCTTTGAGGAGTCTGGTTTGATTATGAATTCAGTCATAAAATTGAATAAAATAGCTAGCATAAAATCATATCTTATCATGGGCTTGCTGGGATCTGCCGATGAAGCCATGCAGGCAGAAGTAAATAGTGCCGTTGATATGTGCCTGAAAATCAGGCGAACGGGCAAAGATTCGCCTAACGGATCGCTCAGGGATATCACCGAATAAAATCCGCAAAAATCAACTCGATACTTTTATCATTTCCGCCGGGAAGCCTTGCCGCAACTGGTGGATGGGGATTGCTTCCTGGACCGGGTGCGAGAGGGCAGCGTGGCCTACGCCCAGGAGATTGGCGAGATTCTGTTGGAGAACGTCTACCGGGCCATGAAGATCCTGGCGCAGGGCTTCCTGGCCGAGGCCGTCTCCGGCGCGGCTGCACCTAGCCAGGAGGCCGTGGCCCGGGTGCAGGAGAACAGCATGCTTCTGCTCTATCGGTTGCTATTTATTTTGAAATGAATACCCCGCAGCTTGCTGCGCGTGGGTGCGCCGCCGCCGTTTAACTGCCATCGACCTTTTTGTCATCTCGGTTTCAAAAAAGGACAAAGACTGACAATCATCTGTCCGCATCTCTGCCGTCACCCCCGCGCCCGCCCAGGCCCGCCAGCAGCTTTACGCCGAGAGCAAGTTCACGGAAATCCTGGCCCAGGTGGAGGCCTGCCTGCCCAAAGACGAGGCGGGCAACTTCATCGCAAGCCAAGAACGGTCGGATGTGGTGCACGACCTGCTGGCCTACCTGGCGGAAAGAATGCTGGAGATGAACAAGGAGAAGCAAAAGGAGATCAAAGGCTTCCTGGGCGGGCTGGAGGGCTACCTGGGGGCAAAGGTGGAGGCCCTCACGCCCAAGACCGTAGCTCGCAGAGCTATTACGAGCACGATTACGAGGGGCTAATGGCGGTGCTAAAAAGGAACAGCAAGAAGCTGCAAGTCGATCCGGCCAGACGGGAGCCCGCCCAGGCGCTGCGGGCCGAGTTAGAGGGGTCGATGGGCAAACAGGGGCCACTCTTGGAGCGGACCCTGGCAGACGGATGAGCTGATCGACGGGGCCCAGCTGTACGGACTCACGAAAGAGAAGATCGGGATTGTGGAAGGAAAAAAGACCGCAACAGGAAAGAATGCAGACGGATCGTCATTGGTCATCGTTTGAGGATGATGCTATTGGCTTCTTTGCGGCTTTGCGCTAGATTTCGGGTTCAAGCGAAGGCGCGAAGTCCCTATGAGGGATGGACAATTCTTGCCCTATCCACGATACTGGCCAGCACGGACATCCAGGTGGCGCTCATTTCCCTGGGCGCGGACTGCGCTGTAGGCGTGGTGGGCAAGACCTGCATCTGCGTGCCGACGAGGCTCATCTACTCGCTGAAGAGCTGGATCGACAAGTAGTTTATAAAAATGTTTAAATAAAAGTTTTCCTTTTCAGATGCTCATGTTTGACGCGATCTATCAATAAGGTCTTGGTCGATAAGGCTGCGTTCATCAACGGCTTTGATAAGCTCGTCGTGTGTAGACGGGCCACCGGGATGGGGACTCTTGTAATAATATAATTCAACTATAACGCCCGTTTGTTTTGCAGCAATTACCGCAGGAACGAAATCACTATCACCAGTAATAATTATTGCTCGATTTATCAATTTAGCCCAGCTCATTTGAACAATATCTACAGAAAAAAGCACATCCACTTTCTTTTGCTGGAACTTGCCATTTCCTCGCGGCGCCAGCCTCCCAAGTTTCACTTCGAATCTGGGGAGAAGCTCCAGTCTATTGATGAAACTCTGTTTATTTGAATACCTCTTTTGTTCTTCTAATGTTGGGGGCTCACTTCGAAATGGCAAACAATCATAGTAATACGATCGTAATCGCTGATAACCACTGCCGCACAAGTTATCAGAAAGTTTTGCGTAATCAAGTCGAGGATAACCTAAATCACCAAGAACCTTTAGGAAGAATCCACCATCAATAAAAACTGCTGCTTTCTCCAAGAAATCCTTCCCTGAAATTGTGCACTACCGTCCCGGATAAATCATATAAGGGACGGTAGGGAGCATTATAGTTAAGTCTGTTGTAGCCACTCTATAAAGACATTTCGCTTGCATGGGATGACGTAGATAGTGAAGGTGGCCTAGGAGCTGGTGGAAAAGGCGCTCTCAGAGAAGGGCGTGAACATCTTCACCTCCACAGAGGTCGCCGAGGTCAAGAAGGACTGCATCAGCTTCACGGACGGCACCTGCCAGTACTATCAACATGGCCATTTGGACGGCGGGAGGCAAGCATTCTCCCTTTATCCAGGATCTGGATCTGCCCAAGAAAGACGGCTGGATATTGGTGGACTCGCGTCTTTTTGCCAAAGGGAATGTCTTTGCCATGGGCGACTCTAGCCAGGGTGGAGATCGACGGCAAGTCCGCCCTTGACCGCCGCAGGCCCGCCCGCGCGCGCGTCCGGGCGCAGGAGGCAGGTAGGGCAAAGATCACGTTTTCACGCGAAGGCGCGAAGCCGCGAAGTCCCGATGAGAGAAGGACAATTCTTGCCCTTATTGATTTTTGCCTTGAC
>JAPKXZ010000002.1 GCA_026394555.1 Methanothrix sp.
CTTCCATGTTTCGGAAGTTTACCTCAAGAAGGAAGAGAGAATAGAATCGCTGAGCATGATCATGGTTCTTAGCCTTCTAATTTACTCTTTTGCAGAGTGGAGGCTTCGAGAGAAGCTTAAGGAAACAGGGCTAACAATACCGAATCAACTCAATAAACCAACGCAACGGCCAACAATGCGATGGGTATTTGAGATTTTTATGGGAGTGATTCAAGCGGCTATTATTCAAGATGGAAAATAAGATCTGGAGAGATGAGATGAGACGAATTGCATTTCTAGCGTTCCTGGCTTTATTTATAACGCCGTGCATCGCAGAATCAGATAGCATCACGACTGGACCTTATAACGTCACATTTGACCTAGGCATACCCAAAGAAGATTATAAAGTCGTCGTGGCTGCCCCTAAAACGAGTGAATCATTATCCGGTGATATAAGTACAACGTTCAATATAGAATTGATCAATAGGACTGGAATAACAAGAAGGTCTCTCATAACGCTGACGTCTTATGAGACGGAACAAGTTAAACCCACGCAAGACGAGCTTATGCAAACCGGAAAATATGTCCTCTCACAAGATGGCAGCTTTTACGATATTCAAGCAGCTGGAAGAAAAATTGATGGATACGACGGCGCAGTTATTTCTGGAACTATGAGGACGAGTTCATTTATAAACGACATAGATACTTATTCTGCAATCTATCATCCATCTTCGACTACGGTCGTGGGCATATTCTCGTTATACCCTTGGGACGAAGGCACCCTTTCGCTCCTCAAGACAATTCATGTCGAGAAGATAAATGCAACCACCTAAAGCGTCACCACAAGCGTGCCCGCACGCCCCATGAGCAGACACTGGTCTCCAGCGCCAAATGGAGGCCACAGATGGACAGATAGACGCCCTGGTCTACAAGCTTTACGAGCTGACTGAAGAAGAGATGGACATCAATTGAGATGATACGACCGGACTTGGATACATATATATTGGCCCGGGTACATATGAGATATTGAAATGGCATTGCTAATTGGAATGATGTTGGCGGCAGTTGGAGTTGCTCTGCTAAATAAGGTGCTGAAGGAAAGCATCTGTTCAGCGAAGAGCTCAATGAAAGTGGGTCGTGAATCCAAGGATCGGATCATTGAAATCGATGAGTACGAAATCGTTGATGAAATTCAGAATCGAGCATCTGAAGGCTACAAGGTGGAGATCCACGATTAGTACATTGATCCATTAAGCGTTTTGCTCCCTCTCGGGACGGGTGTTGGTGTTGTAAAAGACGATTGTCCGCCTGGTCAGGAGCCGTCCGCGAGGCCTTCCATCGCCGCTGTCGCCTTCCACGGCTTTCCCTAGTTCTCCTGGCAGACGGCCATCGTCTGCCCCTTGACCTCCTGCATCTTCTTCTTTCCCACCAGCACCTCCACCAGCTTCAAGGCAAACTCCAGGGCCGTTCCCGGCGAGCGGCTGGTGATGAGGTTGCCGTCCACTACCACCCGATCTTCACTAAAGTATGCGCAGGCCTCCACCTGAGCCTTTCCGGATGGGCTGACCGTGGCCCTGCGGCCCTGCAGAACACCGGCCTTGATGAGGACCGAGGGAGCTGCGCATATTGCCGCGACAATTTTTCCCGCTCGATCCATCTCTCGTGCCATGTTTAGGATGCGCTCATCATTTCCCAGATTGATAAAACCCGGTGCGCCTCCGGGCAGGACCAGTCCGTCGAAGTCCCGGTAGTCGATTTTTTCCAGGGTGGTGTCCGGCAGCACCTTTATTTTGTGAGAGCCTTCCACCAGCCCCTCTTTCAATCCCGCCGTAACGACATCCACATCGGCTCGCCGCAAAATGTCGATAACGCAAATCGCTTCGATCTCCTCGAAGCCCTCTGCCAGGGGCACTAGAATTCTCATGGTATTGCCAATCGCAATTGTAATTAATAAAGACGCCCATCCGGCATTGCGACCATGATCTGCCTACGCTGCGGCCAATGCTGCCTTCATCTGGACATTTTTGTCGTCAACCCGTTTTCCATTCTAGCGGACGGCAGTATTGATCCCGATGATAGGCAGGCTATGATCTTCAAGGCCGCCGGACAAAGGTGCCCCCATCTTGCCCCCCAGGTTGGCCGCGAGGGAGAAATGGCCGTTTGCACCATCCACCACCTGCCCTGCTACCGGGGATCGCCCTGCGAGCAGTTCGAGCAGCTCGGGCCGGAGGATGCGGTCTGCATCATGAGCGGATACTTCCAGGCTCTGGCTGAAAAAGGATGAATCGCAAGTAAAAAAAAATTAGGACCCTTCCCCCAGAGCTTCCGCCAGGCCTGGAACCTCCCCTGCCCCGGCGGGCACGGTAAGGTTAGATCCCACAAAGTCCTGGCCGATGGGCTGGAAGCTGCCGCCCAGGTGTTCTGCTAAAAACGCCTCGGCTATGGCATAGAAGGAGAGCCGGTTCTCGGGACGGGCAAATCCGTGACCCTCGTCGCCGTAAAGCACGTAGGTCACAGGAAGTCCCTTGGCCTGCATGGCTTTGACGATCTGGTCGGACTCATTCTGCTTGACGCGCGGATCGTTGGCTCCCTGGCCGATAAGCAGGGGCCGCTCAATTCGCGTCACAGAATTAAGGGGTGAACGTTCTTGTAGCAGCTTTCTGCCCGGCTCCGTTCGGAAGTCGCCCACCCTCTTGGTGAACTGCTCTATCTCCGGCTTCCAGTAGGGCGGAATGGTCTCCAGGAGGGTTATCAGGTTGGAGGGGCCCACGATGTCCACGGCGCAGGCAAAGGTGCTGGGGGTGAAGGTCAGGCCGGCTAACGCAGCGTAGCCGCCGTAGCTTCCTCCCATGATGGCAATCTTCTTAGGATCGGCTATTTTTTGCTGCACAGACCAGTTCACGGCATCGATGAGGTCATCATGCATCTTCTTGCCCCACTCCAGATTTCCGGCATTGATGAAATTCTTTCCCAGACCGGTAGAGCCGCGAAAGTTTACGCTCAGGACGGCGTAGCCCCGGTTGGCCAGCCACTGATGCATGGAATCAAGCCCCCAGTAGTCGCGAGCCCAGGGGCCGCCGTGCACGTACAATACCATGGGCAGAGGCTTATCCGGCAGACCATCCCCGTTCCCATCGCTTGACAGAGGCAGGGTGTAATAGCAGACCAGGTCCAGGCCGTCGCGCGTTTTTATGACAGCTGGAATCATCCTGGCCAGTGGCAGACCCGCCAGCTTTTCTCTGTCAGTAAAGAGGAACGTGGCCCGCTTTTCCTCATGGTTGTAAAGGTAGTAGCGCGCCGGTCCGTTATCCCTGGTGAAAACGACTATCCATACCTTGTCGTTCAGGCTGCGGCTTATCACTGTCATGTCCCCTTCCTCCACACTACGCAGCAGATCGATGTCCTGCTGAATAGCCGGATCCAGGATCTTCCATTGTATCCGGTCGTAGTAGAAAGCCACCGCTTGCACATTCTTTTCTGTGGGATGGATCATAAAACCGTTGAGGTCCGATTTGGGGTCCTCGGCCAAAAAATAGCTCTCTTTCGTATGCAGATTGAGGGCATAAAGAGCTGCCGTATTTCTGCCTCTGCTATCGATTAAATAAATAAGATCATTGCTCTTATTGAATCCGGCAAAGCCGGTGGTAAGAGCGTCTTCCATCTCGATTTTCAGGAAGGTCTCCCAACTGCCATTTTCTGCAGGCATGAAGACTTCGCTTCCGCCGTCTGCCGTCATATTGCTGGCCAGCCTCACCCGGAAGTCGTCATCGATCTCAAATCCGGAGAACTCTTTATTCTCCAGGATTTGCGTCATGTTGCCTGTCTCGATATTGAGCCGGTAGAGGTCGTGATACTCTGGGTCACGCTTATTGAGGCCGATGATAGCTTCCTCTGGGTGCTTGGGGCTAAGAGCCCGGATCTCGGCCCGAACCCCCTCAAAAGGCGTGAGATCTAAGATCTTGCCGCTACTTAGATTAACGCTGTAAATGCGCCAGTTCTCGTCTCCATTGCTATCTTGCAGATAGAGGATATGCTGGTTGGTGTAAGCCCAGGTGTAGCTTCTAATGCCACGATAGGTGTCATTGGTCACAGGCTTTGCCGTCTTTGGCGAATCTGCCCCGCTCACCCAAACATTGAGCACTCCCTCTTTCGGGGCCAAAAAGGCCAGCTTCGAGCCGTCCGGACTGATTCTGGTGGTGATTTTATCCGGATTGCCGAATAAGAGATCCCTGGAAATAAGGGAGCTGTTATTCCTATTCTGCTCTCCTGCCTTACTATCCGCGCCACCCAAATACGCCAGCAGGATAGCAAAAATGATAATAATAAGAAATTTTTTCATCGTCTAACCTCCAATTGCAGCATCTAACGTCAAGGTCTTTCGAATATAAATAAATGGTTACACAGTCTCGATTGCTATGAGAAATCCAATGGCTCTTTCCGCCAGGGGGTATCTACGCACCAGTGCCTTGAACCTCTTGCCGTGATTAGGTTCAAGAAGGTGGGCAAGCTCGTGCACAATCACATAATCCTCAACCCATTGGGGAAGACTGGCCATCTTGCTGCTGATGCGAATGGTCCGAGCGGTACAGTTGCACGATCCGCGCCTTCGCTCCTGGTTTGTGGAGTACTGGATGCTGTTCCAGGTCAGAGACCCTTGAAAGTATCTGCTGTTTAGAAGGCAGGCTCTTTCATGCAGATGGACGTCATCCTTTGGATAGACCCGCTTCTCCAGTTTAGAGCGCAGTTTTTCGATGTGACCTTGCAGAGCAGCATCTGAGATGGAGGCCGGTGCCAAAACCTCCATCTTTCCTCCCACCATCCTGGCCTGAATGGTCTTCTTGCGTCGCGCAGATCTCTTAATTAGAACCTCCAAAGCTAAAATCCCCCTGGTACATCAATGGTTCGTCGGCGGGCTATTAATAACTTTCTTTTTGATGATAGTATATAAAAAATAACAAAGTTTATATTGCTCTATGGCCTAAGATATATGGGGGTTTACAAGCCGTGGCAATGGACGAAATTAATGAAATACGTAGCATGATCAACGAAAAGAGCCTCTCCTGGCTGGCTGGAGAGACATCTCTTAGCCGGCTCGCAAAGCCGGAAAAACTGTTGTATCTTGGTCTTGTTGTTCCTGAAGATGAGAAAACGAGTATTCAGGAACTCCTGTCCCGGGAGAATGCTCGAACATTTGAGCCTGCGCCCGTCTACATCTATCCCGGTGAGTGGGATTGGAGGCAAGTCTCCGGCAAGAACTGGACTACTCCCATAAGAGACCAAAAGCAGTGCGGCTCATGCGTTGCCTTTGCTACCGTAGCCCTCATTGAGTCCAATTTAGAGATCTTCCGCAGAAATCCCGATCTCAAAACCGATCTTTCTGAGGCAGATCTGTTCTTCCGGGGTTGCGGCAACTGTTGTAGTCGGGGCTGGTACTACAACAGTGCTCTGGTATATGCCCAGCAAAGCGGCATTCCCGATGAGGCCTGTTTTCCATACGACAGCGATCAATTAAAGAGCTGCCCGGATAGAGAGAAACGAATAATCAAAATTGATAACTGGAAGACTCTGCTGAGCGCATCACAGGCCAAGGAGTGGCTTGTCACGCGCGGGCCTCTCATGACCGGCATGAATGTCTATGAGGATTTTTATTACTATTATGGTGGAATTTATAAAGAAGCCTATGGCGGCTATATGGCCGATCATGCCATCTGCATCGTAGGCTACAATGATGCCCAAGGATACTGGATATGCAAGAATAGCTGGGGAGTGGACTGGGGTGAGAATGGGTGGTTTAAGATCGGCTATGGCGAGTGTGGTATCGGTAGTAGATTCGCTTTTTATGCAGTGCAATTTACCTCGGATGACGATCTGGTCATGCCCAAACTGGGCCGGGTCATCGTTCGCTTCAAGGGAAAGAACACCACAGAGGAAAATGAGATTTGGCAGCATTTTCCCGAGAGCAGGCTGATCTTCCGGGCTTCCGACTCGGAGATCGGCAGACTCTACGATCTGGGAGTATATCCATCCGGTTCCCGTCTCATTTTTGCTCTCAAAACCTCAGACGGGCACGTCTATTACACCGATCAATTCCTGAATAGCGACGCCTGCGACCATGTCAAGAAGGTCAAGACCGGGATCTATAAGTGGGAGCTCTCCTGGGAGGATCGCTACGGTTTGGAGGAGAAGGATTACGATGACGTAGTAATGGAGACGGAGATCATCAGTCCCATTACTGAGGATATTATTATGCCTAAGGACGGCAGGGTCTTTGTTACGCCGAGGAGCATACTTGCCTCGACACTGGAAGAATTCCGTCAGAGCTCCCCCGTTGACAGGTTGATCCTTCGCGAAGAGACCACTTTAGGAAAAGGAATTGATTTGGGGGTCTTTCCTGCCGGCGCAAAGCTCTCCTTTGCACTAGAGACCGATGACGGTTACATCTATTACACCGACCAGGTAAAAAACCCGGACTTCTTGAGCCATGTGCGCAAGCTTCCCATTGGCTATAATAAATGGGAACTACGCTGGGAGACCTCTCTTGGCCTTAAGATGAAGATCTACAAAGATCTCGTAGTGGAGATCGAGGTGATGCCCACCATTAAGGAAGATGTTGTTTTGGCAGTGGACAGCCATGTCGTGGCCAGGCTGGTCAGCAAGAATACGCCTTACCACAATCGTTTCGGGCTCTTTGGGCCGGTGAGCAAACTGATCTTTGATTCCATTTCGGAGAATGTGGGAAAGAGCTTTGATGTGGGAGACTTTCCTGCTAAAACGAGGCTGGTCTTTGCTCTGCAGGCTCAGGACGGAAATATATATTACACGGACAGCAGTCTTAATGGGGACGGGAGATCTCACGTCATAAAACTGCCTTTAGGCTCCAGCAAATGCCAACTTCGCTGGGAGGATCTCCATGCTCTGAAGGATCGTGATTACAATGACCTGGTTGTAGAGATAATCCTGAGTTCAGTAAAATTATAGTCAATGAAAGCATTTCTTTCAAGAGCAGGGCAGCCAGTCCACGCTTATCTCCCCAGGACGGCTGCCGGACCAAAGCTGTATGAACTTCTCAATGGAGAATACTCCGGTCAGCTCCTCCACGCTGCGGCCTAAGAGCTGATGACGGCCAGTGCTTGAGACGCTCGGATCAATTGATTGCCAGGCGATGTAGGCCTTGCCTATGACATTAGAGTTGATGCTGGCCTCAAGACCGCCGGCAGGGTTGTCTGCGGGGCTGAAGTTGCGGCTGCCGGCATCTGTCCCATTGGCATCAGATGCAAAAGACTGCGTCCCATAAGCTCTTGTATTGACCTTTGTATTTCTCTCCAGGTGCTCGATGTCAGTGTAAGATTCGGTCAATGACGCGCCGGTATCATAATTTTTGACGGTGAGGATATCTTCTTGGCCGGCGTTGTTCATGGCCTCGGCAAAATCCAGGGGCATCCCTCGCACTCCGGAAATAAGAGCCAATGCCGCGACCATCAGATAGATCAGCTTGAACACTTACCCAACACCTCAGATCGATGATTGTCGAACATTTATTTTAAGCTATTGCCCTACTTTATGAAATCGACGTAATATTGGGCTACACAGGAATAGATGCAGCTCAAAAAAATAGATCTTGCCGGCCTACATCAGATCTTGCATGTTCATTCTTGGAGCTGTCTCTGGTAGCTGGTCCATGTCTTGTAGGGTTGACTCCCGGTTCTTCTGGTAATCATCATTGGCAGAGTCGATGGTGATTGCTTTGTTGAAGCAGGTCAAAGCCTCCTGATATCTTTTCATTTCCCGGAGGACTACACCTTTGTTATTCCAGGCGGTGGGATCTTGAGGCTTGATTTGAGTGGCTTTTTCAAAGCATTCCAGGGAGCCGGAAAGGCTGCCTTCACCGGCTAGAGCCATGCCCATTCCTGTCCAGGCATCAAAATAAGAGGGATCTGTCTGCAGGATCTGGTCGAAGATGGCAATAGCCTCACGGTTTCTATTTAATCCCCGACAGAGTGCAATTCCTTTCAGGTTTGAAGACTCGGGATTGGAGGCGTTGATAGCAATCGATTTATCAAAACAAGCGATAGCATCGTCAAAGCGGCGCATCATGCCCAGTGTTCTTCCCTTATTATTCCACAGCTCCGTGCTGTTCGGTTCCTGCTCCAGGGCCTTGTCATAGCTTGCGGCCGCTTTTTCAAAGTCGCCCGAGATGAAGTAGCCATTTGCCTGATTGGACCAGAACTGTGCCGATTCTCCCATTGCCGGCAGAACATATATCGCCGCCAGCACCGCGATAATAGTAATTGCAAGTTTCATAGAGAACCTTTCTTTAACGAAGGGGTAAATATCTCTACCCCTTGGGCGGCAAAAGTTTTATAGCTATGCATGCAATGCTATGATCTATGACACACGAAAGCTCTGTGGGGAATCGTCTTCTACGACGTTCGTTCACTCATTGATGAAAAAGTCCGCATTTTTGACACCACACTTAGGGATGGCGAGCAGACTCCGGGCGTATCTCTCACCCAGGACCAAAAGCTCAAGATCGCCAGGCAGCTTGACAAACTCGGTGTGAATGTTATCGAGGCTGGATTTCCCGTATCCTCCAAGGGGGAGTTTGACAGTGTCCGGCAGATCGCTGGAGAGGGCCTCCGGGCCCAGGTCTGCGGCCTCTCCCGCATTGTGAAAAAAGATGTCCAGGCCTGCCTTGATGCCGATGTGGGCATGGTGCACGTCTTCGTTCCCACCTCTGACATCCAGATAGCTCATACTATTAAGAAGAGCCACGACGAGATTGTGGCCGGAGCTATGGAGACGGTGCAGTTTGTCAAGGACAACGGCAGGACATGTCTCTTCTCTGCCATGGATGCCACCCGCACCTCGCCGCAGTTTTTGCATCGCATCTTCCGGGCAGTGCAGGAGGCGCACTGCGATATCATCAACATCCCTGACACGGTGGGAGTAGCAGCTCCTTCTGCCTTCTACCGTTTTGTCAAGGATATCTGCGATGATGTCAATATGGTGGTCGATGTGCACTGCCACAACGACTTCGGCCTGGCCGTGGCCAATAGCCTGGCGGCAGTGGAGGCGGGGGCCCGAGAGGTGCAGGTCTGCGTCAATGGTCTCGGCGAGAGGGCCGGCAACGCCAACCTGGCCGAGACGGTCATGAGTCTGCACGCCATTTATGGGGCTCGCACCAGCATAAAGACGGAATACCTGGTGGAGACGGCCCGCCTGGTAGAGCGGCTCACCGAGGTTAAGATACCCATAACTATGCCAATCGTGGGCGAGAACGCCTTCTCTCATGAGAGCGGCATTCACAGCCAAGGAATTATTGAGAACAGCAAGACCTTTGAGCCAGGTATCATGACTCCGGAGATGGTAGGCCACAAGAGGCGCATAGTCCTGGGCAAGCATACGGGAAGGCATGCCGTGGCCAAAGTGCTGGAGGAGGCAGGCTACCAGCCTACAGAGGAGCAGCTCCAGGAGATTCTGGAAAGGATCAAGGAGCTGGGCGACAAGGGAAAGCAGATCGCAAATATCGATCTTCAGACCATTGCCGACGTAGTGATCGGAGAGGTAGCCAAAGGAAGCCAGGCCGTAGTGCTCCGGGAGGTCTCGGTCATGACCGGCAACATCATCACGCCCACGGCAACCGTAAGGGCCCTGGTGCGGGGCAAAGAGAGAGTTCTCGCCCATATCGGCGTAGGGCCGGTAGACGCAGCCGTAAATGCCGTGCAGGGTCTCCTGGAGTGCGACACATCCATTCGCATCTGCGACTTTAGAATTGAAGCCATAAGCGGCGGGGCTGATGCTCTGGCGGAAGTGGTGATTGGAGTAGAGGACGACCGGGGGCGCAGGGTCAGCGCCAAATCGGCTCGTGAGGACATAGTCTTGGCATCCGTGGAGGCCCTGGTCAGTGCCATAAATCGGTTGATGCTCCTGAATCCCGCAGATGAAAAGAAGAAGGCTTGAGTTTCAAGCAATCCATAATTTTTTTAGTATTAAATATCTGAATGAAGTTGCCCAATCGAAACGAAAATTTTGGAGTGATGAATACGAAGTATTGGATTATAGCTGCCGCAATGCTGCTAACTGTACCATCCGCGTATGGTTATATGATTGCTGATGAGATGAATAGCACAATAGAGACAATAAGGAACGAAACAGGAATAACACCTGCCGGGTGGTTAGAGGTTATAGAAGTAAGGAATGTTTGGAGCGCAGCATATCCAGAACTTAAATTGTATTGGACAAAAGTTGCTCCCAAGGCTTTTGTGCCTATTTATAGGCATGAAGACCTGCCGAAAGTAATCTCGGTTTTTAACATGACCGAGAATCGTCCAGAATTGAATGTCCCGGATACTTCGTCTTTATCAAGAGAGAAAAATCGCGAGCGAGCTTCCGTAATTTCCCTGACCGGTGAGTATATTTTGGTTGAAAATTTCCCACTGGAGGGATGGAATTACGAAAAAGCCAAGAAGGTCTTCTCAGCTCTAGCCTCAGATTTCAATTTCGCTCCAGCAAATGCGACCTCGTAGTTTCTCTCATTTCTCACTCTCTGTAATGAGACTTTCTCCTCAGCCCCTTCGCGATAGAATCCTCTGGACGCTGGCAGCATCTGGCGGAAAGGCAATGTTTTTCTTTTTTTCAGCCACACCAAAAAAGATAATACCATCCACATCAACAAATTGATCTCATTGGAGGAATCTCATCGATAAATGTTCCTTTGCAAGGGGTAATCGATTCGCATTGCCACCTAGATTTCAAGCAGTTTAACAAAGATCGCGAAGCGGTAATGGACAGTGCCCGAAAATCCGGCGTGGTTCACATGATCAACTCGGGTGTGGACTATTCCACCAATGCCAAGTCTCTGGAGCTGGCCAAGAAGTATGATTTCATCTCCGCCACCCTGGGGCTTTCCCCCAATACTTTGCAGAGCATAAAAGAGCCGGAACTCGATATGCTTTTTGAGCAGATAGAAAACAATGCCGGTCAGGCCGTGGGTATCGGCGAGGCGGGGCTGGACTACTATCACTGCAAAGATGCTCCAACCAGGGAGCGCCAGGCAAAGGTCTTTAGCAGGGTCATTGAGCTCGCCAAATCCCTCGATTTGCCTCTGGTCATTCATTCCCGCGATGCCGAGCAGCCTGCTCTGGAAATGGTAAAGCACCTGGACAAGGTCGTATTCCACTGCTACAGCGGCACAATCGGAACTATGAAAGATGCCATTGATCGGGGATTTTACATCTCATTGGCTACCAATCTCTGTCGATCCGCACAACATCAGATCCTGGCTAAAAATGTATCACTGGACCGGCTGCTGGTAGAGACGGACAGCCCCTTCCTTTCGCCCCGAAGTGGCAGAAATGAACCCGCGTTTGTTACGGACTCTGTTCGGCTCATTGCCAGGATCAGAGGCATAGAGCCGCAAGAAATCGCCCAGATAACTGCGGATAATACCAAACGAATTTATAACATCTAATCCAAATATACTAAGAAAGGGTTAACATGAATCGGATGCCAATACAGTTCGAGCATATCTTGAGTTACCTGGGCTCCAAGAAGGAGAAGGGGAGAAAGAAGATCGGACTGCTCGTAGATGGGCCCAATATGCTCAGAAAGGAGTTCCAGACGGACCTGGAAGAGATCCGGGACATCCTCAAGGATTACGGCGACATCAAGATGGGTAAGGTTTTCTTAAATCAGTACGCCTCGGAGAAACTGGTTGAAGCCGTGGAAAATCAGGGTTTTGAGCCGGTGATCTGCACCAGCGACGTAGATGTGAGAATGGCCGTAGAGGGCGTGGATATGATCTATAATCCCGTCATCGACACCCTGGCACTCGTCACCCGCGATGCCGATTTAAAACCGGTGCTCATGAAAGCTATGGAGCACGGCAAGGAGACCATCATCTTCGGAGCGGAGCCCGGCTTCTCAGTGGCTCTACGTAACTCCGCCGATTATGTCATAGTTCTTCGTAACGGCCAGTATGTACCGGAATAAATATAATATTATTGTAAGGGAGTTAAATTGAAACCATTTCAGACCATGACCGCTCGAAGGGAGGACAATAGATACCGGGATGAATGGGGTGAATCGCAAAAACCAGTCTACGGCTGGCGAGGTCGCATACCTTCCGGGCTGCCCATAACCTATTCGGGTCTTATATTATTAGCATGCATTGTAGTATTCTTCATCAGCGTCATTTTTCCTGCCTTCGTATACAACTACCTGGCTTTAAATCCAGACCATGTAATGCAAAGGCCCTGGACGCTCATAACGCATATGTTCGTGCATGCAGACTTTAACCACCTCTTCTGGAATATGCTCTTTCTCTTCTTCTTTGGCATGGAGCTGGAAAGGCGCGTGGGTGAGAATAAATTCCTGCAGATCTACATGTTCTCAGGGATAGTGGCGGCGTTTGGCCAGATGATGATATCCAGCGGCTCCATGGTGGGAGCGAGCGGAGCTCTCTATGGTGTGATGGGCTGTCTTGCAATGATTGCTCCCGAGATTCGCATACTGCTCTTCTTCGTGATACCGGTGAGCATTCGTGGTGCAGTCGTGCTATTCGTCCTGATTGATTTTCTGACCCTAGGTTCGGCAGACAACATCGCTCATATGGCCCATATCGTGGGGCTGTTAGTTGGACTGACTTACGGGCAGGCGATGATGAGAACGTCGAAATATTAATATGAGCTATAGATGTTCTTAAGTCTCATCGTATAATTAATATTATTTTTATAATATTCACTCAGGCGGGACTAAGCACCTCAATTTTACTGCAAAAAGTAAATAATGATAAATAATTATTGCGCATAATAAGGCAATGAGTTGTAGCTCTATAGCTCTGTGCACGATTATATTAAATTAATTTCCGGTGCAATAAACCATTCATGTATTTGGACCAATCTTTTTATACTTCAAGATACCTATTAAAAATGGGAATGTAGCAAGAAGGCGATGCAAAATAGTGATGTCGATAGCAAAGGGGTCGGTCGGTACAATTGTTGGTGAGACCAATCCATTAGCATTTAAGTTCATTATAAACAAAGAGGTAGGTCGAGGCACTTACATCAAGGCCAAAGCCGACGGGAGGGAATGGGCACTCGCCCAGGTGGAGGACGTCAAACGGTCCAACTCCGCCTACAGCGTAAACCAGCTCAATGATGCCGCCCGGAATTATGATTCTAGAGAGATGATGATAGCTGAAGCCAGGGTTATCGGCGTGACAAGCAACGGCAAGCTGCATCTTCCCACCAGTCCTGCCCGACCGGGAGATCCGGTCTTCATAGCCGACGAAAAACTGATCAAGGCAACGCTGGGCCTGGCCAAGGGAGATATGTACATCGGCATGTTGCGAGGCTATGATATCCGGGTGGAGCTGGACGCCAATACCCTGGTACAAAAGCATTGCAGCGTCCTCGCCAAAACCGGTTCAGGAAAATCCTACACGGCAGCCGTGATTTTGGAAGAGCTGCTGGAAAGAAAGGTGGCTCTGCTCATCATCGATCCCCACGGCGAGTATGCCTCCATGAAGGAGCCCAACAAAGTGGGCGACTTTTCCAGATATAAGGTCAAGCCGCGCGGTTATGATGCCACCATCTACACTCCCGGAGAGATGGCCATGAACCCGAGAGCCGACCGGCCTTTTCGCTTTAACGGAATGAACATGTCTGCCCGAGAGGTGGCAAAGATGATTCCCCACGAGAGCAGCAGCAGCGGCCAGTTGGGATTGCTCTACGAGGCCATCAGTGCCCTGCGGGCGGAGACGGATGCCTATACCCTGGAGGACGTCATCGAACAGGTAGTACGCAGCAATTCCAAGGTAAAGTGGAATTTAGTAGGCCAGCTGGAGTCGCTCCTGGAGCTGGGGCTCTTCTCGGGAGCGGAGACGCCGGTAGAGGAGCTTTTGCGACCCGGCAGGGCCGCTGTTATCGACATGACCGGAATACTTCCTGAACTGCAGGCCATGATCGTATCTCGACTTTTAACGGATGTCTTTGAGGCCAGAAAGCGCCGGCTGGTCTCGCCGGGAATGGTGGTGGTAGAGGAAGCCCACAACTACATACCGGAACGGGGCACTGGAAACGCCGCTTCTACCAGCATTGTGCGTACCATTGCCGCGGAAGGCCGAAAATTTGGCCTGGGGCTGATGATCATCAGCCAGAGGCCGGCCCGGGTGGACAAGAACGTCATCTCTCAGTGCAACACTCAGATCATTATGAGGGTCACCAATCCCAATGACCTCAAGGCGCTCTCCAAAGGACTGGAGGGAATGACAGGCGATCTGGAGGAGGAGATCAAGAGGCTGCCGGCAGGCGTGGCCATGCTGGTTAGTAATGAGATCGAAAGGCCCATCACAGTTGATATCCGGCCCAGGAAATCCAGACATGGGGGCGTGAGCACCCAGATCGTTATCAAAGAGAAGGCCGCAGGCGCAGTCCGTGCTTCTCGGGGCGCGGAAAAAAGATCAGGCGCTCCCCCGGCGTCTCCTACGGGAGCTAAGGCAAAAAGACCTGGGGAGAAAAAGGCAAGCGGCCTATTAAAAAAGGTCTTTGGGGCGAGAAAGATATAATGATGATTTGCCAGCCAAATATAACATAAGTCTTAATATGTCAAAGCACGTATTTAACGTCATGATTTGGAAAGCCAGGAGATTAGTAATTCTGATAGCCTTATCGCTGGCGATCCTTGCACTATTTGCCGTCCATGCCTATGCCATCATTGATGGAGGCTCGGGACTATCCGCGGACCAGCTCATTGATTTCAGCAATGGGATTTACATCCCCAACAACGGTATACCGGAAAACCCAGCGGCGGCAAGAAAGCTGTGGAGCGAGGAGAGCGGCATCAATTTTACCATGCCCGGCAATCTATCCGAAAACGGCACCAATCCGCAGGCGTCCCGAAGCTCTGTGAAAACCGGCGAGGCACTGGAATATCAGACAGCAAGTACCGTGAGCTCAGGCCAGGCTAAAGCCGCATCATCGGCAGAACCGGCCATCTCGCAGGCTCCACTGCCGACATCATCACCGGCAATATCGCAGACTACATCTCCGACAGTAAGCAAAGCCGGAAACTGGTCCTTCCGGCTTAAAGACAGCAAGAACAGATTCCTGGCCCTCACGCTTTTCCAGTCAGAGAATGCAGTTTTCGGAACGGGCAACATAAATGACGGCGGCGATACCATGAAGGCTTCGGCTTCCGGTTCAGTTTCCGCTGATAAATTGAGTCTGGATGTGATATCCTCTGGAACCGTAAACCTCTACCGGCTTAGGCTCAACTTGAGTGGCAACTCCGCCTCCGGTGAATACAGGGCGTTTTCGACTAAAGGCGATCCCTGGACGGGGATTGTGGAAGGAGTGCTAGCTGCAAAATAATCAAATGCTCAGTGGTCAAAGAGAGATGATTGATTCGCAGTAGGATCTTCTTGATGAGGTCAAGGATTCCAGAAAAGATCTAAAAGGCTACCTGGATCAGAGGTTCGAGAAGCTGGAGGACGAGGTAGTCGAGATGAGAACCGCTTTGAGGGAGAAGGGAAATATTTAGCTACGGCCTGACCAAGGTGCCGCCAAAGATAATTTTTTATTATTCTCAAGATTATTCTCATTAATAAGCCTTTTATCTTGTCCGGCATATCTCCCTCTTCATGCTATCCCTTTCCATCCATGCCGGCGGCCTGCAGCTCAATAATCCCATCCTGCTGGCGGCAGGCATCCTGGGCACTACCGGTGCCTCTCTCTGTCGTGCCGCCCGGGCAGGCGCAGGCGGCGTGGTCACCAAATCCGTGGGATCCTTGCCGCGGGAGGGCCACCCCGGTCCCACCATTGTTCATGTGGACGGTGGCCTTCTCAATGCCATGGGCCTGCCCAATCCTTCCTACAAAGACTTTCAGGACGAGATCGATACAGCCCGCAAAGGCGGGGTGCCCGTCATCGCCAGCATATTCGGATCTTTTGCCGCAGAGTTCGCCCAGATCGCTCGCAGCCTGAAGGCAGACGCCTTCGAGCTGAACCTCTCCTGCCCCCATGCCGAGAAGTATGGCAGCGAACTGGGCCGCTATCCCGATCTGGTGGAATCCGTTACTGGAGCCGTGAAGGCTGCTGCAGATGTGCCGGTCTGGGTCAAGCTGACTCCGAACACGGCCGATATCCTGGAGCTGGGCCTGGCGGCGCAGCGGGGCGGAGCTGACGCCATAGTGGCCATAAACACACTCAAGGCCATGGCCATTGATATCGAGACCGGTTACCCGATATTGGGAAATCGCTTCGGCGGCCTGTCGGGTTCTGCCATCAAACCGGTGGCCGTGCGCTGTGTCTACGAGCTGGCCGGGCGCCTGGAGATTCCGGTGATAGGCGTAGGCGGCGTCTCCACCTGGGAGGATGCCGTGGAAATGATCATGGCCGGGGCCTCGGCGGTGCAGGTGGGAACTGCTCTTCTCAAGGGCTACGGGGTCTTCGAGGAGATCACAACTGGTCTATCCCGCTACCTGGAGAGAAAATCGTTGACACTGGAGGAATTACGTGGCCTGGCAGGGAGGAGACGCTCATGAAACCCATAAACTGCATCATAGAAGAAGTGCGCTCGGAGGCTCCTCTGATCAGGACCTTTCGGCTGGATAGAAACTTTGACCCGGCACCAGGGCAGTACGTCATGGTCTGGATCAGAGGCGTGGATGAGATTCCCATGAGCTTCTCGGGACCTGATACCATAACGGTGCAGTCGGTAGGCGAGGCTTCAGCCGCGCTCTTTAGCTTGGGCAGAGGAAGCAGCGTCGGCCTGCGGGGCCCTCTGGGCAATGGCTTTGTCCTGCGGGGCAAGAGAATTCTGCTCATGGGCGGCGGCGTGGGCACTGCGCCGCTGGCTTTTTTGGGCGAGCAGGCCAAAAGCGCTAGCATGAAGGTCGCCTCACTGCTCGGCTTTCGCTGCAAAGAAGACCTCATCTTCCGGGATCGATTTGAGGCTCTGGGAGATACTATTATCACCACCGATGACGGCTCCCTGGGCATACACGGCCGCGTTGCATCCGGGCTAAAAGAGCTAGACTTATTCGAGTACGATCAGATCTACCTTTGCGGCCCGGAGATGATGATGTGGGACATAATTTCCCGAACAGCGGAGCACGCCAAAAAGACCCAGGCCTGCATCAACCGCTACTTCAAGTGCGCGGCAGGCATCTGCGGATCCTGCTGCCTGGACCCGGATGGCCTGCGGGTCTGTGTGGAAGGGCCGGTCGTAATGGCCGACCGATTGCTGGAGAGCGAGTTTGGGCGATACCGGCGAGGCCCCACCGGTGGCAAGGGTCCCTGCAAAGGATAGTTGACTTGCGAATACGATCACCACAAAGGCACAAAGGCACAAAGACGACTTAATAATATTTGGCTCGGAGAGATGGTTTAAAATGATAGTTCGATTCATGCTTGATGGCATAGTTAGGGGAGGATCATACAGCAAAGAGAATGGCATAATCTCCAGGGGGGAAGTGCTAAGATTGGACGAAGTATTCCTTCTGCCTCCCTGCCAGCCGACGAAGATCGTCTGTGTGGGCTTAAATTACGTAAAACATGCCCAGGAGCTGAAGATGCCCCTTCCCGAGGAGCCCATTCTCTTCTTGAAGCCTCCTTCTGCCATCCTGGACCCGGATGGGCATATCGTCTATCCTGCTTCCAGCAGCCAGGTGGACTACGAAGGCGAGCTGGCGGTAGTTATTGGAAAGCGCTGCAAAAATATCCAGGCAGAAGAGGCGGAGAAGTACATCCTGGGCTACACCTGCTTCAACGATGTGACGGCCCGTGATTTGCAGCGCAAGGATGGTCAGTGGACGCGTGCCAAGAGCTTCGACACCTTTGCCCCCTTCGGCCCCTGGATCGCTAAAATAGATCCCGCTGACGCGGATATTGAGACACGCGTTAACGGAAAAGTGGTGCAGAAGTCGAACACCTCCGATCTGATCTTCGACGTGCCGAAATTGGTGCAGTTCATAAGCGGGGTCATGACTCTTGAGCCGGGTGATGTGATTGCCACGGGCACGCCCCCGGGCGTGGGGCCGCTGAAAAAGGGAGATGCGGTGGAAGTTGATATCGAGGGGATCGGGGTGCTGAGGAACTTTGTGGTGTAGCAAGATTGAGGAAACAGCCAAATAGCTTGACGATAGATACCAAAGATGACTATGAAGCTGAAAGTTAAGATTGCCGGTCCTAAAGTGCATGGTGTAGGCTACAGATACTTTTTGATGAGCAACGCCATAGACTTGGGTCTCAAGGGCTTTCACGCTCGCAATAGGACGGGCGAGAATGGGCCAGAGGTAACAGCCCTGGTCGAAGGCAATGAAGAAACAATCGCAGATTTTAAGAAGCTGGTAGAGACCCAAAAACCTGACCATTCCCAAGTATCGAGCATTGTCTTTGAGGACTATGAGGGCGATATTATGAGGACCAGCGAGTATGCCTTTGTTTGCACAAATATACAGCTAAACAAGGCAATCCCGCTACTCCTGGATATGAGAGACAACCTCAAAGAGATGACGGGTGATCTGAAAGAGTTGAAGGGTGATATAAAAGAGTTAAAGGGTGATATAAAAGAGTTAAAGGGTGATATGAAAGCAGTGCGGAAGAATACCGATATCATCCCTCAAATCGGGGAAGACATCAAGGCCGTGAAAGCGAATACGAGTGAGGTCACGGAAGAGATCAAAGGCATGAGGGAAGACATTCAACCAGGATATGCCAGGCAAATGCAGGCCGATGTCAGAGCGATAAAGGAACGCTTGGGTATGCAGTGAGTTTGCCGCGAATCCAAAAAGAGGCCAGGGCTAATAGCTGGTGGCAATTCTGGAAGAGGAATTAAGATGATCCCTAGTGATGTATATATCGGCGTCCTTTTTGTAGCCGCAATTTTTATGCTATTCCTAATAAGCCAAATACTTGAACATGGAATTGGTAGAGTCGTCATGGCGGTTCTTGCAGAAGCGGCTATTATTATTGTAATCTTCGCTATTGGCTATTTTGTGAATCCCGCAGGAAAAATGGGTTCGTTATTCGCAATTGTTTTCTCAATTGCTTCGGTGATAATTTTATGGGGAACATGGAAGGAAGTAATTCGATATGGAAAATAACTAAGTGAAACGGCTGCGGCGCACCCGCGGGGCGAGCTAGCGAGGTATTGCGATAATGGCAACTGTTGAAGTTCAAAAAGAGGATGTATTGGCGGCTTATGCAGATGAGCAGTATAGGAAGCTCCAGAAAGAGAAGGATCAATACATATCACTTGATGAGTATTGCACCAAACGTGGCATTTAGATTCTGTTATTCCTAACTTAGCCGCGATAAAGCTAAGTTCATGGCGCAAGAAGCGATTTCTGGAAGAGGGGGATCGTACAGCGCTCGATAATGGCATTATCTCCAGCAAGCAGGTGCCAAAAAGACGCAAGAAAAAAGGATAAATGATTGTACTGGAGTCAATTTATTATTTTGAATACCCAGTAGCTCTGCTGCGCGGCTGCGCCGCCGCCGTTTCACCTGATTTCACAACAATATAATCTGTTGTTAATCAATTTCTGATGATTGGGTTTCTTGAATAAAATAGATGCACCCGTATGGAAAACCTTAAAATGATGCATTGGTAACACTATTTCAGGTGAGATGAAATCAAAGGAGATAAGATATAATTGGCAATTGATTGGAATCAAGTTTCAAGCACTATTACGGCAATTGCAACAGTTGGACTTGCTATTTACGCCTATAAATCCTTCAAAGGCGTTAAGGATCAAATGGACTTAGTATATAAACAATCTGTAGATATGAAACGACAAGCAGATGCAATGGAAATTCAATCTAAATTTATTAGAAACCAATCAGATGCTATGGCAAAACAAGCAGATATTATGGATAGCCAAACTGACTTTGTCCGCGACCAATCTTTTGCCATCCAAAATCAGGCAAAGACAATGTTAGAACAAGCCGAGGCCATGAAAAGCCAATCAGATTCTATGAAAAAGCAGTCAAATCTTATGCTAGAAAATATGGAGTATGATCGATTGGTAAAAAAATATGAAAGAGTCAACAGAGAAATGGTCAAATTAGTAGGACCGTTATTTGAAAGAAAGAATGATATAAATATATTTTCGTTGAAATATAAGCGTTCAGTAAGAATAGTTGTATCACCAACATCAAGAGTTCCAGATCCAAGTCCAAATACTCTAATTTATGACTTCGTATCATTTTGGGATTCGATCGAACAAAACATGTATCTTAATAGATCCTCTGAATTTCAAACTGTTTTTAGTAGTTATTCTGTCTATGTAAGAGACTATTTCCAGAAAGCAGAAAGCGGCGCTGATGAAAAGCGGAAACAAGATCTTGAAGATATTTTCAATAGAAATAGGAAACCAGAATTTATTCGTGAAATAGAAATAAGACACTTGGAGCTTTCAACTGAGCTCAAGGACATAGAAAGCCAACTTAGCATGAAAATATCTGAAGAAAAAAAAGTCCTCTGAGTAGCGTTTCAAGTTGCTTGGCTCATGAAATTTCCTCATAGCTATTGATTTTAATGATTTAGTGGATAGGGAAAATAGGGTTCCTCGCTGTTATTGGTGGTCAAGGGGCAAATTTTATTAATATCATTTCGAAGTTGTCTTGGAAAAAACCAAATAGCTTGCCGATGCATATCAAGGGTGACATGAAGCAGCAAGCCAAGATAACCGGTCCCAAAGTACATGATGTGGGCTATCGCATATTCCTGATGGAGGCGGCAATGGATTGCGGAGTGCACAGAATTTCTGCCTGCTGGTGGGAGGAAGATCGCCCGCAAACACTCATCTGCCTGGTTGAGGATGAGGAGGCAAGAATCACCGCCTTCCAGAAGTTCATAAAGAGCCATAAGCCGGTGCAAGCTGAGGTATCGGCTATCACTTGGGAAGATTACGATGGCGAAGTGATGCACATCAGCGAATTTGCCCAGATCTGCACTTGCATGGTTCTTCAAAGGCTATTTGTGTAGACGATTTCTTTGAAGAAGGCATAGTTCATCGAAATGCGAGAAGTCTCTATAGCCAGTGGATGATGGTTTTGTTAGTTCGTCGCTCTGTGCGTACTCTGTGAACTTTGTGTCTCTGTGGTGGATTAGTCGTTAGCCACTGGTTATAACCAATGGTTTACGGAATAGAACCACAGAGTCGCAGAGCGCACGGAGGACGAACGAACGGAGATTACTTCTCTTTCGATCTGCCCTCAAACTCCTGGAACGTGCGCAGTGCGAAGACCGGCACCTTCGTCTGGCCGATGATGGCGACTATGAACACCGCATCCTTGGACCATCGTCCTCGCTCGCCCCCGCGCGTGCAGCCCCGGCCATGTGCACCTTCAGCCCCTCGTTATCCACCTTTGTCTCAATGGCAATCTCCAGCCCCAAAGGCTCAATAAGCTTGGCTACCTCTTCTCGGCTGCGGTCGGTTACGATGGCAATGGAGGGGCCTACCGAGCTCATGCCCACGAACTGCAGGCCGCTCTCCCGCAAAAGGCTCATGTGCCGATTGAAGATGTCTTGGAAACAAACAAATAGCTTGCCGATACAGATCAAGGGCGACATGAAGCAGCAAGCCAAGATTACCGGTCCCAAAGTGCATGATGTGGGCTATCGCATATTCCTGATGAGCAATGCCATAGACTTGGGTCTCAAAGGCTTCCAGGCTTCAACGATGTGACGGCCCGTGATCTGCAGCGCAAAGATGGTCAGTGGACGCGTGCCAAGAGCTTCGATACCTTTGCCCCCTTTGGCCCCTGGATCGCCAAAATAGATCCCTTTGACGCGGATATTGAGACGCGCGTCAACGGAAAGGTGATGCAGTTCATAAGCGGAGTCATGACTCTTGAGCCGGATGATGTGATTGCTACGGGCACGTCCCCCAGGAGTGGGGCCTCTGAAAAAGGGAGATGCGGTGGAAGTAGCGATCGAGGGGATTGGGGTTCTGAGGAATTTTGTGGTGTAGCAAGATTGGGTCGTGAACCTCTAATAGGTTTTAATTTTGTGATGTGGAAAAGTCAATAATTCACTCAAGCTCCAGATATGATCGATCAAGCCAGCATGTTTCGCGGGGCAGTTCAATTTTATTTTCCCCTGACATCCCTATACTTTAGAGAGCGATGTTTTCGGCAGTAGTTGAAGTTTGCAAAATATAAAGTCAGGAGATTCGGATTGTGGAAGATGCTGCATAGCAAATGGTTGAACGATAATCCTGTTTGAGGTATTCAGAGCAGATTTTTAATGGCCTCGGAGATGCTCCAAACTCTTATGAGATCGGAATCTCTTATTTTATCTCGTTGGGGTACAGGGGTAGAGAAGACCCCAGACTTCAGGCTGGGGATGAATCGTACCCCTTCATGATTACTTTCGCTGCGCACTAATTGACTTAATATAGCAATGGTGCGACCATATTATGTTAATATGAAAACTGCCTACAAGTTCCGGCTATATCCAAACAGGCAACAAGAAGCACAATTGGCCTTAACGCTGGATACCTGTAGGCATCTTTGGAATAAAGCACTTGCTGATCGCAAAAATGCCTGGGAACGCGAAGGTATAACTCGATCTTACGAAGATCAGGCAGCTTTGCTGGTCTTTGAGAAACAGTCTAATCACAACCTCAATGCAGTCCATTCTCAGGTCGAACAGGATGTCTTGAGGAGGCTTCAGAAATCCGTTGATAACTTCTTTCGAAGAGTTCGCGAAGGGGCTCGAAAAAAAGGCTACCCCAGGTTCAAGTCCATTAACCGTTATAGCTCGGTTACCTATCCCCAGTCAGGGTTCAAATTGAACGGCTCTCTGCTGATACTCTCAAAAATTTCCGGCGGCATTAGAACCTTTGTGCATAGGCCTATTGCGGGCAGGATCAAAACCGTGGTATTGGTAAATCCCTATAACACTAGCCAGAGATGTTCTGCTTGTGGTGAGATCGTGCCCAAAAAGCTGAAAGATAGGGTACATATCTGCTCTCGGTGTGGTCTCATAATCTGCCGAGATCTCAATGCAAGCATGGGAATCAGAACCCTCGGACTGAGGGGGATAGCCTGTGGAGAACCGACCTATGGCTTTGGCCTATGTACAAAGTAAGCGTCGGTTCGTTGAAGCAGGAAGCCCCATCCTTTAGGGTGGGGAGTGGCTTTGGCCTATGTACAAAGTAAGCGTCGGTTCGTTGAAGCAGGAAGCCCCATCCTTTAGGGTGGGGAGGAAGTCACCATTTGTGATCAGGACTGCTGCGGTATGAAGACAAGTTGCAGCATGAACCACATCAGATGCCTTACCTTCAGGAAAGAATGGCTTGCATCTTTGTACCTCGTCTTCGGACTGATCAGTCAAAATAACCCGGCTCTTCATGTAGAAGAAGACATATTGTGCATCAAGTTGCTGAGCATACTTCTCATACTCCGCAAGCAAAGATTTGTTGGCAACCAGTTCGAAAGAGCCATCCAGGAGGACAGAGAGAAGTTCCGAACTCTTCGTCCAAACGCTCTTTACCGCCGCAATAAATAGATTGGAGTCAATCAAGAACCTTGTACATCTTTCTGGCAACTCTGTTTCCCTCTTCGTCCATCTCTTTTTGGAGCTTGTCGAGGTCTACGGACTTGGCGCGCTCAATCGCATCCTGAATCATGGATCGCACATCTACTTTTCTAATTAGAATTGTGTCCGGCCCGACCTCGTCCACAACAAATTCATCTCCAGGAACGATTTTCATCTTGCGCCTGATCTCGTTAGGTAGGACCATTCTGCCTTTTTCATCAACTTTGGTAAACGGCACGTTACACTATTCCCCCTAATTCCACTAATGGGCTGATTCAATTTTAACCTTGCGATCGTCAAAAGGATAATCCTAATGGAGTCTACCTGCCGATATCGCATGGTCTCCCTGGTGGTGCTAGACGCTCGCCCTGCATAAACAGCTCCCCGAAATCGGCACGCCTCACGAAAAGACTGCCCTGGAACGGCAGATCGACGGGGGCCCGGCATTATGGGCTGACGAAAGAGGAGATCGGTATTGTGGAGGCGGCGAGCAAGCAGTTCTATATTCTTTTCCAGCATTTAGAATCCGGGCAATAAAATGGCGATAGAAGATAAGCCTCCACGAGAGATCGAGTTATCGATAAAGGCCAACAAGGATTTGGATGCATTTGTGAGAAAAAGGATAGAACGAGAGATATAATCTCCAAATCAATCTGATGATGTCTCAGATCAAAGAACCGCAAGGTATAGATAAAGTCATAACATAACGCATGGCATGAAAAAAATATTTGTGGCTCTGTTTTCAGCTGTCTTATGTACCTGTGTCCTAGCCTTGGCAGAAGAAGGGAGCAATCAATCAGCAAATTTGACAGAAAGAACGAGTATCGAAAAACAGGTAGACCTCAATCAAAGCGAATTTCAATCAGTTCAGGTCAATCTCATTGATCTAGCCCAACAAAAGAGTCTGGACGCGAAGGCCGGTCTCAATATAACTCAAGTGGCATCCGGAAAGAATGCCAGCGTCAATTTAGTAATGGGTCCCCCCGGCTCGATCCTAAAGATGCACTATCATCAATACAGGGATGAGATAACCTATTGCATTAAAGGCCAGGCCGTCATGAACGTATCCGGCAAGAAATTAGTGATGAAAGCCGGAGATCTGATGTACATACCAGCATTAGTGCTCCATGGATCAGAAGTAACTGGCAATGAAACTTTGCAGCTTATCTCTATCTTTACACCACCATTTGACGGGAAAGACAGAATTTACGTTTAGTCAAACATGAGATAAATGGAGCGGCGGGCCTGGCCAGTCATCAAGCCCCATCGCTCCGACTTTAATTGCCTCTCTCCTCCTAATGGCTGGCGTTTCTATATCAAGTCCCAGGCGGGCCAGCGCCAAATCCACAGCGTCCTCTTAGAAGGAGCCAATCAACGCATAGTGTTGGCCTGGCCCTGCCCTAAGCTCGACATTAAACCGGACTAGGAAGGCGGCATTAGCGCTGTAATCTCACACAGCAGGAACTCGCTTCAGTGTTTCCGTCAACAGGTCGTACACCTTGGATACGGTCGAGACCTCTAAGCGCTCATCCGGTGAATGGACATGTTGCAACGTGGGGCCCAAAGAGATCATATCCATTCCAGGGTACTTTTCCCCAACCACGCTAGTCTCCAGGCCGGCGTGAATGGCTATGACCTTGGCCTCTTGACCGAATTTATCCTGATAGACCTCTTTCATCAGGCCCAGTATCGGAGACTCTGGGTTGGGCGCCCAGCCAGAATAACTATCTGCGAATGATACATTGGAGCCCGCCAGCTCGAAGACACTTCGAGTCATGTTGCCTGTGTCGTCTCTGGCCGAATCAAGTGAGCTCCTTACATAGAATCCGGCCCAAAACTCACCCTTTTCTGCCTTCAGGATGCCCATGCTGGTAGAGGTTTCTACTAGCCCAGGAACCGCATCGCTCATCCTCAAGACGCCGTTTGGGCAGCTATATGCGGCGCTTATCAGGTTAACTTTGGATTGTGCCACCATTAGCTTAGCTGGAAGGTCAGCATTCTCTGCTTTTATAACCAAGCTTGGCTCTGTGGCTGAAAGCTCTTTTTGCACGGTGGCTTCGAACTCCTGGACATACTTGGCAAAGGAGTCGGCCTCTGACTTTGGCACTACTACAACTGCATCTGCTTCTCTGGGTATGGCGTTGTAACGATCTCCTCCATTAAAGGAGGCAATCCTTAAGCCGAACAATCTCTGGGAAGTCCATAGCAGACGGCATAGGATCTTGGCTGCATTTCCCCTGCCCAGGTTTATATCCGTTCCGGAATGGCCTCCCTTTAGCCCTTTGATGGCTATTTTGTATCCAACCATTTGGGCAGGAGTTCCTTCCTCTGAATAATTCTTCTTAGCGTCAATGTATAGACCGCCAGCGCTGCCGATAGTAAACTCTCCCTCAGTCTCCGAGTCCACGTTTATGTAGATATTACCCTTGAGCAGATCTGACTTAAGCCCATGAATACCAGTAAAACCGTCCTCCTCGTTGACGGTGAAGAGGGCCTCCAGAGGGCCGTGGACCAGTTTTTTATCTTCCAAAAGGGCCATGATGATAGCAACCCCGATACCGTCATCAGCACCCAGGGTTGTGCCATTGGCCTTTACCCATCCGTCCTCCATGTAAGCCTGAATGGGATCCTTCTGAAAGTCAAATTCCTTGTCCGCATCCTTCTGAGCTACCATGTCCATGTGAGCCTGAAGAATCAACCCTTTCCGGTTCTCCATTCCGAGAGTGGCAGGCTTGCGAATAAGGACGTTGCCCACTTCATCTACAGTAGTCTCCATAGCCAAGTCTTTGCCAAAATTTGCCAGATAGGCGCTTATCTGCTCCTCTCCGTGGGAAGGACGCGGAACTTTAGTCAAATTATAGAAATTTTCCCAGACAGCCTTCGGCATAAGAAAATCTATGGCATCTCCCAAAGAAACTTTGGACGAATCATTATTGTTATTGTTGGTCGAATTTATGCCGGAGTCTATATTTGAAGCAAAGCACGAATTCGTTACAAATATCAGGACAACCGCTATCATTAGCGATTTAAAACGCCGGTTTTGTTTCATGGTAGGTCAACTCTTCTAAACAGCTGGTCTTATCAGGAAGTCTCTGATCACTCTGACTTTGGAGGGCGAGCTTATTTAAATTATTCTACGTACCAATGTATATTTCTTTTGCATTCAACATGCCTTTGTTCGGTCCAATTGCACAAGAAGGAGGGAGGAGAAAGTCAATTGGATGTAGGAGGAAAATGGCCATCGACTTTCACCAATATACTATACGTCAATTGCCGAGATAAAAGACTTTCGCTCCAAGTTTAGAAAAGACCATTCTCCACCCCAAAGAGAAATCATCAAGAAAATGCAATATCAAGTCCCAGGCAGGCCAGCGCCAAATCCACAGCGTCCTAATAGGCTGGAGCCAATCACCGCATAGTGTTGGCCTGACCCTGCCCGAAGCTCGACATTAAACCGGGGCTCAAAGGCGGCATAAGCGCTGGAATTTCACACAGCGTCCGAATTACCGGAACCTTTTTTCGGGGCCTCTTGCCCGTCCTCTCGCCTTTGGTTTCTACTTTTGCCGCGTCATGCGGTAACTTTGGTCTTGGCGATGTACTTGATCAGCTCCGAGCCGATCCGGGCCTTCCTCTGAATCTGATCGGCCACTTCGTCCACGGATGCGCCGGCGGCGGCCAGGGCGTGAATCTCTGCAAGCGTGGAATCGCCCACGGTGAAGTACTCGTCCAGGTCTTTTCTGTGGCCCCACACGTCGCCTTCCAGCATCTCAATGCCCTGCATCTCCAGGAATACCTGGATGGCATTGGACATGGTCTTGCGGTAGGATGGCGGAACCTGAATCATTCTTAGCCTGGGACACCTCTGCATCAGGTTAAGGAAATCTACATTGCTGGCTCGAAAAGCCAGATGAACAGTTTTCTCATTGGGGTTCAAATTGGGGATCTCATTTCTGGCGCTGATTACTCTAAGTCTCATTTTAGCACTCCATACCTTAAAAGGCATTCCTAATATTAATAGACACTTCCGCTGTACACATCATACTAAAACGATTGCGACAGAGGCAATCAGCACTAAAAATTTGGAATTTAGTACTGCACTGTGCACAGAGGTGCTCGGCGACGAAAAAAGTGCTGGTGGCGGTGAGGGGGGGGCAACCTGATGGCTGGCAGAAATCCGAGCGGGCCGGGGTGAGGTTGCCTAGCACCTTTCTACGTTAGGCAAAATTTATAATAGAGAATAGGCTTACAAATGTGTATGAAATCGATTTGGTGTTTTACACTGTTGGCCATGGTCTTCTTGGCCACGGGGATCTGTGCGGCAGAAGTTCCTGACCTGCTTGGGATTTGGACCGGCTCGTGGAGTTCATATGATGAAGGGATAGGCTACTCCAATTCGACGGAAAACGTAAGCATCATTTTTACTTTCATCGAGCAGGATGACCGTCTCTTCGCAGGAAATATAACAATCAAGCAGGAGAACGAACCAGAGATTAGTGAAGGATTTGCCGGAGCCATTGGTTTGGATAATAAAACGCTCTATATTGCCGAGTTTGATAAGGGCTATAGCCTGGGGACGATTATTTCCAACGATGAGATGGAGCTGATATATTTCGCGGATGGAGAAAATGCCTCAGTGGCCATTGATAGGCTTCATCGGACAAGAGCATAAATTTGGCAGGTGATTTTATGGCAAGTGAGACTCAAACAAATTTGGGAAATCCCATAGAAGGAAGAGAATACCAGGGAATAGGAATTCGGCTTGTGTCGCTCATTATTGACAACATCGTCATCGGCATCATTATTGGAGCAGTCGGAAGTATTATTGGCTTTGGTATGATGACGCAGAAAATGGTCCCCTGGTGGATTGGCTTACTTTATTTCGTGATTTATATTGGCTATTTCACTCTCCTTGAGGGATCAAAGGGGCAGACCATAGGCAAAATGGCAACCAAGATCAAGGTGGTCAGGGAAGATGGAAAGCCGATCGACATGAACCAGGCTCTGACAAGGAATATCCTCAGGATCATCGACGGGCTATTCGCCTATCTGATCGGAGCTATCCTGATCTGGCGTTCCGATAAGAAGCAGAGACTTGGAGATAACATTGCCAAGACAATTGTCGTAAAGGCCTGAAACTAATAAGACGGCCAGGCAGAGCACTACCTGGGAGACAACATTGTGGATGATTACCCGCCTACTAACCAGGGTGTTCTGCAGCTAAATCGAGTGACTTCCTCCCCACCCTAAAGGATGGAGCTTCCTGCTTCAACGAACCGGCGCTTACTTTGGACGTAAGCCAAAGCCATAGGTCGATTCTCCACAGGCTATCCCCCTCAGTCCGAGGTCTTCTCTACCCCAGTACCCCAACAAGATAAAATTATAAGACGAGAGGAGACTGGTCGATCCGTCTCCTCTCTAAAATAGAAAGATCAATCCACTTTCATGAAGATCTTGCCCTCTGCACCGCAGACGGAACACACGCCGGGCGCTTCTCGCTCCACCGTATTGCCGCAGTAGGGGCAGACGTAGTAGGAGAAAGTCTCCTGGCTGGCACTAAGGTCTGCTAAGAGCTTCCTGTAAAGCCTGGAATGAATCTTCTCCACCTCATTGGCGTAGTGGAAGGATGTTTCTGCCGCCTTATTGCCTTCTGCCTTGGCGGTCTCAATCATTTCCGGATACATCGCTTCCCATTCCTCGTCCTCTCCGGATATGGCCGCTTGCATGTTCTTTTTGGTGGACTTGATGCCTTTTAAAACCCGCAGATGATTTACGGCATGAACCTCTTCTGCTGCCGCCGCCGCCCGAAAGAGCTTGGCCGCCTGGGTAAATCCTTCTTTATCCGCCTTGGTTGCAAAAGCGCTGTATTTGCGATTGGCCTGCGACTCGCCAGCAAATGCCTCTTTTAGAAACGTCTCTGTGTTGGACATATCTTGAAACCTTCCTATGCTAAAATCCTTCTATTTGCTTATCTATCTATGCTTTGGGAGTTTTGCCACGAGTGACTTTTGGGTCTTGACGAACAGAATCGCGGAGGGATTCATAAAAGCAAAATGAAAAACGCGAGACCTGAGGCGAGAAACATTTTAGAACCTGTTTGAGCCAATACTGACTTTGAGTAGCCAGACCGAATGTTTATCTCGTTTGGGGTACAGGGGTAGAGAAGACCCCAGACTTCAGGCGGGGGATGAATCGTACCCCTGTCATGATTATAACGCTTTAAGGAGATGAAAACCCATGTTTAATACCAAAAAGAAGAATGAAAAAGGAGAAGTTGTAGTAGCGATTTGCCCGCTGTGCAATTTACGGGTAGAATTTATCGGCGCTCCAATGGTAAGGTGTTATTCCACCGGAGGCACGTATGAGCCAGAGCAAATTATGTGGGTTCTGGAATCTAAAGTTTCGAAAGAAACCGGCTACGATGTGGAGAATATAAGAGGAAACGACAAAGAGCAAGATTTCTTGCCTAACGCACACACCGCGGAAGATGAGAAAGAGTGATGATAAGAAATCCTCTGGTCTACGAGCTGTAAGGCTGACGGCGGAAGATCATATAAAAGATGATATCTTATTTTAATTGATAATAATATTAAGCAGGGAAGTTAATCGCCGATGAAAATTTTAATTGAACAACATACCTTTCGCTGAGGCTCGATGTACAGGATAGTCAGGCGCAGGGAGATGGCAGACGGAGATATCATTCTCAATGAGATTGAGGCGCCCAAGATCGCCCGAATAGCCCAGCCGGGGCAATTCGTGATTCTCAGGGCCAGTGAGAGTGGAGAGCGTATCCCCATGACCATGGCCGACATAAATGCGAAGAAAGGGACCATTACCATCATTTACCATGTGGTAGGCCGGTCCACGGCACTCTTCAAGACCCTACAGGAAGGCGACTATTATCTGAATGTGGCCGGACCCCTGGGCCGGCCTACAGAAGTAGGGAAGGTGGGGACAGCCATTTGTGTGGGAGGGGGAACGGGCCTGGCTGTCATTTATCCCATCGCCAAGAAGCTGAAGAGCCTGGGAAACCGGGTGGTGAGCATCATGGGGGGACGCACAAAGGAGCTTGTCATCCTTCAAGAGGAGATGGCCGCCGTCTCCGATGTGCTCTTGATCTGCACGGATGACGGTTCATTGGGGCAGAAAGCACTGGTGACACAGCTTCTAGAGGAGGCCCTGCAAAGAGAGACCCCGGGATTGGTAGTGGCCATCGGGCCCGTGCCCATGATGAAACTGGTCAGCGATATCACCCGGCCCCGTCAGATTAAGACCATCGTCAGCCTCAACCCCATCATGATTGACGGCACGGGCATGTGCGGCAGTTGCCGAGTCGAGGTAGGTGGAGAGACGAAGCTGGCCTGCGTGGACGGACCGGAGTTTGACGGGCACCAGGTGAACTACGAATTACTCATGGCACGCCTCTCTGCCTTCCAGGCGGAGGAGAGGGAAGCCTTGCAGGCTCACGGGGAAGAAGAGATGCACAGATGTCGCATGACGGAAACAGAGCAGGAATGAGGACAAGATGGCAGGGATGAAGGCTTGGTAAATGAAACTATGATGACGAATCTCTTTAGGGAGATCAATACCGCCGATGTCGCGTTGTTAAATAGCGTGAAAAGAGGAGTGGTATTCATGCCCTTCCTTTTTCCCCGGAACCAACATCCTCACGAGGGATTAAATGCCGGTTTACATTGACATTTCTAGATGCATCGGCTGCCGCTCCTGCGAGGTGGCCTGCCAGCGCGTGCACGCAGGCAGCGGACACATCAATGTGCATTTTGTAGGAGATCTGGCCTCATTCCCCATATTCTGCCATCAATGTGAGGAGGCCGGTTGCGTCATGGCCTGCTTTAGCGGGGCGCTACGTAAGGATGAGGAGAAGCGCACAGTCTTTGATGCGGAAAAGTGTACCGGATGCGATCTATGCCGGCTGGCCTGTCCCTTCGGAGTGATCTGGACGGACAAGATCGCCCACAAGTGCGATCTGTGCCAGGGCCGCGAACAGCCCGTTTGCGTTACCACCTGTCCTGCCAATGCTCTATCCACGAATTTCCAGCAGGCGTCTCGCCGGGCGCGCTCTCGAGCGGCGTGCATAGCTGCTAGCGGAGGCGGAAGATGATAAAAGTTGATGCAGATCTATGTCTGGGCTGCAAATCCTGCTCCAATGTCTGTCCCAGTCAAAAAATCGTTTGTACCGATACCGGAGAGATGCGAAGCCTGCACTGGAAGAGGTGCAAAGAGGAGTGCGATCTCTGCTTGGAATTTTGTCCGGGCCGTGCGCTGGCGCTGGTGCCATACGACGAGAGCGTGCCGGAACCCGAGGTGTCATTTGAGCTGGTGGCCTGCAAGATCTGCCAATCGCGCTATGCCACAGAGCCCATGCTGAGGAGAATCGAATCCACTCTGCCTGCCAACATGCAGAAGGACTCGTATGGTCTGGAATGGATCCGGGTCTGTCCATTATGCAGGCGCAATATTGAGGCCCAGAGGGCTACCAGGCAGATGGTGCTGAGAAGGAGCAGAAAAAGAGCGTGAAGGGAAGGGCCGAAAACAACACACAAATATTTATAGCTAAGTTGAACCCATCTACCTCTGGAGGTTTTGCATGAAAATTATTCTGACGATCATCGCTTTTATTTCCCTGCTATGTCTCCCCGTTGTCTTTGCAGAGGATATCAGCGTCGATCAGCTCAAGCAGATGATGACCGCGTCCGCGGACAATCTCACCAGCTATACTTATTCCCGCTCTGCACAAAGCACTATCATCTACAGCAATGAATCGCTGCAAGACAAATTCGCTGCCATCAAGGCCACGGAAGGAAAAGTGAACCTGACGGCGAAGTCCGGCTGGTGGAGCCATCGGCTTACGGATATTGGAAATGGTCAAGTCCTCACCTGGCAAGGATACTTCCTAAACGGTACGGAGTTCTGGAAAGAAGGAGAGAACTGGACCCAATTCAACATCACCGATCCGGATGCCCTTCTAGCGGACTACAACGAGCTTCCCGGCCAGGCAGCGCTCTTAAACTACAGTGACCTGTTGATCACAGGCACGGAGACGATTGACGGTGAGGACTGCTACAAGCTTGCCGGAGAGCCGATTCCCCTGATCGAGAAGACCATTTTAGGCACACAGATCTTTGCCTCCTACCTCTCTTCGCCCTTCCCTCTGCCCGACGAATTCGACAACAAGAACTTTGACTTCGACAATACTTCAATTCTCGAAAACAGCAACGTCTCGATCACAGCCTGGATTTCCAAACAGACCTCTCTGTTAAGGAGAATCGAAATTGATTCAAGCCTGACCCTTACGCCCTCGATCCTCAAGATAGAGGAGCTAAACTTTACCATACAGTCGACTTTGCAGGAACGGACTGATTACAGCAATTTTGGCGAGAGCGTGCAAATAGTGCTTCCTGAAGAGAGCAAAAATCAATCCACGCGCATGAAAGGAGCTGACTATAGATGGGCAATCTTCGGCCTGGTGGAGCCTTAAAGGGGGGAACGAAAAAATGAAATTTGCCATGAATATTCTGCCAGGCCTCTGTATCCTGGCATTTTTGTCCTCAGGCATGCTGGCGGCTATGGCACAGGATTCTGCCGACCAGGCACGCTCCTACTGTGTGAGTTCGGGCTATCTTTACAGCACATCTCCCGGAATTAATGAAAGTCAGGGAATGTGCGTGTTCCCGGACAAGAGCTGGTGCGATGTACAGTCATTTTTCCAGGGAACTTGCAGCCGGAGCCAAAAACTAAATATCTTGCCGGGGTATGCCTCCGAGCCCGGGAGCACTTGGACTCCATCAGCGGCAACGATCTGCCGGAGCAGTGGTGGCATTCTTAGGAGCGTTCATACTCCCTATGGCGATATTACAATGTGCGCGTTTCCTGATGGAAGCACCTGCGATCTGTTATCTCTGACTGAAGGAAGGTGCGGCAGAGATTACTGGCAAGTATATGCCCGTTCCTGGCTTGATGCGCCATAATTTTGCACCTAACTATTTTTTTATCAATCGTGCTATTGTCTTTTATGGCTTGAGAGCGCCAATAAGCCGTAATGAGAAAGATAATCAAGATCGACCAGTCGCTCTGCAACGGCTGCGGCGAGTGCATTACCTCCTGTGCTGAAGGCGCCATCGAGCTTGTGGACGGAAAAGCTCGCGTGGTGAGCGACAGCTTCTGCGATGGCCTGGGAGCATGCTTGGCCGTCTGCCGGAATGGTGCTCTGACCATCGAGGAGCGCGAGGTTGAAGAATTTGACGAGAAGGCGGCCAAAGAGCACCAAAGAGGTGCGGATGCTGCCCTCACGCCCTGCACCCTGCCAATTACCCTGAAGCCGGATCAAAGGGCAAAGCCGGATTTTTCACACGAGAAGATAAAGCCCGGACAAGACAGCGCAAATGAGCTGTGCGGCTGGCCTATCCAGATGAGACTGGTTCGCCCCTGGGCCCCATATCTGCAAGGCGCTCGCCTGCTGGTGGCCGGGGACTGCACCGCCTTTGCCTATCCAGCCATCCAGCAGGACTTCGTAAAGGGTCGCGTGGCCCTGGTGGGCTGCCCCAAGCTGGATGAGACCGCGCCCTTTGTGGACAAACTCAGCGAGATTCTCAAGGCCAATGAGATCCGGGACATTACTGTGCTGCACATGACTGTTCCATGTTGCTCCCAGCTTGAGACCCTTGGTAGCGGAGGCAGTGCTACGATCGGGAAAGGATGTGCCACAAAAAAGCTATGTGGTGGGAATCGACGGCAAACTGAATCCGGAATAGATCGAATGGAAAAGTTTTAACTGTCAGAACGGAGATAGTCATACTCATGGATTTCAGCCGTCGCTTTGACATGGCAGCAGGAGCCCTGGTCTTTCTGGTCTTTCTCGCCACCGTGTACCTGACCAAGGACTTCCTAACCACTATTTTGCTGAGCATAGTCATGGTATTTCTCCTCAAGCCACTTTATGCCGCCTTCTTTCGTCTGACCCGGCAAAAGCAGATCTCCTCTTTTTTCTCCATATTGATTGTGTTCGTCTTTATTCTGGCCATATTGATTGGCATCACCACTGTGCTCCTGGTGGAGATATCCAATCTGCAAGAGTCCGGAGCCCTATCAGGCATCCAGTTCACTGCCATAACCCAGGATATCGACAAATGGGCCATGAGCGCCCTTCCGGCCTGGGTTTATAATTACGTAAATGTCATTATACTTAAAAACGTACAGGAGATAAGCGACATTCCCATAACCATAGCCACCTGGCTCTTTCCCATTGCCCAAAGAGAGCTAACCACATTTGCCTCCAATCTGCCTGTACTCTTTGCCCAGTTGATTGTGGTGGTATTCTTCACGTACTACATTCTCATAGACGGCAAAGATTTCATGGCCAAGGCTGTGGACCTGATTCCCAAGCAGAAGCGAGGAATTGTAGTAGATTTTTTGCACGAGCTAAACAGTATCTATAACACCCTTTTCACCGTCTATTTCACTACATCGATGTTAAGCGGCGTTTTGGCGGCTATTGGATTTTCCATGCTTGGCGTGCCCTATCCCTATTTGATGGGGGCCATTGTGGGCATCTTTACCCTCATCCCCATGCTCGGGCCGCCCTTCGTATTCATTCCCATGGCTCTCTATTATCTGTTCATGGGGGACATGATCCGTTTCCTGATAATCATGGTATTCGGAACGGTGGCGCTCATGGTGATACCTGAGAACGTAATCCGTCCCCATCTGGCCATGAAGAGCGCCAGGATACACCCCATAGTCACACTGCTCGCGTATACCGCCCCCATATTCGTGGTGGGGATCATCGGCGTGATTATCGGCCCCACACTCTACGGTTTTCTCCTGGCAGCCTACCGGGCGGCCATAAATAACCGGGAAGCTTGACGAATTGCAGACTTGACGAATGGAAAGCTTTATCTCTTTTTATAGGCCACTAGTTTAGTTCAGTTCCATGGAGCTTTAAAGATGGGCGTAGAAAATGGCTTGGAGAAGTTTGGTGCTATTGATGTTGCAGAGCTGCTGCTAACTGCTGATATTTATAACCGCACAGAAAATTTGACTGAAGACGACCTGCCCCCCAATATTCGCAAGCATTACTTCGATGTGCAGACCAAGAGCGTTAAAAGGCCGATTTATGTAACCAGCGCCGATGCACAGAAGATTTATGGCATTGAGAATGTCAAAGCGGTCGTAAAAGATCTTACGTTTGTGGCTTTTGAGGAATTTGGCTCACAGCTCCGGCTGACTGTATTCGATGTGGCGGCCAAGTGGTTCGCCAATCAAAAGGTCCTGGCCAGGATCAAATCGAATCCCACATTGGCCTACCTCTATGAGAGCTATGATTCTCTGGATGTGAGCTATGCACAGGCCAAAAAAGCCAATAAGCCTCTCTCAGCCGACCGGGAGTGGATCGACGCCAAGATAAAGGAGCTATGCAAGGATTCCAAGGAGTCGGAAGATCTTCTCAAGCTGGCCTACATCAAGGCCCCCGAGGATGTGAGGGACAGCATTGCCGGCCTGATTTTAACTGAGGATCAGAAGTCTGAGATAGAAAAGATGGGCAAGGCTCTGAAAAACCGGCAATATCTGCGAGAGATCGGACTCTATGAAATCGGCAAGCTTCTTTTTGTCGGCCCGCCGGGTACAGGCAAGACCTCTACCGCCCGGGCGCTTTCCAGCTGGTTTTCCCTTCCCATTGTAGAGGTTCGCCTCTCCATGATCACCAGCCAGTATTTGGGAGAGACCTCTAAGAACATCGACAAGGTCTTTGAGCTGGCCAAGAGGCTGTCCCCCTGCATACTGCTTATTGATGAGTTCGACTTCGTGGCCAAGACCAGGACCTCGGATGAGCATGGAGCCATGAAGAGGGCCGTCAACTCGCTTCTAAAAGCCATAGACGAGATCAGCCTGGTAGAGCACGGCGTTCTGCTCCTGGCGGCCACCAATCACCCTCAGCTCCTGGATTATGCTGCCTGGAGGAGGTTTGACAAGGTATTGAGCTTCCCCTTGCCGGACCAGGATATGAGGCGCATGATCCTGGATAAGGTATTGTCTCGCATTGATGCAGACGTAGATACGGCCGCGTTAGCAGGCGCGACGGAGGGTTACTCGGGCTCGGACCTCCGGTTGGTGATCAGGGAAGCCGTGCTCAATGCCCTCCTGGAAGATCGCAGACATCTAAACCAGGAAGATCTGGATATTTCCGTAGATGAGTTCCGGCGCAGGATCTCTGATTATAAGCGGAGCGTTACGGCATGAAGTACGAAATGTGGACGGCATGAGGACGGCATGAAGACGGCATGAAGGTCACGCTCCTGGGCACGGGCGACGCCATCGGCACACCCAAGATCGGCTGCAAGTGTCCGGCCTGCATGGATGCCTTGCGAGGAGGACGCAGCCGCAGGATGAGGTTTTCCATTCTTATCGAGTCGGATGAAGATGAAGGCCGGGTTTTGGTGGACAGCAGTCCTGATTTGCGCTGGCAGCTTTTGAAGAAGGACATATCCAGTGTGGACGGCGTGATTTGGACGCATGCCCATTACGATCATTATGCTGGCTTTGGGGATTTTCACCGGGTGCAAAGCCATGTGGATGTCTATGCTTTGAAGGACACCATGGACTATATCTTAAACTATCTTTATTTCCTAAATCCTGTGCGCCATGACGCCCTAGCCTATCAGCCCTTTGATATTGCAGGAATGCAGTTCACCCTCTTTCCCGTCAACCATCCGCCCACGGAGACAGTTGGGGTACGCATAGACGACGGCAATAAAGTGGTGGTGATCACCAGCGACACCAAGATGGAGCTCCCGGAGGAAAGCCTGGAGCTGATGAGAGATGCAGATTTGATGCTGGCGGATGCCATTACTCCGCCGGGCTACACCATCAGTAAGCACATGACGGCAGACGAGGCCATGGCCTTGGGGGAGCGTTTGGGCGCGAAACGGCTGCTGCTCACGCACCTGAGCCACCTTTATCCGCCCCACGAGATGGCTCTCAAGAAATGGCCGCTGGGCCATGACATGATGGAAATAGTGCTGTGAGAATCATTGTATGCTTCGCGCCTTCGCGTGAAACCGGACCCTGTTGAATCTCATGGCTTTAACTAGGACTCGCCGTACTAGCAGCTTGTGAAGCAAGAAGAGCGTTCTGGAGATTCTTATAGAGATGAGAAGATGAACCTAACATGAATGGCCGCAAGATATATTTCTTTATCTGGTGTTTGCTCCTACTATGAGGACTTTTAGTTATCGAATCACTCTTAGAAAAGAGCCTGAAGGAGGCTATACCGTGCTGGTACCGGCCCTTCCCGGATGCATCACCTACGGAAAGACCGTGGAAGAGGCCATTGAGATGTCCAGGGATGCAATCACGGGTTATGTGGAGAGCCTCATAGAGGATGGCGAGGCTGTTCCCATCGAGGATGACCTCATTGAATGCAGAGTGACTGTGGAGGCTCATGCCCAGGCTGCCGCCTCTTTCTCCTAAAAAAGTAATAGCCGTACTGGAAAAGAAAGGCTTCGTACTGAAAAAAGTTACTGGGAGCCATTACATCTTAGCGCATCCTGAGACTAAGAAACGGGTCACTGTTCCTTTTCACAGCCAGGATATAGCCAGAGGGACACTTCTACAAATTCTGAAGGATGCAGGAATCAGCAGAGAAGAGCTACAGTCTCTCCTCTAATCTCCCTTGAACTCCCAAAGCATCAGATTTCGATTCTGAGTCATTGGTCATAGGTTAAGGAGGATGCAATTGCAGCAGGATAATTATGTTTTGATTCTTACTTGGGTGATGTCTATGAGAATAATAATTATTTTAATCATTTTAATGCTACAGCCGCTTGCTGTGATGGCCGCTTCTGAAACATCAGGCGTTCTGGAGAAGGATGAGAAAAATGGATTGGCAGCAATCGCTCCCAATGATTTTAACGCCACTCTGAATTATAGTTATGAGGAAATTGACCGCCATGCTTTGAATGCGCCCGCCTCAGCCGAAAGCTCGGTAGAAAGCCTGGCTGCCTACTTGATCGAGCCTGCTAAAAATGATCGCGAGAAGGCCAGAGCCATATTCCGGTGGATCACCGAGAACATCGACTACAATGTGGAGGTCCTTTTCAAGGGAGGCAGCGGGGCTACCAACGCGGTGGATGTCTTGAAGAGCCGAAAATCGGTCTGCTACGGCTATTCCCATCTCTTCCTCTCTCTGGCCAGGGAAGCCGGGCTGGAGGCTGTGCGGATCAGCGGCTACGGAAAGGGGTACGGCTACATGCCTGGCACGAACTTTCGCGGCCCCGCCAATCATGCCTGGAATGCAGTGAAGATTAACGGATCCTGGTATTTGATGGACTCCACCTGGGGGGCGGGGTATGTGAGCGGGGAAGGCAAGTACGTGCGCCGGTTCAATGATCATTTTTTTATGACGCCGCCCAACCAGTTCATCTTTGATCACTTCCCGGAGGACGCCCAGTGGCAACTCCTGGATAAGCCCGTTTCCAAGCAGGAGTTTGAGAATCTGGTCTTTCTGGAAGCGGAATTTTTTAACCTGGGCCTGAAGCTTGGCCAAAGGAATGGGACGATAAACGCGGATAAGCAGATCAATGTCTCCATCAAGGCTCCCGAGGATGTGATGCTGATGGCGAAGCTGGAGTATGCGGACGGCGCGGCTGCAGGGGATGGTTACACTTTTTGCCAGAGAGACGAAGAGCGGTATGATATTTATGCACAGTTTCCTGAGGAAGGAAGCTATATTTTGAAGGCGTATGCCAAGCAGAAGGACGATCCGGGCGACTACAACTCTGTTTTAGAATACCGGATCAATGCTGCTTCCGACGGGGGCGCCGGCTTTCCCATGGCTTTCGAAAAGTTCCGAGAAGCTGGGGCCTATCTCTACGGGCCGCTGGAGGGCAAACTGAAGACTGGGTCGAGCTACCTGTTCCAGATCAGGGTTCCTGGTGCCCAAGAGGTGGCTGTGGTGTGCGGGGAGGAATGGACGCATCTCGCGATGCGAGGGGAGCTGTTCGAAGGGAGTGCTACGGCCAAGAAGGGCGATGTGGGGATCTATGCGAATTTTGGGGGAGAGGGATGGGAGGGGATGGTGAGGTACATAGAAGAATAAGGCATACGAGTTTTCAGTAAAAATAAATTTAAAAAATTGAAATGTTGGACCCAATTCCCTCTTTTTGATCTCCTCAAATAGGTCATCACTATTAGCCCACCTAATGTAATCCATGCCTCCAATCCTGGTTGTTCTTTTATCCCTGTAGGGGGCTTCTCGGAATTATTTGTTGTTGCAGTCACGGTGCTTGTCGCTGGGCAGGGTACACCGCATGTTATCCACAACTTGGTAGTGTCTCGATATTGATGTAAAATAGTAGTAGTAATCCTGGCGAGTCGTAGTTTGCTGTCAGGTTCTTGGCAGCATTTTGATCATCCGAAGGATTTATAATAAGCCCTGCATCCTAGCTTGAGATATTGCAGAAATCA
>JAPKXZ010000052.1 GCA_026394555.1 Methanothrix sp.
TGAACTTTTGCTTCTGCAATTGGAGAAATTTAGAAAAATTTCTTTAGCGGACGGACAGATAATTGACACTGAAATGACAAAAAAACAGAGGGAAATTATTCAGGCGCTAAACTTGTGCGCCTGAACTTTCGGGAGGTTAGGTCGCTAGGGCCTCGTAGCACCCAAGTATCTAAAGAAGTTATATTATATAATGTAATCTATATTAAATTTGATTTGGGCAAATTTATTAAAATCTTAGTAATATTACAATATAATCTTTTCTGCTATCAATGCTAACCACATAACCTTTTTATTTCTGCTTGATGGCCTTGTCCAAAGCTCAATATTCTTAAATCCGTTCCTTGTCACTAAGTCTAATAACTTTTTTTTGGTAAAAAGCTGATAAAACCTTACACCAAGCCCTTCTTCAGTATCAATGAGTTCTAATCCTTCCCCTTCTCTCACCAAAAGATATAATATCCCATTATTTTTTAAAACACGATAGCTTTCTGAAATTGCGAGATCAGCCATATAACCTTTTTTAATAATTGGTAAATGGATAAGAGAAGCGTTATTTCGTATTATATCAAAATAGCCCTCGGAAAAACGAGATAAATTTCGCATATCGGCTTTGAAAAAGCTTCCTGTAGGAATTTCTTTTTTCATCTCTAGCTCGTGAAGTAACTCAATAAAGCCATCGGAATTATCAATACCGATAACTCGTATATTTGCAATTTTGGATGCATATTTGATATCCCGGCCCGATCCGGTTCCTATGTCTAATAGATTAAGATTGCCATTATTATCGCCCAATAAACCCAATTTTGCTTTTTCTCTAGCTAGATTCAATAGCTTATTCCAATCTTCGATTTCTAATTTCTGAGGCTCATTACCTCTTATCTCTGCGTATTTTCCACTAATAGCATCATACGATATCTTTGTGAGAATTAGCAATTGCTCTGCGATCTGATTTGCTTCATTTAAATCGTGATCCGAATATTCTCCAGAAAATATCTTATTCTGGATAAAATCTAATTTATTTACAAGGCAATATGGATCAACCATAAATTATCACCAATTCGCGATTTCCAATATGATTCTGGACTAGAGTTCTTTTAACCTTAATAATGATTTCGCCAGATGCATAATTGTAGAATCCATAAATTATTTATTATTTTGAATACCCTTCAGCTCTGCTGCGGGAATAAGGGGCATATGTATCCAACTTAGGTGTAGATCTTGCTAGATTCCGATTCATGCGACGGCGCCTTGCATACCCCGCAGCTCTGCGGCGTGGGTACGCCGAAGCCGTTTGATTTTCCCATAAATAATCAGCGTATTCATCCAGTCTCTTATATCCATTGGATTCTTTGGCAAATACGATCATAGGCAAGCCCACAGGTTTTTTTTAGATAAAATATTAGGGGAAAAATAGCATTTATCAGGGAAGATTACAAGTGTACAATAAGGCGCAGATTCATAATAACCATACTCAATAGGCTCATCATAATTGGCATTAAAATCCATTATATATTGTATTGTCGTGTCAATATCCTCCTTTATTTGAGGATATGGTTTATCTGGCGACTCTATTTTAGCTCTATTAAATACTTCTTGACTATCTGGTTCGCAGACTAGAGCCCTTATTTTTATATTATTATTAATATTTTTATGCATTTCACATAATTGTTCTATGTTATTATAAAAAGTACTTGTTTGATCAAAAAAGACTCGGAGCGAAACTCCCGATAACTTTACGGTACCATTTTTATGATTCTCAAAAGATTTTATGAGATCTGTGATCGCATTTTCTCCAGATTTGCTTTTCTCTCTATCTTTGTAGACTCTCAAAATGCCACCTTCAAAGTATTCCTCGAACACACTCCATATGAACCCACCGTCTTGCTTTTCTTTAAGATGTTCCATATACATACCTATAAGAAGTGGGAAGAAAACGCTGGATGCAATTGAACCGAGAATTAGCGCGAAAATATCCCAGTATCCTTGATTTCCGGGAGGATATTCGCCCAGATATATTGAAAAAATTAAAATAAATAATGAGGCGAAAAATATGAAGACAATTTTCGAATCTGAGAATAAAATTTTGTAAATATTTCTAATCATATATTAACAATTCTCCGTTTAAATTATATCTATATTCTATCGTTTCGTTATTCTACTATAAACATGCTTCGACTATTCTCATTTAAGCCTCAATGTTTCTTTGGATAAAAATGCTCAAATGTATATACATATTTTCCAGCGGACATGCTTATTAATTTAGATATTCATGAATATTAAAAGCAGAAATATTATTATGTTATAAAATTTTAATTATAATAACATTATCATTTAGATTATTGTGTGACCTAATAATAAGTTCGCCAAAAGTTAGGGTGTCTTGCTTATTCTCTATTTGTTTATCTAGACATTCTGGTGTTATTTTTTCTACAATTTTTTCTAAGAGAGCTATATCTAAAGATGAATCAAATATAATTTTTGTTGATTTTGCTTTGTCCACTCCAAATTTATATTTTATGATTTTACATATGATAAACAATATTTTTATTGGGATTCCCGGATCATTCATAGGCTTTAGGATAGCTATGCCGTACTCAATTATGTTAATATTATATATTATTTCCATGAATGTGTCTCTATTTAGATTAAAAGCTATTGCGTTATTATTTATACTAGAATCGATACAATTAAAGTATTGCTGTTTAACCATCACCCTTACTCTACTTAATGCTATACTTTTAACTGGTCTTTCGAGCTCTTTTTCGTTAATTATAGCCTGGATAAATTCATATGAATGCAAAATTTTTTTGAATTCTTCTAAATTGAATAAGCAATCATCAACCGCGATAAAGTCAGCAACTCCTATTATAAATAACATAATTGAAAATTCATTACGGTAGAAGTTACATAACGTCGTATTTTTAGATAAACTATATTTAATTTTAATCATCCTTTCGATAATTGCTTCATCACTATACTCCCCGCCAACGAGGTTTATTAATGTATGATTTTCTATTAATATCTTTAAAATTTCCTCTAAATCTAAATAGTCGATACATATACCATATCTTTTAAGTTGTTCTCTATTTATGTTTAGGTCTTTTAAGATAATTGGCACATACTTTGGTCCATTTTTACTGTGATCCTGTACCCCATCAATAACACCAATATCATGTAAAAAATAACATATATTTAAAACAATTTTGTAATCATGGGCCAACTTATTATAAAACTCCATTAATTTAACAAACGTAATATCAAGGTTATTTTGCCAACTGATTGTATCGGGTAAGCAGCCACTCGGTATATTATAGTTAATTAATTGGTACCCATATAATACATGGATCATCCAACCATTTCTTTTATATATATTTATACCACCTCGTGTAACCGAAGACAATTTATTAATTACTGAGCTCATAGCGCTTAATACGCTTTTATCATTCATTTCTATTTCATTTAATAGCCATAATAAAAAGTAAGAGTCCGGCTGAAGAAATATATATATAAAATTTTCTTTAATATCTTCTAATTCGTTTTTAATTTTATTTATAATTTTTTCTGGAATTTTAAGTTTAGTCTTTTCCAATTCACTAAGTTTAATACGGAATGGTAACTTCTCTTTTTCAGTAAGAGATTTTTCTAATTTAGATAATAGATCCCCACGATTTCTGTAATATTTAGCATATGAAAAATCGTTATTAACATTAATCCTTAAAATATCAATTATGTCTTCAATCATTTTTTTCACCTTAAACTTTCTAAATAGCCTTTTTCGTTAACCTGATTTAGGTTTACTTTTTTTGTATCTTTAGAATCCCAAACCGTGATGAAATACTCTTTAATCGGCTTATATAATGACTGTTCTGCTACTGGTTTTAAAATTAATTGAAACGAATCGCCCCCCGTTGTTCCTGCCCTATAAAATCCTAAATATATTGTTTTTTCATCTATAATAACTATACGGAATATCGGCATAAAATCGTATAATCTAATCTCAATATTTAAGTATTTGTTATGACTTTTTTCGGCCAATCCTTTTAGAGTTTTTATTATCAGGTCTGAGACATGGTCCTCATTTAAGCCTTGAGATATTGATAGCCTCTTGCATTCATCGCTGTTTGGATTAAGTAATAGAAATTTCAGATTTCCCCTCCTTGTCCCAAAATCCCTCATCTTCTTATCCATTAATGCTCCTGTATCTATCCATTTTCTCGCAGCTATTGCCATGAGCATAAAATCGCTATTCGCTTCGCTCAAAACTGAGCTAGCACTTCCCTTTCCGGAGACAGTAGATTCAACTACATCTTCGATGCCTTTGAAGTAGTATTTTGCCCACTTAATAGCTAGAAACGATATTATTATTAGTGATAATGTAATAATTAAAAAGTAATTAAGTATATGGGAAAAATTAAGTTTTAAGCTGTTAGGATCTATTAAATAAAAAAGAATAGTTGTAAAAATATTTATTGCAATAGGTAATAGAATATAAATGCTAAATTTAATTACACCACCAGAATAAATTATCTTTGATATAATTTCCTTAGTCATATATATAGTCCTTCATTGAATTATAATGCCAGGGATTATTTTATGATTGGTTTGTTGATATTTAACTTTTCCCCCAATTGTCGGTAATATGTAGCCCTGAATGTTTCGGGACTACATAGATCCAACGAACTAGAGTTAAAGTTATATATTATTAAGATTAGTAGGGTTGCAGAGGTTAGAATCATGGTCCTTATCCTGCCCTCAGATATGACTTCTCTTTCTGAAGAAGATGTAATGTTAAATATCAGAGAATTTTTATGTAATGATTCAGATGATAAGAGCTATTTAAGGATAATCTCTTCACCTGCATTCGAACCTGAGTCTTTTACGATTGGTGATCGAGAGAAAGAACCTCTATTTTTAAATGAATCAGAGAGAAAATTCCAAACTTGGTGCGAAAATCTCATTAAGGACCAGCTATTGAGAATGGCTGAAAGTGAGAACTTAGTTTTTAATGACATACAGGATATTATTATTATAATCTGGCGGAATGCTGAACGGCTGTTAAATTATGAGCATAAAGGAAATAAATTAAAAAATTGCATTTGGAATCAAGAATTCATCGATATAATAGATAAAGTTATAATATTTTCTTTGTTTGGGAACTTTGAAACAAAATATGCCACTCATAAAAAATTTAGAGATATATCGAGAAAAATTATGCCAATAATTATTAAGCGAGTTAGTGAGGATCGATTAGAGCTTAAAGACTACCTTAAATTATCGATAATTAGTGGTATATCTGGTTTGGATCTCAAAGGCTCTAATGCTGCATCTTCCTTCATTTCCCATGGTGGTATTCCCATGGCGCTTTATTATAACATGGAACCAGTGGAAGCTGCAGAACGGTATTATCACGATTTGACAAGCAGATTGAATTCTCCCACACCTATTTTTGAATGGGATTATTTCTTAGAACAAATAAAAATGAGTAATATTAAACTAGTTTGGTCTACAGATGATTATATAGAAACATTTTTCGACTTATTGTTTATCAATTATTTACTAAAAAAATATAATAATATATCTATTACCGTGATTCCAAAAAGAGAGACATATGGAAATGATACCTCTTATTCGGATATTTTAGAGATGTTGAAACTATGCGAAAATGAATATGACGTAATTCAAAAATTGCTCAAAGATGGAAAACGATTTAATATAAATAGATGTGGGCCATCCATGGGGGCAGTCAATATTAAGAAACTTTCAAATGAAGTTGTAGATTTAATTGACCAAAGTAATCTTGTAGTAATTAAAGGATGCAGAGCCCATGAAATGGTCCAAGGTAGTTTGAATAAGATTAGTTATAGTATGTACGTTGTAGCTAGGGAATTTAGCGAAAGCGTTACAGGTTATGATGCAAGAGAAATGCCTTTATTATTCTTCCATCTTCCACCTGGCGGCTATGCTTTTAAGGGCTTTAAGAATCGTAATTTGAGGGAAGAGGTCTTCAAAGATGGTAAAAAAATATTTCTCAGCGAAGTAACTCTAAAGGATAATTTTATTACGGGTCCAAACAGCTATACAAGAGATGAACCTAATAACCCAAAGATTTCCAAAAACTAGTAGAACCTCTATGTATCTTAGAGAAATAGATGCGCTTTATTTGAATATGGATATCCAATTATCATGCATTTCTTGATTTGTTGTAGGTTTTCCTTATGATAGTTCCATTCTTTGAGATCGACTGGAATGAGATCTGGAAGAGCCAAATGCAGAGAAATAAAAACTCTAACTTTGACCAAAATTTTGGCCGCATTTGGGATAGCAGAGAAAGCGCAGAAAGGTCCTGGAACATGTACCAGGAGAACAAAGATAGGATAAACAAAACAATTGATGGAACAAATATTAGCCCTGAATCAAGGGTCTTAGACATCGGTGCAGGTCCAGGGGCATTAGCTATGCCCCTTGCAAAAAAGGTAACACATGTTACTGCCATAGAGCCATCTGATGGCATGGTTTCCATATTTAAAGCAAAAATGGCTAAGTATGGTTTGGCCAATATATCGATAGTGCAAAAGCGTTGGGAGGATGTGGATTTGAAAGCAGATCTGCATCCGCCTTATGATATAGTAATCGCGTCCTTCTCTTTAATCATGCTCGATATAAGGGCAGCCATTGAAAAGATGATAGAAGCCTCTTCTAGATATATTTACCTTTATTGGATTGCAGGCGAGACCTCATGGGATGTTCATCACCGAGAACTCTGGCCAAAACTACATAAAAAGGAGCATTATGCTTTGCCAGGTAGCGATGTGCTCTATAATGTCCTGTACCAGATGGGAATATATCCAAACGTGAAGACGTTCAAGCTTTATCATAATCAACGATTTGCTTCTTTACAGCAGGCCTTAGACGCTTTGAGGCATCAGTATTTTATCAATACTCCTGAGCAGGAAACTATATTTTTTAAGTACTTTAGCAATGTGCTAAGGGATGAAGGTAATTCTGTGGTTCTGCCGACATCCTCTATCAGGGTTAAGATTTGGTGGAAAAAATCCGACAGCTAATATTTGAGGGATTGTGGCTTCACTTATCCAGATTGTATTATCCAGTCGAGGCAAGTATGGTTGTTAAAAAGGCTAGAACTTATCGCCAAGGATAGAGATTCAAGGGCTCAATGCTACATCCTTGGCCGTGATTGTTGACGACACGGACCCGCCTTCTGCCGCCCAATGTAAGCACCGGTTCGTCGAAGCAAGAAGCCCCATCCGTTGGGGTAAGGAGGAAGTCACGCCCCAACCAAAAGTTCCATCAACCCCTCGCGCCATCCTCCCATCCATGTCTATTCACCCTATAGAATTTCGATACGGCACCAAAGAGATGAAGGATATCTGGGAAGAGGACTATCGGCTCCGCTGTCTCTTTCGCGTGGAGGCGGCTCTCTCTCTGGCCGAAGAAGAGCTTGGCATGATCCCCCAGGGTGCAGCCGCCGAGATCGCCGCCGCTGCAAAGTCAACCCTTCCGGAGAGGGCCAAGCAGATCGAGGATGAGATCGGCCACGACATGATGGCCACCGTCCTGGCCATGGCGGAGTGCGCTCCCCAGTTTGGGGAGTGGATTCACCTGGGTGCCACCTCCAACGACATCCTGGATACGGCCACCGGTCTGCAGATCAAGGCCTCCTTGGATGTGCTGCAACCCAAATTGAAGACGCTCCTGGCGCTGCTGCTGGATCTGGCTATAAATAATAAGAGCTTGGTCTGTGCCGGTCGCACACACGGCCAGATTGCGGTACCTACCACCTATGGGCTGCGATTCGCGATCTGGGCCTCGGAGATCGCGCGCCACATCGAGCGCTTGGTGCAAATAAGGCCCCGGGCGGCTGTCGGCAAGATGAGCGGCGCTGTGGGCACTCAGGCCGCCTTCGGACTTAAAGGAATGATGATTCAGGCACGGGTCATGGAGCACCTCGGGCTTAACGAAGTGGATGTCTCCAATCAGGTAGTGCAGCGCGACCGGCATGCAGAAATGATCTGCTGGATGGCGCTGGTTGCCTCCACTCTGGACAAGATCTTCGTTGTGATGCGCACCTTGCAGCGCACAGAGATTGCTGAGGTGGAGGAGGGCTTCGGCAAAAAGCAGGTAGGCTCCTCTACCATGCCTCACAAGAGAAATCCGATTAAGTCGGAGCAGATCTGCGGCCTTTCCAGAATAGTGCGAGCCCAAATCCTGCCCGCCTTTGAGAACATTCCTCTCTGGGATGAACGCGATCTGACCAACAGTAGCTCTGAGCGCATCATCTTTCCAGAGGCTTTTATCTTCACCGACCACCTCATCACCCTGGCCACGCGCACGCTTCGAGGGCTACGGCTACGCCCTGAGAATATTGAGCGCAATTTGACAATGCTGCACGGACTGAATATGGCAGAGAACGTGATGGTGGAGCTGGCCAAGAAGGGCGTGGGCCGGCAGCAGGCACACGAGATCATGCGCCAGAGCTCGATGGCTGCCTTCGAGCAAAAGAGGGAGCTGACAGAGATCCTTTTGGAGAACGAGACTGTAATGGCATACCTCAATGCCAAAGATATAGAGGCAATGCTGGATCCGCACCAGTATATCGGCACAGCCGTGGCTCAGGTAGAGAGGCTCTACGAGAAGCTGCAAAAGCTCTATCTTGCCTGAGGATGGCAAAAAAGGAGAAAAGGAAAGTGCCGCATTTTCCGCCAGGAATGCCCGCGCTATTCCTTCTTAAATCCGGCTCGATCGAAAGAGACAAGTCCGGCCGGATCTTAGACGCTCGATCTTCAGTGACCATGATAATCAACGGGCGGCATAAGATTATAGTGGACAGCGGCCTAATGGGTGAAGAAGAGCCGCTTTGCAAGGCATTGGCAGAGCTTGGCGTAAAGCCGGAGGAGATCGACTGCATTGTCAATACCCATTCCCATCCGGACCACTGTGGCAACAACCATCTATTTTCCAAAGCGAAGGTCCTGACCGCAAAGGAGGGTGATGTCATTGCACCCGGCGTTTGGGTCCTGGCAACTCCCGGCCACAGCATGGACAGCGTTTCCGTCGTAGTTGAGACGAAAACTGCCACATTGCAGATGAAAACAATAGTAATATCAGGTGATGCCCTTCCTACCTTGAGCAACTTCCAAAAAAATGTTCCGCCTGCCTTGCATGTCGATTGTGATCTGGCGATGACCAGCATGCAGAGAATATTGGCACTTGCTGACTATGTAGTTCCTGGACACGATCTTCCCTTCTCTATCCCGAAAAAAGCATACGTCCCCCTTCCCTTCAGAATAGGGCCAGGAGAGGGTAGTGCAGCCTCTAAGCCCCCTGATTAAATTCTGGCAAAATTGATCCTGCGATCCATTGTATATGAAGGATAGATATACCCGGAAATCTAAGATTAGGCAACCTATAAATACTTATAAAATGTATATGTTATGCGAATGCAGCTAAAATTGACATCAAAGGAGAGGTTAGTTCTTTATGGTCTTGCCAGATATCCGGGGCTCAGTGACATAGATCTCGCTTCTAATATTGGCGTTGATCGCTCAACAATATTCAAGAGCAAAAGAAAGTTTAGAGATTGGAAACTCATAAAACTTTTGAATGTGCCTTCCGGAGAAGCTGTAGGTGCCGAAATCCTGACCTCCGTCTTCGTGAAATACAATCCGACTGCTCCCTTTGAGGTAAGAAAGGGTTCCCCCTCTTATCAGAATTGGGTCAATTATCCTAATTGCGTCTCGCACATCGCCACAGATACTGATTCAGTATCGACCTTCTACTCTCGAAGTCTCACTGACTTCCGGGTGAACTTCGATCCTATAATCGACGAATACTACCGGAACGATTTTGTGGAGGATATTCATTACTTCCATTATCCCTTCCAGGTCTCCAGCTACTCGGCGGATGCTGCTCTCGCGGTAGACGGCCTCTTTGATCTCACCAGATCCGATCTTTCAGGGGAGATAATACCACCCAAGGCCGCTTTAACTGAGGACTCCCGCCTCACAGAGAAGGACAAGCTCACGCTCTACGCCTTTGTGAAGTATCCCATGCTCTCCGACCTGGAGCTTTCCCGGAGGACGGGCATCTCCCGGCCCACCATCTCCGGAAAGCGAACCAAGTTCTTCCAGAACGGGCTATTGACTCGCGAGGCCTACGTGGATTGGCAAAAGATCTGCTGCGAGCTGATGTCCTTTTATCATGTGCGCATCAGGCACGGTCACGATCGCGAGGATCTTTCCCAGGTTTACCAGGCCTTCCGCAGGATTGGAGCGCCTCTGTACAGCTATCTGCAGCCGGGGGAGATCTTCGGCGCCTTCCTGTCCACAGGCTATCCGGATCTAAAGAACCGCATGGATAAGGAGCTTCGCGCTCTCTCTGCCCAGGGCCTCATCGAGGAGCGGCCCATGCTCGTGATCATGCCCCTTACCGAGATCAAGGCCAGCAAGATCGATTACTCGCCCATGGTGGCTAAAATGCTGGATGTGAGCAAGGAGATCTGAAGATTGCATTGCCTGGCGAGATTGCCGTAGTCTGCTCCAGGGCAGATCCGGCAAGCCTCAATATTTATGAACGTCTGCTGGAGTTACGGTCCTGGCAGTGCAAAGAGGACTACAGTTCTTACGGTCGATGGCTACTGATAATTCACGATGAAAAGCAGACACGTTTAAGCGGGCTGGATGATCGATTGATCGATTTAGGATTGCAGCCGGAGATGGTGGTCTTTGCCAGCCGGCATGAGGCGAAAGCCGGTTTGCCATGGCTGGGTGGGCATTTCACTGGCATACAAGAAGACGGCCAGAGCAAGCTTTCTGCGGCGGCATCCTCTGGCCTGAGGTCATTTTTGCATAACGTTGCCAATCAAGTTCTACCCGGTTTTGCGGTATCTGCCGAGGCCACTCATCACGGGCCGGTGGACTTGAAGACGCCCTGCTTTTTTGCAGAGATAGGCAGCACTCTTAAGGAATGGCAGGATCGGCAGGCAGGGGAAGCGGTAGCCAGGGCAATTTTAGCCCTGGAGACAAAGGAGCTTCCCGTATTCCTGGGCTTTGGGGGCGGGCATTATGTGGCCAGGCAGACGGAACTAATGTTCAAGGCGGAGGTGGCCTTCGGGCATCTTTTCTCCAATTACCAGATGGCGGGAGTAAATCGGGATTTAGTGGAGGAGGCATGCCAGAAATCGAAAGCTACCTATGCCTATCTTGATAGAAAGTCCCTCCGCTCCGAGGAGAGAAAGAGGATTGAGGGGATTTTAGCTGAGCTGGATTTGCCCGTGCTAAGAAGCCGGGAGATTCGAGCCAAATTCCCACTGCCGGGAACGGATCATTCGACTCCGGCATAAAACGCGAATCTATGGAAAGAGCGAAATGAAGAAATTGACCTTTGCGCTACTGGGAATTCTCGCTATGATTCTCCTTATTTCCAGCGCTGGCCTCAGTGAGGCAAAGGATGCAGTCTCTTGCCCCAATGATACCGCTATAACTTGGTTTCCCAAAATAGACACGGCGAGACTTTCGGCCTCAGAAAACGTTGATTTTATCCCCAATTTGAAGGCCTATCAGCAGACGACTGACTATACCTGTGGCCCGGCAGCATTGCTTTCTCTGGCTAAATTCTACGAAATGCCTGATATTGAGGAAAACGCAAAGACTGAAATGAAAATATCTCAAGAAGCTGGCACAAGAGATTTTAATTCATCAAGGCCCGGGACTAAACCGCAAGAGATGGTTGCCTGGCTTGAGAAGAATGGCTTTTCTGTGCAACTTGAGTTTGAGGATAAGGGAGACGGCACTGCATTGGAGCGGCTTCGCGACAATATTCATAACGGCATTCCAACCCTGGTGGAATGGATAGATCTTAGCGGACACTGGGCTATAGCCGTTGGATACGACTATCGCAACGCAAGCGATCCGTGGGATGATGTCCTAATTCTGGCTGATCCTTATGATAGGTATGATGATTATTGCGACGGCTACTCCTTCGTGAATGCCAATCGCTTTTACTGGATGTGGTTTGACGCTCTGTATTTCGACAACACCACCTGGCGAACCATGATCACTGCCACCCCGAAGAAGCCTTTCGGGCAGAAGTCAATCATGGAATACTACTTGTAAAATATTTTAATATAAATTAACGATGCACCAGAGTTACTATTAACAGGATTTATTCCAACTTTTTCCGGCAAAAAGTGCATATCAACAAAAAGAATTTATACCAAAAGAACACCATAACAGTATATCAAAATAAATTAAGTTTTAATTCCGGGCCAGTGGTAAAAATGTCAAAAAATTCAGGGAACAGCCCCAAAAGCAGCTTCTCTGCCCTGCAAGAGAGAGCACTCGATCTCATCGGCTCACAAGGAAACGGCCTGTTTCAGTCGGAGCTGCGTCGTCTCATGTCCATAGACAGCAGCAAGTGCTCGAAGATTGTGTGCAAGATGCAGAGTTCCGGTCTCATCTACCGAGAAAAGGTTCCCGCCAGCAGCACCTATCTGATAAAGCTCACCCGGCCCCTCCAGGAGATCTCTTTTGACAAACCTCCTCGCCGCAACATCGATAGCTACTTAACTGAGTTCTATCTGCTCTACTTGGTGCGCGGCATCTCTGGCTAGGGGCCGCAGGGGCTTATTGCATTGAAGGCATATTGGGAAATCTTGCGGCCGTTCAACTGCATGATGGCGGCAGCGGCTGCCATCGTAGGTCTCGCCATAGCCGGGGGCCTGGAACCTCTGGCAGCAGCACTCATCTTCCTCACGGTTTTCCTGATTACAGGTGCAGGAAACGCCATTAATGATTACTATGATCGAGAGATCGATGCTATAAATAGACCCAGGCGCCCCATTCCCAGCGGACGCGTCAGCGCGCGAGCCGCTTTCTATTATTCTCTGGTCCTCTTTGCCGTAGGATGCCTTTGCGCTGGTCTGGTCAACCAGATCTGCCTGGCCGTGGCAGCCTTCAACTCCCTTCTGCTCATCCTTTATGCTCGTAACCTCAAGGCCACGCCGCTAGCGGGAAACATCTCTGTGGCTTTTCTCACCGGCTCCGCCTTTCTCTTCGGCGGTGCAGCGGCGGGCCCTGCGGGCCTCTTCGCCAACCGGATTCCCTTTTTGCTCTCCTTTCTGGTTAGCATGAGCCGGGAGATCGCCAAAGACATCGAGGACATGGCCGGTGATCGGGCAGGCGGCGCGCGCACGCTGCCCATCCTGGCGGGCGAGCGCACCAGCGCGGCTCTGGCAGCGGCCTTTGCCCTGGCGGCGGTTAGCTTAGGCTTCTTTGCGCCCTTCGGCAGGGCGTACCTGATGATAGTAGTAGTAGCGGACCTGTTCTTCCTCTTCTCCGTGATAAAGATCGCCCGGGGTGACGCAACGGGCGCGCAAAAGGCGCTGAAAAAAGGAATGGCAGTGGCGCTGGTGGCGTTCTTGGCGGCGGCACTGCATCCGGCGCATCTGCTCGGGATTTGAGTGTCCGATATAATCCAAGCGGTATAATTATAGATGTATGCTAAGTGTTTCCTTGAAACGGCAGAAATAGCTCAAGTTTTCAAGCGATCTGGTGTTCAGTTCCGCTAAAATCTGAAATGAACGCTTTCCTTTGTCGTATCCTTTGTTTCTTCCGCAGTTATTCGTAGCAGATTTAAGCGCCTCCAGCAGTTCTTGTCTCGATCTTTTCTCCAAATTGTCTACTGGGATGAGATTTCCTTCCCGGAGGCATGAACCGAATACCCTATGCAGAGCCTCATGATCCACCATTATCCACGTCTCCATGCAAGTTGCCATCATCTGAGCTTGGTCATCGTTTGCACCAACTGGACGCTCCCAACTGTCGCGAATATAAAGATGATCCCAAGGGCGGTCTGAGGAAATCGGATCTTCGCTATCGACTAGAAGTATCGGATATTCATCATATCCAACTGATGCCATAGCTGTATTGAACATGTCATAGGCATTTTTGCGTCCTCCACAAGCGACAATCCTCGGCATACATCCAACAAAGCCTAACTTTTTAATGAGCTTGCTGAATCCTTCACGGCATCGCGATCTAAGTTCTTTGCTCTCACCGCCCCCTTCGACAAATATCGTTACGCTCACCATCTCGTCCCCCCGATCGTACCACGGGTCCAGAGTTCGCCCAGACGATAGTCTCTTAGCCATTTTTCCAGCTTTTCGCTTTCGAGTCTTCTGATTTTTGTCTGGCCATTGTGCTTCTCACAGACGAGGACCGCGTCTGGTTGCTCAGTCATGGCATCGATAAGTATGTCCGAGTGCGTGGTTACGATTAACTGAGTGCGCTCTGAGGCGACGTTCAGCAGGTCAGCTACTTTGGGGAGGATGTCAGGATGAAGGCCGAGTTCTGGCTCCTCTATACAGATGAGCGGTGGCGGTGTCGGGTCGCACAGGATCGCTAGCAGGCAGAGATATCGCAGAGTTCCATCCGATAGCCTGGTTGCAGGGATTATAAAATCTCCTTCCGTGAAGAATACTTGGACCGTGCCTCCTTCAATGCTCACATCGAAATCATTAAAGCCTTCGTAGAGGTCATGAAGTGCTTCGAGGATCATATTCTTCGCCTTTGGCACTCTACGTAGCCGGTTCAGGACCAGGCCCAAGTTCGAGAAGTCTTCCTCTAATCGATCGTTACGCATGTCAGCCTTCTGCGGCTCGCGGAAGACCGCGTTGCGTCCAAAATACCACTCTCGATATATCTTGATTTGATCATAAGCGTTTGCCAGGTGAGAGATTTCCGGATACGTCTCAGGATCTCGTCGTTGGGCTAGTATGGATTGAGCTGAATCGATTGAGTCAGGCTTTAGCTTGCGTGGTTCTGTTTTATCATCTCCGCCTTTGTTTCTGACATTGATAACTGGATTCCCATCCTTATAATTGTAGTAGAAATAAGGCTCTTGATAATCTGGATAGGATTTCTCGTTCTCGATTCGCTCTTCAACCACGCTGAATGCATGATTCTCCTTCCGGAAAGCTAGGACGTGACGTAGCGGCATGCTTCCTTGAGGATTTCTAGTTACGATGTCGATCGAGGCAACACCTTCTGGATCCCCCTTCCATATCCAGTCACTAACGCCTCCACCTCGACGAATGACTGCACGTATGTCGCTCGGTGCGGAGCGCAGGAGGGACACTGCCTCAATGAAGTTGGACTTTCCCGAGCCATTAGTGCCTATGAGCACGTTCAGGCTCTTTAGGGCAATGGGCTGAGTATCGGGCCCGAAAGACAGCAGATTGCTAAGCCCTATCTCAACAATCATTCGCAATTCTTCGTATTGTACGGTCATTATTCCTCTTATCTTATTATGGATTAGTATAGTCTTTCCAATATTGTCTTATTCACGAAGGACGATCTGCTATCAATTCGGGGACGTTCCTTAAAAGCGTTTTCCTAAAGAAAAACTGGTAGTGTAGATATAAAATATTTAATTAAAAATAAATAAGAAAGATCAAATTTATCTATGCGCAAAGTTCGCCACTATCGTCTCGCCCACAGAATTGACCCTCACAAATCCATACCGTTCGAACTGCACCACTTTGCCCAGCTCCTCGGCAATGCCCGCCTCGCCCACGCCCTCATCCATGCCGTCCGGCTTCATAACCCGCACCTTCGGCCCGTCCACGGGCGCCCATTGAATGATCTTGGTCCTCTTGCCCATATCCTTGCCCAGGAAGCGTGCCTGCGCAGGCTCCAGGCTCGTAATTTCTACGTTGCACAGATCCTTGAGGCGGATGTTGTCTCCCACCTGCAGGCCCGCCAGGTCGCTCTTGCAGATGAACAGCCTCTTTCCCGCCGGAATCTCCCGGAAGCCCCGATCTGCTGTGGGATGCAGCGGGGCGCGCGCCAGTGCAGGCACATCGCCCTCGATTTCCAGGGCCACCGGCTCCCAGACGAAGAAGCGGCGGTTGGCTTCGGGGTCTATGATCTTGCGGTTCTCGGCGTAAATGGAGTCCATGCTGATTGAAATGTCCGTCTCGCCCACGCCCAGGTCGATCATGAACCTGCGCAGCGCTTCGGGCCGGATGCCCCGGCAACGCATGGCCCGCACGGTGGGGACGCGCGGATCTTCCCATCCCGTGTACTCGCCGGCTTCGATGGCTTTGCGAAGCTTGCTGGTGCTGAAGGAGCCGAACTGATGAATCTTGATCCTGCCCCAGTGAATCACCTGAGGATACTCCCAGCCCAAATAGCCGTAGAGATATCTCTGCCGGCTCCCGCTGTCGGCCAGATCCTTGCCCCGAATGATGTGCGTGGTCCCCTGCAGGTGGTCCTCCACTGCCGACTCAAAATCGAGCAGCGGCCAGACGCGGTACTTGCTGCCAACCAGGGGATGAGAGGCGGTGACGATGCGAAAAGCGGGCCAGTCGCGTATGGCCGGGTCCTTGTGGTGCATGTCGGTCTTGACCCGCAAAACAGCGCCGCCTTCCGGCATGCGGCCATCGAGCATCTGCCGCCAGAGATCCAGGTTCTGCTCTACAGTCTGGTCCCGGTGCTCGCACTCTATTCCCTTATCCTTGTGCTCCTTGAAGACGACCTGGGCACAGCCGCAAACATAGGCTCCGCCCCGCCGTATCAGCTCTTCTGCGATAGGATAGTACTGGTCAACTCGCTCGCTGGCCGTGATCACCAGATCCGGCTGGGCACCCAGCCAGGTGCAGTCCTCCAGATACCAGCCGTAGGCCTCGGGCATGGGCCGCTTCTTTACGGGATCGGTGTCATCGAAGCGAATGATGAACTTGCCGCCGTACTTTTTCACATACTCGGAGTTGACGATGATGCCGCGCGCACTGCCAAGCGTTGGCGGCCCATTGGGATTTGGTGCAAAGCGCATGACTACGCCCTTTTCCGCCCCCAGCAGAGCGGGCAGGCCCTTGTCGGGCTCCTTCTTTTCCGAGAGCTCTGCCAGCAGCTCTGGGGCTATGGCCTGCAGCCTCTCTTGCCATTCTTCCAGGCTGGTCTTCTCCACGCCTTCCAGCACCTCTTTTACCAGAGGCGATAGCTCTTTGGCCCGGGCGCGTAGCTCCACGTGCTCGCCCAGGAGCTTGCCCATGACCGCCCCGGCATTGGGTGCGGCTTTGTACTTCACGGCGTTTTGCAACGCATACTTTTCTATGAGCTCTCGGATCTCTTCCATGACACATCTCCCAAAGGCCCGGAAGATCCAGGGGAAAAATGATTCCTGCAATCTTCCTAATTCAGGTAAGTGTGCTAATTTCGATTACTATACTTTAATTTGATTGTTCGTTACTGAAACCTGGCTTTTTCTCTAACTTGGCTTTGGCCAGAGAAAGAGCATCTCTTATTATTTCATCATGGTCAAAAGCCAGAGGCGGCAGGCTTTCCAGAGGGAAAACCTTCGCAAACCTCGCGTCCGAGCCTGCCAAAAGCACGCCGCTGCCCCTAGCGAGAAAGGCGGCGGAGACGACGTGCCCGCGCGGATCGCGGGCGGGGTTTGAGTAGATGCCAACCAACCCTTGCAGCTCGATGACAAGGCCCGTCTCCTCGCGCGCCTCCCTGCTAGCTGCCGCCTCGACTGTTTCGCCCACTTCCACAAATCCGCCGGGCAGGGCATAGCTACCGGCAAAGGGTGGATTATCTCTCTTGATGAGCACGATCCCGTCTTGGAAGAGTATGACGGCGTCCACCGCCAGAAGGGGGGTCACAATCTGTTTCCTCTCGTTCATTAGGCTAAATTTCCTGCATCACAACCAAAAGGCTTATCTACGTCCCAAGTCGGATGTTTATACGGCAAAGGTCGATTATTTACCAATCCCTCCCTACCCTACATCCAATCGACCTTTAGCTATCCTTTTTGCCAGAGACATATGATGAAGCTCTTATAACAGGCGCGATTACTATTATTGATGCCCTTTTATGTGCTGAAGATGGGAGGAAGCCTCATGACATCTGCCCGACCGCTCATGCGCGCCCTCCTGGCCCTCGCGGAGGAGGGCTACAGCTTCCTGGTGGTGCCGGGCGGCGGCGTCATGGCCGATCTAGTGCGAGATATCTATTCTCGCGGCGATCTTTGCCAGGAGGCCGCGCACTGGATGGCCGTCTTGGCCATGGAGCAATATGCCTATTTTCTGGCGGATGGAAGCGGGGCGGCTCTCACTCGCGAGATCCGCCGTCCCAAAGACGACTCTCGCGTGCAGGTTCTCTTGCCTTACCAGGCCCTCATTGAGGACGATCGCGATCTTCAGCATAATTGGGACTACACCTCGGATGCGGTGGCGGCCCTGGTAGCCGCACGGCTATCTGCCCCCCTCATCAAGGCTACTGATGTGGATGGCGTGATGCTGGACGGAAAAGTAGTTTTAGAGGTGCCGGCAAACCGCATGCTCGGTCGCGTTAGCTGCATCGATCAAGGCACGATTAAACTTCTCTGTGGCATTCTTAAAGGAAGCAGCATCTGGGTGCTCAATGGCACCGATGCGCAGCAATTTTGCAGAGCACTGAAGAAAGGAGAAGGCGGCACGATTATCAAGGGCTAATTGCGACAAAATTCAGCTTATCTATGGGAAGGTTTATACAGAGAAATACATCAATCATAGAGGAGATAACATGAAGGAAGAAATACCAGAGAAATGCATATCATGTGGCATTACGCTGACCGGCGTGGGCGGGACGAGGTTCCCCTGCCCCAGCTGCGGAACCGTGATTGCCAGATGTAATAAATGTAAAAAGCAGAGCAACGTTTATTCTTGCAAAGCCTGTGGCTTCTCAGGACCGTGAGGTGTAATCGATGGGAGACGCTGCAGTAAGAATGAAGGTTATGCCGGTGAGCATGGATGTGGATCTGAAAAAGCTCGCCGAGGAGATCAAGAAAGTAGTGCCATCCTTTGCCAGGCTGCATGCCATCGAGGAGATGCCCATAGCCTTTGGCTTGAAGGCCTTAATCGTCGTAACAATAATGGACGATAAGGGAGGCAGAAGCCCGGATGAGATTGAGGAAGCAGTCCGAAAATTACCCGACGTAGAATCGGCAGAGGTGGAAGAGGTCGGACTCCTCTAAACCACTCTCTTTACAACTGGGCTTGTAGATCAGTGGTAGATCGCCGCCTTCGCAAGGCGGAGGCCACGGGTTCGAATCCCGTCAAGTCCATAATTTAACTAAAAAATAGAAACTGGCTTTTTCGCCAGCTTGTCTATCAATTCTCATCTCAGATTTTAAGCTGCAGGAGCAGCCTTTGTAGCATTGCTGGCGCCGGCTACCTCAATTTGCAGGGCATCGCTAAAGTTTCCTGCACCTTGTAGAGAGGAGGCGGCAATATCCACACTGTAGATGCCCGCCGGGACATTGGCGTTCCAGTTTTTAGAGTATTCATTTCCAGATGTTTTAATCAGGCTGAGCTTTTCTACCTCTTTGCCGGTCGAGTCTTTGATGGAAGCTGTGGCCGTGAGCTGTATTTCCGATTGGTTTTCCGCCTGTTCGGAGCCGTTCAGGGCAAAGACGGCTGTGATCTTTACCGTGCTTGCAGAGTTTACCAAAGCTGGCGTGGCATTGATGCTCCTTAGAATTAATTCTGCGATCGGAGACTGTGCTTTGGTCTTATTCTCGAATTGTGACTCGGTCTTTCTCACGGATTTTGGCCCGAACTCGGCGGGCACGTCGCTTGTGGGCTTGCCTTCAATAAAGTTGCTGGCGCTCTGGCCCCAGTCGCCTTCTTTCTGGCAGGATGAACATCCGGCAGATGCGAAAGAAGCTAACGCGACAATGCATGCCAGGAATGCCATGCAGATCAGTAATAATGTAGTGTTTTTCATTGTCTATCCTCTTTTTCTATTTTGATAATACTCGCGAATGCATATTAGCCTGTTTTCCTGGGCCCGTTCGTATTCTATTTATATCATCCTGACGCTTAGAAATATCTGGAAAGAATATGGCAGGCACAAAGAAGCCTTTGCGGATTTTAGGGCTGGCGGATCTGCATGACCGCATTGAGAAGCTGGACAAAGTGAGGGAAATTGACGCAGATCTCATTGTCTTTTGCGGAGATCTGCACAATGCCGGCAACAGGGAGACGGCCCGACATACGGCTTATGCCCTGGCCTGTCAGGGACCGCCGGTGCTAATCGTTCCCGGAAACATGGACCACAGAGATTTTGTGCCCGACCTATGGGAAGCAGCAGGCCTGCTAATGCTCAATCGTTCCTCCTTTTGCCTTGAAGACGTCGGTTTTCTGGGCATGGGCGGAATGGTAGCGAGAGATCCCAGGCGGCTGGGAAATCCTGCCCGCTACTATCATCATGATGATGAGGTTTATGAAATCCTGGCCGCGGCTTATCAGGATATATCAAACGCAAGGATCAAGATAGTAGTTGTGCATCAGCCGCCCCGAGGAGCGCAGGATACTCTTTACAATGGGGAAAGCTCGGGATCGGTCAGCCTGCGCCGCTTCGTGGAGGAGTATCAGCCCGACCTATTGCTTTGCGGGCATATCCACGAGGCGCGGGGAGAGTGTTTCATCGGATCCACCCGGATCGTTAATGTGGGAGAGCTGCGGCAGGGATTTGCAGCGCTCATCGAAATTGGTGAGGAGATAACCGTAAATTGGATCTAAGAATGGGTTCATTGCTGTATCGAATGGATAACGGAATAATGGCGTCCTCTGTGAATCCTCCGTGAAGTATCGTCAGCCATTTGACTATTACCAGTGGCTAACGACGATTCCACCACAGAGACACAAAGCTCACAGAGAACGCACAGAGACGAACTAAAAACTGGAAAACTACAGTAACTCGATGTTAGCCACAAAAAAATGGCGACGAGCTAATATTATTACGTCGTCTTTGTGCCTTTGTGTCTTTGTGGTGAGCGTTCGTAGTGAGGTTAGAGGTATAGCCACTGGAAAACGGCGAAAAGCCAAAAAAATGAATTGGTAGAAAGGTGCTTAAATGAATCTCAGTCCGAGGGAAGAAATCGATCGCGGTATAAATGCCATGCAGGCCCTGCAAAGGCTTGTCCCGGAGGGCGGGCTGAAAAACCTTGAAAAGGTCAAGGGTGAGATGGATGAGTTGATCTCCCCGGAATTCGAGCCCTATTTCTTAGCAAATGCTGCATTGCACCTGCTGGTCGTTTGCGAGAGATGCGGCAGGTGCTGCCTGGAGGAGAAGGGCATTGCCGTCTCCATAGATGACTGCCGCAGGATTGCCCGATACTTGGACCTCTCCCTGAAGAGGTTCATGATGGACTACACGAGGCCTCACGAATTGAAGGGCGAGCTGGTGGGATCGGCCCGGATGCTCGGCAAAAAAGAGGGCGAAGCCTGTCCCTTCTTCGATTCCAGCCTGCCCGGCTGCCGCATCTATTCCGTCAAGCCGCAGGTATGCACAGCCGCTCTTTACCTCTCCAAAATGAATCTGCTCACATGTGAAGAGCAGCAAAAGATTGTCACCTTTCCCATATGCTCCGCCGATGAAAAGTTGAGGGCCAGGATAGCGAATTATTCCTTGCGGCTCGATGAAGATGCAGAGGCCAAGAGCGAGCTGAAAGGGCTCTTTGAATCGGCTCGGTCCGAAGTGGAGCTATTCCGTCTTCTGCTGCGCCTGAAGGGCATGGAGATCTACTTCGGGCCGGAGAAGGCGGCGCTTCTGGCGCGGAGGTTGGGGCTCGCGAGGGTGCCGGAGGATGAGGAGTTGAAGGAAGCGGGGTTTTTGTATGGTGCTACAATAAATTTATTGAGAGAATAGACTATTTCTCAAGACCTATCTTGGCCTTAATCCATGCAGAACGAAAGTGTCTCCAAAATTTAGCAAGGATCACAAATCTTCTCTACACAACCTTTATTTCCCATAACATAAACCACACGTCCATCAGATTATGAGGAATGCTATGCGACTTTCCATGGATTTAGAGCTGCAGGACATACCAGGTCAGCTTCTCCTGGCTTTGCAGCCCTTTGGGGATAATAAGGCTAACATCATCAGCGTGGTTCATCACAGGGACAGAAAGACACCGCGCGGCATGATCCCGGTTCGCTTCGTAGTGGAGATGGACCGGTCCAAGATCGAGACCGTCAACGCCAAGCTCAAGGAGAGCGGCATCTCCGTGGTGCGAGCGGGCGAGGACCGCCTCATTGAGGCCGTCTCCGTGGTGCTGGTAGGCCATGTGCTGCACAGCGATCTGGGAGATACCGTAAACCGCATCGACTCCACCGGCTTTGCCGAGGTCATGGACGTTTCTCTGACCATGACCGGTGTGGACGAGCCGTCTTCCGCCTATCTCAAGATCCGCGCCACCGGCAAGGCCGAGATCCAGAAGGCATTGGCCATCTTACGCGAAGTGGGCGTCGAGAAGAAGCTGCTTGTAATTGAACCGATAGAAAGAGACATCAAGGTTTCCCTGGTGGGCTACGGCATTGTCGGTCACGGCGTGGTCGATGTTCTCAATCGCAAGAAGAAAATGCTCCGGGATATGGGCCTGAACCTTAAGCTGATCAGCGTCACCGATCACACCGGAACTGTGGTGGCGGAAGACGGCGTGGACGCGGAGAAAATTTTGGGCGAGAGGACGCTGGCCAATTTAGCCACTACCAGCATGAAGGGCAAAGAGGCCATATCCACCATCGACTCCGACCTGGTGGTCGAGGTTACTCCTACTAACATCGTGCATGGCCAACCTGGCCTGGGTCACATGGAAGCGGCCCTCTCCAGCGGCAAGCATGTCGTCACCTCCAACAAAGGCCCGCTGGTGGTCTCCTACAGCCGCCTGAAAAAGCTGGCCGAGGACAACGGCGTGATGATGAAGTTCGAGGCCACTGTGGGCGGCACCATGCCCCTCATCAGCCTGGTGGAACGTACCCTGGTGGGCAATAACATTCTAGGCATCCGCGGCATATTCAACGGCACCTGCAACTACATCCTCACCCGCATGACTGAGGAAGGTATACCCTACACCCATGCTCTGAGCGAGGCCCAGGACCTGGGGATCGCTGAGGCCGATCCCAGCTACGATGTGGAGGGCGTGGACACGGCAGGAAAGGTGGTCATCCTGGCCAATTCGCTCTTCAACATGAACATCAAGTACAGCGATGTGGATGTGACCGGCATCACAGGCGTCACTCCCGAGGCCCTGGCCCTGGCTAAGAAACGCGGTTATGCCATCAAGCTCATCGGTGATGTGCCTGCCCTCACTGTGCGGCCCACTCTGGTGCCTCTGGGCAGCCCTATCGCGGTGTCGGGAACCCTTAACTCGGCGGCTATCTACACCGATCTATCTGGAACCATAACCGTAACCGGCCTTGGTGCCGGCTCCATTGAGACCGCTTCCGCCATTCTGACCGATATCGTCAGCATCTACAGGACGAAACGCATCGATGCCATATTCTAAATGACCAGCTTTCTTGCCTTCGCAAAGCTCTGCCAGAAGGTAGAGGCAGTATCCGGGTCCCTGGAGAAGATCGACCTAGTCGCAGCATTTCTGGCGGACCTGGACGAGGCAGAGCTTTCTGTGGCCTGTAGCTTCATCATGGGCACGCTCTTCCCGCCCAGCCTCGATCTGGTTATAGGCGTAGGGCCCCGCATTCTTTACGAGGCCCTGGCGAAAGCCTGCGGCTGCCCGGCTGAGCAGATCTCGGAAATGCTGCGTGCCACCGGGGATCCGGGCCTGGTTGCCGCCGGCATTGTGGAGAAGAGAAGGCCGCTTGGCTTTGCCGCCTTCCAAGAAGCAGAGCCGCTTTCCATCAAAGACGTTTATGAGAGATTTGTGGCAATAGCTCGCGTTTCCGGCAAGAGAAGTCAGGATGCCAAAGTCAAAAACCTGCAATTTCTATTCAGCCAGGCCGGCTCTTTGGAGGCCAGGTATATTGCCCGCCTGGCCATAGAGGACATGAGGATCGGCATAGGTGAAGGGGGCGTGCGCGATGCCGTTGCCCGGGCCTTTTCCAAAAGCGGGGCAGATGCTGAAAAGGTGGAACGGGCCTATAACCTCACCAACGATATGGGCCAGGTGGCAGTTGCCGCCAGGCGTGGCACTCTGGCGGAGCTGTCGGTCATGATCAATCACCCCATCAAGATGATGCTGGCTTCCCTGGGGGAGAGCATTTCGTCGGCTTTGGGAGAGATTGGTACGGCTGCAGTCGAATGGAAATATGACGGCGCTCGCGTGCAGATTCATAAAGAAGGGGAAAACGTTGCAATCTTCTCTCGGCGCATGGAGAATGTGACGGCATCAATGCCTGAAATCGTCCTGGCGGCCAGGCAAATAAATGCAAAGAGCGCCATCCTGGATGGAGAAGCCGTGGCCATCGGCAAGGACGGCCGACCAAAGGCCTTCCAGGAGATTATGAAACGGTTTCGCAGGAAATACAATGTAGAAAAGCTTGCCGCCCAGATTCCCTTGCGCCTCTTCCTTTTCGATTTGATATATCTGGATGGCAAAAGCGTAACACATCTGCCCCTGAGCGAAAGAAGAGCACTACTGGAGAAGATTACCAAACAGAATCCTGCCAGTTTCGCTCTCCTCGCCGATCAGGTCCTGTCGGACAGTGTCGAAGCTGTAGAGGAGATCTACCGTCAGGCTCTGAATGCAGGCCATGAAGGCCTTATTTTAAAGAATCCCTCCTCAGTCTACGCTCCGGGAAAGAGGGGCAAGAACTGGTTGAAGATCAAGCCGGTTATGGAGACTCTGGACCTGGTGGTGATAGGCGCAAAATGGGGCGAGGGCCGCAGAGCCAGCTTTTTGGGCTCCTACCGGCTAGGATGCAGGGACACTGCCACGGGCAATCTTTTAGATATGGGCTATGTGGCCACAGGGCTTACGGATGAGGCTCTGGCTGAACTTACGAGTATGTTCCGGGAACTGATTTTACTGGAGAAGGGCATGGAGGTGGAGATCAAGCCGGCGGTGATCTTCGAGGTGGCCTACGAGGAGATACAAAGGAGTCCCAACTACTCCTCCGGATATGCCTTACGTTTCCCCCGCATGGTCGCAGTAAGAGACGACAAGTCTCTGGAGGAGGCGGACAGCTTAGAGCGCGTCGTCTCCCTTTACAAAGGACAGAGGGGCAGAGGCAATTCAATATTGGAGGCAACTAAAGATGATTACAAAGATGCTAAGTGAGCTGAAGGATGAGGATCTGCAAGCTCTTCTCTCCCGAGATGTGGGCATAACCGACGTGCTTTCCGCCGTTAATGAGATTATCATGGAGGTGGGAAGCAAGGGGGATGAGGCACTCTTCAAGTACACGGAGAAGTTTGAAGGAGCACGCCTCGACGACCTGAGAGTAAGCGAAGAAGAGATAGATGCAGCTTACGATCTGGTGGAAGAAAGGCTCATGGAGGCCTTATCCGATGCGGCAGATAACATCCGTCAATTCCATAACCTGCAAAAAGAGCGCGATCTGTGGATGACCGAGATTGCTCCCGGTGTCTCTGTGGGCCAGAAGGTCGTGCCCCTTGACTCGGTGGGCGCCTATGTGCCCGGCGGGAGGGCCTCTTATCCCAGCTCTGCTTTGATGAATGTAATTCCTGCCAAAGTGGCCGGTGTTTCCAGGATAGTAGTATGCACTCCCCCCAAAGCAGATGGGTCCGTAACTCCTCTCACCATCGTTGCTGCCGATATGGCTGGAGCCGATGAGATTTACAAGCTGGGCGGGGCCCAGGCCATCGCTGCGATGGGTCTAGGCACCGAGAGCCTGGAGCGGGTACAAAAGATCGTGGGGCCGGGCAATGTGTACGTCACCGCGGCCAAGATGCTTCTAAGAGGCAGCGTGGAGATCGACTTTCCTGCGGGCCCAAGCGAGGTTCTCATCCTGGCTGATCGGACCGCCGATCCGGGAGTTATCGCTGCAGACATGATCGCTCAGGGAGAGCATGATCCCAAGTCCATCTCCGTGCTGGTGGCTTTAGATGATCTCTTGGCCAGCGCCGTGATCGAGGAACTGAGCATTCAGGCAGCGGGCGCAGCGCGCCGCGAGATAGTGGAGCAGAGTCTGGCGCACAGCGCCGTTCTCCTGGCCAACGACATGGACGAGGCTCTGGACTTTTGCAATGCCTTCGCGCCTGAGCATTTGGAGATTATCACCAAAGACCCCATGGACGTCCTGAGGTACATCCGCAACGCCGGCAGCGTGTTTTTGGGAAAGTTCACGCCCGTAGCGGCAGGCGACTATGCCAGCGGCACCAATCACGTTCTCCCCACCTCCGGCTATGCCCGGGTCTTCTCGGGACTGAATGTGGACCACTTCACCAAGAAGATCAGTGTGCAGATGATCACCGACGATGGTCTGCTGGGACTCGAAGATACTATTACTACTCTGGCCGAGGCGGAAGGGCTGAAGGCGCACGCGGAATCGGTGAGAAGAAGGTTGGAGCCGAAGGTTTGAAGACTGGACAGAGGCTAATAAGCTAATGTGGCGATAAAAAGAACACCCTTTTTATCGCTCGCTCATATCTACCTTAATTCTTCGAAGATTGTTTTCTTAGCGCCACGGCTAACCATTTCCTGCAAAGCTACGCGAGAATCCTCTGGCTGTAGGTTCACGCCGGCGACGGCATCGGTCAATATAAGGACTTTCAGGCCGGCTTTAAGCGCATCCAACGCGGAATATTTAACGCAATAATCCGTAGCCAGCCCGCCGATATAGATCTCCGCAACTCCAAAAATTTCCAATATATTTTCTAATGCCCTTCCGCTTGAATCTGTGGCGTGAAAGGCCGAATAGCTGTCTTTTTCCGGGTCCATGCCCTTGGACATCACCAGGGGATCTTTCGGAAGCTCAAGGTCAGGATGAAACTGAGCACCAAGACTTCCCTCAACACAATGCTCGGGCCATACTCCGCCAAATTGCTCAAAATGTTTAGTGACTTTGGGGTGCCAATCCCTAGTCACAATAATCGGTAAATTTTCCTTCTCAAAAAACTTAATGCACCGGTTAAGAATTGGGATGATCTTGTGACCCCCGGGGATGCCCAAAGCGCCACCGGGACAAAAATCATTTTGGACGTCAACCACCAAAAGAGCCTTTTTTGAATCTAATGAGTCCATATGTAAAACATCCGGTTGAGACGGTTCATGGCATCTCTATCCTCGTTTCGTTATATTAGCTTTTCTTTGTTTGGTAAACAGACCAGATAGAGGGACTAGATCAGTGCCAGCGCCGTCTCGCGCAACTTGTAGCCCTTGCCAGAGGAGCCCGCCGCGGGTGCACGGGCTGCCTTCTGCAGGGCCTTTCTGCACTCGCATTTCATTCAAAAATCCATGTTTTTAAACTCTTCAATCTCAACAGGAGTCAAGAACTCAAACCACTCGACTGGTTTTACCTTTAGCACGGATCTGCCATCTCTTTCTGCTTTTTCTGTCCGTATCAAGCTATCTTTCTCTAATCGTCTAACAGATCCGTATACCTTGCCGCTTGACCACCCCAGCTCTTTAGCCAATTCGTATATGCTAGCCCCTGGCTTTCTGTTAATCACTTTATAGAGCTCATAGTCGGTATCAAGCCCTTCTCGGACCCTGGCATCTCGCGCTGCCCGCATCCCGTCCGCCCCTGATATTCCTGGGTTCATTCCCTGCATTCCTCTTCCATATGTTAGCTATAATGCATTAGTCATTTTCGCCTGTCCTCCGCCCCGAAAATCCAGAGCGCCCGCCGGGTTGGGGGCAGATCAAGGCTGCGGCCCTGCGGGCAATCCTGCGACGCGGCCACCGAATCCGCCCCACCGTCGAACCCGGATTTTGGGGGCGCCTGGGCAAGCCTCGCATCATGTACGAAAATGCTGCGAGCCGGGGTGTGCGTGGAAGTTAATACCGGTAATAGATTGTAATCAACCGGGAAACAGGCGGTTTTGCCCAGGGGGGATGCAAGAACTCGCTACTCTCCCTGGCGGTTTAAAAATGCTCAATAGTGGCTGGATAAAATTATCCACATGCAAAAGGTTGATCAAAATGATCACCTTAAGTCGTATATGCCTCTCGCTTAATGAAATCTGTGTAAGGAAACGCATATCTCCCAAGGTAATTGCGGGAGAATTCGTGTAATTTTTGCGAGATATAATTTTGCGTATGTTGCACAAGGTTTATCGCTCGTTCAGTTGTTCTAAAACATAGGGAGATATTTAAATATGAAAAAATTTGTCATGGCAATAACATTGATGATGTCGATTTTTTTGATTCCGCTTGTATTATCGCAGGATGACCTCACAGTAACTCCGATCACCAAAGGCGCGCAGATAGTGAATTTTGGAGAGGGGATCAAGATTTCTTTTGATTTTAATGCTGATGGAACCTATAATCTTGAATCAGGCACGTACTCCCTGCCAGAGGATGCCCTAGGATTGCATGAGTTCCACATTAAACAAGGAGAGAAGGATGTCATGAGCGTAACCGCAATGGTTTATCGGAGAACACACACTCCTCTTCCCATAGATGCTCCTGGGTCTGAGCACAATTCTGCTGGTTACGCGGAAACCCAGGAAAAAACGATAGACGGTTGGCCTGGGACACTCACCTACACATGGGCAGAAGACACTGCGGATAGGACGCTGGATAATGCAAAACTCGTCTCTTTCCAGTTCTTCCCTGGTGGGGAAAAGGTGAGCGAAGGAATTGAAGGTCGGGTGTCTATCGAAGGACGTATACAAGCATGGAATAAGCCAAATGGAATAAATGAATATCGGCCCATATTTGAGGAGATTCTCAATACGATACACGTTTCGATGTAAATGTGCAGGGGGTGAAAGAAGCCTCTTGCATCTTGTTGCGAATTCCGCGAGCCGTAGAGATGAATGCAGGACGTAGGACTGCCGTTTGGCTCATGAGCCTAGAAAAACAGCGATCATCTGAAGAATCGCCCCGGCAAATACCAGCCCTGCGCTGATGCGGTTGTTCTTATTCAATTCTTCCAGATCCTCCCACGTTGTTTTAGGACTTTTGGCACTCCAGAGCATCCAGACCGCTCCCGCAAGGGTAAATAGAATCCCTAAGCTATTCAACAAACGAATGAGATTCATGCTACCCTCAGAAGCTTTAAAAATTCATTTACAACATCATCGGGGTTGTTGAAGCATTTGGTTGCGTCATAGTGTTCGGCTACGGCGATCCCATGCATTTTGAAAAGTCGATCTCTTTCATGGTCAGCGACCGTGCGAGAGGGTTGATGGAATGGCTCCCCGTCTACTTCGAGGATGCCCCATTTGCCATTGTGGCAGACAAGAAAATCCGGTTCCCGATTTTTTCGATCCTCACCTGGGCCGAGTCTTGCCTTACAATTTGGAAAGAAAAGAACACCTAATTTATCGAGTGCCTGAGCGATCTTTATCTCGGAGGTTGAACGGAACCCTAAATTATTCCAATTCAAAATCCTCGTAGCCCGTTCTCCAGCAGCTTGATTGGACACACCACTACCACGTGCGATTTCAAGCAATTCAGAACGCCAGTCAGGATCAAGATCTATGAGCTGCGCGTGTACCGTGATATATCCTATACTTGTATTTTCTGCAATCAGAGCTTCGAATGCATGTTCAACAGCCTGCCTAATGGGATGTTCTTTATCATTCAGAATTTCATAAGCCGCGCGTGGGCCTGTAAGCTTGATGGCTATCTTTGTATAGGATTCATTTGATCCATAATAGCTTTCAATATCCCAGAGATCTAGAGAGCAAGAAAGCAATACACTGGCTGCATCCTCTTCTCCGAAGTCAATAAGGAAGCGAACAGCACTTGCGAGAAGCCGTTCATGCGCTTGTGATCGTTCGTCTACCTGTGAGGCCATATCTATGTTTATTATCCTTCAGCTTAAAAAACTAGCTGACAGCATGCGCCAAATGACACAGACGCTCTGGTCTATGAGCTGTACGAGCTGAACAGAAGAGATGATCTGGATTGACTAGAAGTGACACAAAGGTTTTTCGTTAGATCCTGCAATCTTGGAATAAAATAAGGAGGGACTTGATGAAGATATTTGCTCTATTGGCTGTATTCTTACTGTTTATTGCCCCGTCCAGTGCCTGGGAGAACAAAGTTAGTTAGTCGCTCTGTGCGTCCTCTGTGAGCTCTGTGTCTCTGTGGTGGAAAACGTCGTTAGCCGCTGGTTATAATACTATCGAAACAGCGTGAAACCAATTTTTCGCGCTCTCGTTGGCAGAACTTATTTACCATCAAAAGGCCATTTCTTTTCTATGTGCGCCACCTGTGGCTGTGGAGTGGATCTGGGCAGCACGGAAGAGGTCTTTGCCAAGAATTACAGATGCCAGGAATGCAGCATGGTCTTCAAGGGCTTTGGCTACAAGCTGCCCTGCCCGCGCTGCAAATCGACGAATACCAAAATTGCCAGGTAATCAAATGTCCGAGCATCTGCTGGAGATGGCCAAAGCACGAGTCCGGATAAAAGACGGCAAGATCGAGGTTCTGACCGATCCGCTCATTAGCTGTTGCCCTCTGCGCCGGGATCTGTACGGCATCGAGAAGGAGAGCCGGGAAACTGTGGAGCGCGTACTGCAAAGTCACATGCAGGAGCTGGGCATGTACGGCCCTAACCGAGTTTTGGAGCTGCAAGAAAAGCCGGTGAGCTTTGGTGCCTCCGAGATCCTGATGGATGCCATGAGCGAAGGCCTGGTGGACGCTGCGGTGGTGGTCTGCGAGGGCGCGGGGACGGTTGTGGCGGCAAGGCCGGATGTGCTGCAAGCGGTGGGCGCGCACATGACCGGGCTGATCCATACCGAGCCCATCGCCGAGATCCAGGAGGGGCTGGCGAAAAGGGGCTGCCTTCTGCTCGACCGGCAGGCAACAGTTGATCAGGTACGGGGCTTCAAAATGGCGGTGGCAGCGGGATTTCAGAGGATCGCCGTGACCGTGGCCGGGAGCAATGCAGACGAAGCCACAGCGCTGCGAGAGATGGGGGCAAAGCTTAATGTGCGGCCCTTTTTGCTGGCAGTGCATACCACCGGCATCAGCGATGAGAAGGCCAGCGCCCTGGCAGAGAGCTGTGATCTGGTCTGGTCCTGCGCCTCAAAGGCAGTGCGGCATGTCGTGGGAAAGAGAGCCAAGCTGCAGATGGGCATCTCCATTCCCGTCTTCGCCCTGACTGATGAGGGGAAGCGCTTGCTTTTGAATAGGGCGCTGCACTTCGCCGGCCCACTGGTCATGCACCGGGCGGACCTGCCGCTGGCGCCGGAGGGCAAACAGCCGGAGCCTCTGATTTAGGTCTTTCTGCCAGCTCGGCTCTTTCTCCGAGTTATTCAAGTCGGTGTTAGGAAGCAAAGCGGAGTAGCAAGTCCAAATATGAGTCGCAGTAATCATGAGGGGGCGCAGACCAGGATGCTGCAAGCTCCTGAAGGGCGCTTTCGTCGCACCGCCCGTCTTTGACCCCAGAACGGGCATATTCACCTGGGTACTCTGCCCCACGAATGCCAACGTCCGCCGGGTTGGGGGCCAATCAAGGCTGCGGCCCTTCGGGCAATCCTGCGGCGCGGTCACCGATATCCGCCCAGCCGTCGAAAACTGATTTTGCGGGCGCTTGGGCAAGCCTCGCGTAGCGAGGTAATCATGTACGAGTAATCCAAATAGTAGTAATAGATGGATAGAGTACTAATTGCCAAAAATATTATGGAAGGAAATAAATGAACGGGAAATATACAATTATTGGAGCACTGCTTTCCATAATGGCTTTAGCTCTGCTCCCCGGCGGTGTGTGCGCTGATGACGACATCCTCTTCCAGGTATCCACGATTGATGCCCTGCTGCAGGGCGTTTTTGACGGCTTTTACAGCTTCGATGATCTCAAGACCCATGGTGATTTCGGCATAGGCACCTTCGATTCGCTCGACGGTGAGATGATTGCCCTGGACGGGGATTACTATCAGATCAAGGCGGACGGTGTGGCCTATCCGGTGCAGGGCAATATGACCGCACCCTTTTCCACCGTGACCTACTTTGAGGCCGACCAAATCATAGCTATTAAAAATGCTGGTAACCTCACCGAGCTTTCCCGACAGCTCGATGAAAAGCTGCCTTCCAAGAATGCTTTCTTTGCGTTGAGGATCGACGGCACTTTCCCCTATATCAAGACCAGGAGCGTTCCCAAGCAGGAGAAGCCTTATCCGCGCCTGGCCGATGCTGTCAAGAATCAATCGGTCTTCGAGTTTACCAATGTCACAGGAACTGTGGTGGGCATTTGGGCACCAGAATTTTCCAAGGGCCTCAACGTCCCAGGATACCACCTTCACTTCATAACTGCGGACAGAAAGGCAGGCGGGCATATCCTCGATCTTAAGGTTGATGAGGCTATAGCCAAGGTGGACATCACAGCCGGATTTGCTATGGAACTTCCCACAAAGGGTGACTTCTACAATGTCGATCTGACTCAGGATCTGCAATCTGAGATTAAGAAGATCGAGAATTGAGGGGCAAAGCAAAATATTATTATATTATTAGATCATTGGGCTTGGGCCATTCTTATTACCGGAAATTGCCTGAAACGGTAATGATCGCACAAATCGCCGTGGAAAAAGGAGCGACCGCCCTGCTCATGCCCGTAACCTGCCGCCGCCAACTTGTTGATCTCTCTGACGATATGGCGACAAAGATTAATATCCAATGAGTGAATGAGATGGGCCTCTCAGGCGTACATCTCCCCGCGCTCCACCTCTCTAGAGGCCTTCTTACGTAGCTCCGTTCCCAATTTGGAATAGTACTTCATGGTGTCGGGCGTAACGGAAGGTCCAATCTCCTGGATTGCCGCCAGGAAATGCTTCTGAATGATCTTCTCTGCGGCCATATCTTCTCGCAGAGCCAGCCGGCCCGCTTTACGCACCACTGCGGCGATATCGGCTCCCGTGTACTGGTCAGTGAGGTCGATCAGCTCGTCGATGTTGATATCATCCGCCAGAGGTGCTTTTTTCAGGTGCACCTGGAAGATCTTCCGACGTGCCTCCCTGTCGGGAACAGGAGCCAGGATCAACTCGTCAAAACGTCCCGGCCGCAGCAGCGCCGGATCGATGATATCCGGCCGGTTGGTAGCTCCTATTACTACTACTCCGTGCAGCTCCTCCAGGCCGTCCATCTCGCTTAAGAGCTGGTTTACAATGCGCTCTGTGACATGCGGCTCGCCTGCCCCACCGCCGCCACGCCTGGGCACCAGCGCATCCAGCTCATCCAGGAAGATGATGGAAGGCGCCACTTGCCTTGCTTTTTTGAATATCTCTTCCACCCTTTTCTCGCTCTCTCCATACCACTTGGAGAGAAGCGCCGATCCTTTGACGGTGATGAAGTTGGCCTCGCTCTCATTGGCCACGGCTTTGGCCAGCATGGTCTTGCCTGTGCCCGGCGGCCCGTAGAGCAGAATTCCCTTGGGAGCATCAATGCCCAGGCGGCGGAAACTCTCCGCGTTTCTAAGCGGCCACTCCACTGCCTCCACCAGAAGCTGCTTGACATCTTCCAGGCCGCCAATGTCTTCCCAGCTCACATTGGGAACTTCAACCAAAATCTCTCGCATGGCGGAAGGGGAAACCTCTCGCATGGCCGCCTCAAAGTCATCCTTTTTCACAATGAGCCGGTCCAGGATCTCCTTGGGAATGGTCGGCTCTTCCAGATCTATCTCAGGAAGGATGCGGCGCAGGGCATTCATAGCCGCCTCCCGGCCCACAGCAGATATATCCGCGCCCACAAAGCCGTAGGTTCTCTTGGCAAAGTCCTCCAGGACCACATCCTCGTGCAAGGGCATGCCGCGCGTGTGGATCTGGAAGATCTCCATGCGTCCTTCCATATCAGGAACGCCGAGCTCAATTTCTCGGTCGAATCTGCCCGGCCGACGAAGAGCCATATCTATCGCCTCAGGCCGGTTGGTGGAGCCGATTACTATTACGTTCTTCCTCTCTTTCAGGCCGTCCATGAGGGATAAGAGCTGAGCCACAACGCGCCTTTCCACCTCGCCTGTGACTTCGCTTCTCTTGGGGGCGATGGAGTCCAGTTCATCCAGGAAGATGATGGCCGGGGTGTTCTTCTCCGCCTCTTCGAACAAGTCCCGCAGCGCCTTCTCGCTCTCACCGTAATACTTGGACATGATCTCCGGGCCGTTGATGCTTATGAAGTAGGCCTCGCTCTCATTGGCCACGGCTTTGGCCAGCATGGTCTTTCCTGTGCCGGGCGGTCCGTGCAAGAGAACGCCTTTGGGCGGATCAATTCCCAGGCGATCAAAGAGCTCGGGATGCTTGAGGGGCAGCTCAATCATCTCTCTGACCTTGGTTATTACCGGCTTCAAGCCGCCAACGTCTTCGTAAACTACAGATGGAACAGAGCGTTCTTGTGTCTCCACGGCCTGGGGCAAGAGTTCAATGTCGGTTCCTTCCGTGATCTTGACAATTCCACCCGGGCTGGTGGAGATCACTCTTAGCTTGATCTCGCCCAGGCCAAAGGCTTGAGCCCCCAAGAAGCCGCGGAATATCTCCTCGAACATGGTCTCTCGGCCCATGGAGTCGGTGGGCGGCTTTCGGACGCTTGTGGTGGAGATGACATCTCCTCTTGTCAGTGGCCGGCCATTGAATACCTTGGTGAGAACGTCTCCAGGTGCAAAGATCTGCATCCCTTGCGTGACGGGGGCTAAGGTTACGTGCTTGGCCTCATTCCAGACCGCCTTTTTAACCTCTACATACTGGCCGATGCTCGTTCCGGCGTTGGATCTGATCAGGCCGTCCATCCTGATCATGTCTATGCCCTGATCCTGGGAATAGGCACTGACAGCCAAAGCCGCCGTTGGCCTTGAACCTAACAGCTCCACTATATCTAAGGGACGTGCGCCTATTTTCTCCAGGAAATCCTCGCCGATCCTGACTATGCCTTTTCCTACATCGCCCTGATTGGCCTCGGAAACCTTCAGCCTGACGCTTTCTCCTTCATTCATGTATTTCTTGCACCTGCTTTCTATTATGATTTACTTGTAGGATTGCGAAGGACAAATTTCGCTGACCGCGGGTCAGCGAGAGTTTCGACGAGAAGTCGAAACATCGGTAAGTCCCCATACTTCAGGGTGGGGATGAAAGTGGAGTCCTTTGCCCTTGAATTACTTTCGCTCTGCATGCATTTGATATAAATATCATCCCTTCATGCAAGCGTTCGTTGATAATTGGTTATAAGTATCCTATCTTCCCAGATAAAATTTCCCCGTGGAAGTTAGCGGAGAATTTGGATGCTTGTAGATGGCTCTATAATCAGCTTCTTCAAGACCTGAGTGCTGCTAAAGAAAGGGGCATCAAGCTCAAAACATATTTTTCATGGGGCAACGCCTCGCATGCCCGGCAGCTTGCTACCGCAGGTGCGCCGCCGTTTTTTGACTGATGGAATGATGTATGAACATAGATCTCAATGCAGCAATCAACATTCTCAGACTGAGGATGCCGTCTGTTCGCAAAAGTGATAGAAGCCCCGTCCTTTAGGGCGGGGAGCGTTCACTTCAAATCAGATGTACAATGCGAGCATTTGACTGCCGCTTTGGGAATGCTTTCTTTGCAGAAGGGACAATCCTTGCTATTGGGCTCGGGTGGTGCCGGCTTTTTCTTAGCTGCATTTACCTGGCGGATGAGCATGAATATGGCCAGTGCTACTATGAGGAAGTTGATGATGGCATTTATGAACAGACCATAATTGATGGTTGGTGCGGCTACCGCCTGAGCTGCTGCCAGAGAGGCATAGGTCTTCCCATCCAGAGCTATGAACAGATCGGCAAAGTTTGTGCCGCCCATGATCAAGCCGATGGGCGGCATGATGACGTCTTTTACCAGCGAATTGATAATGCCGCCAAAGGCTACGCCAATTATGATGCCTATCGCCATGTCCAGGACATTGCCTTTCATGGCGAAATCCTTAAACTCACCAATAAATCCCATAATCCTAACCCCAATTAAAGATGCTCAAATTGTGACTTCCATGCTATATTAAGTTGATTAGAGCGTCGCGAAAGTGATCATGACAGTGGTACGATTCATTCCCAGATTGAAGTCTGGGCTCTTCTCTACCCTTGTACCCCAACAAGATAAAATATCCTAACCATGAAATGAATATCCTGAGTATGATACCCAAAGAATGGAGCCTTCCACCTTGAAGATCCTGCTCATGGGCAACCCCAACGTGGGAAAGAGCGTCATCTTCTCCCGGCTGACTGGAATCGAGGTCATCTCCGCCAACTACCCCGGCACCACCGTGGAGTACACGGAAGGACGCATGAAACTAGGCGAGCAGATGGCCACCTTAGTGGACGCTCCCGGTGTCTATTCTCTCGATCCCACCACCCATGTGGAAGAGGTTAGCCGCATGATCTTCTCCAAGGGCGCGGATGTGGTGGTGAACGTCATCGATGCCACCAATCTGGAGAGGAACCTCAACCTCACTTTACAGATTCTGGAGCGGGGTGTTCCCACTGTTGTCGCCCTCAACCTCTGGGACGCCGCAACCAAAAAGGGCATCGAGATCGATGTGGCCGCTCTGGAGAAGGAATTGGGCGTCCCCGTAGTTCCCACGGTGGCTGTGAGCGGCCAGGGCATCCGCGACCTGGTGGGGGCCCTGGCCAGAGCGAAGACGCCCCCCGTCATGCACTTTGCCTCTTCGGATCAGCGATGGGCCCGCATCGGCGAGATTGCGGCCAGGACGCAAAAGGTCATGCACCGCCATCCCTCCCTCTTCGACCGGCTGGAGGATATTTCCATCAAGCCGCTGACGGGAATTCCCATCGCTATGTTGGTGCTCTATCTTTCCTTCAGCCTGGTGATTGAAGCAGGAGAGCTGCTGCAAGTGAAGATCACCGACCCCATATTCATTGCCTACTCTTTGTTCATCAGCGGCTTTGTAGAAAGCCACATCAGTTCGCCCTTGCTGCATGACATCCTGATCGGAACCTCTCCTGAGCTGCTCAAGTCCTTTGGCATTCTCACCACCGGTCTCTATATTCCGTTAGGCGTGGTCCTGCCTTTCCTCATTCCCTTTTACCTGGTGCTGGGCGCCCTGGAGGACATCGGCTACCTTCCCCGACTGAGCATCATTTTGGACGCATTCATGCACAGGATCGGACTGCATGGGGCGGCCATCCTGCCCTGTGTCCTTGGCATGGGCTGCAGCGTGCCGGCCGTCCTCTCCGTGCGCATCCTGGAGTCACCCAAGCAGAGGTATCTGGCGGCCACGCTTATGACCATGGCCATCCCCTGCGCCTCGCAATCGGCCATGATCTTTGGCATGCTGGCACCCTACGGCCTAAGATACATATTGGCCGTCTACCTGTCTCTCTTCACCACTTTCGCGGTGACAGGCTTCCTGCTGCACAGGTTTATCGGCGGAGAGTCTCCCGAGATATTCCTAGAGATCCCGCCCTACCGCATGCCAAACTTACCTTCGCTTCTCAAAAAGACCTTCATTCGCATTCGCGAATTTTTGAAAGAGGCTGTGCCTTACATTGCATTAGGCATGATAGTGATGAACTTCTTTTACCTCTCCGGCTTGATGCGCCTGATAGGAGAGACCATGCGACCGGTCGTTTCCGGCCTTTTAGGGCTGCCAAGCGACGCCGCGACGGCATTGATCATCGGTTTTTTGAGAAAGGATGTGGGGATCGGCATGTTCGCGCCCCTGGATATGACGCCAGCGCAGTTGGTGGTTGCCTCTGTGGTGTTGGCTATGTATTTCCCCTGTGTGGCAACTTTCATGGTGATGCTCAAGGAGCTAGGCGTCTCTGGAACCCTGAAATCTGTAGCATTGAGGCTGGTAGCGGCGCTCTTAGTAGGAACCTCTCTGCACTTCCTCCTGAATTGAGGCAAGGCGAACAATTCATAACCGAACCATACAAAAAATTTATAGGTAATGAATAGAGGTTATCAAGTGGTGATGAAAAGTAATAATAAATATTGAGAGGGAACAATGAAAGCCGACCATTTACTACTTCGGATTGCTATAGCCACTCTCCTCCTTTGCAGCATATCTTTGGGAGGATTGGACCAGTCCGGAAATTCTGATGCAGAGAATCTGACTATTTCTGAATTTAGCGCCCTGGCTCCGGCAAGCAGTCTGGAGAATGCATTCGTCGACACCAGCGAGCCTCCGGCGGCTTCAGAAGATGCGGGAACAGAGATTGCCGCCTACACCGAGCAGGTTCCACCTATTACGGATCTAAAGAAGCTCATGCCTTCGGCTATTCTTAAGAGTCCTCCCAGGTACATGTATTACAACGGAGAATACCTGGGCTGGAACGACTTTACCACAAGCTTTCCCACTAACAATCCGGGCCTGTGGATAGAGAGAGCTGTTAGCTGGACACAATATGCCACACTGCCCTGGGGCGGATGGACGAGAGAGCTGATCTATGTGCCGCAGGCGTCTCCCGTTACCATGTACGAGATTTATCCCAGCGGCTATGTCCTGGGATATAGCCTGGGATTGGTGCAGAGCGGATACTACTACATCTGGTATTATGCCGATACGCCCGGCAGGCACAGAAGCCTTTTTGCCACCAACAGCGGATACAGCAATGCCGTCATCATCGATGTCTATGGCGCAGGCAATCATATCAAACCCAATCCACCAACCCCTAAAGAGCAGTGCGAGAAGAAACCCTATTGCCACTGGGTGAACAATAAGTGTCTGTGCACCATGCCTCCATTAACTGAAAAACAAAAGTGCGAACAGAGCGCCAACTGCGCCTGGGTCAATGGCCGGTGCAATTGCTTCATGCCCGAGCCTAAGCCTACTGAAAAGGAGAAATGCGAGCAGAATCCATTATGCGACTGGGTAAACGGTCAATGCCTCTGCCGAGGCCTGGATGACCCCGAAAAGAAGAAATGCGAGCAGAGTGCGAACTGCGCCTGGGTTGATAACCGGTGCGACTGCTTCATGCCCAAGCCTGAACCGGAACCCGAGCCCATGCCAGGGCCCGTCCCCAATCCATATCCTGAGCCGGAACCATTCAACCCGGCACCTAATCCGGTAGCAGAGTGCCAGCAATCCGGCTGCCAATGGACTAACGGCGGATGCGACTGCAACAGCAATAATGGAGGTGGACAAGGAGATCTTACAATCTAGTGAGAGACAATTTAATTTTTTTTAAAAAAAAATTAAATTAGGTCGATGCAGAGAACGTGAGTTAGAATAAAATAGCCGGAGAATATAGTGGCTCTCCAAAGTATGATCTCTCTCGACTCTCTTCCTCACAATCCCGGATGCTATCTTTTCAGAGACGGCCAGGGCACGGTGATCTACGTAGGCAAAGCCCGCGATCTCAAGAAGCGGGTCGCCAATTATTTTCAGAAGCAGGATCACGGTCCCAGGACAGAGGCCCTCATCTATGCAGCAAAAAATGTGAACTATATCGTCACCAACACCGAAGTCGAAGCTCTGCTGCTGGAAAACACCCTTATCAAGAAGCATCTGCCCCGCTACAATATCAAGCTCAAAGACTCCTCTCGTTATGCTTGCATAGAGCTTACAGAAGAGCGATTCCCGCGCATCAGAATCTCCCGCAAGGCCACAGGCAAGGGCTCGTTCTTCGGCCCCTTCACCTCCGCCCAGGAGAGGACATTCGTCTATCAGCTTGTGCGCAAGACCTTTGGTCTACGCACCTGCAAAAGGCTGCCCAAGCGAGCATGCCTGCGCTACCACCTGGGCCACTGCACGGCTCCATGTCTAGGCAAGATCGGAGAGGAGGACTACCAGGAAAGGGTAGAAAGGGCAGCCTCGGCCCTGGGTGGCAAAACGGGAGAGCTGGTCGAATCTCTGCAAAGGGAGATGGGGGAGCTCTCCGCCCGGCAGGAGTTCGAGAGAGCAATGGAGCTACGTGATGAGATCGCAGCTTTGCGGCACCTTCAGGAGAGGCAGCAGGTGGAGAAAAACCGCAAGTACGATCAGGACGTTATCAGCTATCAGGTGGACGGTTCCAGTGTCTTTCTCATGCTATTCAAGGTCTACCGTGGCACTTTAGAGGGAAAAGAGGACTACGTCTTTGCCCAGAGCGAGAACTTCCTGGAGGAATTCCTGGTGCAGTACTACTCGGAGCATGAGCCGCCTGAGGAGCTGATAATGGAAGAGCCGTTGGATATGTCTCTGGTGGATTTTCTCTCCCACGTGAAGGGCAAAAAGGTGCACGTCACCGTCCCCAAGCAGGGTGAAAAGAAGGAGCTCTTGGAGCTGGCCAAAAAGAATGTAGAGATCGGCTTTTTTGGTGACAGAATGAAGATGCTGGCCCTGCAGGAGGCGCTCCGTCTTCCTAAGACTCCCCAGGTCATTGAATGTTTCGACATCTCACACTTGGCCGGCACCTTTTCGGTAGGCTCCATGGTGCAGTTTCGGGGAGGCAGGCCGGACAAGAGCAACTACCGGCGCTTCAAAATCAAGGAGGTGCAGGGCGTGGATGATTTCGCCTCAATTGCTGAGATAGTTCGCCGCCGCTACACCCGCCAGAAGGAGGGCAGCCTGGAGCTGCCCGACCTCATTGTTATCGACGGAGGCAAGGGGCAGCTATCCTTTGCGCTGGCCGAGCTAAGAGAGCTGCGGCTTAAGATTCCCATCATCTCTCTGGCCAAGGGCGAGGAGGAGATCTACGTGCCGGGCCGGGAGGGACCGTTGCAGATCAAGAAGAATGATAAGGCATCGCTCTATGTGCAGGAGATCAGAGACGAAGCGCACCGGTTTGCCATCGCCTACAACCGATTGCTGCGAAAGAAGGCGATATCGGATTGAATCGTATGCATACGATCACCACAAAGGCACAACGCTTACAAAGTACGCCCAAAGATGATTCCGGGGGCTACGTACCCCTGGAATATCAAAAGTCTGTTGCCTGCCCAAAAAATGCAGCAAAGGGCCGAATTTCTATTTCTCCAGTATTTCATACAATATCTTCATGCCCTTGGTGAAGGGAGGCATTCCTGAAGTTAGCAGAACCACTCTCAGGACATCTACAATCTCGTCCTTGGTGATGCCAAGCTCCAACATGCCGCTCATCATCTGCTTCTTGGTGGCCCGGTCGTCGGAGGTGGCGGCATTTATGCCTATGGCAATCAGCTTCTGGGCCTTGTAGTCCAAGGCTTTGCCAGTGTAGATGGCCTCGTTTAGTCCAACGATGGCTTTGTAGAGGTCGGGATATTCAGTCTTGGTCTTGGCCATGCCTTCGCCAAAGAAAACTTCTTCTTTCATTCTTGATTCACCTTAATACTATAATTCGTTCTTGCATTTTATAGTTTTCTGCATAGTTTTTTTTCTGATACTATTAATATTAGCGTATAATTATATCCAGCAACTACGGACCAAACCACAAAGGCACGAAGGCACAAAGGACGCGCAAAAATATTCTGGACATTTCTCCTGCTTAGCGATCCTTGCGGGGCTGTGGGCAACAGCGCCCGGTTGCCGTTCGACCGTGGCTGCCCTGGGAAGCGGGATGCGCTCGTGGCCTGCCGCTCGTGGGCCGTCCGGGGTTGTTGCGTGGTCGTCAGGGCGGGCAGGAGACCGGTCGGGCTGAGATCACGAGTTCACGCGAAGGCGCGAAGCCGCGAAGTTCCGATGAGAAAATGACAATTTTTCGCCAGAGCCCTCGGGCCGCGTCGGTGGAGCCGTTTCTCGGCAGGGTGGGCTACCCATTGTGTAGCATATTTCGCTCATGGATGAAAAGCTGACATAAACTTTTAATAATCATAATATGAATTTACAAATTCGTGAATGCAAAAGGCCAGGTAGAACTCGCCGACATAAAAGAAGCCATTGAGGTAGGTAAAGTCAGAATAACCGATCATGCCTATGAAGAAGCCAATGCCGACCGGCTCAAGTTCGATGAGGTCTATTTTTCGGCTTTAAACGGAGTTGTTATTGAAGAATACCTTGATGATTCACCCTACCCAAGCGTTCTCATATTTGGTCAAACCTTTGGCGGCGATCCCGTTCACAGCGTTTGGGCTTATAATGAAAAGAAGCAATGGACAGTCCTGATCACAGTCTATCGGCCTGACCCAAGTCGATGGATCGACTGCAAAGTGAGGAAGAAATGAATTCGATGCCTTTTGAAAGATGCCCTGTCTGTGGTGGCGATCTGGTAGAAAAAGAAGTTGAAAAAGTCTTGCGAGGAGGCGTCAATACTGCTGTTCTGAAGGTTAGCGCTGAGTTGTGCCTGCGTTGCGGAGAGAGGTTGTACTCGCAGGAGACCGTGAGAAGATTTGAAAGAATCAGAGCCAAACTAGAGCGACAGGAAACGGGAGAGTTTCAGGCCATCGGCGTTTCATATCAGGTGGCGTAATTCAAGAACAAAGCTATTTGACAGTCCTGCCTTCTGCCTTGTTCGCGTTATGTTGCCTGTGGACCGGGCACGCAGTAGGCCCGGCCGGGCCTGAGGGCCAGGAAGAGCTGGACTATGGTAAGGGTTTCCGGGTGCAGAATTTGGGAAGCAATGCCGTCGGTTCGCTATTACTATTAGCGGATAATTATAACCATACAACTAACGATTTCACCACAGAGGCACAGAGGACGCACAGAGACTTTTAAAAACAATTCCTGGCAGTCTCCAGCATCGTTATCCTTGAGGGGTTGTGGGCGGCAGCGCCCGGTAGCCGTTCGACCGTGGCTGTCCGGCAAGCAGGGCTGCGCTCGTGGGCGCCGCCTTTGGGCCCAGCCTCGGGCCGCGTCGGTGGAGTCGTTTCTCGGCAAAGGTTATCCGGGTACAATGGCGCCGTCCGCCAGGCGGGCCCGCATGTGCACGCGCTCGCGCTCGGGGGCAGGGGGCCGGTCGGGCCTGATCTCGGGAAGAGTCGGGCCGGAGTAAACAGCTTTTCGGGCGCTGGATTAGGAAAGCAATGCCTTCGGTTCGTTATTAATATTAGGGGATAATTGGAACCTAACAGCTACGGCTAACCACAAAGGCACAAAGAATTATGCTACATCAAACCATTCTTCACGACTGATTCCAGCTCGCTTCAGGATCCTCTGCAATAGATCCACACTGATATTGCTGCCATGAGGATTGGGAATGCGCGTCTCTACCAGTCCCCTGGACATATACTCATGATCTGCTCCAGGGTAAGGGCCGACAAATCCCAATTTACTCAATCGTTTAATCAGCTCACGTCTTGAAACCGGCACAAGTTTATTCGACAATGGAGACCGGCTCCGCAGACGCATTAATAACATAGCCGCCTATTGCAGGTATGGGATGACCAAGTCTCAGCTTTAAAGCAATCCAGCCCTCGATAACGCTCTGTAGTTCCTTACGACATTCTTCAAGAGTTTTACCTGTTGACCAAACACCCTGCAGTTCGGGAACCTCGCCATAATAGGGCTTAGGGTCATCGATGATTTCGTAGGTGGCCCTTTCCATAGCCGCCAAGATGTATTCTCCAAACATTAACAGGGTTATCAGTAGTGATAAGATTATAGCCTTTCGCTTCCTATCTTCTCAGAAATCCAATCAATCTTCCTGGGATTTGCTGATGATTCGCTTTGCCCGGCTCCCGGCTGCGTTCGTGGCAGCTGCCATCGGGCCGGGCCGTTCGGGGTTGCGGCGCTGTTGTCAGGGGGAGCTGGCTTGTCTGACAAGCGCTAGCATTCGGGGGCGGGAGGCCCGGTCGGGCCTGAGGGTCAGATGGAGCCCTTCTGCTGGATTATATATATTCAAAACCTCTTACTTTGAATCAAGCCAATCCTGCCGAGAAAGGGCTGCTTGCTTTAGTATTCTGGTTATCAGGCTGGCACCAATATCTTCATCACGATGTGAATTGGGGATTATTATCGAGATGTCTCCTTTGGCCATGACCTCGTGTTTAGATCCTGGGTAGGGGCCATCAAATCCTAATTTCCTTAATCGTCTTATGAGCTCACGTCGTGAGACGGGGGAAAGCTTATTCGACAACGCTGATCGGCTCCGATGAGATGGCGATTGTTGTTCCACCGATAGAAGGAATAGATCTTCCTGTCCTAAGGCGGAACGCTATCCAATCTTCGAGAGCACTCATAAGGTCATCCCGACAAGCCTCAAGCGTCTTTCCTGATGCCCATACGCCCTGAATCTCAGGGATCTCGCCATAAAATGGCTCAGGATCGTCGATTATCTCGTAGGTCGCTTTATCCATTGCCGCTTTAATGTACTCTGCAAACATCAGCATAATTGTGATCCATGATCAGATAAAGCCTTTCGCTCTTCTTAGCCTTTGAAGCTGCTCTTTTCTTACGCCTAAAGTCTCGCTGACTGTCCGCCGCCCGTGGGCCGGGCAGTCCGGGCTTGCTGCGATGTTGACATGGCGGGCGGGATTGCTAGTCAAGCGCTCGTATCAGGGGGCAAGAGGCCGGTCGGGCCTGGAGCCAGGAGGAGCTGGAGTCCGGCTGAGGCGGCTTCTTCGGGGGGGCCGGATTTTGGAAACGATGACGATTTGCGGTTACTATTAACTGAAAATTATAGCAGAACAACTAACGATCTCACCACAGAGCTCACAGAGCGCACAGAGGACGCGCAGAGTGTCTTGAAAAGAATTCCCGGCAGTCTCCAGCATCGCTATCATTGCTTGGCGGTGGGCGGCAGCGCCCGGTTGCCGCTCGACCGTGGCTGCCCGGCAAGCAGGGCTGCGCTCGTGGCTCGTCGCCCTCGAGCCGGGCCGTTCGGAGTTGCGGCGCTGTTGTCAGGGCGGGCTGGATCGCCTGACAAGCACTCGTGCTGAGGGGAGAGGAGGCTGGTCGGGCTGAGATCACGAGTTCACGCGAAGGCGCGAAGATCCGATAAGAGAAGGACAATTTTTCTCCAGAGCCCTCGGGCTGCGTCGGTGGAGTCGTTTCTCGGCAAAGGCCATCCGGGGACAGGGCACCGTTCGCCAAGCGGGCCTGCATGTGCACGCGCTCGCACTCGGGCGCGGGTGGCCCGGTCGGGCCTGGTATCTGGTTGAAATGAACCCTGGATGAGGCAGGTTTCTACTTGAACTGGCTCATTAGAGATGATGGCAAATTAGTAAACTTCGTCGTGCGTGCCAACTGCTTCAAGCAGGATGATCTCTTCTTGAGTCTTGGGATCTCGCACGAACTCAAATACGATGCGATATTCGAAATCGATCGTACAAGCCCAAGAACCTGCCAAGTCCCCTTTCAATTTATGAGTATGAAGAGAGATGTGTTGTGGATCAGTAGCGAGCAGTTTCAGTGCATGTTCAATTTTCTCTTGCAGATCAGGCCTGCGTCGTATTGAGTGCTTGAAAGACCTTTTGAAGCCAGGGCTCCAGACAAGAGTATTCAATCTAACAGATCCGTCATCAGGTCTTCAAATGTGCCCCGTTTAACCTCGCCTCTTTTAAACGCGCTTCTCGCATCCTGGACTTCAGCTACCAGCTCGGCTCGGCGCTTCTCTATGATGCGTTTGTTGATCAGCTCGACCAGCATGGACTGATCATCCAGAGGCATAGACTCCACAGCTTCGATTAGATCCTGAAAGCTTAATGAATGCACTGCACCGCTCATTAAAATGCACCTTTTTGGGATTCCAGATTGCTGTTTAAGGAATTTAACCTTTGGGTCTTGATGAGAAATTCATCATCTATTGTTGCCTTGCCCGACTTTCGCTCCTGGCCTGCCGTCCATGAGCCGGGCCGGAGTAAACAGCTTTTCGGGCGCTGGATTTTGGTTACGCTGGCTTTTCGCTATTACTATTAGCTGATAATTATAACCTGACAACTAACGATTTCACCACAAAGGCACGAAGGCACAAAGGACGCGCAAAGAGATTCGAGGCAGCCCTCCTGCTTAGCGATCCTTGCGGGGCAGTGGGCAGCAGCGCCAGGTTGCCGCTCGACTGTGGCTGCCCGGCAAGCAGGGCTGCGCTCGTGGCTCGTCGCCCTCGGGCCGGGCCGTTCGGGGTTGCGGCGCTGTTGTCAGGGCGGGCTGGAGGCCGGTCGGGCCTGAGGGCCAGGGAGAGCTGGAATCCTGCCAAAGTGACTTCTCCGGGTTGGCTGGATTCTATGAATACATCGCCTGGTCTGAGTAGACCAAAAATCAAGCAATATGAAGCTATGCAGCCTCAAACCATTGGTCACGATTGATTTCTGCTCTTTTTAGGACCTTCTTAATGAGGTCAACGCTAACGTCTTCGCCATGGTGTGGATTGGGAATGAGCAAGAATATTCCATCCTTGCGCATGTACGGATGCTTCTTGCCGGAAAAAGGTCCATCCCATCCCAGATTGTTGAGACGCCTGGTCAGCTCGTGCCATGAAACTGGTACGAATTTAGTCTGCAACGGCCATCGGCTCCTTCGAGACTTGTATCATATGACCTTCGAGAGACGGGACCGGGTAGCCCCACGCCAGATGCGCTGCTATCCAGTCTTCAAGGGCATCTATTAGGTTCTTTCGACATTCCTCAAGAGTTTTTCCTGTTGCCCACAGTCCTTGAAGCTCTGGGACCTCGCCGTAAAATGGCTCTGGGTCATCGATGATCTCGTAAGTCGCCTTATCCATTGCAGCCTGAATATACTCTGCAAACATCAAAGAAATATAATCGTCGATGAGATATAGACTTTTTCTTCGGATGGTGTAGATCGTTGCCAGTGGGCCGGGCCGTCCGGCTTGCTATACGGTCGTCAGGGCGGGCAGGAGGCCCGGTCGGGCTGCGATCACGGGTTCACACGAAGGCGCGAAGCCGCGAAGTTCCGATGAGAAATGGGCAATTTTTCGCTAGAGCCCTCGGGCCGCGTCGGTGGAGCCGTTTCTCGGTAAAGGTCATCCGGGGACAATGGCACCGTTCGCCAAGCGGGCCCGCATGTGCACGCGCTCGCACTCGGGCGCGGGAGGCCGGTCGGGCCTGAGGGCTAGGTAGAGCTGGGCCGGAGTAAACAGCTATTTCGGGCGCTGGATTTTGGTAACGGCGGGCATTTCGCTATTACTATTAGCTGATAATTATAATCATACAACTAACGATTTCACCACAAAAGGCACGAAGGCACAAAGGACGCGCAAAGAGATTCGAGGCAGTCTCCAGCATCGTCATCCTTGCGGGGCGGTGGGCAGCAGCGCCCGGTTGCCGCATGGCCGCGGCTGCCTTGCCCGGCTTCCGGCTGCGTTCGTGCCTGCCGCCTGTGGGACGGGCCGTCCTAGCTTGCCGCTGTTTTCAGGGTGGCTGGATTGACTGTCAAGCGATCGTATCCGGGGTAGGAGGCTGGTAGGGCTTGTTGCGCTGTTGTCAGGGCGGTTTTGCATGCACGTGCTAGCTTCAGATGGGAGGCTTGATGTGCTTGATAGCCAAAGGATTTTATCAAGGACCTCTTTTTATTTGCTGCATTTTTTCCCCGATATCTGCGTCATTTTCAGCCCATATCGCTTGAACGCCCAATGATAATGCATCTTCTTCAAAAAATCTTTCTTCTTCTCCCTTCAACATCTTAGCGGTTTCTTCGAAATCCAGATTATTGATAATTTTCTCATTTAAAACATCTTTATTGTTTTTTAACAAATTTTTTAATTTCTTTCTATAATCAGCGAGTCTTGGTCGAAGCACGATAATATTATGAAATTCATCATTATTCCTTGCCTTTTTTGCAGAATCAAGCAATCTTCGCAAATTGGGATCGTTTAAAGATAGTCCTATTAAAAGACACTTATTTTTAATAAATTTCTCTAATTGTATCTCATTATTCCAGGCATTATTCGTATTGTACAAAACGTGATACGCTTCTTCGCTTAAAATTATTTTATTTTTATCCGTTAAATTACCCTTTCGAGGTAAGAACCCATGAACATGGTAAATCGGAATCGTTCCAAGCTCTTCCATTTCTGAATAATATATTGATTTATAATTCTTTTGATTGTTTTCTTCCAGATAATATTCCAAAATATCATCATAATTGTATGTTATTATGCAATCTAATAACTTTTCACCTTCATAATCTGAACTAAGCCTGATAATCTCAGCCAATAATTTTGATTTTTTGGATTCAGTATTTTTATAGAGGGCACATCTAACAAATTTTTCAAATACTATGCAATCGTCGTTTTCAAGCCCAGAACTGCTATGATGATGAAGATTCCTTGCTAAAATCAGCTCATGTCTATTAAATAATTTCAAAAATAATTTATTAATAAAAAATGCCTTATCCTCACGATCGTCCCTACTAAGATATATATTATTCTGCATTTTTTTTAAGAGACCAGTCCAATTAGGCAAGCCACAGCCCATTGAGACACCAGAACCTAATACTAGCACCAATTTTTTGCTATTGTAGGCTTTGCTAAGTTCGATCAGTTGGGTTGATTGAGGTGGAGACAAAGGACGATTTGAATGCCTTTGATGAAAAATTCTGATAATAGTATTTATATTTTGTATCTCATCAAATGTATAATTGCTCAGCTCCCCCCAAGTTGTGCTGCTGAGATCCTGCCAGGTTACAGATTTGCATATCTCTTCAGGCACTCTTAAATCATTCTGCATAGAATAGCCCTTTATAAAACAGTTAATTGCTGAATTAATATATTACAGCACCCGAAACGCGGCCCAAAGGCCGCGCTTCTGGAACTGCTCCTCCCTCCTGTGATGTAGTTGTTGTTGGGTTATAATCGTGTTTATCCCGAGGCCATGGTACCATGGCATCGTGTCCGGGCGCAGGTGTAGCCACACCCGTCCATTGCCATGCTACTACTTCCCATGATATAAAGCTTACTTCTTCTGCAGCCAGGGCATCATGGCCCGCAGCTCAGCGCCCACGGTTTCAATGGGGTGCTCGGCTTCCATCTTCTCCAGGGATTTCTTGACAGGCATGCCAGCCTGGCTCTCCAAAATCCACTCGCGGGCGAACTCGCCGGACTGGATCTCGGACAGAATCTCCTGCATCTCAGCCCGGGACTCATCATTGATGATCCTCTGGCCGCGGGTCATGCCTCCGTACTCGGCTGTGTTGGAGACATTGTTCCACATGCGCATGAATCCGCCCTCATAGATCAGGTCCACAATCAGCTTCAGCTCGTGGCAGGCCTCGAAGTAGGCGATCTCCGGCTGGTAGCCGGCGTCCACGAGCGTCTCAAAGGAGGCCTTGATCATTTCTGTAACGCCGCCGCACAGATCCACCTGCTCGCCGAACAGATCGGTCTCCGTCTCCTCGGTAAAGGTGGTCTCAATGACTCCCGCCCTCGTGCCGCCGATGCCCTTGGCATAGGCCAGCGCTCTCTTCAGAGCCGATCCGGAGGCATCCTGCTCTATGGCCACCAGACAGGGCACGCCCTTGCCTTCCTGGTATGTTCTGCGCACCAGGTCGCCCGGGCCCTTGGGCGCTATCATGACCACGTCCACGTTCTCGGGCGGCACAATCTGGAAGTAGCGAATGTTAAAGCCGTGCGAGAAGCCCAGGGTCTTGCCCTCTTCCATGTAGGGGGCGATCTGCTCTCTGTAAATCTTGCCCTGGTACTCGTCGGGCAGAAGGATCTGGATGTAGTCCGCCTTCTTGGCCGCGTCGGCCACGGACATGACCTTCACTCCATCCGCCTCTGCCCTCTTCCAGGCCTTGGAGCCGGGAATATCGGCAGCGATGACATCCAGCCCGGAGTCCTTCAGATTCTCGCCCTGGGCGTGGCCTTGATTGCCCCATCCCACTATGGCGATGGTCTTGTCCTTCAATACCCTCAAATCTGCATCCTTTTCATGGTATATCTTAACCAAATTTCATTCCTCCAATATATAATAATAATTTCAAAAATAATGAATTCGAGAGCTGCCTTTTTGTCAGGAAGCCCTCGAATCCTTAAGCCTTAATTACCCTTGCGCCTCTCACCATCGATACCTTGCCGGTGCGGGCTATCTCCTTTATGCCGAACTGGCGCAGCAGTTGCACAATGGCGTCTATCTTCTCCTCGTCTCCCGTAACCTCAATGATCATGGACCGGTGCGAGACATCGATGATCTTGGCCCGGAAGATGTTCACAATCTGCATGATCTCGCTTCGGCTCTCTTTATCCGCGTTCACCTTGATGATGGCCAGCTCCCTTTCTATGGACTCGCTCGGGTCCAGCTCGCTGACACGAATGACGTTGATGAGCTTGGAGAGCTGCTTTATGACCTGCTCCAGGACATCCCTGTCACCCTGCACGGTGATAGTCATGCGCGAGTAATCCGGATTCTCCGTGGCTCCCACAGAGAGGCTATCGATGTTAAAGGACCTGCGGCTGAAGAGGCCCGCGATGCGCGTTAGCACCCCGGACTTGTTCTCCACTATGACGGCAATGGTGTGCTTCATCTAGAACCCCTCCCGGCCCAGGATATCCTTTCTGCCTTTTGCATAGATCTTCTCCAAATGGCAGGACTGTGCATCATCGCACCACTCCAGATCGAGAATTTCGCCAAGCGTTGCTCCCGCTGGTACCATGGGCGAGACCTTCTCCGCCGGATTGACTATGAAGTCCATGACCACCGGCCTGTCCGTGGCCATTGCGGTGCGAATGACCGATTCGACCTCCGAGGGCTTGCTGGCCCGCAGGCCCACTGCTCCGTAGGCCTCGGCCAGCTTCACGAAATCAGGGCTGGTGCGGCCCAAAATTGTCGCGGAGTACCTCTTCTCAAAGAACAGCTCCTGCCACTGCCGGACCATGCCCAGGCAACCATTGTTGAGCACCGCTACCTTCACGGGAATTTCGTTAACGACAGCAGTTGCCAGCTCCTGGCTGTTCATGAGGAAGCTTCCGTCGCCGGCCACGTCGATGACATCGCACTCCGGCCGGCCTATCTTGGCCCCGATGGCTGCGGGAAAGCCGTATCCCATGGTGCCCAGACCCCCGGATGATATGAACTTTTGCGGGTCCTTGTGCACAAAGAACTGTGCAGCCCACATCTGATTTTGCCCCACCTCCGTGGTGATGATGGCATCAGGCGCAATCTCGCACAGCTTCTCAATCACATACTGCGGCTTGATGACATTTTCATCCGGAATATAGCGCAGAGGATATTCCTTCTTCCAGCCTTCCGTCTTCTCATTCCAAATGCTTCGACCCTTGGGGCTTACCTCTTTCAAGAGTCCTTGCAGGGCATTTTTCGCGTCACCTACCACGGGAATGTCCACCCGCACATTCTTGCCCACCTCGGCCGGGTCCACATCGATATGGATTATCTTGGCCCTTGGAGCAAAGCTAGAGATCTTTCCCGTTACCCGATCATCAAATCGCGCGCCGATCGCCAAAATGAGATCGGACTCCTGAATGGCATAGTTGGCGTATTTTGTGCCGTGCATGCCCAGCATGCCCAGCGACAGAGGATGGTCCTCAGGAAAGCAGCCCACGCCCATAAGGGTAGTAGTAACCGGGGCATTGATCTTCGTCGCCAGCTCGATGAGCTCGCCATGTGCGGCAGCGTACTTCACTCCGCCACCCACGTAAATGACAGGTCTTTCCGCCTCCATGAGCGCTTTGGCTGCTTTCTTGATCTGCATCTCATGCGCCTTAACGGAAGGATGATAGCCGGGCAGATCTACCTCTGGCCAGGTGAACTCTACCTCATCTACAGTCACATCTCTGGGCAGATCGATCAGCACCGGTCCGGGGCGGCCGGTGCGGGCGATGTAGAAAGCCTCCCGGAAGACGCGCGTGATATCCTTGGCGCTTCTAAGCAAATAATTGTGCTTGGTAATGGGCAGAGTGATCCCGGTTATGTCCGCTTCCTGAAAAGCGTCCTTTCCAATCAGCCAGGTGTTCACCTGTCCGGTGATGGCAACCATTGGTACGGAGTCCATGTAGGCATTAGCAATGCCAGTGACCAGGTTGGTGGCCCCTGGCCCAGAGGTGGCAATGCACACTCCTACCTTTCCCGTGGCTCGGGCATATCCGTCCGCCATATGCGCCGCACCTTGCTCATGGCGTACCAGAATATGACGAATATCGGACTGGTAGATGGCGTCGTAAAGAGGCAGCAGCACGCCGCCGGGAAGCCCGAATACTACATCTACGCCCTCTCTCTTCAGGCTCTCCAGTACCGCCTGAGCACCAGTCATCTTTTGAGACATCTGGCTTTGTCCTCCTCTTCCAGTCGCATCAGCCGGTTGATGCCCTCCAGCACCGCTTCGACCGATGCCATGATTATGTCCGCGCCAGCTCCCCGAGCCGTTATCTTCCTATCTGCCATTGCCATCGTCACCCATACTTCTACTAGTGCATTCGTTCCGCCTGTTATAGCGTCTACATGATACTCCTCTAGCCGCACATCCGCCACATCTGATATGGCCCGCCTTATGGCATTTATGGCTGCATCCACCGGCCCTACTCCGGTTCCCGCTTCCAGCTTCATAGCCCCATTAAGCAGGATCTTCACCGAGGCGGTAGGAGTCACCGTATTGCCGGCTACCACTGTCACCTCTTGCAGCTTCACCTTCGGCTCCACCTGGATGGAGAGCACGGTGTCGGCTATGGTCTGCAAATCTGCATCAGAGACACGCTTGCCTTTGTCACCCAGTTCCTTTACCCTGGTCACGATCTGAGCTAACTGCTGTTCGGTTGTCAGGAGTCCGAACTCGCGCAGGGCCAGTTCGACTGAGGCCCGACCGGCATGCTTGCCCAGCACTATGCGCCTCTTCCTGCCCACAGTCTCCGGATGTATCGGCTCGTAGGTCCTGGTATCAGCCAAGAGCCCGTGCACATGAATGCCCGCCTCATGGGTAAAGGCATTCTCCCCCACAATTGATTTGTTGGGGGCCATAGGAAGGCCGGTCATTCGCGAGACCAGACGGGAGAGCTGGTATATATCCTGGCATTTGATCCCGGTGTTGATTTTGTAAAGGGATTCCAGGGTCATGACCACCTCTTCCAGGCTGGCATTGCCGGCTCGCTCGCCTATGCCGTTCACTGTCACGTGCGCCTGGGCTGCTCCTGCGCGAAGAGCCGCCACGGTGTTGGCGGTGGCCATGCCGAAGTCGTTGTGGCAGTGGACGCTGATCGGCACACCCAATTGAGACAGCCGGGAGAATATATCCCCCGTCACCTCGGGAACCAGCACGCCTACTGTATCACAAAAAGCCAGTCTATCGGCTCCTGCCTCAATTCCTGCCATGTAAAGGCTGACCAGGTAATCCTGATCGGCGCGGCTGGCGTCCTCTCCAGAGAGCTCCACAATGAGGCCGTGGTCTTTAGCATACTCTGTCACCTGCACAGCCTTATTTATCACCGATTTTCGGTCGGATTTGAGCTTGCACTCTATATGAAGATCCGATACCGGTACCACAAGATGGACGGAATCTACATCGCATGCTAATGCCGTATCAATATCTGCGGTCAAAGCTCGAACGTAGCTGCATATCTCCGCTTTAAGGCCAAAATCAGCAATTGCTTTTATCGATAGGCGTTCTCCATCTGAGGTCATGGCCGAGCCGGCTTCAATCACATCCACACCCAGAGAATCAAGCCCCTGGGCGATGGCGAGCTTCTCTTCCATGCAAAGTGATACACCTGGCGTCTGTTCACCGTCACGTAATGTAGTGTCTAGAAAACGTATTTTACCAAATAAATCGATCCCACGCATTCATGCTCAATCACCCTTTAGCCCCCCCGGGGCCGTTCTAGCTTTGAGATCTTTAATGATTGATAAAGCTAACGAGGGATCGTTGAATGACGTTCCAAGGGGAAGCTTTAAACCGTTGCAATCAGATTCACTTTGAGAATGGTGGAGGTTTAGGATAGATGAAGTGCAAAATAATGTCTATTTCCATAGCATCGCTCTTGTGCCTGATGACTATGCCTTTTTTGCTGAGTTCTACGGCATTTGCAGGGAATGGATGCGGCATAAACCCACTGGGGGACACATCTGGGGATACTGACTTTTATGTAAGCAAGAACCAAAATCAGGGTGCTTCCGGCGTATCGTCGATGACACAATCAAGCCCGGCAAAGGCCGTTGTGACTCTTGGAGAGGTTGCCAAGGCGAACAAAAATGCCACGATCCAGAGCATAAATCCGGACCGCCTCAGTCCCCAAAGCCCGGGATCTGTCATAATCTGGATGGTTGTGGCGTCCAATCCCGGTAATGAAAAGATGCTCTACAATTTTCGGCTTAAAGGACCCGCAACCGATGGACAGCTTAAAGATGAGACCGGTTGGATAGCCGAAAGCTCCTGGATCTGGAATACTACAGACAGAGATGCAGGAGAAAACCAGATTGAAGTGCGGGTAATGCGTGCCGGATCTGCCGGATTTGAGGACAGCAAAGTGCAAAGCTATGTTATTGCCACAAATTCTCAAAATGGTGATACGGCGGGAGCACTCGATGTGAATGCTTCATCAACCTCCGTTTCCAGTACAGCATCCTCCACGGTGGATGGTCATCCGGAATCAAAAACCCCCTACCCCATTTCGGACAAGCCGAGACTTGCGCCCGACGAGAGGTCGCGCATAAATCCAACCGTCAGCGGTCCCAATATGAAGATGCCCGAAACAAAACCTACGCTTCTACCTCAGGCCGCCACACAGTCGGTAGTAGAAACAGCCACGGCTATGCCGGTACAGGTCGAGCCTGTGGAGCCCGAGTTTATGGAAGTGGATGGCAAGTGGACGGTAAAACTGGAGAATGAGGGCGCTACCCTAAACCCCCTGCGCATTATTCAGACCGGAGAGAGCATCATGGGCATGGGGACTCTCAATGAGCAGAACACCAAGCTTCAGGTCCTCGTCAAAGGTTCTGTTTCCAAGAATAGCATGAGTCTTGATGTACAGACAGTAGTTGCAAAATACGGTAACAAGATAGACAAGCGTATCAAGCTCGATCTGGTCAAGGCAGACAGAGTCATCTCTGGAAGCTATGAAATGTACTCGGGCGAAGAACTGATCGGCAAAGGAAATGCCACCGCCAGCAGATTTGCCTCTTAAACAAATGTCGTCAATCTCACCAAAGGAGGATCATAATTGAAGAGCCAGTTAATTGTATGCATGGTATTGATCTTAGCTATGCTCGCTTATCCGGCCTATGCAGGCTGCGGAAAATGGGTAATTCGAGATAATACCGATTTTCTGAAAGATCCGATGTTCGACGATGCAGTGGCATCCTCTACCGGAAGCAGTGCCACCTTAAATTCCGATGGCACGCCAATTGCTAAGAACGAGAGTGTAGAGACTAGCGAAAAAACGGCTATCGTCGAGAAAAAGGCCCCCACAATTGACCTGGCGGGAAAGTGGAGGGTTATGCTGGAAAAAAGTTCGGCTGAACAGAATACCGGAAAAGTCATTGATTTGATACTAATTCAAACCGGCGATCGATTGCAGGGTTACGGCACCCTTCTTGAAGGGGGTTCTGATAGCCCAGCCACCGCCACTGGCTCCATATCCGATGGTGGCATAAGCCTGGATGTAAAATTGATCCCCCAGAAGAAGGATTACAGGCTGGATTTGGTTCTCGTCAAGAGTAAGCTGGAAGGCAGCTACGAGCTTTATGCGATGGAGAAGCTGGAGGAAAACGGCAATGCCACAGCCAGCAGATCCGGCTCCTGAGCATTATTATTTGTGATAAGGCTCACCATGCATTATCCTAAAGCTTCGATAGATCTGCTCCAGAAGAATTATTCTCATCATCTGATGGGGAAAGGTCATCCTGGAAAAGGAGAGAATAAGGTCCGCCCTCTCTGTAACCTCTGGTGCCAGTCCCAGGGGCCCTCCGATCACAAAGGCCGCCTCCCCTCTCCCTTCCAGGATCATCTTGTGCAGCCCTGCGGCTAACCCGGGCGAGTCGAGGGCTTTTCCATTTCTGTCCAGCGCGATCACCGGGCCGCAATGCCGCTTCAGCTTATCGAGAATGGCCAGTGCCTCCTCTTGCATGGCTTTGTTCTCCTCCGCCAGGGAAGCCGTCTCTTTGATATGCGCCTCAGGCACCTCTACCATCTCCAGGCGAGCATAGGTACGAAGGCGGCGATCGAAATCTGCGGCCGCATCCTGCCAGTACTTCTCTCGAAGTCGCCCTACGGCGATGATGCGAAGAATCAACTTCTAGCCTCCACGTTGTTCAGATAGAGCAGGCCGGTGGTCGTAACTCTCCAGCCGCCTTCTGTCCGCTCGATCACCAGAGCCTTTTCCAACATCTGCAAGTGATACTCGGCCAGAGCCACGCCAAGATCCAGCTCCTTTGCTATCTGCTCATTGCTCCTCACTTCGCCGGCAATGAAGCTGAGCATCTTTCGGCGCAACGGGAGCTGCAGGACTTCCAGTGCAAAGCGGTGATCTTCGGCGCTCTCCCACCAATTTGCAGCTTCTGCAGAATTAGAATTTGCATCTTGAATATTAATAGTAGTCGTCATATTAGAAGAAACATTATTTTATTATACATAATGTCACTTAAAAATTTATTTAAGTAAAGATCCATTTACTCATTTTTATTATCTCCATGTATCTCGCATACCCCGCTTCCGACCTCGCAAGCCCGGCAGATCTCCCTCTCTTCGTCCAGATGGCGAGAGGCAGTGGCCAGCACGCTGGCTGAGGCCAGGTTTCCGGCCAGAAATACGGCGGCGGCAATCTGATCATCCGGAATGCCCAGATTGGAGGCGATGCGAATATGCAGCTTCAGGCAGTGGCTGCATCTCATGGCTGCCGACACAGCGACCGAGATCAGTTCGATGGTCTTGGCATCCAGAGTAGAGCTTCTCTGGATGGCGTTGTTATGCAGCACCTTGGTGATGAGAATCTCGGGGCTGTCCTGCATGAACTGAAAAACATAGGGGATCTCGCCGTAAGTGCTCTCCACTGCTTTTAAGATATCCGCTGCTGCTTTCTCCTTCCCCTTGACCAAAATGGCGTCCAGATCATCCTCGAAGCTCATGACCTCTCCTTTCCCGGGCCTTAGAAGACAAACCCGGTTTCAGATGCGGACAGTATCCTCACAAGTATATAGTCTTTCATACGCGACGGCTTGATGGTGGCAATCTCGCCTAGCGACACACCCTCGTCGAAGGTTACAGCTTTTACTGCATCCTTGTAAGCATCGTAAGGCAGCTTCACACGAACGCCGGTCAGATTGAGGGCTATGGGAAGCGGCGAATAGGAGAACTCCACATCCGGCACCTGCTCGCGTACGCTGTCCATGACTCGAGGCGGCGAGGTGGTGAGCGGATCCTTGGCAATGGAGGAGCGCGTCTTGTCCAGGGCTCTGCCTACGGATTCAACGATCCTGTCTAAGGATCCGATCTCTGTAGCCTTGCGGGCCCGGTGCGCTACTCTTCCTATGGACGAAACATACTCAAAGGCATAGGGAAGGTCTTTGGCCTCGATCTCTGGCCCGCCCGTGACCACCACGGGCACGCTGATGTTCCGGTATAAGCTCTCCTTTTTCTTGATGCACTCCTGGAAGTTGCCGAAGATGAATACGGCGGCATCATGCTCATTTATCAGAGCGGTTTCATATTCATTGATCTGGGCGATCTCGCGACCGACGCCTCTGGCCAGTCCCAGCATGTTAGTCTTGGAGCCATGGCGGCGCAGGTACTCGGCTATGTCGCAAGCAGAATGAGGCAGATGGTGAATGGCCAATGTGGGCGTTACCACCGCCACCTCCGTTCCGGCCAGCGGCGCTCGCACCAGCTCTCCACGTAGCTCCTTGGCCATTGCCTGCAAGATAGCCATATCTTCCGTTGGAACCAATATCAAAAGAATGATCTCGGTCTGGGTTACATTCTTTTGCAGGACGTAGCCTCCCAGGTCCTCTACCAGCTCCACGACCAGGTCGTGCTTGTACAACCCTCCCGTGAACATCACAGGCTCAAGCATTCTCCATCTCCCGGATCTTTCCTTTGATCTCAGATACCATTTCCGGCGTCAAGCTCTCCTCGGCTGCTATGAAAAAGAAGCTGTCTTTGGTCATTATGTTGCGCCGGTTGCGAAAGCCTTCCGGTGCCACTCTCACCAGGGCATCGGTCAGATCTTGCAGGAACTCTGCCTCCAGGTTTGCAACCATTAGCTCGGAAGGTGACGTATCCGAGGCTATGATCACAATGTCCCTTGCCGGTTGCTCTATCCTCTCCCTTCCGTAGCGCTCCCCCAGTACCCGGAGTAGATCAGCCATATGCTCCTCATCATTGATCTTGATCTGATAACCGCCCTGCACCTTCATAACATCGCCCACATCCTTGACGGTGAGCGGCGGAATTCCGGAGCGAAGAAGTCCGTATACCGCAAAGTACGGCTTAAGTATGTCCACGTAAACATAAAGCCTGCCGATGGACCGGATGAGGCCGAGGCCCTGCAAAATGTCCATGATGAGCTCCCGGTACTTCTTAGCCCCGAACTCCTCCTGGCCTGTGACCTCAATCTTGAAGACCTCCATGGGGTCCATCTCAGTCCTCCAGCAGCCCCGAAACGAGCAATGCAGCACCTACTGCCCCAATGTACTGAGCATACTTGGGAACCGTCACCTTAACATGGAGAAGCTCTTCCATGGCTTTAGGCAGTCCTTCAATGAGAGAGGTTCCACCCACCATGATCACCGGCTCCTTAACCTCAACCTCTTGCAGCTGCTGCTCGTAGACCTGCTCGGCCACAGAATGGCAGGCAGCCATGGCCACGTCTTCCGGTTTGCAGCCCAGGGCAAGGCTGTTGACCAGGCTTTGCGTGCCGAAGACTATGCAGTAGCTGTTCATGGCTACATTTTTATAGTCTCCTTGGAGTGCCAGCTTTCCCAGCTCTGTGATGTCGACACCAAGTCGTTTCGCGGTCAGCTCCAGGAACCTGCCCGAGGCTCCTGCACATATTCCGCCCATGGTAAAGCCACCGGGAATGCCGTCCTGCACGGATATGGCCTTGTTGTCCATGCCGCCGATATCAATAACTGTGGCGTTGCCCTTCTGGGCGTCAGCTAAAAAGACAGCTCCCTTGGAGTTGACGGTTATCTCCTCCTGGATCAGCCGGGCGTTGATATGCTTGCCCACCAAAAAGCGTCCGTAGCCGGTCACGCCAATGGCAGCGATATCATCTTTCGCCACGTTCGCATTCTTCATGGCAGCTTGCAGAGCATCTTCGGCACTCTTCAAGACCTCGTTGGTGGGAACCCAGCCGGTGCCTATCACCTCATTGTCTCTCATCACCACCGACTTGGTAGTGGTGGACCCGGAGTCGATTCCTGCCGTTAGGCCCGTCTGCTTCTCACGAGCCAGGAGGCCACGGTACTTGACGGTGGTAACCAGCGCTTCCATCCGAGTAAGGAGCGTCTCTGCCGTCGTTCTCTCCGTGAAGGAGTAGCTCAAGACGGGAATCTTGGAGTGCTCATGAATGAATTTTCTAATCTCCGATCGGATGATGGCAGCCTCAGCGCAGCGAAAGCAGGTCATGACAATTACGGCGTCGGCGAGGTCCGGATTTTGCACGATTCGAACCGCCCGAGCCATGGCCAAGTTGAGGTCCCCGGAGGAGACGGAAACGCCAAAGGTGTTCTCCACGTTGAGGATATCCTCCAAAGATACCTCAGGATAGATGATCTTTGCTCCTACCGTTTCCGCGGCGCGATCGATCTCTTTTTGAATGCCGCTGTACTCCGAACCGCAGGAGAGCTGAGCAATGCGAATCACTTTAAACCCTCCAAAAAGGTCCTGATCTTCTGCACAAAGACCTTGGCCTCATCATCGTTTGTTGGATAGGATAAATCGAGCACAGGAATTCCTTTGGTCCTGATGAGCAACCTCACCAGTTCATTGGTTCGAGAGCAGCCAGAACAGCCCGTGAGCCACCCCGGATCTTCTACTATGATCGCAGCCTCTGCCTCCTCAATGATCGGTCCAATCAGAGCCATCCGGCCCCGCACGCCGGAAGGGACATCCACAGCCGCATAACGTAGCCCCTTCTTCGGCTCCTCGGGAGTGACGTTCAAAGGCGGGGATTCGATCCCACTTGCTGTAACGAGGTTACGCACCGCTTCCGAAACCACAAGCGCCTTGTGACCCATCCTCTCCACAAGGTCGTAGAGTATCATGCTGGTAGGAGGATAAACTATAACTTTTGCCATTGATTTACCTCAGGATAAACCATTTCTTACTATCTCTTCCAGCCTCTTGATCGGAAGAGGTTTCTTCTTTTTTGGAATGACCGGAACTATGCCCTCAGAGGCCAGTGCCCTGGAGATCATGGGCAACATCTTGGATTCGGACTCGATCATATAAAATCCGGGCCTTGCACCTCCACCTCTGCGACCTCGGCAGCGCCGGGGGTCACCTGGTGGGAAACCCCGGTCCTTGATGAATATGCCGGCAGGGTCGAGAGCCCGGATCTCTTTTACGAGTGCATTTATCACTTCTTCTTCGCCATTTATGACGACTCCAAAGCAGGTCTCCTTGACTGTGACGATGTATTTCGAACCGTAAATCTTCATGGCGATATCTGAGGGAAGGATATTCGACTCAGAGGATGTTATCACATATTTGGTGACCAACATCATCGCACCTCCTTAATGTAAATCGTCTCCCCTTCCGACACATCTTTCAGCTTATCCGGCTCCAGTACCCGGCCGATGATGTTCGTCGCCTCGAATTTCTCGCCGGATGGGCCGTAGCGCTTATCATCCACGAGCTTCATTCCCACCAGGCCGATCTTCTTGGAAACCTGGTTGGAAACGGCAATTGACCCAGCCGGTACGGTTCCGGTAGGCTTGTTTTCAGGCAGCAGTTCCTTTAAGTTGACGGCATCAATCTCCGGCTTGAAGAGCAGAGTATTCTCATAGACAAAATAGACCGGCAAGGGGCCCACAGGCCTCTCCTTAAGTCCGGTCACGTGCCGGAAGTAGTCCAGAGTCTTTGGTGCCAGATCATCGTAAAGCTGGACCGAGACCAGGCGGGCGAGCGGGATAGAAAAAATGCGCACCTTTTTGTGCTTTAAAATCGCCATCGTCTCTCCAGGCTCCTGCTTCACCACGACGGCATCTAACCCTTCGTATCCTTCCACCTCGGTCTCGATGCCTCGTTCTTGCATCTGAACAAGAGCTTCTTTGAGACTGCTGCCCATGAGCATGATACGCTCCGGCGATACCCTAAACGTTATCAACTGGCCGGGACCGGCCAGCTTTATCATATCCATTCCAGAGGTGATCCTTGCCACCGCAGAGTGGCCTGGATTCGAGGTTCGGTCCTGCTTGTAGACGAAGATCCTGCCTAAACCTCGCCCGCTCGTCCTTACCGTCACAATTCCTTCCAGACGAGGTTCACGATGCTCGAAGACTATGGGCACGGTGAGCAACTGATCGGATGAAATATATGAGCTGGAGACGGAATCGACCTTAAAGAAGCCGTCCCGAGTCAGGGCCAGGAAAAATTCCGCGCCTATTGGAGCATCTTCGATCAGCTCTGTCTCAACTTTAGTAAATATCTCCATTCCCTCTTCTAAGGGCGTAGTTAGATCAGTCGTGGCCTGTTTCGATGTTATGTCCTGCCATTCAACAATTGGCTCGATGCCCTGTATTTCGTCGCCTGATTGCAGTCGATCTAGAGTATTTTTGCCGCCCACAATGTGGCCGAGAACCCCACCATTCTTAGGTGTGCCGTAGGCTGCCGTATGCCTTCTCTTTATGAATATGATCTGAGTGTTCTTTCTGTCAAATCCGGCTGCACCAAGCACAACCTCCCAGCGGCTGTATTCCCGGGCATCACGTTCAAAAGAGAGGGTGGAAGCAAATGGCCCGAAGGCTATGCCGTCCGGCGAGACCCATCTAACTGTTGATCCCGATATTTTGTCCAGGTTCTCGTGCCAGATCCTCTGCAGATCGCCATCAATTAGCTCTATTCTTAGTTTGCCCTTGCTGGTGTTAAGCCAATAGGAGTTGGTCACGCGACTCTTCTCGCCTCGACCTTTGACCACACCCACTATTGCGCCATTCGCAGGATTTGCGCCGGCTTTGCCCAGGGCATCCAAAAGCACTGCTCCGGGCAATAGCTCGATCTCTTTGCCATCGACGAAGACTCTCAAATTAACTCCCCAGCATCTCCTTCTCTTCCTCTTCTGTGATCTTGGCTAAGACTTCGCTGGGAAGACCCATGAAAATCGCCTTCCCGTCACGCATAAGCATGGCTCGGTCGCAGATATTTTTCACGAAGTCCATGTCGTGGCTGACGATGACGAATGTCTCTCCCAGCTCCTGACGGGCATTGAGGATGGACCTGGTAACCTCAATCTTGGTAATAGCATCCATAGTTCCCGTGGGCTCATCCAGGATTACTATTCTCGGCTCTTTTATCAATACCTGTGCCATGGCCACGCGATGTCTCTCTCCCTCGGAAAGCTCGTCCGGCATCTTGGCCAAGACCGCCTCTGCCTGATCTTCCGTGAATCCCACCGTCTCCAGGGTGTGAATGGCCTTTCTCTCTGCCAGCTCGAAGGGCAGGGAGAGGCCAATAGCCTCGGTCAGGTTCTCGATGACGCTTCGAGAGGGGTAAAGGGTATACTCCTGGTGGAGAATGCCGATGTATTTGGTGGCCCGCCCGCGACCATTAGATCCGAGCACGGTCATGTCCACCCAGTCGTCTCCTACTCGTACGGAAATGCTGCCGTCGGTAGGTGTGATAATGCCGCTTACCATCTTGGAAAGAGTGGTCTTGCCGCCTCCGGAAACGCCAACCAGGCCAAAGATCTCCCCCTCTTTTACAACCAGGCTGACATTGTCAACGGCCTTCACCACGCCCCGGTCGATGCTGATATATCTCTTTGCCAGGCCGTTAGCCTTGATTATGGGCGCTCCCATTTCAACTTCTTCACGCTTGCCAAGCGTTCCAGCCATGGCCAGGAACATAGCCGCGATATCTTTGGGCTTGCCTTCTGCTCTTATCTCTCCGTTATCCAGCAATATGGCTCTGTCGGTTAGCTCGACCATGACATCTTCCCAGTGGCTGGTGATGATCAAAGTCATATTGAAGTCCTTTACGGCACGTTTTATGGATTCATGCACAACTTTGGCCGTAGCCGGATCGAGGGTCCCCGTCGGCTCATCCGCCAGGAGAACCATGGGCGACTTGGCGAGCTGGCGGGCCAGGACGACGCGCTGCTTTTCTCCGCCGGACAGCTCTCTGGCCACGTGCATCAGTCTGTGGGACAGGTTTACCTCATCTAAAAGGTCCGCTGCGCGGTGAACGCTCATGGTGTCTCCCTTCTCCTCCACGGCCCGCATGACGTTTGTTATCACACGTTCATCACCATAAAGAGCAAAGGTCCTTTGCAGCATAATAGCGATTCTGTTCACAATGTCGCGCCGAAGAGGATCGTTTATATCCAGTGTCACAAAATCGGCTTGCATTGGTTTGAGAACTCCGCTGCACTTGCATTTCTCTCCGACATGGCTGGGCTGCTCTACGTGGCGGCATTTCTCACATCTGGCCACGTGGAAGATCACGCTTCCACTCATGCCGGGAAATGACTCCACCCCGCGCAAGACATGCATCAATACGCTCTTGCCGCAGCCGCTTCTGCCTAAGATTCCTACCGATTCGCCCTCCTCTATAACCAGATTTATATTGCGAAGAGCGACAACATCACCGAATCGAACTGTCAGATCCCGTATCTCGATAAAAGGTGCCAAATCTATCATGCCCCATAATTCTCACTTTAATGTAAGGTTGATCCGTTACCTAATCCAGGCATAATGCTACTTAAGTTTATCCGATAACTTGAATGGGTCTTGCCGATAACGATTGTTATAAGATTCTCATTCAAGGAATGCCCCTCATTAACCTCTCTTCCTCTTCCTGCTTTAGGAATGCTTTTTTTCTTCTGCGATAAGTAACAAAGGTAATTACTGCCGCAATCACGATAGAGCCGAATAGGGCCGCCAGGGAGATCATAATTGATGAGAATATGCCTTCAACCATGCCTTTTCCTATCGCCAGTACGATTCTTGGCCCTGCTCTTCCTGAATACGACGCATTGACCTGATAGATGCCGGCGCGCGGTGTGGTAAAGGCCATGATGGACCGTCCGCTGCGATTGCCCAGGCTGTAGGTGAAGCTGCTCTTGGCCGGATAGGTGGCTAAATCAATGCCTGTGGATCTTTCTTTTACAAGGATCTCCAGACCCGACATTTGCTCGCCTGTACTGTAGAACTTGCCGTCCAGGTAGCTGTTGTTCTCGTAGAAGATGACGTATTCGCCCGGCTCTTTGAGAAACAGGTTTGCGCCTCCAGGTGCCACCATCTGCAGGAGGCCACTTTCAGCGTCAGTTATGCCGGAGTAGATGGATCCGGCAAATGCAGCAAATCCTAATACTATTATCAGCACGGCCAGGCCATAATACCCAATGCCTGGCTGAATATTATTGCTATTATTCATCAGAGAGACTCCATTTGTTTATGTAAGAAGGCACATCGAATTTGCTCTTTGCGCCCTTGTAGTTCATGTAGCGCACCTTGCCAAAGATTGCCCTTTCCTTCCAGGCTCGATCGTGAACGCCGCCCAGGCTCCAGGCAATTCCCGCATAACCGTTTGCATCTCGGCCGTCCAGTTCATACCGGTCGTTCAGGTAAACGGCTATCGCATGGGCCGCCGCGGGTGACACCGTCCACTCCAGGATCTTTTTGGCCCAGTACATCCTCATGTAGCCGTGCATCTTTCCTGTTTGCAGCATCTCCTGCATGGCCGCATTCCACAGGTCGTCTTGGGTGCGGGCCTTCTCCAGTTCTTGCTGAGTATACAGGTATTCTCTTCGGTCCTTTTCATGCTCAGCTAAGCTCTTTATTGCCCAGGCGGGATAGCCCAGTATATCATCATAATGCTGATTGTAGTAGCAGTAGTTGTCCGATAATTCCTTTCGCACGATCAGCTCTTCTAAAAATGCGCCCGCGTCTTTCATGCCCTTCAAAACCTGCAGGGCGACACGCTCTGCTGAGATCTGGCCGAAGTGCAGATAAGGAGAAAGGCCCGACTGGCCGTCAATATTAGGATCATTTCTATCCCTTTCATAACCGATCAACTTATGCTCCAGGAAATGGCGAAGCAGCTTCATGGCTGCCGCCTCTCCCGGCATGGTCCATTTTGCTTCTGGTGCAGCATCTGCATCGAAATATGCATCTCCTCGGAGGTATCCTTTCGCAGCCGCCCAATCACTCTCGATAGCGTCTTTCCCGGTGGGCGATTTTCTTTCCGGGCTCTTTTGCAAGGCCGGGAATTCATCGAGAAACTCAAAGAGAAGACGGTTCACCTTGGGACGGAAGCTGTAGGCGGCCCACTCTTGTTTGGGGGAGGCAAACCAGCAAGGAATGATGTTGTGGGCATCTACCTCGTAAAAGGGAATTTCCATTTCACCAGCAACAGCAGCCTTCCATTCCCGATTCAGGCGCAGGGGGGAAAAGTCAGAGACCAAGGCTCCTGCACCTATTTCACTCAGCAAGCGCGCCATCTCTTTGCCGGGATCACCCAGGAGAAGGAAAAAGGGAATATTCAGGGCCTTAAGGTTCTTTTCGACCTCTTTTAGCCCTTGCAGCATAAATCGGTACTGCCTGCCGCTCGCACCCAAAAACTCGGGAACCAGGCAGAAGGCCACCGCCGGATATGAGTCTTGCTTTTGCGCCAGTTCTTTGGCATAAAGCAGAGCCCAGTTGTCGTTAACACGCTGGTCGCGGCTCATCCAGTAGATCACAGGGCCTTTTGCTTGGCTCTCTTTCGTCAAGGCTCTTACCCTTTTGGGATTGACAAGCATAACGGCTCTCACTGTTTTTATTACTATTTATAGAGCTATTGATGACCAGGGTCAAAAAGTCCAAGGGATAACGAGCTTGCATCAACTCACCGATTACCCGGAATAGTGGTGATTAAGTGGGAAATGCTCGTGAGTGGGATGGCTGAGAAGCCCTGGCAGAAGTTAAGGCAGAAGATAATCTGGAAAGTCGAATCGCATGAAAATATCTTCCGAAAGACGTATAAAGCAGCGAAGAGAGCAGAAGCCGAAGTTTAAACAGGTCGTCTCAATGACATACGAGATCTTATGGCGCTATGATGTTGATTCTCAGAAGATGAACATTGATTCCTATATCTCACCGGTCGCGGACAAGATGCTGGGCCTGCCGGAAGATACCATCAGAAACAGCTTCCAAAGATATTTTTCGTATGTTCATCCAGATGACTTGCCCGCCATGCAGGAGATGCTTTCCGAAGGTATAGGAACGCCTGGAAAGGAGAAAACCGCGGAATACCGTTTGCGAAAGGCGGACGGCACGACGTTTTGGGTTCGTTCCAGGAGTTTTGCTTATTGCCAGCCCGATGGCCGGATCAATATTTTTGGCACTACAATTGATATTGATGACAGCAAGCAGGTCGAAGAAGCATTCAAGGAATCAAAGCGACTATTAGCCAATATCATCGATTTTCTGCCGGACGCAACATTTGCAGTAAATCGGGATGGAAAGGTTCTCGCCTGGAATCATGCTATTGAGGTTATGACGGGTGTACCAAAGGAGGAGATGGTGGGCAAGAGCGGTTATGCCTATGCCGTACCTTTCTTTGGCGAACCCCAGCCGATTCTCATCGATCTTATCTTCCAAGAAAGGTCTAAATTCGAAAATAAATATATATCTATATCAAGAAAAGGAAATCAATTAATTGCCGAGGCCTTTGCACCCCAGCTTAATCATGGTAAGGGTGCATATCTCTGGGGTATTGTCTCTCCTCTTTATGATAGCTATGGCAATATTGTGGGAGCTATCCAGTCTATTCGTGATGTCACTGAACGTAAGGCTGCACAGGCGGCGCTTCAGGGAAGCGAGAAGCGTCTCATGCGGGCAGAGGAAATAGCCCGTTTTGGCCACTGGGAACTATCTTTAGACGAGAAAAAGATGCGCGCCTCAACGGGAGCAAAGCGCATTTATGGATTGGAGGGAGAGGAATGGCCTCTGTCTGATGTGCAAAAAATTCCCCTGCCTGAATATCGCGCGCACCTCAACAAGGCTCTGCAAGAATTGGTTCTGAAAGGACGGCCGTATAATGTGGAATTCAAAATTCAGAGACCATCAGATGGACAGATCCTTGATATCCATTCACTGGCAGAATATGATCCTGCAAAAAGAATGTTGTTCGGCGTCATAAATGATGTCACGCAGCGCAAGAAGGCTGAGGAAGCATTGCGGGAGAGCGAACTAAGACTAAGGACCATTTTCGAGACATCCACGGCGGGAATAATCATAGTTGATCCCCATGGGCGAATCATACAAGCCAACCAGAGAATGGCCGAACTGTTTGCCTGCCCGCTGGAGACAATGATCGGCAGTAAGTATCCCTCTTTTGTTCATCCGTTTGAACGCTCGGAGGGAACAAAACGCATGCAAGAATTGATGGAAAATAGAATCGATACAATTTCTACACAGCGACATTATCTGCGCAGGGATGGAGGCGATTTATGGGGATTTATGAGCGGCCGACGGATGGTGGGATCGAATGGAGAGTTCATTGGCCTACTGGGTATCATTTTTGATATAACCGATCGCAGGCATGCTGAGTTTGCGCTCAGAGCATCGGAGCAAGAGAAGGCGGCAATATTGAGCGGCTTGAAGCATGTTGCTGTGGAGTACCTGGATCCTTGCATGCGTATCATCTGGGTCAACGAGGCAGTGCAGTCGTCCCTCGGATTATCGATGGACGAACTGAAGGGAAAGTACTGTTTCGAGATCCTCCAGGGCCTCAAGGAGCCATGTTCCGGATGCACGGCATTGAAGGCCGGGGCTACAGGGCATTTTCAGGAAGGAGAGGTTGTGACCCCGGACGGCAAGACCTGGCTGTCCAGAAGCTCGATCGTCAAGGATGCAGATGGCCGTGTCCAGGGTATAGTCCATGTGGCTATGAATATCACCGAGCGCAAGCGGACAGAGGAAGAGATTAAGGAAAATCTTGAGGAGATCAAGAGATCCAAGACGCAGATTCAACAATCAAATTCGCTGCTTGCGGCAATCATGGCAAGCCCCAATAATATTGTCGTTTTCGCGTTGGATAAGGACTACAGATATCTGGCCTTTAATCAAAATCATAAAAATACTATGTTGGCCATTTGGGGCGTTGACATTGAAATTGGGGCAAATATGCTTGATTACATTACAGATCCCGCTGACCGTAATAAAGCAAAGCGCAGCTTTGATCGAGCCCTGGCAGGCGAGCACCTGGTTATTGTTGAAGCATATGGAGACAACGATCTGCAGCGTCGTTATTATGAGGACCATTACAGCCCCATCCGGGGAGAAGACAATTCCTTCATCGGATTAACGGTATTTCTGTTCGATATTACTGAGCGGAAAATCATGGAGGAAGAGCTGCAACAAACCAATCACGATCTGGAAATTTCCATTGAACAGTCCAATGAATTGGCCGAGCAAGCCAGGCAGGCCAACGCTGCCAAGAGCGAATTCCTGGCCAATATGAGCCATGAGATTCGCACTCCTTTGAACGGCGTCATTGGCATGACTGGACTGTTGCAGGATATGGATTTGAATGCTGAGCAGCATGAATATGCACAAATTGCCCATATGAGCGGCGAGATGCTTCTATCTCTCATTAACGACATCCTGGACTTCTCCAAGATTGAAGCCCGCAAGCTGGAAATGGAAATGCTGGACTTCGATCTGCGCTCCATGCTGAAAGATACTGCCGATCTTCTGGCCGTCGGCGCTCGTGGGAAAGGGCTGGAGCTGGTCTCTATGGTGCACCCTGCCGTGCCGTCGTTCCTGCACGGAGATCCAGGAAGGCTGCGCCAAATTTTAGTCAACCTGGGAAGCAATGCCGTGAAGTTTACAAAGAAGGGCGAGATAGTGATTCGCGCCGGCCTGGAGAGGGAAGACGAACGAAAAGTCACAATTCGCTTCTCTGTCCGAGATACAGGCATCGGCATCCCGGCAAATCGGCAAGATATTCTCTTCTCACCATTCTCTCAGGTGGACGGTTCTACAACACGCAAATACGGCGGAACCGGTCTGGGGCTGGCCATATCCCGGCAGCTCGCCGAGCTGATGGGGGGCGAGATCGGCCTGGAAAGTAAGGAAGGCATAGGCTCCATCTTCTGGTTCACGGCTGTGTTCGAGAAGCAGCCGGTAAGGCCAGGATCGGCAGATGAGGAGAGTATCGAAATTGAGGGAGAGGGTGCAATAGATCGCATCGTAAAGAGGCCAGCTATATCCCGATCGCTCAAACGCAAAATACGCATTCTGGTGGCGGAGGATAATCCCGTAAACCAGAAAGTTGCCCAGGCCTTGCTCCGAAGGATGGGGCTTCAAGCAGATGTTGTGGCCAATGGTCTGGAGGCCGTCGATGCGCTCCAGACCATTCCCTACGACCTGGTGCTGATGGACTGCCAAATGCCTGAGATGGACGGTTACGAGGCCACAAGAAAAATCCGCCGGCAAGGATCGAAGGCACTCAATCCGGGCATTCCCATCATTGCCATGACCGCTCTCGCCATGCAAGGTGATCGGGAGAAGTGTATTCAAGCCGGAATGAACGATTTCATTGCCAAGCCGGTTAAGCGAAGAGACCTGGCGGAAATGCTTGCCAGGTGGCTGGATTTGACGATGAGCAACAACTTGCCGCCTGAATTTGTCTAGGAGAAGGAGGAAGCATTCCTTGACCTGATCCTGCGGGCCTACCGGGCGGAGAAGACGACGGGCTTCGCCTGTTTCCACGGCAAGCAAGCGGGGCGGCTGGTGGTGGTGGGGCCGGTCAACCTGCCGGTGACACGGTTGTTCGTCGAGGAGATCATCTTTGGCAACGACACTATGGCGATTGTGGACGTGAGCGTGGGGGATGAAAAATGGCTGAGGTAAAGGAAGATTTTTCGCCATGAGCAAAGAAATCGAGAAAGCCAAGCTATCTTGTTTCAACAGTGGAAACCGCATCGAGGATCATTTCGGTGACGTCACCGAAATGGTCTCCCTTGGCAGCTGCGCAAAACGACCTGTTAAAACCATCCAGAACGCCGATCCCAAAAAGGAAACCGTAAGCCCATGGTCAAACCTATTTTGCGATCGAGACGCAGCATACATAGGCCAAGAACAGGAGATGACATGAGATTAACATCATTTCAAGAGAGCAAGAGGATTATATTTCGTTAACGGATATGGCAAAATATCGCAACACCGAGGATCCGTTTGCGATCATTAATAATTGGATGCGAAGCAGGAGCACAATCGAATTCCTCGGCCTTTGGGAGAAGTTGAGTAACCCGGATTTTAAACCTATCGAATTCGAGAGGTTTAGAAAGGACAAATAATGGCACTGCATAAATATTTTCCCCAATCACCGCACGCTGTTCTCGATCCGGGCATCCGCTGGTTTCCCGCCGATGAGTCTTTGCGGGAAAGCAGCATGGAGAAGCTCATATCGCCGTTGGTACCTATGCTCGGTCGCAATGTGTTGGTGTTTCTGCACTAATTTTGAGAGATTCAATCCTCCAATAAATCTATCAATCAGAACAATTCATAAGTGCTAATCATGGGCAATGACATCATCGACCAGAGAGAAGTTCTGGAAGCTTTGCGAGAAGCCAAGCAGGCTGCCGAGAACAGCCAGGCCCAGTACGAGCAGGTCGTATCGATGATATCTGATATCGTCTGGCGCTATGATGTCAATGCCAGAGGCGAGCCTGTCGGCTCCTACATCTCACCGGTTGCGGACAGAATGCTGGGGTTGCCGGACGGCACCATCGGAAACAGCTTTGACAAATATTTTTCCTATGTCCATCCCGATGACTTGCCTGATGTGCAGAAGATAATTTTCGAAGGTTTAGGAACGATTGGAAAAGATAAAACCGCAGAATACCGTATGCGAAAGGCTGACGGCACGACGCTTTGGGTTCGTTCCAAGGGTTCGGCATATTCTCATGAAGACGGTCGAGTTACCATCTTCGGCACCACAAGCGATATCACCGAGGCTAGGCAAGCGGAATATGTGCTGCGCAGTATCGAGGAACATTTGCGTCTGGCGGCTGAAGGTGCAAATCTCGGAACTTACACTTACGATTTTCTTTCTGGACAAGGCTACTGGTCACCAAAACTAAAGGATCTCTATGGTTTGAGTGCAGATGAACCGCTTGTTTTGGATGAGGATGGGGTAGCATTGGCCATTCATCCGGAGGATCGGTCCGTTTTTTTGACCGCAATGAATGCAGCCAATGACCCTAACGGAAATGTGGACGGGATTCTCGAGCTGGATTATCGAATCATTCGTACGGATGGAACAATTCGTTGGCTGCAAGTACACGGACGTACAGAGTTCAAAGGAGAATCCAATAACCGACGCCCTTGGCGTGCAGCAGGTGTTACAACTGACATCACTGAACATAAAAGCGCTGAAGAGGCGCTAAAAGAGACCCGAGCGCGCCACGAGCTAGCTATTCAGTCCGCACAGATGGGCTCTTGGGTACTTGATGTCGCTATTAACAAGCATGACTTCGACGAACAGACATGTCGTCTCCTGGGTATTGATTATGCCACATTTAAAGGGAGTTCAATTGAGTTCTTCAGAGTCGTTCATCCCCATGACCACGCTAAAATTCGGGCCGCTCTGGCCAGGTCCATAAAACAGGATCATCCATACGAATCAGCCTATCGCGTCGTCCATCCGGACGGCAGCATCAGATACATTGTAGCTCGTGGCCATGTTATTCGCGATCAGAATCGCAGGCCGTTGAAGCTAATCGGTATCATTTGGGACGATACCGATCGCAGGAAAGCTGAAGATGAATTGCGATGGAAAACAGCATTACTTGAAGCTCAAGTTGAAACATCGTTGGATGGAATTCTTGTTGTAGACAGCCAGGGACAACGAATTATTACCAATCAGCAACTTCTAAACATGTGGAAAGTGCCTCTACATATCAGCAATCAGAAAAACGATGAAGCACTTCTTCACTACGTAGTTGGCAAGACCAAAAATTCAGACCAATTCCTTGAGAAAGTCATGTATCTTTATGATCATAAGGATGAGACCAGTCGGGATGAAATCGAGTTCAAGGACGGAATGGTAGTAGATCGGTATTCTTCACCAGTGATCAGTCGAGATGGGAAATACTACGGTCGGATATGGACTTTTCATGACATCACCGATCGCAAACGAGCTGAAGATGCACTAAAAGAATCAAAACAACGCCTGGCCGATATCATTGATTTTCTGCCAGATGCCACTTTCGCTATTGACAAAGAAGGAAAAGTAATCGCCTGGAACCGGACCATGGAAGAGATGACAGGTGTTGGCAGGAACTATATGATAGGGCAGGGAGACCATGCCTATACAGTCCCCTTCTATGGTGAAAGGAGGCAAAACCTGCTTGATCTCATTGATAGGAATAAAGATGATATTGCCTCCAAATATCAACATGTTCAGAGGAAGGGAAACATTCTCTGTGCTGAAGCATTTACACCAGCACTGCATTGCGGAAAAGGGGCACATGTTTGGGCTACGGCGGGACCGATTTTTGATTCTCAGGGAAACAGAATAGGTGCCATAGAGTCCATTCGCGACATAACTGAACGCAAGCAAGAGCAAGAAAGACTCCAAAATAACTTGAAATTCCTGGAAACATTGATCGAAACAATCCCCAGCCCAATCTTTTTCAAAGATAGACAAGGAAGATACCTGGGTTGTAACAATACATTCGCCCGGCAAATCATGAGTCTGCCCAAAGAGGAAATTATCGGCAAATCTGTCTTCGAATTCCCGGAAGCGATTCCTTCCGACCTGGCAAATAAGTATCATGAAAAGGATCAGGAACTATTACGAGAAATGGGCGTTCAGGTTTATGATACGAAGGTACATTGCTTTGACGGCAAAATGCGAGATTTCTACTTCACCAAAGCGACATTTAAAAATTTTGTCGGCGAAGTGGCAGGTATTGTCGGTGTAATGCTGGACATAACCGAGCTTAAGCAGATCGAATTGAGCCGAGCGCGTTCATTGGTGCGCCAGGAGCAGTTGAACCTGCTTCAACAGAATCTGCTAGGCCCCGGCAAATTGGGGCAGAAACTCAAGAAAATCACCGACGCCGTGGTGGATATCTTCGGGGCCGACTTTTGTCGCATCTGGATCACCGGTCCAGGAGACCTCTGTGAGGCCGGATGCATACATGCGGCGGTGACTGAGGGCCCTCACGTCTGCAGTTATAAAGATCGATGTCTCCGACTCCTTGCCAGCTCCGGAGGGTATACCCACACGGAAGGTGAGGTTCACAGGCGCGTGCCTTTTGGTTGCTACAAGATTGGGCGCATCGCATCGGGTAAGGAACACAGCTTCATTACCAATGATGTACTAAGCTACCCCAATATTCATAATCGCGAATGGGCAAAGGAGAACGATCTGGTCTCATTTGCCGGTTACCAGCTACGTCCTCCAGGTGGAGAAGCTCTCGGTGTCCTGGCGCTTTTCAGCAAACAACCCATCACCAGCGAGGAAGATGCCCAGCTTAACATCCTGAGTAATACGGTCACCCAGGTCATTCAGACCGCTCGTGTGGATGAGGAATTGCTTGAGACACTGACTGAAGCTACCATACTTAATAAATATCTTAATGAACAGACTGCTAAAGCCAGCGAGATGGTAGACCTGGCCAGGAAGGCCAATGCTGCCAAGAGCGAATTCCTGGCCAACATGAGCCACGAGATTCGAACCCCCTTGAACGGCGTCATCGGCATGATTGGATTGCTGCTGGATATGGATTTGAATGCCGAGCAGCTTGAATATGCAAAAATCGCTCGTTTCAGCGGTGAAATTCTATTGTCTCTCATCAACGACATCCTGGATTTCTCCAAGATCGAAGCCTGCAAACTGGAACTGGAAAAGCTGAACTTTGATCTGTGCTCTATGCTCGATGATACGACAGACCTCCTGGCAGTCGGTGCTCACGAGAAAGGGCTGGAGCTGGTCTCTACGGTGGACCCCACGGTGCCGTCGCGGTTGAGAGGTGATCCGGGAAGGCTGCGTCAGATTCTGGTCAACCTGGGTGGTAATGCCGTGAAGTTCACAAACGCTGGCAAGATAGTGATTCGCGCCTGCCTGGAGAGCGAAGACGAACGAAAAGTCACAATTCGCTTCTCTGTCCGAGATACAGGCATCGGCATCCCTGTAAATCGGCAGGATATTCTCTTCTCACCATTCTCTCAGGTGGACGGTTCGACAACACGCAAATATGGCGGAACCGGGCTTGGTCTGGCCATATCCCGGCAGCTCGCCGAGCTGATGGGTGGCATGATCGGCGTGCAAAGTGAGGAGGGCAAGGGCTCTACATTCTGGTTCACCGTCGTTTTCGAGAAACAGCTAGACCATTTGGAATCTGCCGAAGAGCTTTCTGGAATTGAGGAAAGAAGAGCGATATACTGCAGTACGAGCGGGCCTATTCTTTCCCAAACAGTCAAACGAAGATTGCGCATCCTGGTGGCGGAGGACAATCCCGTAAACCAGAAAGTCGCCCAGGCCATGCTGAGAAGGATGGGGCTAGAAGCAGATGTTGCGGCCAATGGTCTGGAGGCCGTCAATGCACTCCAGACCATTCCTTACGACCTGGTGCTGATGGACTGCCAGATGCCTGAGATGGACGGTTTTGAGGCCACTCGCAACATTCGCCAGGAAGGATCGAAGGCACTCAATCCAGGCATTCCCATCATTGCCATGACGGCTCTAGCCATGGAAAGCGATAGGGAGAAGTGCATTCAGGCTGGAATGAACGATTTCATTGCCAAGCCGGTCCAGCAAAGGGAACTGGCGGAAATGCTCGCCAGGTGGCTGACAATAATAGGCTGCCTTCAAGATGAAGATTCGTATCAACAAAACGGTCTTCTCTGCTCCCTGCACCCTAACCATCCTAAAATAAGCTAATATACCATCACACCTTTCTTGAGTTCGATGCAGTGGGAATTGATCGGCTCAAGTGCCGCCGTTTTGACCATGTTCGGCTTCGTGCCCCAGATCCTCAAGATCTACAAAACGCAGTCTGTAGCAGATGTAAGCCTGGTTATGCTCCTGCAATTCTGCCTGGGAATGTTCCTCTGGCTGCTCTACGGCTTGCACATTCAGGATAATATTCTCATCGTAGCCAATATCGTATCATTTTTTAGCTTGATAGTAGCAATTGGATTATTTTTAAAGTACAGGAAAAGATGAATCAACTCTTTTCCAGCTTTTCTCTGATGCGATGCTGCAATCGTTCTAATGAGCCTTTGGTGCACTGGCGATTCTCACAGGGTGAGAAATCCTTGGGGCTGCAGCCGGCCAAAAGATCCATGACCCTGTCCGCCACGTCATAGACCTGTAGATCCTCCAGATTTTGCAGAAAGAGTGAGGCCTCTCTGTTGAATTCGCGGCATTTTCCAGGATCGGAGACCCCACTCTCATGCAGCTCATAAAGCCTATTCAGCTCCTTTTGGACCTTCTGCCAATCATCTCTGTCCATTGCTGTTAAATCTGCTTTTTCCAGGCATATAAAGCGATGTATTTGATATTAAGGCTGATTTATGGGGGCCGCTCCCTTCACCAGCCCGGTTATCAATGAGAATCCGACACCATTAGCTCCCGGATTTACGGGCTTGACTTCGAGTCCCCAATTTCCAATAGCCGCACTTCTCAGGAAGTAGTAATCGTAGTTCGAACCCACGAGATGCATTACATTCCGGTTATCGCCCTGGACAGGAAGAATGCTTCCGTTTGGCTGGATCAAGGTCAAAGTAAAGCCGTCATCCTTCCAGGAAAGACCAATCATCTCTGCCCGTTCCGAGATAGACGGTCCGGTTTGGTATCCTGAAACTGCCTGGTCTTCTAATCCTAATGATCTCGCAAACTTCAGAGGCGATGCACTTGGATATGCTATGCCGTTCTCCACCTTTAACGCATTAAGAGCCGTAACCGACTTGGCCCAGGGCAGGGTTATGGCCGTCCCGACTGGAATTGTGTAGTACTTTGCGGATGGAAGGGTACTGCTGGGTGCGACATAGGGCTCGTAATAGGGGTAGTATGGGTAATATAACGCAGGATAGGTGTAATATGGATACTGGCAGACTCCATCGATGCATGTTTTTCCCCGTCCGCAGACCACAGGAGAATGCCGGCACCTCCCGGCCGAATCGCAATAGTCTACTGTGCAGGGATTGTCGTCATTGCATTTTGATGGGTAAAAACAACCTCTCTTTGGATCGCATTTGTCATAGGTACAAGGTTTGCCGTCATCACAACTCCTGGACGTATGCACGCATTTTCCATTGACACAGGTATCAATGGTGCAGGCATTTTGGTCATCGCAATTCTTGGGCGTGTGCACGCATGCAGTACCATTGAAAGAGTCGATGGTACAGGGATTTTCATCATCGCAGCTTGTTGTTGTGTGGTGGCACACTCCTTCAAAGCAGTAATCAAAGGTGGCGGGATCTCTATCATCGCAATTCTTCGGTTTATGCTCGCACCTTGTCCCGTTGAGAGTATCCACAGTGCAGGGATCATGATCATCGCAGCTCTGGGGTTGGCGGGCCATGAGCGCCTCGTCTGAGGATAGAGCAGTGCTATTATTTTCGCTTATGATGCTGCCGCCAATTATGGGCTGTGCCTTTGCCTCTTCCATGACCTTTTGAGTTCCATTGATTGTGGTATTCTCTTTGGCGACCTCATTTTTTATTTCTGGTAGTACAGGGATTAGAAATTCCACGGAAGAAGAGCTTTTTCCGGGCAAGGGGGTATTGACGCAACCGGATGAGCCGCAGAGGTCTGTGGTATTGACGTTCCCGTCATCGCAATTATCATCACAGCTTGCCGGTATATAAACGGCTCCCTTTAATACAGGAGGCTCCTGCCCGTTTTGTCTTGAACCCATCCTTTGCGCCGTGCTGATATCAGCGTCTTTTCCAGATAGCACCAATGCAGAGGAATTTGCATCGTCGCAGCTCTGGGGGGTATGCTGACAAATCGTTCCGTCACAAAGGTCCATGGTACAGGGATTTTTATCATCACAATCCCCGCACTGGGCTGAAGCATAGCTCGTTAACGATAAAACACTGAAAATAAATATGATAAAAGACACGCAACGCTTATTTCTTCTCATTTCTTTATCCACACATTTCACTCCCACCAAATCAAGGAGTTCTTTTTATATCTAATTTTCGCTCTTTAGAAGCTCATTTTTTAGTGATATCAATAGAAATAGCTCAATGTAGTCTGCCGGGCTTTAAGCAGCTCCCGAAGCAGGTCGCTTTGCATGATGAATTTTTTTAAAGGCAATTGCAGCTTGCCGCAAATATACCACAACGCGCTCTTCATATCCTCGAAGGACAAGGCCTTCTCTTGCATGGCATTTCTCACATTCTCCCTCACGTTAAAGACACCTAACGGCACATATCCCGAATAAGCCTCCCGCAAGATGATCGCACCGGCCTGTTTTTTCTCGCGTGCCAGACCCTCCAAGACCGCCATTTTGCAGGAATAGTAGCATCCACCCACCCGGGAATAGCCCTTCTTGCCCCAATTTTTCTCATAATCGGAGAATATCAGCTCTTCATTCCCCAGGATGTGCAAAAAGGCTTCCATCCACTCATACTGCCATGACGTGGGTAGGAGAAGGACGGCGTAATAATTGTTGAGGCTGGAAAACTCCCTCACCTGGCAGCAATCGATGGGGTCATAATCCCTGACCTTTTGCAAAAGCCGGTTGGCCAGGGTGCTGTCACAGGCGGTGATGGACCAGCGTGTGGGAACCAGGCGGCGTCTTTTCTTGGTACCCATGGTTCCCATGGAGAATGCCTTCTCTATGCTGGAGAAAGGCAGGCCCTTCTGGTGCAGATCAACAACAGCGTCCGCCGCCAGGAGGTCGCCGTCGTAATAGACCTTCTCTAAATTCGGATCCCACCTGGCATTCCCAATTTCCAGCTTTTCCAGAGGCGCACTGGGACCGAAGGGAGTGTGCTCATCACTAAAGGACATGCCTTTAGGAGCGTGGTGGAATTCGGCTTCACTCTCAATGGAGGAAGCGGAGAGGGATATGTCCCGAAGTTTGTCCAAGTAGCGACCTTGCAGTTGTGTGACTTTAACGGATCTTTTGCCTCTGATCAGGTTTAGCCGGTATCTTATGATCTCCTCCTGGGTCTTCTTTTCCGGTATCCATGACTCCGGCCGGTCCATGATGATGGTGTCTCCGTGCAGAGGTGCGATCATGGGACCGGCGTAAACCTTAGGATAGTTCCAGCTACCAATGAAGACGGAAGGTGGAGTGCTGCCATCAAGCTTTGTGCCCACTTCTTGCGAAGGGATATACATATTGGCTGTCAATTTTTTCAGATAGGCTTCCTTGCCTTTGATCATAATTAAAATGATCCGACAAATTCGAATAAAAGCATAATGGACGCGGGGCGAAAGTGAAGAGAATGCTAGGACTAGCACGCCAGGGGAACATATTTACATTCAAAGCGTCAATAATCTGTCGAGGTGTCCTCAGATGAAATGGACTATGATAATAATAGCATTAATGATGGTGCTATGTAGCAATGCATTTGGACAGATGGACCCATATTCCACCACCGCAACGGGCGGCGCACCCACACCAAGCACTCCCAGCAGCGCAGAATCGCTGGGCCTGCAAGTGCCAACGGACGTCACAGCATCCCAGCAAGCCCCAAGCGCGCAGGAGAGTACGCAAACTCTGATGAGCACGAGCCAGGATGCAGCTTATGCCTTTGCGCCTAAGGGATCAAGGGGCAGCGCGACCAATCAGGTCTACAATAAAATGATAGTACCCACCGGAAGCTCTGCGCCCAATAGCCTTTATATCTCCTATGCACCACGAACCGTAGCAAGCTGCAATCTTTATGCCAACCTGGCCTTATGGATGCAGACCTCGGGAACAGGCAATATATGGTTTTATGAGTGGTATCCGAGCGGCATGCTGGATACTAACTACGCAGGATTCGTCAATTACCCGGGCTGGTACAAGAGATGGTTCTTTGCTGATAAACCTGGCTGGCACATCCTCCAGTATTATTGCAGCGGCTGGAGCAACTATGCCTACATTTATGTCTCCGGCCCCGGCGGTTATTGGGTCAATCCGAACCCGAGTCCCGATCCTATGCCATATCCTTATCCCTACTGGGACAGCCCGATAACCTACACATATCCTCCCACCGGCCATACTTACTACTCTTATCAATGGACCACATCCACGGGAAATCATCGTGGGGAGTAAGTAAAATCAACCGAAAAGATGGAGACCCTTTTTTTTTCGGCCTTTAACCGGCTGGTGTAAGGGTCGATGATTCTCTTATTTATCTCGTGGTGTCAAGGGGTAGAGAAGACCGCATCCTTCAGGGTGCGGATGAATCGTACCCCTTGCATAACCACCAAAAATTATAAATCTAATAAATGTTTTTAGTATCTAATAACATGTACCGCACTATCAAGATAAAGCTAGATAAGTCTAATGAACTCATCCAGACAGCTCGGCTTTGGAACGCGGCTTGCCAGGATGTCATAGACTATGGTTTTGTGGCACATGATTACAACAAAACCAGACTTAACAAGGCTACATATAAAGATCTCCGAGAAAAGTATTCTACATTGCCTTCAGCTCTTCTCCAAACTGCAAGGGATCAAGCCAGCGACATGCTTAAGAGACTCAAATACGAAACTAAGCCTTTCAAGCATCCTTTCGGGGCTGTCCGATTCGACGTTAGGACCATGAAGGTATTCTTAGAATCGGGATACTGTAAGCTTACGACCGTTTTTGGAAGACTACGATATGACTTCCAGTTAGCGGACTATTACCAGAAATATGCTACTTGGAAAGTCATGAATGCTCAACTGAAGATAGCTAAGAATGCTTGTTACCTCAATGTTCAAGTAGAGCAACCCGACCCAGAAACAATCGCTGGAGATAAGAGGATCGGGGTAGATCTTGGAATTAATAATATAGCTGTATGTAGCGATAATACGTTCTGGAAATCTGGTCCTGTCAAAACGGTCAAAGGCAAATATCAATATTTGAGATCTAAAATTCAGTCCATAGGCACTCGATCAGCTAAAAGGAAACTTCAAACCCTTTCTGGTCGAGAGAGACGGTTTCAGAAGGACATGAATCATCAAATCGCAAACTGGATACTATCTAAATCATATGACACAATCGCTCTGGAAGATCTAACCTATATCAGGAACAGTAAGAAGAATAAGAAACTCGGAAAGTGGAGCTTCGCAGAACTGAGAAGTATCATAGAATACAAGGCGATCGCTATCGGAAAGAAGGTAGTTGCCATAGACCCGAGATATACTTCTCGCACATGCTCCAAATGTGGATTTCAGAAGAAGGAAAACCGCAATGGTAGAACCTTCAAATGCAAAAACTGTGGCTTCCAGATCGATGCAGATTTGAATGCATCCAGGAACATCGCTACCTTCAGTAGAACTGACCGTAGCAGGCTGCCTGTCAACCAGCCAATCGTAGCGGGCTAACTAACCACTAGCTACAAGCCCCGTCCTTTAGGGCGGGGTAGTTGACTCGAATACCATGCCCTTCAGCTCTTCTTCGATCGCCTCATTCATCTGTGCGCAGTAGCCATGCACGTTGCACCCAACGGTGTGCATTCTCTTTGGCTGCACTCCTCGGGCATAGGTCTGTTCTGCCAATTGGTAAGGTATGATGGTATCATTGCGGGAATGGATCATGACCAGCGGGCGAGGTGCGATCTTGTAAAGGTAGGTCTCGGGATCGATGGACCGGTAGAATCGGACCATATTCTTATCCACTACACCTGCCAAAGCGATTGCTTCATCAGTTCCATAGCCGCAGGTGCTGATGGCCAAAACGCCCTTCGCCCTGCCGTCCAGGGCACAGGCCATGATGGCAAAACGGCCTCCGTTGCTCTCCCCGGCATAGATGATGCGCGTCGGGTCGATCTCTGGCCGGCTGCGCAGTACTTCCCCAGCCGCCAGGGCATCATAAACCATTCTATGCTCAGTAGGCTCAACGCCTTTTAAAAACATCTGTAGATCGGCTTTTGCATCGATTCCCCCCAAATTTCTCTGGTCAAGGGTGATGCTGGCAAATCCCAGGTCGGCCAGGTACCTGGCCAGCTTCTGCTCTTGCTCTTTATGAACGGTAGCGCCGGGCAAGAGCACAATGCCGGGAATGCTTCCTTTCTTTGCATCTGCATCCGGCGCGGGGATTCTCAAGAGCGCTGCAATCTTCGCATCACGGCTCTGGAACTGTACTGCAGAGAGGGTGCTGTTGCCGTCATCCTCGGGCGGGCTCAGATTGTATTGGGGCATGGATACTTTGTACTCTAAAATTCCTTTTTCGGATACTGTCCATGGCCCGGCGGATGTGCTATCCGAAAAAAAATGCCATCCCAAAAAGAGAGCGATGACGCCAACCAGAAGCATCACTGCGGTGCCCTTCCTCTGCCCCAACATCTTCGAATGCACCTCTTCAGATGGAGGGTTTCCATTGTTCATCGGTCAATTTGGTCAAGGTGCCGTTCTTATTCAATTCATAGCCGATAGGAATTTTTCCCCAGCTCCACAGGCTCGTAGGTGCGTTGTTTTTTGAGCTGTTTGTCTCTGTCTGGTTGGTTTGATTTTGGGTAATTGTGGCGTTCTCTGATTGATTGGCTGAATCGCTGGTGAAGTTGGCCAGGATTGTCATGCCGCTTTCCTGGTTGATCTTAATAGCTTCCAGTGACTGAGAGCTACAAGCCAGCGCAAAAAGGATCAAAGCTGAAATTATCAAATTTCTCATACCATATCTGAAGCGTTTCCTTATTTCTATACTTTTCCTTTCGAGCTTTCGAGAAGAGGGTAACGTCGGCCTTTTCAGTAACCGGTATCTCTGCATCCGGGCAATGAAAGCGGCTGGTATAATCTTCAAACCATTGGTGGCAGAAAAAAAGGTGTTTACTATCCATGTCAGGCTTTGGGGCACGAATCGTTCTTGAACGCGAATTTCATATCCGAGCTGTCCACTTGCCATGCCCCCAGGCTCTCGTCCTTTAGAAAGCCCATGGAAAGCCATAGCCCACCCGGAAATGTGCTCTCACCCGGGTGCTCTTCATTGAACCGGCAGAAGAGATCATAGACGGCATGCCATCCCTCTCTCCCCATGTGCGGCCTGCCCTCCAGGACATATTCTACCTCATCCCAGTTGGAGACGGCCATCTTTAATAGAGCGATGAGCACGTCGCATTCTTTTTGGCAGGAGGAGAAGACGGCCCTTACCTGTTCTTCGCTTAAGATCGATTTCATGAGATAGGATTTCAGTGATGCGCTCCGTGCGCATCCCCGTGCGCGCCGTGGGGCGCAGCATTGGACCCCGCCTTGACAGCCAGGAAATCCTTATCGATATAGGCTTGATGTGCCAGGTCCAGGCACTCCTTGCACAGATTAAACATTTCATCCTTGGGGCCGTGAATAGTAGCCAAATTGAGCTTGATAGGTACAGTCTCCTTCTCAACAAGACACAGCGCGCACTTCATTTAATTCACCTTGTTAGTTGCTCTGATTCAAACGGTTATAAGCATTTCCTTTCAGGCGTTCCTTTCCACCGGCGGTAAAGATCGTTCTCTACTCCGAGAAGATCGAGTACCCGGCCCACCAGCACATCCACCAGCTCATCAAGGCTTTGGGGCCTGGAGTAGAAGGCAGGGCAGGCCGGCAGGACAACCGCTCCCGCTTCGGCAGCAGCAACCATGTTGCGCAGCTCTACCAAGCCTAAAGGGGTCTCTCTGGGAACTATTATCAGCCTCCTTTTCTCTTTGAGGCAGACCTCTGCCGCCCGGGTGATGAGGGTGTCCGAGGAGCCGCAAGCAATTCCAGAGAGCGTTCCCATGCTGCAGGGGATGACGACCATGGCATCAAAGAGATGCGAGCCGCTGGCGAATGGCGCGGCAAAGTCGCGGGACGCGTAAACGTGGTCGGCCAGATCTTGCACATCCGTTGGCAGAGAATCGGTCTCAATTTCAATGATCTTTGCTGCCGTTTCGGTTATTACCAGATGAGTGATGCAGCCCTTCTCCCGCAAGACCTGCAAGAGCCGAATGCCGTACTGCACCCCCGATGCCCCGCTTATGCCCACAACGATTTCCACATAGATCCCCACCACAATTTGTATTTTTAAATATATTAGTTAGTCGCTCTGTGCGTCCTTCTGTGAACTGTGGTGTCTCTGTGGTGGATTGGTCGTTAGCCACTGGTTATAAAAAACGGCTGACGGTACTACCACCACCGCAGACACAGAGCGCACGGAGGACTCACAGAGGCCTCTATTATTCTATTGTATATCAGGTCTCTCTCGCGAAGAGCTCTCATCCACTTGTCATCTCCTCCATCCTTAGTCGCAGAAGAAACTCACGAAAAGCATTCTCGTCGGGCCGGTCCGGCAAGGGGCTGGCCTCATATGCCTCTTCCAGTTGGCGCATCTTCTCCATGATCTCCTCGGCCCCTGGCGTACCCAAAGCGGGCGCAAAGCAAATCTTGCCTTCTAAGAGGAGCTTAATCCCAAAATTGATCGTCCTCAGAGCCGTTCTGTAGCCTTTGCCCCCCATCTTGGGCTTTTCCTCGGATTTGATCTGGCTTTGTGCCATCCCTTTGACGGAGTAATATGTGTCGCGGCAGAGGTTGGCCTCTACCAGGGCCGATAGCTCCTCCTGGATAATAGAAGGCTTAATGACGAGCGGGCTTGTGACATACCAGATAGCGTTGACGTTTCCTTTGATGAGCTGATTTATGAGATGGCCGATCTCCCAGCCCAGTGTATCATAAATCTCCCCTCCTCGGGCCGTTATCTGCTGGCGAACGGTGGGCGAAATCCTTTCGCCTCGCAGGAGAGCCCTGGTGGGAGCGATATAGATCATCACCAGGTCTATATCACTCTCTTGAATTTGCATGCCCCACATGTGCGAGCCGACGCAACTGATAAACAGGTTTTTCATCCTGTTGTTGGCAATTTCCGCCAATTCTTGCAGATCAACGCCTAGTTTCATATTCTTCCACCGATTAGAATCATTTGCTATTCTTTAGTCGTTCCATGGTCGCCGCCACCATCAATGGCAAGGTAATAGTAGCATCAGCGTAAACCGTGACGAATTTCGCGTTTTCCGATATCTTGCCCCAGGAGACGGCCTCAGAGAGGGTGGCGCCGGATAGACCCCCGTTCTCAGGCGTGTCCGTGGTGAGCTGGATCGCGAGGTCGAAGCTATTAGGGGTGACCAGCATGGACTGCAGAGCAAAGTTCTTGGGAGCGCCCCCGCCTACGATTACTATTCCCGATCTCTCACAGCCATAACAGATGTCCACAATCTCCTTGATATCGGCAAAAGCATCTACAGTAAGCTTTTTTGTCTGGCTGTACATCCAGGCCTGCAGGCCGATCATGGAGTCGGGAAGCGCCGGGCAGAAGACCGGTACATCCATTTCGTAGGCCGAGCGCAGGATGGATCTCTCGTCATTAATTTTACTGCCTAAATGGCTCATCAGCTCTCTTCCGGAGAGTATCTCCTCTCTATCGGGCAGGATTCTTTGCATCAGCTCCTCAAATGCGGCAAAGTCCTCGTCCCTCAGGAATATATCATAAATGCGGCTTTTCCCTTCCGCTCGCAGTGCGGCATCATCCGACTCCGCCGTGCCCAGGCAATGGCAGCCGAAGGACTCGATTATGTCATGGACCAGATTGGCTCCCGTGATTACCAGCACATCCACATGGCCTTTTCTGATCAGATCGGAGACGACATTTCTCATGCCTGCCGGAACCATCGCGCCGGAGAGAGCTAAGAATTTGGTAAAATCTCCAGAAAGCATTTTTTCATAAATAGCCGTAGCTTCCGCCAGTCTTCTAGCTCCAAAGCCGCAGTGGCTCATTCTCTCTACCAGGGCATTTACACTCATCCCCGGCTCGATATCCAGTTGGTGCACTACATCCATTTAATCACCTTAATAATGATAATATTCTTCAGATAGTCCCTGAAATTTATGATTGAACTTATGCAACGCGTTATTTTTTCTCATAAACCTTTTATACCAGGCCTTATGTTTAGCTTTTACGGAGGGTAAACAATGGCCGGCGAACCGATGGCAGTGGTTAATTATATACCACTTATTATATTCTTGATAATGGGAGCTATAGTGCCCATTGCGGCTTTGGCTGCTATTAAGATAATAGCGCCCAATAAGCCAAAGCGTCAAAAGCTATCGATATACGAAGGTGGGCTGAAGCCTATCCGCGACGCCAAGATCCAGTACAGCGTTCAATATTACCTTTTCGCAATCGTTTTTGTTATATTCGATGTTGAGGTTTTATTCTTATATCCCTGGATCTATGTCTACGCGAATAAAGCAATGCAGCAGTTCATGATCTATGGATTCATGAACTACGCCGTCTTCGAGATGCTCCTATTCATCGTTGTACTGTTGGTAGGACTTATCTATGCTATTAAGAAGGAGGCTTTGCGTTGGGTATAAGCGATGTCATACCCGTGCCCGTAGCAATCGATGAGGAGATTGAGAAGTGGACCATCTTTGGCCGACCTGTGGCTGAGGTCTGGTTCACAACTACGGAGAAGATCCATCAAATAATCGAGATGGGTCCTATTAAGAATATCTTCAACTGGGGCAGAAAAAATTCGGTATACTTTTTGATGCAGCCCATGGGGTGCTGTGGTGTGGAGATGTTCGTTTTCGGAGCTGCGCCCTATGACAGCGACAGATTTGGCTGCATTCCGAGAAACACACCCCGTCAGACGGATGTGATGATCATCTCCGGCTACTTAACCAGAAAGTACCTACCGGTCTTCAAGAATCTCTGGGAGCAGATGCCTGAGCCCAAGTGGTGCATAGCCATCGGCGAGTGTGCCATTTCGGGTGGACCTTTCTATGATTCCTATAATATCATCCAAAACACAGGCGATCACTTCCCCATTGATGTCTTCATCCCAGGATGTCCACCAAGACCCGAGCAGTTCCTAGAGGGCCTCATCAATCTCCAGGAAAAGATCAAACAGCGCAAGGACAAGCGAGACTATTAAGGAGGGATCTTTTCTTGACAATCGCAAGCGAGGTCTTAAGTTCCATCCAGTCCGCATTTCCTGGAGCCGTCCTGGACTCCAGGGTGGAATCGGACCGGAGGCTATGGGCCACAATCGACTCTAATAAGATTTTGGACGTCTGCAAACACCTGAGTTCCAAGCATAATTTTGATCACTACTCGGGTTCTGCTGGCGTGGACTGGATAGCCAGAAAGGAGATGGAAGTAGTAGAGATCATGGCCAGCCACGGTGCGCATCAGGTTGTGGCCATGCTGAAAATAAAGACTCCCCGCGAGAATCCTTCCGTCAAATCCTTGACCGGCCTGTACTGGAACGCCAACTGGTATGAGCGAGAGATCTGGGAGATGTTTGGCATAAATTTCGAGGGCCATCCCGAACTGTACCCCTTGCTTCTATCTGATGAGTTGATGGGCGCCTGGCCCTGGAGAAAGGACTACAAGGGCTATCCCGATCTCACCACGGGCGAAAGGGCGGTAGAGATCACCACCCCGGATGGCTATACGCAATACCGCATTCCTCCCACCCCGGCGGAGGTCGAGGCAGGAACGGTAGTATTAGAACGGCCCAAGTATCCCTCCTTCCGGGAGAGAGAAGAGTTGGAGATCAAATCCGATTCTGAGATGATCATGCATCTGGGTCCTCAGCATGCCATGGTTCCAGGTCCCTTCTTGCTGGATATTCTGGTGGAGGGTGAAAGGGTAAAGAAGGCCTTCCTCGATGTGGGCTACATCCACAAAGGCATCGAGAAGATCATGGAGAACAGAACCTGGCTGCAGGGCATAACCTACACGGACAGAATGTGCTACGTGGCCTCTCTCTCCAACAACGAGTGTTACTGCGGTGCCGTAGAGAAGATCCTCGGCCTGGAGGTTCCACAGAGGGCGCAGTACATCCGCGTCATCTTAGAAGAACTTTCCAGAATTCAGAGCCATCTCATAGGCACAGGCGAGTTCCTTACACTCGTCGCAGGTGTCGGTTACGCACCATGGCAGTACATGATCATGGACCGGGAGAAGATCATCTCCTTGATTGAGAGCGTTACCGGAGCCCGTCTGACTCACACCTTCGTGCGCTTCGGAGGGGTTAGAAACGACCTTCCGGAAGGCTTTGCCGAGCAATGCAAAAAAGTATTGCCCTACATGAAGTCAAGGACGGAAGAATTCATTGAGCTCTTTGCACAGGACCCGATTTATTCTCTTAGGATGGAGAATATCGGTTCCATCCCAGCTGAGACCGCCAAGCGCATGGGATGCGCGGGAAGGGTGCTGAGGGCAGCGGGCGTGGCCTACGATATGCGAAAAGAGGATCCCATACTGGTCTATCCCGAACTGGACTTCAAGGTGGTAACTGGGACCAGAGGAGACTCTGCCGACAGAATCGACGTCACGCTGAGAGAGATTTTGGAGAGCATTCACATCATTGAGCAATGTCTGGACAGGATTCCATCCGGACCCATCAAGACCGAGGCAAAGATTCCCAAGAAGGTTCCGGCGGGCGAGGCCTACTACCGGGTCGAGGATCCCAGAGGCGAGATGGGAATGTATGTGATCAGCGATGGTGGTGACAAGCCCTACAGAGTAAAAGTCAGAGGGCCATTCTACGCTACCTTCCAGACTTTGACTCCACTCTTAGAGGGTGTCTACATTGCGGATGCAGTAGCCATTGCCGGTAGCATGGACGGCTGCCCATCCGAGGCGGATAGGTAGGAGGGAGAGGATTTGGATGGAATAATAGAGATCATCACTCAATTCGCCGCAGATGAGCCGGCGGTATTCGCCCTGATCATCGGCATTATCGGTGCTGCGGTCATCTCTGGTGTGGTCAACGTTGGAGCCATGCTAGTGATCTGGGGCGAGAGAAAGGTGCTGAGTGATTTCTGCAATAGGTATGGCCCCAATCGTGTGGGCGGAAGATGGGGCATACTGCAGCTTGGTGCCGATGCCATTAAGCTCTTCACCAAAGAGGATATCATCCCTGGTGATGCTGATAAGGCGGTCTATGTCTGGGCACCGATAGTGGCCTCCATGGCTACCATGCTCGTGGCCGTGGCCATTCCTTTCGGGGCACTTCATATAAACGGCAAAGACTATCCGCTGGTAGTGGCCAACATGGATATCAGTGCCCTCTACGTAGAGGCAGCATTAAGCCTGATGGCCATAGCCGTTTTCATGGCAGGCTACAGCTCCAACAATAAGTATTCAATTCTGGGTGCCTTCCGAGGCATTGCCAGAATGATTGCTTACGAGGTTCCCATGGGTGTCTGCGTCATTTCCGTGGCGGTCATGGCTCATAGCCTCAACCTGGTGGAGATCGTAGAGAGCCAGACGGTTTGGTATGTCTTTGCTCAGCCCCTGGGATTTGTCATCTTCGTTATTGCCTTGATCACCGATTTAGGAAGAATTCCCTTCGATCAGAGCGAGGCAGAAGAAGAGATCATATCCGGTTACAATACCGAGTACAGCGGAATTCGCTGGGGTCTGCTCTACTTCCAGGAGTACAATAACGCCCTTCTGGGATCCATACTGCTGTCACTCTTATTCCTGGGCGGCTGGCATGGACCGATCATACCCATACCGATCCTGGACATAATCTCTCCTTTGATCTGGCTTTTCATGAAGGTGGTAATCGTACTGTGGTTCTTCATTTGGGTCAGAAGCTCGCTCTTCCGCCTGCGCATCGATCAGGTAACCAACTTCGGGTGGAAGTGGATGCTGCCGCTCTCCCTGCTGAATTTGGGATGGGCAGTCCTAATAGGGTCCTACTTTGCATGAGGTGGCATTGAGATGTTGAAGATAAAGTTATTAAAGAACTTCAGCTGGCCTTTGAAGATCGCCACGCAGGAAATCGAGATCACAAGGCTCTATCCTGAGAAAATGATGGAGCTTCCTGCTGCGGAGAGAGGCATTCATGAGCTGGATGCCACCACATGCATCGGGTGTTCATCCTGCGCCAGGGTTTGCCCCAACAACTGCATTGAGATGGTCCATTTCAAATTCGGGAGCCCTCTCAAGAACAAGAAGATGCAGTTTCCGCAAATTGACTTTGGCAGATGCATGTTCTGCGGGCTATGCGTGGACGAATGCCCCGTGGAATGCCTGAAAATGGGCAAAAAGGTCATAATGGCTGGCTGGGAGCGCAAAGACATAATAAAGGGTCCTGAATTCCTGGCGACGAAGAGGTTCTCTGCCAAAGAGGTAACTGATCTCGAGGCGGAGGGCAAGAGGATTGCTGCCGAGAAAGCCGCTGCCAAGAAGGCGGCTGATGCCAAAAAGGCGGCGGAAGCTAAAAATGCCTCGAAAGAAGGCGCAGCTGATGCCAATGGGGCAGCCAAGAAAAAGGCAGCTGCAACTGAGGCCAAGCCTAAGGAAGGAGGTGCTGCCTGATGTCGCAAAAGTCGGGCGCAAATGTTATTCGGTCTATCTTCGAGCTACTAGTTTTGCTTTTAGCTCTAGGTGTGATCTTCGGTGGCCTGGCGTTGATTGTACTTCTATCGCCCTGGTCGCAAACGGTCTTGGATAAGCTATTGGCCTACGATATACGATTTGCCATTGAGCTTCTGGCCTTCTTGGCCATAGCGGCAATCATCGTGATATTATCGGCTCTTGTCGTCTACGCCAAAAATATAGTTCACAGCGCTCTTTACCTGCTGGGAAGCTTTGCAGGCGTGGCCGCTTTGTACATATCCCTGAATGCTCCCTTCGTGGGGGTGGCTCAGATCCTGGTGTACATTGGAGCTGTCGGAGTTCTGATACTATTCGCCGTGATGCTCACGAGGAAGACGATTATGGAGGAGTCCCATGGTGAAATTTAAGATAATTATCATAACCCTGGCCTTCCTGGCGGCTCTCTTCGCTTCGTTCTCCCTTACCGATTGGGGGGCCAGCGAAAAACAGCCGACAAGTTATGAGCCTCAGGAGGGATTGAGGTTGCCGGAGAGCGGCATTGGAGACGTGGGATTGGAGATATTCACCTCTTACGTCTTTGCTTTTGAGATCTTGGCCCTGGTCTTGACGGCTGCCTTGGTCGGAGCGGTTTGGGTCGCACGAAAGGAGGTTGCCTGAGGAGGGCGACAACCGATGACAAGGAGGGAGATTTACCGATGATACCGTTGGAGCTTTATATACTGCTGGCATCCACGATGTTCACCATCGGCTTGTACGGACTCTTTACTCAAAAGAACGGTGTCAAGCTTATGATGTGCATCGAGCTCTTGCTCAATAGCGCCAACATCAATCTTGTCGCCTTCTCAGCGTACCAGCCTAATGTGAATGGCCAGGTCTTTGCCCTGTTCTCCATTGCGCTGGCAGCGGCTGAAGCAGGTGTTGGATTTGCGATATTGATTGCGCTGTACAGGCTATACGGAACTATTGACCTGGACAACATTAACGCCATGAGGTGGTAAGGAATGTATGCCGATTATGCATATCTGATTGTAGCCCTTCCTGTACTGGCCTTCTTGCTATGCCTATTCGTAGGCTGGCATCTGCCCAGAGGCGGAGGCTTCCTTACCGTTCTGGCGACATTTGCAGGTCTTATATTATCTCTGGGAATATTCTCGGAGATATATCCGGATAAGATAATTCATCAGTCCATGCCCTGGTTCGCCAATTTCAATGTGGGCATACTGATTGATCCACTGGCGCTTGTGATGCTTCTCATGGTAACCTTCGTGGTTACACTCATCCACATCTATGCCAATGGATACATGAATGGAGATCCGGGCGCAGCTAGATACTTCGCTGAGGCGGCGCTTTTCACAGCTTCCATGCTGGGCCTGATCTTTGCCGATAACCTGCTTCAGCTCTTCATATTCTGGGAGCTGGTGGGACTGTGTTCGTATCTCTTGATCGGCTTTTGGTACCGAAAGCCCTCGGCAGCCGCAGCTGCTAAGAAGGCTTTCCTGACAACGCGTGTGGGCGACGTTCTTTTCCTGGCAGGCATAATTCTGCTCTACAATAACCTGGCCAACCTGAACCTCGCTCTCAAACCCGGAGAATACCTCTTGCAGTTCCCGGTGATCTACGCCAATCTCGCACAGATCGCTCCGGATCAACTGACTTTGATCGCCCTGGGATTGTTGGGCGGCGCAGTAGGTAAGTCCGGTCAGTTCCCCCTACATGTCTGGCTTCCTGATGCCATGGAGGGTCCAACCACCGTATCCGCCATGATCCACGCTGCGACCATGGTTACAGCAGGCGTCTACCTGGTGGCCAGAATGTTTCCGCTCTTCTACGCCGCGCCCCATGGGCTGACGGCCGTAGCAGCAGTAGGTGCATTCACAGCTTTATTTGCGGCAACCATGGGCCTGACTTCCTTCGACATCAAGAGGGTGCTGGCCTTTTCCACCGTCTCGCAGCTCGGCTTTATGATGGCCGGCCTGGGAGTGGGCGCAGCAGTAGGAACCTTTGCCGTGGGAGTTTCTATCTTCCACCTCATCGGCCATTCCTTCTTCAAAGCGCTGCTCTTCCTTTGCGCCGGGTCCGTAATTCATGCCGTTAATACTAACGATATGCGGGAGATGGGTGGCGTAGGAAAATACATGAAGTGGACTATGTACACCATGCTCATAGGCTCTCTCTCTTTGGCAGGATTCCCCTTATTTACGGGCTTCTTCTCCAAGGACGAGATCATAGTAATCGCTTATGAGTACGGTACGCTGATCAACTTCCTGCCCTACATATTCCTGGTCTTAGCCGCCGTTCTGACTGCTATCTACACCTTCAGAATGTGGTTCTCGGTCTTTACCGGAAAGGAAAGATCAGACTACGGCAAACACGAGTCTCCCTGGGTTATGCTCGGGCCGCTGGTGATCTTAGCTGTATTTGCCTTAGGATTCGGCTATGTGGCGCAAGAGGACTTCTACAGTTACCTTGACTCCAACTTCAAGCATTACGATCTCGACTTTGTTGAACTGGGCGTAATCGGAGGCCATGCGCTGGAAGAGCACGTCGCTCCAGCCGCGGAAGGCGAGCCTGTCGCTGCTAAAGGAGAGCACGAAGCTGCTGCCGGCGAAGGAGAAGCGGGCGGAGAGGAAGGACCGGGAGAGCCCTGGTACATCCAGATACTGCCAATCATTGTTGCTATTGGCGGCATTCTTACAGCTATGTTGTTCTACTGGGATAAAGTCAAGAAGTTTGACCCAAGCCAGGTTACAGGTGACAAGGATCCCATTAGGAAATTGCTGCTCAAGGGATACTACCAGCATGAAATCATGACCGGCTGGTTCGCGGAAACTGTAGTCTACGGCACGGCTTTGATCTGCAATACGATCGATATCAAGCTCGTAGACGGCTGGTTGAACTGGCTCTCTGCTTTGGTTTTGGGCTTCGCACAGCATGTAAGAAAGGTTCAGACCGGCATAGTGCAAAACTATGTTACGGCGCTGGTGCTGGGAGTTGTGGTGCTGGTGGTTGTAATTACTCTGGCTAAGGAGGTGGGCCTGGTATGATCTCAAACGTAATCTCGCTATTGATTGCCATTCCCCTTCTGGGGGCGGTGATATCCTTCTATGCGGGAACCAAGGCCAAATTCGTGGCCCTAATCGCCTCGCTTATACCTTTAGCCCTATCCCTGCAAATGTACATGGAGTTTGACAAAACTTCGAAGATAATGCAATTTGTGGAGAGCTACAACTGGGTTCCTTCCCTTGGCGTCAAGTACACTGTGGGCATCGACGGCATAGGCTTTCCCTTAGTTCTGCTTTCCACAATAGTATCCGTACTGGTAATAATATACTCCTGGGGAGAGACAAAGAAGCCTAATCAGTACTTTGCCCTGCTTCTGCTCAATGAAGTCGGGGTACTGGGTGTCTTTACATCTCTGGACTTCTTCCTCTTCTACATCTTCTGGGAGATTGTGCTCATACCCATGTTCTTCCTAATTGGATCGTGGGGCGGACCGAGAAAGGATTACGCTGCAGTCAAGTTCTTCATCTACACCCACGTGGCAAGCCTGGTGATGCTGCTGGCTATCTTCGCCCTGTACTTCACCTACCAGATGCCCGACGGGTCGAGAACTTTCGATATGCTGACCTTGCTGGCAGCAACAGCAGACAAGACCATATTCCCAACCAGCATGCTCAATATCATCTTCGCTGGACTGCTTCTGGGATTTCTGGTCAAGATGCCTGCCTTCCCCTTCCATACCTGGCTGCCGGATGCCCACGTCGAGGCACCCACCGCCGGTTCGGTCGTGCTGGCAGCTCTGCTGCTTAAAATGGGCGGATACGGTCTCTTCCGGATCATATTGCCCATGCTCCCCCACGTCGATAAGGCATTCGTGACCATCATCGCCATCATCGCGGTGATATCTATCGTCTACGGAGCCTTCATGGCGCTGGCACAGAAGGATATCAAGAAGCTGGTAGCATACTCATCCGTCAGCCACATGGGCTTTGTCACACTCGGAGCTGTGGCCTTCACCTGGATGTCGGTTACCGGAGCTATGTTCCAGCAGTTCTCGCACGGCATCATCACCTGCGTCCTGTTCATGTCCGCCGGTACCATTCAGCACGTGGTAGGGACCAGGGTTATTGCCGATCTCGGTGGCCTGGCTGATCGCATGCCCAAGTTCGCAGTCATCATGATGGCCGGATTCATGGCCTCCCTGGGACTGCCGGGCATGAGCGGCTTCGTGGCCGAGTTCATGGTTCTGACCGGGTCGTTTGCAACGCTGCCGGTCTACACCATGATCGTAGTCTTCCTGAGCATAGTTACAACGGCTGCTTATCACCTCTGGGCCCTGCAAAAGGCTATGTTCGGACCGATATTGAAGAAGTACATGAATGTGCATGAACCGCATGCCTACGAGCTGTTCTCCATGGCCATGATCATAGTTCTCTCTTTGATCTTCGGTCTACAACCCGGGCTGATCACAGATATAATGGGAACAGCGGCAACTCAGGTCATGGAGCCTGTAATGACTCTGACTCAGATGGGGGTGATCTGAAGTGGAATTTTCACACTACGCACCCCTCTGGGGAGAAGCGCTACTAACAATCCTGGCAGTGCTCGTTGTACTGCTGGGATCCCTGATGAAGAACAGCGGCAAGCTCATGGGATACCTGAGTGCAGCCGGGCTGGTGGCAGCTCTGGCGCTGGTGGCCTCCAATTTGACCATCAAGCCAACTCTGTTCTTCTTTGATACCATCTCGGTCGATGCCCTGTCTCAGTTCTTCAAGGTCGTCTTCCTGGTGGTATCGCTGCTGGTAGTGATAGCCTCCATGTCCAAGTACACGGGAAAGGGCGCAGACGAATACTTCGCACTGCTGCTCTTTGCCACCGTGGGCATGATGGTGGTCTCCAGTTCCGTTGACATCATCACCCTGTTCGTGGGCTTTGAGCTGGCCAGCCTGTCCACCTATGCCCTGGCGGCCTTTGATAGAAGCCGGAAGAACCTGGAAGCGGCCATGAAGTATTTCATCTTCGGCTCTGTCGCTTCTGCGTTCATGCTCTTCGGCTTCTCGCTGCTCTACGGCATGGCAGGATCTACTCATCTCGTAGATATCGCTGCAGCCTCGCTGGCTAACTTTGGCCCGGCAACGCTGGTGGCTCTGCTCTTCGTCATAGTAGGGTTCGGCTTCAAGATGGCACTGGTGCCCTTCCATATGTGGGCTCCCGATACCTACGAGGGCGCACCGCCCCTGGTCTCGGCCCTGCTGGCTGCCGGCTCCAAGAAGATGGGCTTTGTCGCCGCCTTCCGGGTAATTCTCATTGCCCTGGTGGCTCTGCGCATGGAATGGTACATGGCCTTCGCCATACTGGCTGCCTTGACCATGACGCTCGGTAACCTTGCGGCCTGCTGGCAAAACAATGTGCGCCGCATACTGGCTTACTCCTCTATCGCTCAGGCGGGCTACATCGCCATCGCCTTTGTGGTGGTGGGTGCAGCTTATGGAGCTATGCCAGTTAATGTGCTGAACATGGGGCCGATTCGAGCCGATCAGCTGGGCATTGCCGGCGCGCTGCTGCTCATCTTGGGACACGCTCTCATGAAGACGGGAGCCTTCATCGGCACGGCTCTGGTATCGAGTAATGTGTCCAAGGAAAGCGAAACCGACCCGGATGACATATCCAACTATGCCGGTCTTGCCAAGAGGGCGCCCATAACTGCGTTTTGCATGCTCATCTTCATGTTTGCGCTGGCGGGCATTCCTCCCACGGCGGGATACATCGGCAAGTTCGTGCTCTTCAGCTCGGCCATTTATTCCGGCCTGGTCTGGCTGGCAGTGCTGGCCATACTCAACAGCGCTCTGTCGCTGGTGTACTACCTGAGGATCATCAGCTACATGTACCTCAAGGAAGCGGCCGGCCCCAAGATCAAAGAGCAGAAAGGATATGTGGTAGCACTCGTCCTGACGCTTTTGGCAGTGGTCTGGATAGGCGTCTTCCCAGAGGCATTCATCAACTGGGCAATGCAGGCAGCAGCAGTTCTGCTGCCTCAGTAAAATTTTTGCTTTTAACTTTTTTCGGCATTTTGGTTTTGCTTTTCTCCGCCCAGGTCTTTCCAATTGATTCGAATATCTCAATGATTGTCTTGAATTATTCCCGAGGACGCCGATCGTGGTTGCCTTCCTCGCACCGTTCGCGGCTTCGCGTGAGATACGGCCTCTTTTGGTGCCGGGGGCTGGGACTTCCGGCTGCTCAAGCTCTATGCTGATAGCCACGCTCGTCCCTCTGCCCGACCGGGTGTGAGTTAGCCAGCTCCCGTTCGCCCTGCTTTGCGGGGCACACTAGACGGCGCCTCGGCGGTCCTCCGCTGCCTGCCCCCCCCGCACAGCCCGCACGGCAACCTGCAAGACCTCATCAGATTAAAGAGAGTGGCCTGGAGGCCCACCTATTTTATCTATCTGAATGCGGAAAGAGAGGACTGTGATCTCATGTTCGTTCTTACTGCGGTGATTCACAAAGAAGAGGAAATGTACATCGCCGAGTGTCCTGAGGTTGGTACAGTGAGCCAGGGTTTTACGATCGAAGAGGCCGTAGCCAACCTTAAGGAGGCTACGGAACTTTACCTTGAGGAGTTTCCCTTGGAAGGAGAACTCAAAATGGCTTTTGTGACAACCTTCGAGGTGCCACAGGTTGCCAAGACCTAGGAAGGTCTCTGGAGAAGATACAATCAAGATTCTCTGAAACAACTTCGGATTCGATATATCCGGTAGCTCCAAAAGTCACATTCGGCTCTCAAAGATGGCTTCAGAGGGAAAGGTAGGAACAGTTGTGCCAAAGCACCCCGAACTGAAGATAGGCACATTAAAGGGCATTTTGAAGCAGGCCAAGGTGGATCCGGAGGATTTTGCGGAATGTCTTTAACTTCAATTCAGGGCAAAAAAGTCGATTTCAGTACGAGAACTCAGCCTCCCCGCGCCCCGGCGGTCCTCCGCTGCCCGGCCCCCGCACAGCCGCATGAGGCCGCGGCCCACACACACGCGCGCGGGCGGGTCTGCTGGGGCATCTACGAGACGGAATTAATAATTTACAGTGCATCTCTTGATATTAGCGATTAAATCACGGGGGCAAAGAGGTTGAATATTTATAGCAAATTACTGGAGAGTCGTGCGGAGATATAGCCATCGCTGCCAAGCATGGAGCCTACAACGTCCGCGTCTTTTTGCTCCGTAGCCAGACTTGAGGCCGATTCAGCCAGTGACCTCGACCTGCTGGTGGAGATGGAGCTTTAAAGAAGTCTTCTCGATCGGGATGGACTGCTCATGGATCAACTTCCTAAAACATCTTCATGCAGTCCGAAATCAACTATTACAATGCGATTATTATCATAATCGATTCTGTAACGAATGACCCAATGGTCCTTAAGGTGAACTTCTCTATCCCCAGCTTTATCATGACTGAGGGGTTTACCGCATTCTGGCTCACGGCAAAGCTTTTCGAGTCTCTTTTCGATCTGTCTTTCCAGCTCTTTGTCTTTCTTCTTGGCATCGGATAAAAGCTTACCAACCGATTTAGGGATAAACAGGTCAAAAGGCGTCTTCGTCTTGCCAAGTGGAATAAACCTTAACATATTTCAAATCTTTTCTAGATAATCTTTTAATTCCTCAGATGAGGTAATAAGCGTACCTTCCCCGCGCAAGTATTCCTCCCAGGCCGCGTTTGTTCTAGCCAAAGCGACTGGATCTCGGATTAAAGCCCGGTCTGTCTTCTTTTTCCTGGAGAAACGATGAATCATTGCCCGAACCCAAGATATGTTAATAGTCATCTGAAGCTCCTTCTATCACAAATGTAATAAACTCCCTAGGATTATAAGTTTTCCTGTCGAATGATCGCTGACCAGGCTCGACCCACTGCCATTTGAGGCGGGCCAGCCAGCTCCCGCTCGCCCTGCTTTCCGTGGCACACCGCCACGCACCCCGGTGGTCCTCTGCTGCCCGGCCCCCGCACAGCTGCACCTGGCCCCCGCCCACACGCGCGCAGGCGGCAGCGCACGGAGCCGGGCCTGTGGTCAGAAGCGGGCAGCGAATGTCAGTCCAAAGATTCATATCCAACCATTAGCATAATAGTAAGAGAGGCATACTAGCATGGCACGGCCAATTGAATTAGGCTTGATCCTGGAAGGCGAGGATGCAGAAGAGTTCTTAGAGGATATCAGGAACCCCAAAAAGCCCACTAAAGAGCAGATGGAGATGTTTCGGGAAGCCATCCGGATATACAAAGAGCATCCGGTTTCATGAAGTCCTTTCCTATCGATCAGCTTCGGGTAGAATATCTAAGAGAGAGTCATAACATCTCGTTTTTTAGTTGCAGCAATGGCGACCTGAATGATTTCTTGAAGAGTGATGCAAAGAAATCCCAGGAGGATCTGATAAGCAGGACATATTTGTGTCTCTGGCAAGACAGCATACTGGGCTACCTGACGCTTGTCACGGACACGATTGAAGTCAAGCTGATAGAAAAAGATGATGGCGTGGATGGCTATCCCTATCCCAGATATCCCTCCATAAAAATTGCCAGGTTGGCTGTTGAGGAGAGGTTTGAGGGGTGTGGCATAGGGCGATTCCTGTTGTTTTGGGCTACAGGTAAGGTTTACCAGTTGTCTAACGAGGTCGGATGCAGGTACATAACCCTGGACTCGAAACGCGAATCTCTTGGCTTTTATGAAAAGTTCGGGTTTAAGGTGATAATGAAATATGCAAGCCGCAACTTTCCGCCCATGTACCTTAACATGTATCCAATCGTCTTGCAGATGCGGCAAGAAGACTCTGAGAGTGTGGCGTGAGTCCGGCTGCTCAAGCTCAATACCTAGGGCAACACTCGTCCCACTGCCATTCGAGGCGGGCTAGCCCCTCACGCCCTTGCTTTCTGGGGCACACGGCCGCACCCCGGCGGTCCTCCGCTGCCTGCCCCCCGCACAGCCGCACGAGGCCGCCCACACACGCGCGCGGGCGGGGGCGCACACGGGCATTCGCATTGCTTGAATTAGGCTCATGCCTTTTGCGCCACTTCTCCCGCAGCTAAAGACTTTGCCAGGAGCTTTCCCGTGAAAAAGATAAGTGGCTTGCAGGCGCCAGTAACGCTGCAAGTCGTCAGGCACATTCCAAAAGCTATGGTCAAGGTCAGGATGGTCTTAACTCACGGCCCCTTCGAATATGCTAACTCGCGTTCCCGGAGGCCTGCAAGGCAGCCACTATGGCTTCTGCGAATTCCCCTGATGCATAAGGACCATTTCCTGTGATAATGTTTCCATCCTGCACTACTGCCTCATCTGAGACAACCGCGCCTTTGGATTTGATGTGATCCGTTTCCGATGCCGTGGCTCTCTTGCCATTGAGAAGCCCTGCGTCTGCCAGGGTCCAGGGAGCAAGACAAATGGCACCCATTAGTTTCTTTTGTGCACTCGTTGACTTTGCTAGAGCTTGGTAATCAGGATCTTCGTTAAGCCTAAGGGAGTAAATTCCTTCACCGCCTACAAAGACTACAGCGACGTAGTCTGATAACTTAACTTCCTTCAAATCCAGATCTATCGGTACGCTCTCCCCATTCATTCCTGTAGCAGTCTTTACTCCTTTAGAGGCCAGGACGACAGAGTAACCCCTGCTTTGAAAATAATCGCGAGGCACATTCAGCTCCTCCTCTCGATACTGCTGAGGGGATAGTACCATCAGGATCTTTCCTTTGCGAGGAGATGTATCTGAAGAATTCACCGTACCGTTTTCTGCCTCCAGCAGGTTGTATCCTGGTTTGGTGTATTCGGGTGTGCTATATCCTAAGGCCGTTTGACTGGAAAAATCATGCTGAGCAAATACTGGAAAGGCTCCTGCCAGGAACAGGAGAAGGACCAATTTCTGCAATAAGTTCTTCATGATCCTAACAATCGTAGGCCAAAGGATAAATAGATCACGAATTTCACCAGATTAAGAACAAAAATGCTTTCTAGATCCTGGCTTGCGCCAGGATCTAGAAAGCAAATTTCAATCCCATTGCATATCTTCGATCTATTCTTTTACCTCCAGCACAACCTTCTTCAGGGTCCCTGTAAATTCGAAGGGACTCTTATAGCTCTCTGTCACCGGCGTTAGACGGTCTGTGCCAATCTCAAGTCCCTCCTCCCAGGAGTAGATGTTGGGCACAGTCGGAGCGATTGTGGCTTTACCTACCTCTTTGCCGTTTATGTAGAGCGTTCCAATGCCGGTGGCTCCGGTGTTATTTGAGAAATCAGCCTTTGCGGTCTTATCGAAGCTGAAGCCCAGAGTTGATGGCCCAGTGGGAACTTTCGCTTCGGAGGTGATGGTAGTATGTCTTAGACCCAAGTAATTGTAGTCAAAGACGAGCTGATTGTTCTGAACGTAGAGTGTTAGTCCATTAAATCGCCCTCCAATGGAGAAGAGCACTCCCTCAGCACCTTTGTCTGGAATCTCGACCTCTGCATTGATGGTGTAGGAGCTAAATTTGGTATCAGGAATTCCGGGCTCTAAGATCGGAGCCATGCCCGGATAGTATGTAAATTTGCCCTTTGTACCATGTTCCATCAACATATGCATTCGATCATCAAGCGGCAGTACATTGTATTTTCCGGCTTCTGCCCACCAGCGTTCCACCATCTCCTTAACCTTGGCAGGATTCTCTTCTGCTAAATTGTGCGTTTCGGAAACGTCCTGAGTGAGATTATATAACTCCCAAACATCGTCGTCAAAGTTACCTCCTGAGCCGCGCGGATGGGCTGTTACCGCCTTCCAGCCATCATACCAGATTCCACGGCTGCCCAAGAGCGCGAAGTACTGGACATCTTTACGATTCGGTGCATCGGGCTGGTCGAAGGTATAGGCCATGCTAACCCCTTCTATTGGTTTTTGCGGTATGCCTTTATATACCTCAGGTGCCTTGATGCCGACTACTTCCAGAACCGTTGGAACAATGTCAATGGCGTGCGTGAATTGGGTTCGAACTGTTCCTTTGTCCTTTATCCCTGCCGGGTAATAGATTATCAGCGGATCGTGGACGCCTCCTTCATGGGTCCACTGCTTGTAGAGCTTGAATGGCGTGTTGCCGGCCATAGCCCATCCTCTCGGATAGTGAGAGAAGGTCATGGGCCCGCCCAGTTCATCTATCTTATTGAGCAGGAAACTTACGTTCTCTTCCGGCATATTATTGAACGTCATATACTCGCTGAATGAGCCGTTCGTACCTCCCTCCATACTGGCGCCATTATCGGATACCAGGATGATCATGGTGTTGTTGATCTGATCCGTCTCCTCGAGATAATCGATGAGCCGACCGATCTGATAATCGGTGTGATCCAGGAATCCGGCATAAACCTCCATCATGCGAGCGAAAAGCTTCTTCTCATCTGCGGATAGACTGTCCCATGCCTTTACATCGGCATTGCGGGGTGGAAGCTTTGTGTTTTCCGGCACGATGCCCATAGCCTTCTGCCTGGCTAAGGTCTCGTTCCTGACAACATCCCAGCCCTGGTCGAACTTACCTTTGTACTTGTCTATGTACTCTCGGGGAGCCTGGTGTGGTGAGTGGCAGGCGCCGAAGGCCAGGTACATCAGGTAAGGCTTGCCTGGCTGTGCCGATTGCTGATCATTCACGTATTTTATGGCCTGGTCCACCAGATCTTGCGATAAGTGATAGCCTTCCTCGGGCGTGGCTGGCGGCTCGATCTGGCGCGTATCAGCGATAAGAGTGGGGTACCATTGGTTGCTTTGAGCTTGCAGGAATCCATAGAAATGGTCGAAGCCCCGGCCAGTGGGCCAGTTGTCGTATGGACCTTCTGCGTTGATATCTTTGGTGGAAACGAGGTGCCATTTGCCCAGGGCAAATGTATTGTAGCCTACACCCTGAAGCATCTCGGCCAGTGTTGCTGTACTCTTGGAGAGGTTTCCGTTGTATCCGGGATAGCCGACCGCCATATCCGTCAGCGCGCCTATGCCTGCCGAATTATGATTTCTGCCGGTCATGAAGCATGCCCTAGACGGAGAGCATAGGGCGGTGGTGTGAAAGTTGCTGTAGCGTAGCCCGCCTTGGGCCAGACGATCGATATTCGGCGTCTCAATCGGACCGCCAAAGCAGCCGATATGACCAAATCCCACATCGTCAAGCACAATGTAGACGACATTGGGTGCCCCTTTTGGTGGCTGGATCTTCTCCGGCCAGCATTCGGTAGAGTCTTTGTAGGTCAAGCCGATCTTCTGGTTGTCGCATTTTGAGCTAATCTCCGAAGAGACGGACTCACCAGATTTATTATTGGCGGCCTGAATAACCAGAACGGTTTCTTGGGGTGATACGACGTCCTCGTTAACCACATCACCCAGAGTCGAATTCTCCGTTAAGACCTTTCTTCTGTTCGTAACCATTTCCAGGCCTGACTTTTCAAGCGAGCCGTTGCTGGATCGATTCCGATCATCGGCGGCTAGAGTCTTGGCTAACTGGCTATCTGTAGTCGCGAGATGGTCTGATAAGCCCGCAGAATCATCATTATCTGCGGCGAGGCTATCAGAGACAATTATAGCGAATAAAAAAACCAAAAAAGCCATTATCAAGCTTGCTCTTTTTGAAATATGAATACCTCCTCACAACTATATATATCATTATCATATATCACTTTTACTCATGGAAATGAGAAGCAGAGAAAGAAGATGGAAGGTGCATAAAATGAACAATATCAGCTTTATTCTTTTGGTAATTTGCATTTCAGCATGGTCCGGCTTGGCGGGCGCTGCAGATGAACTCATCAATTTATCGTCCCAGGCATCCGAATATGCCGCCGCCGAACAATTCATACCCGTGAATGCAGTTGCATCCATGTTCAATGTCAGCGTAGATCCCAACTGGATACAGGGCACGCAATCGTTCTGGTATCTGAATACAGGCAGAAATGGCCAGGAGTTCATACTTGTTGACGTCCAGAATAAGACCCGCATGCCTGCATTTAACCATACATTGCTGGCAAGGAGGCTTTCTTCAGCCGTAGGCGAAACAGTTGATCCTGCTCATCTTCCTTTCTCTGAGATCACAATGCATCAGGGAAGTGACAAAATTGGATTCATGGCCTTTAACCGGACAATGCAGTTCAACATCACCAGCGGCCAGATCGATGAGGTGCCTTCCGGGCAGGAGGCGGGACCTGGGGAGTCTCTTTCTCCTGATGGCAGGTTTGCGGCATTTGTCCAGGACCACAATCTTTGCATCAGAGATACAAAGACTGGTGAGAAATATCAGTTGACTGCAAACGGATCAAAGGATTATGCCTATGCTGAGCGCTCGGAGAGCGTATCTCACCCGGTAAGCCAGGCTCGTCTCAATGAGACTCCCATGCCCTATGCCGTCTGGTCTCCTGATTCTCGAAGGATTGCCTCTTTTTGGATGGACCAGAGAAATGTTACCGCGCTGCATCTTCTCCAATACGTGCCTGGTAACAACTCCAGGCCAACGCTCTGGACCTACAGGTTTGCCATGCCGGATGATGAGTTCGTGCCCATGTATGAACCAATTGTGGTAGACGTCCTTTTGAAGAAAGTCGTCCCTGTATCCTATAAAGCCCAACCCGAGGTCTCTCTGATGGATACGGAAGATGATGTCCTGCAATGGTGGAGTGATGACGGCCAGGTGCTCTACTCGCTTTATGCAAAAAGGGGAGAGAAGGCACTGCAACTCCTGAAGACCGATCCGGACAACGGCCAAACCGAGAAAATCCTTGAGGAGAGTGGGGAAACCTACGTCGAGGCCAACCTGGATTATGGCAGCACCCCTAACGTTCGGATCCTGAAGAACGGAGACGTGGTCTGGTTCTCAGAGAAGGATGGCTACGGCCACCTCTATCTCTATGGTAAAGATGGAAAGCAGAAGAACGCCATAACCTCAGGCAAATGGGTCGTTAGGAACCTTCTGTACGTGGATGAAAATAGCTCACAGGTCTACTTCGCAGCAGGAGGCAAAGAGCCGGGTCGCGACCCCTACTATCGCCATTTATACAAAGTGAATTTGAACGGCAGCAATCTACAGCTCATAACGCCTGAAGATGCAGATCACAACGTTCTGGTTGATCCCAGTGGGACGGCATTCATAGACACTTACTCCACAGTGGAAGAGCCTCCTGTGACGGTGGTCAGGGATCTGTTCGGCAACGTAATCCTGACTTTAGAGATAGGAGATATAAAAAATATCACCGATATGGGCTGGAAACCACCGGAGAGGTTTCACGTAAAGTCTCTGGATGGCAAGACCGATCTCTACGGCCTGCTCATCAAGCCAACCAACTTCAACGCCTCCCTAAAATATCCCGTTGTGGAGACCGTTTATCCTGGACCCTGGATTATAGTCACAGCCAAATCCTTCCCCGGAGATCTGGCCTGGGTCAACAGGATATTCTGGAGGGCTCAGGCCGTAGCACAGCTCGGATTCATAGTTGTCACATTGGATGGGCCAGGCACACCCTACCGATCCAAGGAATTCCACGATGCTTCCTATGGCCATCTGGGCGATGCCGGAGGACTGCCGGATCACATCAATGCCCTGTTGCAGTTGGCTGAAGATCGGCCTTACATGGATTTAAGCAGAGTGGGAATGTTCGGCCACTCGGCAGGTGGATTTATGACCGCTCAGGCTCTGCTCACCTATCCTGACTTTTACAAGGTAGGTGTAGCCTCAGGCGGAGACTATGATAGCCGCTTTTACGGGGCTTATTGGGGCGAGAAGTACGAGGGTCTGAAATCGGATTATAAGGAGCAGCTAACATCTCTAAAGGCCGGCAACCTGACCGGCAAGCTGCTGCTCATCGCTGGAGATGCAGATGACAACGTTAATCCCTGCATGACAATGCAACTTGTCAACGCTTTCATAGACGCTGACAGGCCATTCGACCTGCTGATCATGACTAACAGGAACCACGATCTCAGTTACGATACTTACTATCTGCATCGCCTCTTCGGCTACTTCGAAGAGAACCTGAAAAAACATGGGCAGCCAGAGCAGGCTGCTCTTTCCTCTATTTTATCCGGCCATGCTGAGGCATCAGCCTAACAGCGTTGAAAGTGCTTGTTTTTGACACTTATTTCTACCGCTTCCAACATCATTCGCTGAGAAGAATCAATCGTAGCAAAGCTTGGGAAAGTATTTATACCAATTATCAAATCACCGAATGATGGATCTATCTGTCATAAATGAAAAGACATTAGAGCAGGCGGGGATTGTAGCAAACTTCTTTGCGGGCATCCTTTTGGCAATTGAATATTTTGTATTAAGAGACAGAATTGACCAGATAAACGATCTCTTGGAGCTTCACATATCGAAAGCCTACAGCAAGTCCTTGAAATTAGTCAAGGTCTATGCAAAATGGAATAGAATGATAATTATTACTATTATTACCGTGATTATTTTTATAGCTATTTATCAAACTATATCTTACCATAATGCTTTGGTGAGGGACTATTTCATATACTATTACAGCCTGGTAAAACCCATTCTTATACCTCTACGCAGGATACTTCTTGCCTCTCTCGGTGTGATATCTATTATGTTCGTTATTTTATTTATCACCCATTCTACTCCAAAGAAAACCCTTGGTGCCTTGGGAATATTGCTCTATATCGTAGGTAATATATTGCTGTTTCTTCACACCCTTTTATAGAGTGCTGGCGTCGGAAATCCGGCTAATCTGGAGGGCTAACCTTTTCTCTTTTCATCCAGCCTTGCCGTGGCATTTCTTATACTTTAGGCCGCTGCCGCATGGGCAGGGATCGTTTCTTGCCGGCTTAACAATCATTTGTGAGATTTGACCGTTTTTCATGTAGTTCATAATATTGGCAGGAGCCTTGCCCTGGCGAAGTTCATGGGCCATAAACCGCATAGGCCCATCGATGTGCCTGAAGAACTCCTTGTAACCCGCACACAGATAATTGAGACCGTTTTCACCGTCTGAAGTTTTGATGAAACGGTTCTTGGGGCATTCGCCGTTGCAGACGAAGCAGACCTCACACCGGCGGCAGTATGCGGGCAGGGTATCGAGTTTGTCCTGGCCAAACTTTCGCTGCTTACGCGAGCCGGCTAACTGGGCCATGTTCCTCTCGTTAATATTGCCCAGTAGGTGCTTGGGCTCCACAAAATGATCGCACGAGTACATATCTCCATTGTGCTCCATAGCCATGGCGGTTCCGCAGGTCGGAGAGAAGGCACAGATTCCGGGAGGTACTCCTGACCAGGCAGCCAGAGCTACATCGAAGATCTGCACATAGGTCCGTCCTACATCCTTTCGAACCCATTCATCGAAGACTGAGATCAAGAAGCGGCCATACTGCTCGGCCTTCACGGAACGATCCGTAACCTTATCGCCTTCTTGAAAGCCTGTTTCATTATCTCTTTCTACAATGGGAATAAATTGAATGAAATTCGCCTTGACTTCATCTCTAAGAAAGCGGTAAACCTCTAAGGGATAATCGGCATTGGCGGCATGAACTGTGGTCAGGATATTATAGTCCACCTTATGTTTTCGCATGAGACGGGCCGCTTTCATTACCCGATCAAAGGTAGGGTTGCCGGCTTTATCTACCCGGTAGGCATCGTGAAGATCTCTCGGTCCGTCCAGGCTAAGGCCGATGAGGAAGTTGTTATTATGGAAGAATTTGCACCATTCATCGTCAAGAAGGGTACCATTGGTCTGCATGGTATTCTGGATGATCATTTTCGGGCGTTTATACTTCTGCTGGTATTGGATTGACCTTTGGAAAAAGTCCAGGCCCATCAGAGTCGGCTCTCCACCCTGCCAGGCAATGGTCACCTGTGGAATATGCTGGGCCTCAATGTACTGGCGGATATAGGTCTCCAAAAGCTCATCCGACATTCTGAAATTGCTGCCCGGATATAGATCCTTCTTGGATAGAAAGAAGCAGTACTTACAGCCTAAATTGCACAATGCACCCGTGGGTTTGGCCAGAAGATGAAAACCAGACAGTGCGTCCGCCTTGCTCATTGAGCGTTGTTATCTCTTCGGGGTTAATTAAACTATCTTTGCGAAAAAAATAAAAATTGAGACGTTTTTGGTCTTAATCAGCTTGCGCCTCCCACAATTGGATATGCCCGCGATGGCGTATTCGGATATTTTCTCATGCTGGCCACAAGCCCTCGATAGATCTTTTGGTATGCAGTTATTACGAAATCGTGCTCGCCTGCAATATTATGCTGCTCACCTGGATCTATTTCAATGTTGTAGACAGCCGGAATCTGGCCATAATCGCTTTTCGGTCCCTGGAAGGAGTCGTAGGCAACCCGGTGAATCTTGAACTGATGCCAGCGTACGGCTGCAGGTGATGTCTCAGCTGCACTCTCAGTTCCCATGTACCACACGGCCCATTCTCGGCTGGAATTATTCTGTCTTCCCAGCAGGAAATCCGATTGATCTATGCCGTCAATGGGCCTATCCGTGGGGATCTTTCCACCACCTAGCTTTGTAAAGGTGCTGAAGAGATCCATGAGACACACAATCTCGTTGGATGTCCTTCCAGCCTCGATATAGCCCGGCCACCATAATAGGCAGGGAATGCGCACGCCGCCTTCATAGGCAGTACCTATTCCGCCCCTAAATGGCGAGTAGCCGGCATCAGGCCATTGATCAAGTGTTGGTCCGTTATCGCTTGTGAAAACCACGACCGTGTTATTGTCTTTCCCTGTGTCACGAAGCGCATCCAGAACCTGGCCGATATGATAATCGGTCTCCATTACCGCATCGCCATATGGACCCTTGCTGGACTTTCCGGCAAATTTCGGGTTGGGAACACTGGGGAAGTGCGTGCGTACTAAGGGAAGGTAAATGAAGAAGGGCTTTGTGGAGTTTGACTGATTATCGATGTATGCAATTGCTTTGTTTACGCACTGCTCATCGACAAATGCCAAAGAAGTCAGGTTTAATGGTGACACGAGTTTGAGGTCACCGTCTTTCTTGGCTTCCACCAATCCATAATACGGATCCGGCGATTCCCAATTAGGATCGTAGCCGATGCGTTCTCGGAGACTATAGGTGTTTAGGTGATATAGTGTGCCAAAGAATTCATCGAAACCCAACTTTTGAGGCATACTCTCATTGACATCTCCCAAATGCCACTTGCCAAACATGGCCGTGTTATAGCCGGCATCAGATAGCACATTCGCGAGTGTAATTTCCTCAGGAGATATGCCGGCCTTAGAGCCTGCAGCCGAGGCCAAGGTCATGCCCGTTCGGATGGGGAGCCTTCCGGTTAGCATTGCCGCCCTGGTCGGTGTGCATTGCGTCTCCGAGTAACAGGAAGTCAGCTTAAGGCCTTCTTTGGCCATCTGATCCATCCTTGGTGTCGGTGCACCTAATACATCGCCGCCACCGTAGCAGCCAGGGTCCATATATCCCATATTATCGGCCAATATTATTATGATATTTGGCCGGGGAGCCGGCATGACATCCTCATGGAGAACCTGGCTAAGGCTTGAATTGTTGGACAAAGCATTTTTCCTGTTCGTTAAAACTTCTGCCCCTGGATTCTCTGGTGTTATCTGGTCAGCACCATACCCTTTCAGATCAAATGGTATGGGTGACAGACCAGTGTTACCCGAATCGAGGCTGCTGGCAATTGAAATTAAAAAAAATCCTGCAATTACCAATATAAAACCTTTATTCATGGTTTTAAATCCTCCACAATATGATGGACATTCGTTGTATATTACATTACCCCCGATTTACGGATGCATTCCATTCAACACAAGGATATTTTGGGCTAAGGATTTTATATTCACAGCACCAACATCTAACGTATGATAAATAAAGCATTTTTTGAAGAAAAAAAAGGCGTTAAGATTCTGCATATAAAAGGCAATCCATACGAAATTGGCTATCAGCACGGCTATCTATTAGCAAATAAAATTGATTTAATGATAAAAAGAACGCTTCTAGCGACCGCCGCTTATGTCGCCCAGCAGACCGGATCGGATCTTGAAATGGCAGAAGAAATGATATGGATTGGCCAGAAAAAAGCCGAACCGTTTGTCCCGAAGGAATTTAAAGACGAAATGAGGGGAATTGCCGATGGTGCAAATGACGCCGGAGTAGATGTGACTTTAAAGCAGATCTTGCTCTGGAATACAAACTATGATCAATGGTGCATCTATTGTCATCCCCATTACTGGCAATGCATAGGTAAGACAAATACAGATAGTAATGGGCAAATGCATTCTCCATCCGGAGGCTGTAGCAGCTTTTGTGCCTGGGATGAATGGGCCGGAGAAAACGGGAAACTGATCTTTGGAAAAAATGAAGATAATTTCAATATGCCGGAACAACTGGATAATCGTATGATGGTCATAGCCGACCCAGATGACGGATTTGGCCATGCATTCATGACCTATCCTGGGATGATTGGGCTTGATGGCGGTGTAAATGAGGACGGACTTGGGATGATGACGCAGTTGAATTCCATGCAAAACGAAAGCATGGAAGGCTGTGGCATTGCCATATTCACTCGATATTTGCTGACCCATGCAAGCACGGTAGATGATGCCATAAAGATTTTTCGAGAAACGCCGCGTTGTGCCGGCATTGCATATCATGTAGTAGATGCCAAAGCTAAAAAGGCTGCCGTAGTAGAAACGTCTTCCAAGATGGTCTCTGTTCGTTATCCCATGCCCAATGTCAAAGCGCTGTGGCAAACTAATCATTCCAATTGCTATCCTGGCTGGATGGGCTATTCAGGATACAATATGGTAGCTGATCAGGTTATGGTCAATGAACTCAAGGATATTTCAACGATCGAGAAATGGCAGAACAGTCTTTTGGATCCTTACAACTTTTACGTTCAAGCTCCTAGCCGCTTTGAAAGATATGGACAGTTAATACAGGAGTACTATGGCCAAATAACCGTGGAAAATGCCATAAAAATATTAAGTGATTGCTATGATCCTTATACGAAGATGACCCGTCAAAGGAGTTTTCCCTCGTGGACAAACAATATACTCTGCTCGATATGTGCTCTATATCCAGATTTCGCTTATCAAGCAAAAGAGCCTTTGGGCGAGTTTAAGGCTCATGTCGCCAATATGTGGAGTTTTATTGCTTATCCAAAAACCGGTGATCTCTGGTTGGCAATAAAGGATTTCCCTGCGCAGTATGGCGGATATGAATATTTCAACTTGAAAGAGCTACTGAGCTTTTTGCGTTGACGCAATATCTGAGCACTATACCGAAGAAATCAGGAGCAAAGCTAGGCGTTGCGGGCCTTGTGGCACTATGCACTTCATTGCTCAAGAAGAGCATTCGTGGCGGCTTAATCATAGTCGGCGAAATCGCACTTGGAGGATAAATTGAACCCATCCATAACCCGGTAACTGAAAAGGATTAAGTCCTTCCTCCGCCCCATTAGCAGATCGTTCGACCATAAAGATCAGTGAGATAAGCGAAATGAAATCGATCATAATAAAAGGTGCCCGCGAGCACAACCTCAAAGACATAACCGTAACGCTTCCCCGTGATAAGTTCATCGTCATCACCGGCGTCTCCGGTTCTGGCAAATCCACTCTGGCCTTCGATACCATCTACGCCGAGGGCCAGCGCCGCTACGTAGAATCTCTCTCCGCCTACGCTCGCCAGTTCCTGGGCCAGATGGACAAGCCAGACGTCGATAGCATCGAAGGCCTGTCCCCGGCCATATCTATCGAGCAGAAGACCACCTCCAAGAACCCCCGCAGCACTGTGGGAACGGTAACCGAGATCTACGACTACCTGCGCCTGCTCTATGCCAGGATAGGCGTGCCCCACTGCCCGGTGCATGGCATAAGGATACAGTCCCAGTCGCCGGAGAGGATCGCAGAAAGCATTTTGGAGGAGGCGAAGAACGACGAAGACGCCTCCTGCGGCTGCACGGTGACGATTCTCGCTCCAATCGTCCGTCAGAAAAAGGGAACCTACGGCCAGCTCTTCACCGACCTGAATAAAGAGGGCTTCACACGGGTGCGGGTGAACGGAGAGATCCGCAGAACGGATGAGACCATCGAGCTGGACCGCTACAAAATGCACGACATTGAGGTGGTCATGGACCGGCTCGACCCCGCCCTGGACAGATCGCGGCTGGTGGAAGCCATCGAGAACGCTCTTAAGAAATCGGAAGGCCTGGTAGTCGTCCTTTTTGCCGAAGGCCGGGAGCAGCTCTACTCAGCTACCATGGCATGTCCCGTCTGCGGCATGGCCTTCGAGGAGCTGCAGCCGCGCATGTTCTCCTTCAACAGCCCCTTCGGAGCCTGCGAGTCCTGTAATGGTCTGGGCATTCGCATGGAGTTCGACCCGGATCTGATCATACCGGACAGAGAGCTATGCATCGCCGACGGCGCTGTGGCGCTCTACCGAAATGCCATCGACGGCTGGCGGGGCCAGCATCTGGCGGCTGTGGCCAAGCACTTTGGCTTTGATGTTTTCACACCCATGAAAGATCTCTCCGAAGTGCAGTACAACGCCCTGATGTACGGCTCGGCTGAGCGCATCCAGTTCAGCATGAGCATGAAAAATGGCGACGCTTATTGGATGCACAACGGCCAGTGGGAGGGCTTGATTCCGCAGAGCGTTCGCCTCTACGGCCAGACCGCGTCCGATTATAGGCGCGAGGAGCTGGAGAAGTTCATGCGCGTCCTTCCCTGCCCGAATTGTGGCGGCCGCAGGCTGAAGGAGAAGGTGCTGGCCGTAACGGTCGGAGATAAGTCCATTGTGGATGTGACCGATCAATCCGTTGGGGAGAGCATAGACTTCTTCCAAACGCTCGCGCCCAAGCTATCGGAAAAGGAGCAGGAGATCGCCCGCCAGATCCTAAAGGAGATCTCCTCTCGGCTGGGCTTTTTGGAGCACGTGGGTCTTGCCTACCTCACCTTATCCCGGAACGCCGGAACCCTCTCCGGAGGCGAGGCGCAGCGCATCCGCCTGGCCACCCAGATCGGCTCCAACCTGACAGGAGTTCTCTATGTGCTGGACGAGCCCTCCATCGGCCTTCACCAGAGGGACAACGCCCGGCTCATTGAGACGCTAAAGAAGCTGCGGGACTTAGGGAACACGCTCATCGTAGTAGAGCACGATGAGGAGACCATCCGCAGCGCCGATCACGTGCTGGACATCGGGCCGGGAGCGGGAATTCACGGCGGCTATGTGGTGGCAGAGGGCACGCCTCTGGAGATCGAGATGAGTGCAGAGTCGCTCACCGGCCAGTACCTCTCCGGGAAGAAGACCATTGAGATCCCGGCCAGCCGCAGAAAGAGCAATAGCTTCATTCGCCTTTTGGGCTGCCGGGAGAACAATCTCCAAAACATAAACGCCGCCATCCCCCTGGGCGTCCTGACAGTCGTCACCGGTGTCTCGGGCTCAGGCAAGTCCACCCTCATCTACGACACTCTCTACCGGGCCCTCATGAAGAAGATTTACAGATCGAGCGCGGAACCTGGCGAGTACGATGAGATCATATTCGACTCCGAGGTGGACAAAGTCATCGTCATCGACCAGAGTCCCATCGGCCGCACGCCCCGCTCCAATCCGGCTACCTACACCAAGATATTCGACCCCATCCGTATGACCTATGCCGAGGCCAAAGAGGCAAAGGTGCGCGGCTACAAAGCGGGTCGCTTCTCCTTTAACGTGCGGGGCGGTCGCTGTGAGGCCTGCCAGGGAGACGGGCTGATCAAGATCGAGATGAACTTTCTGCCCGACGTTTACATCGAATGCGAGGAGTGCAAGGGCACCCGCTACAATCGGGAGACCCTGGAGGTCAAGTACAAGGGGAAATCCATTGCACAGGTGCTGGACATGACTGTGGAAGAGGCCCGAGAGCACTTCCAGAACGTTCCTGCCATCAGAAGCAAGCTCGACACTTTGCTAGGCGTGGGCCTGGGCTACATCAAGCTGGGGCAGAGCTCGACCACACTCTCAGGCGGCGAGGCGCAGAGGATCAAGCTCACCCGGGAACTGGCCAAGCGGGGCACGGGAAAGACCATTTACCTGCTGGACGAGCCGACCACCGGGCTGCACTTTGCCGATGTCAAGAAGCTCATCTCGGTTTTGGACGACCTGGTGGCCAAAGGCAACAGCGTGGTGGTCATCGAGCACAACCTGGATGTCATCAAGTGCGCCGACTACATCATCGATCTGGGGCCGGAGGGCGGGAACGCTGGCGGGCGGATCGTGGCAGCGGGCACGCCGGAAGAGGTGGCTCTTGTGGAGGAGAGCCACACGGGCCGGTATTTAAGATCGAGAGTTGGCGGCAGTGGGCCAGGAGCGAAGGCGGCGGGAAAGAAGGGCGGAAAAGCCAGAGCGAGATAGCTCTGGCAGGCATTCGTCTTTTTTAAAAAGGATTTGGATAAAAAAATGAAAATGTTTGCAGGTTTTATGCCTGCAATGAATTTTGGGTTCTATCCTATTGATCCACTTTAAAATACTCCGTCAGGATCTGACGATCATTTCGGGTAATATCTACATAGAATTCGTCAGACGGGAGTTCCAGGTCCCGCGTATCTCCATACAAAGTGCGAGTGTCGATAGAACACCAGATATTGTAGGAAGGCCAATAGCCGCCGCTTGGATTGGGTGGGATATCAATCGGACCCACTTTGTACCAGCGGCCGTCAGGAGAATACCAATACCAATAGAATGTACAAGGTCCAACATCTGCTAAGCTCAACCAGGAGTAGACCTTGCTATCGGTACCAAGGAAGAATCTGTCAGTTCTTGTGATCGGACGGCGATTGGACTCGTCAAAGTTGCTTGCCAAGCTATGATCAAGAATGCGGGTGCTGATTGTCTTGGCCTCATAACCGTTTTCCAGAGTAAATTGCTCCGTCAATTGCGTTACATAGGTTGAACCAACCAGGTAGACATTTACATGCCAGTTTCCTGACAGGTAAGGCTCTACTGGTATATCGGCAATATCGATATAATACCAGATGTTGTAAGAGGGCCAATAATCACCGTTGGGATTGGGAGGGATATCAACGAAACCCGTTTTGTATAGGTTGCCATCTGGAGAATACCAATACCATTCGACTTTACCGGATGCAACATTTGCCAAGCTCAACCAGGAGTAAGCCTTGCTATCGACGGTAGAGAAATTGTAGGTTCTCGTGATCGGACTATGGGTGGATTCGTCAACTTTGCTTGCCATGCTATGATCAAGAATGTGGGTGACAGGCGTGCCACTCGGGCCGGAGGTAGTGGGGGTCATAGAGTTCATGCCCTTTGCTGTAGTATAGGCTACGTCCGACTCTTTAGTTAGGCCGAGTGCCTTTAAAGCATCACCTTTGCCGTTCCAGGCCTGCCTGGTGTCAGCATTGTAAGGATCTAGCCTAATAGCAGCATCGAATGCGTTGATGGCCTCCTCGTAATTGCCTTGATGGTAGAGCTCAAGGCCTTCATTGATGCTCGTGGTTATGTTGGTGCCGGGTGTAGCAATGGGACGGCCATTCAATGTAATGTTCTTAGGCCTCCAGGTTGAACCGCCAAATCCCAGCTCTTTTGCCCTGGCATAGGCCACCTCCGACTCATTAGTTCGGCCGAGTGCCTTTAGAGCATCGCTTTTGTAAGCCCAGGGAATGGCATTATTTGGCCATAGCTGGATGGCTTTATCATATGCCGAAATGGCTTCATCGTACTTGCCCTGGCCATAGAGCGCATCGCCTTTGCCATTCCAGGCCTGCCAGGTCTGGGTGCTGTTGGGATCTAACCTGATAGCAGCATCGTAAGCGTTGATGGCCTCGTCGTATTTGCCTTGATTGTAGAAATCAAGGCCAGTGTTGAGGGCCTTGTTGTATTGGGCTGAATGGTCGAGATCAAAGCCGCTGATGGTCCAGGTATTAGCAGTCTGCTGACAATGTGCTGATGTCATCAGTACCAGCAGAATAACGAAGACTGCATAGATTCCTTTCATAGGATCGAAGAAGCGTTTAAAGAAGATAACATTTTTGTTGAGTTCTCTGTTTCATAGCTTATATATGTAGATTGTTTGCCGCTTCATGCCATTGAATAGGGTGGCGGGCGTTCCGTGGGCTTAACGTATCCGATGATGCTCCGATGAAGGAGATGCATGCCTTCGTGGCACTGCATTTGGCTACGAGCCTGTGAGGCTGATACTTTGGCGGGCTGAAAAAGTTGCGCGCTGTAACAGGCGCAGTAATCCGCCGGGGGATCTCACGCTAATACACGGTCGGGGCATGACGGCCTTGATGACTGGCCAGGCCCGCAGCTCCATTCATCTCATTCAGCATAATCGATTTTATGGGCTCGCGGCTTAGCTCTTCTGCTAACTCGTAGCAGGCGACAACTTACCTGACCCCTTAACCCACTGAGCAATAGGGGATGAGGAAGGTGCGGGAGTTGGACCTATTTCGGATACTCTATCACCGCCCCATTCCAACTCCTGCGACCAAATTTCTCTCATCTTCCGTCCCGTGAAGTGGTTGCCATCCGGCGAGAAGGTTATCTCTATATTCCCTTGAGTCCGGTTAGTGTCGCTGTCTATGAAGGTGCCTGTAAAGGTGTTGCCGCTGATAGTTCCGACTATGTCCCTGGCGATCACGTGAGGGGCCGTGAGAGTTATGGAGCTTCCTGATTGGTTCAGTATATAGAGGAACAACAGCCCACTTCCATCCATCATTTTGACGCCATTAATTATAGTCCAGGTCTGCCACTTGCCGCTCAAGCCTTCTGAAGGTTCAGCTAGCACAGCTCTGTTGCAGCCGTTGGTATCAAGTCTCTTCACTACTACCGTGGCGCTGCCCTTTGTGGTCACATCCCAGTTTACAGCGCCCGCCTGGCTGAGGTGTATCTTTCGGTCGCTTCCAATAGCTCCCTCTCCTTGAAGCTCGATGGCCACGTCCGCACCTTTTTTAGTCTCGACGCTCAGGATCTTTGCCGTTACCTTCCAGTCATTTGGATATGCTGGATCGTTTTTAGCGACAAGACCAATTCGGGCCAATCCCAGAGCAGAATCTATGTCTGTGAATGGCGTTAAGTTCAGCTTCTTGCGTTGGTCATTTATTACCTTGAAAACTGCCTCATCAATAGCAAGGATGCGGCCGCCCAGTTTTGGAGGCGCAGGTACCTTCTTGCCATCAATATCAACGCTTGTCCTGGCATTCTGCACCAGTATATCCTTGATCTGGCCAGCCGTCAATTGGGGATTCAGGGCGCGGATCAGGGCTGCTGCGGAGGTTACCTGGGGCGTGGCCATGCTGGTGCCTCCCAAACTATTCTTTATACCGCCATTATTGTCGAAGCCGCTTACTGATTCTTCACCGGGAGCAGCAAGGGTCACCTCGAAGTTATTGCTGGCCATGTTACTGTTTGCGGTGTTGGAGCCATCGTTCCTGATGTTGCCCACCGTGATCATGTTGGGCTTTTGAAGGCCTCCCGGAAATGTTTGGGCTCCATCCGGCGATATTCCTTCATTTCCCGCTGAACAAACAAAGAGCACATCAGGATGATCCAAGACCATCTTTTCAAAGAACTGTTTGGAGGCTGCCGCAAAATTGGGATCGGCTGCGCGATTGCCCCATGAACAGCTTATGATTGTTGCTCCATCGTTTATGCTTTTATTGATTGCTAACAAATCGCTAAAGGTATAGGTCTTGCCGTTTGTCCACACAACCTTCGTTGGATCATTTGGATCTGGCCCACTCTTTGGATTGTCTCCATAAGGGGGAGCATTGAAATTGATCATGGACGTTTCTAGCTTGTCCCCGAGCGGCTCAGATGCTATGCCGGTTATTCCACCATTATCGGGGTTTGCGGCAATGATATTCATAACGCTCGTGCCGTGACTACCTGATACAGTATAATCCGCTGTAAGTAACCCATTGTTATCGTATATTTTTCCCAAAGAATTCTGCAGCTCAGAATTTTGCTCACTTGTATCTATCTTCACCTTGCCATTGAACTCATCATTTCCTTTGTAAAGACCGTCATCTACTACGCCTACATGCACTTTCGATAGGGAAAGACCCGAGACTCTTATCAGATCCCAAGCCCGCTGGACACCTATCATCTCATAGTCTTTGCCGCGACCACCTTCGGTATAGACTGGATCATCCAGGGGAGAGCACTGTATTCCTTGAACAGTTGCATCGAGATAGGATTGTTGGTTGGGGAAGGCCAGCTCCACGTCAGGATCCTGCTTGGCCTTGGCCACAAAGTCTATCAATTCAGCCTTTGTCGTGCCAGAGGTCTCGATCTGGTAGAGGTTAATGTAGTTAAAGAACCCTACAACCTGGCCTCCCAGGTCGGATGCCAAGCGATCGGCATCTGTCCGGCCTTTTCCTTCCTTCAGCATTACTACTACCTGGTTGGCTGGGACCTCGCCCCACTCCGAGGTCTGGATGAGGGATGCAGAGTTCGGGCTCGCAATCTGGTCGGGTCCAACCTGGTACGAACGGCTCTGACTTCCGCTTGTTTTAGTAAGGCCGGTTTTTGCTCCGGGCTCGATATGACCCTCGACTTTGCTAAATCCACAATTGCTTGAGTCCGAGTTCTGAGACCAAGTGGAAGGATCGGAATCCACTATGGTATAAGTTCCGGGGGGCAAAATTTCTTCAGGATGAGCGATCCAATTGGCTTTGGGCACGCCGCCCTGGCCCGAGCTGGCCTCTACATTCCACGGCCCGTATATTGTGCCATCCTCTTTTTGCAGGCCGATAGTTCCTGCCTCTGTGGTGCCACTCCCATAATTCCAGTGATAGTTCTCGACGGAGCTGATGTAATAACTCCGGTCAATCGTAAAGCTCGGACTGCATGATGGAGAGTTTTCAACAGAACCCGCGTTTTCGTTGTTGAAAATCTCAGAGTTTTCGAGTTGCTGGCCATCAAAATCGCCACCTTCGTTGGCAGGCGTTCCTTTGGGGGATGCTATTTTGCCTTGTGCATCACTCTGTTGTGGTTCTATTTTTTCCAGAGCCGCTCTGGCTTCCTCTCGAACGGTAGCATCATCATCATCCAGCGCCTGTTTCAACGGATCTATTGCCAGATTATCGCTGATTTCTCCGAGGGAATAAGCAGCTCTCCATCTGACTTCACTGTCTTTGTCGTTTAGAGCTTGAATCAATGGGTTTACTGCGTCATGGCTCTTGAGCAGTCCTAGACTAATTGCGGCGTTGGCTCTGACACTAAAATCGTCATCATCAAGTGCTCGGATCAATGGTTCCACTGCCTTCGTTTCATTGATCACCCCAAGGCTTCCTGCAGCTGTACTTCTGACAACCGCATCATCATCATCTAGAGCTCGAATCAAGGGATCGGTTGCTTTTCTGTCTTTGATCCATCCCAGGGCGCTCGCTGCGCCGGCTCGAACCTCAGAGTCTTCATCGCTTAGCGCCAGAATCAATGGATCTACTGATCTTGCATCTTTTAGAACAAATAGAGCCCTTGTAGCATCAACTCTGACTGTAGAGTTTTGGTCTGTGAGATCTATGATGAGGTTATCGACATCATCTGCAAAAGCTGGAATTGCTAATAATATTATCAGTGAGAGGGCACTTCTGAACGACAGTATTCCCATAATTCTACCTCGATCGAAGTATAATTCGAGCCAATATAAAAATATTCCGATTAGCCATGATTGTGTGTAGTCCCGAAACCTTTGACTTTATATACCCATCAATGTGGCATGAGAAAGAAGAATAAAGTTGTAAAGCTAACAGAGAGGAATGTGAACCGCAACAAATCGAAGCGCAGAAAACCCTGGATCAGGTTCGAACGCAAGCACAGCCTGTCCATGGTGCATCTGGATTGGCATACCAGCATTCACGATGGAAAACAGGCGTACGTCTGCGCGGTCCTTGATGATAGTTCGCGGCGCATTCTCGCGGGCGGGGAGTTCGATGCGGAAACAACAGAAAACAGTTTATGGCTCCTCAGAGAAGCTATGGATAAATTTGGCTGCCTGGCAAGTATTGAGCCATGTGTTGACCGATAGAGGGACACAATTCTATGCCAACAAGCGAGACAAGAACGGCAATGCAGATAGCAGATTTGAAGAGTTTCTTGAGGAGAATAAAATCAAATACATAATACAGTTAGATTTCATGAATCGCTTGATACAAAATTGTATCTACAGACGCAAGATATCGCATTCTGGTCAAGGCTGCCGGAAGGATGCAAATTGGGAATGTTCCTGAATCGGATGGAGACTGAATTAAATGGTTGATAAAGAATGTAATTTACGGGCCGGAGTATATAAAGTCCAAACATTCGGGACTACACATTCTCTTGATTATTTCTTCTTGGTAGAGAAAGGTCTTTTCTAACTTGAAGCGAAAGCCTTTTATATCGGCAATTGACGTATAGTGTATTGGCGAAAGTCGATGGCCATTTTCCCTCCTACATCCAATTGACTTTCTCCTCCCTCCTTCTTATCCCTCTTTCATGAGATCCTACAGCATCCGGTTTCATTCTCCGCTTTCCAAAAGAAAGACTTATAGCCTGACTCGTCCTTATTCTCTCCAGAACGCCAGCCATTAGGAGGAGAGATGCGATTTAAGTCGGAGTGATGAGGCTTGATGACTGGCCAGGCCTGCAGCTCCATTTATCTCATTCAGCGTAATCGATTTTATGGGCTCGCTGCTCAGTTCTTCTGTAATAGTTATATGGCATTTTTAAGGTAATTTAGGGAAATGCCATAGAACTTTTCTGAAAGAAGTGCACTTACACGCACCACATTATACAACCGCTCCAAATCGGACTAAATCCTCTTCTGCCTAACAGCCCATTCCATACTTTATGAACTCACTAATCAAGTTAACTTGATTGGTCTATTCGTATCGATCCGTTCAGCCCATTGCTAGCGATCATGACGACCCTTTTTTCTATAGCGCAACATCATGATCATGGAGTTTGAGCCTGAAAGTATGCTTATAATAATATCCTGTGGTTTCATGCATATCGAAAAAAGGAATTATGGATTGCGGGTTACACACACAGCTTGGAGCGGGGATCATCCCTTATACAGTCTGCATGGATCTCCCTCCATGTTCGTATATTTGACCACCCCAAAGAAATAGTTTGTGTAGTGAGGTATGCGAGAATCTCATCCCCCGCATGTAATCGCAGATACGGAATCCACATCATTCGGCCACATCTTGAATAGTACCGTTTAGAGATTACCAGTAACGCTACCCCAATGGTGAACTCCTTCTCATGAATTATTCCTCGTCCCAAAGATCTTCCAGCTAAGTCGTGTGTTTGAGTTCTCCCATCAAGCAACCTAAGACCTATTCTGGTGTTATTTTCAACCACTTGACGAGCATTTCCGCCAGATCTCTGTGTCGTATCGGTTTGGCAATGAAATCGCTCATTCCAGCCCGAATACACCTCTCCCGATCTCCTTGCATTGTGGAGGCGGTCAAGGCGATGATGGGGATGCGGGGATTGAGTACAGATGCACCATTGCGTATGAAGCGGGTGGCTTCGAAACCATCCATCTCGGGCATTTGGCAGTCCATCAGCACCAGGTCGTAGGGAATGGTCTGGAGCGCATTGATGGCTTCCTGTCCATTGGCCACCATATCTCCCCGGAGGCCAATCTTTTTCAGCATGATCTGTGCTACTTTCTGGTTTATGGGATTGTCCTCTACCACCAGGACGCGGATCTTGCGCATGTCGTTTTCTGAAATGGCAGGCTCGGCGGCGGATCGCTCAATAGCTCCCTCGACAAGTTTGATACTAGGGCCAGGTACATTTATATCCTCGATTTCGGCAAGCACATCTTCTGCGAATTCAGAACTTGCGAATTGTTTCTCAAACACTGCAGTAAACCAGAAGGTTGATCCTTTGCCCCTCTCGCTTTCCACGCCGATCCTCCCGCCCATCAATTCAGCCAATTGCTTAGAGATGACCAGTCCCAGACCAGTACCACCGTATCGGCGTGTTGTTGAGCAGTCCATCTGAGTGAAAGACGAAAAGAGAATATCCTGCCGGTTTGGCGGGATGCCTATGCCAGTGTCGCTGATCGAGAAGCGAAGCGTGACAGTTCTTTCATCTTCGCTCCCCAGGATGACGTGGATCACTATCTTGCCCTTCTCCGTAAACTTCACGGCATTGGTTCCCAGGTTGACTAGGATTTGACGCAGCCTTCCCGGATCGCCACGCAGGAGCGAAGGAACCTCGGGATCTATCTGGCAGATCTGCTCCAGTCCTTTCTCATGAGCACCGAGGGACAGGAAATCGGTTATCTCCTTCAGAGTAGAGCGCAGGTCGAAGTTCAGCGTTTCCAGCTCCATTTTGTGGGCTTCGATCTTGGAGAAGTCAAGGATGTCGTTAATGAGAGATAGAAGCATCTCACCGCTGATATGGGCAATTTCAGCATATTCATGCTGCTCCGCGGTCAAATTCATATCCTGCAGCAATCCGATTATGCCGATGACGCCGTTCAAGGGGGTACGGATCTCGTGGCTCATATTGGCCAGGAATTCGCTCTTGGCTGCATTGGCCTGTTCTGCCAATGCAGCCATCTGTTGAGTCTGCATGCTGGTAGTTTCCAGTTGCAGATTGGTGTTTTTCAGCTCTTCCTCGAATCGCTTGTGCCTGGTGATATCGCGGATGGACTCGATTGCACCCACAATAGAACCACTGCAATCGTACAGAGGAGACGCAATATTCCAGATGAATACATCCTTCTTATCATTTAGCATGGGAATGAAGGTCTCTGCAATCAGTTGATCGTCCTTTCTCAAAATAAAGTAATATTTCTCTTCAATCTCCTTCAGCTCCTTAAAGATTAAGTCGATGATGATGGGTCGGCGTTCTCCATAGAACGGGATAGAATAGGCATAATTGTTCCTACCTATCATCTCCGCTTTCGGCACACCCGTCATATCCTCAATGGCTCGATTCCATGCGATAACTTTTCCTTCTAGGTCCACCGCAAATGTGGCATCAGGCAGGAAATCTATGATATCAGCCAGGCGCTGCTCTGACTCGTGTAGTGCTTTCAGAGCATGCTTATAATCAGTAATATCATGAAAAATCCATATTCGACCGTAATATTCGCCGTCTCTGCTGATCACAGGCGAAGAATAGCGATCCAGGACCATCCCGTCCACGAATTCGATCTCATCTCGGCTGGTTTCATCTTGATTGCCATAAAGGTAATTCACTTTCTCAAGGAATTTATCAGCATTTTTAGTTTTGCCTGCTACGTACTGAAAAAAGGATTGGTTATTTGTCTGAATCCTGATCTCTTGAGGCACATTCCACATGGTTAGAAGCCGTTGATTGGTAAGGATTCGTTGCCCTTGGCTGTCTACTGCTAGAATTCCATCCAGAGAGGTTTCGACCTGAGCTTCAAGCAGCGCTGTTTTCCCTCGCAGCTCATTCTCGACTCGCTTGCGTTCGGTGATGTCACGAGCAATAACGCATAGAACCTCTTTCTTCCCATAATGAATTAGGGTAGAACTAGCCTCCACATCAATGATTGAGCCATCTTTACGCCGATATTGCCGCGGGCCTATGAAGTAGGTTCCTGATGTCGTGATATGGTCAATATTGCGTTCGATACTTTCTTTATCGTGAGCAATTATATCGTAAAGAGTTAAGCCGGAGATATCATTCGAGCCATAACCAAGCATTTCTTGAAAGGCGATATTGCCATCAACTATGGATTTGGTGTTCACGTCAACTAGAAAAATTATATCAAAAGCTTGCCCAACAACAGCACTGTATAACGCCTCACTCTCATGTAGCGCCTCCTCGGCCCTCTTGCTCTCGGTAATGTCGCGAATGGATTCTATTGCCCCCATCACGTTGCCGCTGCTATCGTAAAGAGGCGCAGCAATGCCCCAGAGATAAGCACCATTGCCTTTGCGAAGCGAGGGAACAAAGGTCTCTGCCGTCAGTTGATCTCCCTTTCTTAAAATAAAATCATATTTTTTTTCAATATCCTTTTGGTCCATGAAGATCAGGTCGATGAGAATGGGTCGAGAAGCGCCGTAGAACGGAACGGCATGGGCAAAACCTTTCTTGCCCATAATCTCATTCTTGGATGTGCCGGTCATCTCTTCGATAGATCGGTTCCAGGCAATGACCTGTCCCTCGCAGTCAATTGCAAATGTGGCGTCGGGCAAGAAATCAATTATGTGGCCCAGCCGGCTCTCTGATTCCCGAAGCGATTCTTCTGCATTTTTCTGCTCAGTGATTTCGCTTGTGGTTCCAACGCAGATAATTCGGCCATCTGGTTGGGAATATGCTGAACCCTGGGAACGGACCCAAAGCATCGTTCCATCAGCCTTTCGCAGACGATACTCCACAGTTAAATCTTTTGCAAGGTTTCTTATCCCTCCGAAGAGCAACTCTTGCACATCCGTCAAGTCGTCAGGATGAATATGCGAAAAATATTTGTCGAAACTGTTTCCGATAGTTCCATCTGGCAAGCCTAGCATCCTGTCTGCAACTGGTGAGATGTAGGAGCCAACATGCTCTCCTTGGGGATCGACTTCATAACGCCAGATGATAGTGGATATCATTGAGACTGTTTGCTCGTACCAGGTTTTGCTGTCATCTGCAGCTTGCGTGCGTTCGATGATGTCATTGCCCATGATTATCATGGATGAACAGTTCAAAATGATACATCTTTCGGAAGATCTGTCAGGACTTCAGTCCTGAGTCAGCATGTTACACGCACTGCCCCCTACTACATAAAAGAACCGCTTCAATGCCGGATAATAATTTTATAAATATGCTTTCGACCTCGAAAGGTCCCCTTATGTTGCGCTCCGGATTCTACAGCGCCTTTCTGATCTCACTGATTCTGCTTTTTCGATAACGGGCAATCGTCGATAAATCATTTCATAGTCTGCGGGAATGGGCCATTTGCCATAACCGAATTTGTGACTACCCAGGTCAAAAGAGAAAATGGGCGGGAAGACTTGCAGGTTATACGCACATATCTTTGAGCCGCTTTAGATCCATGCACTCACCGGCCCGAATCCATGCAGATCATACGCCTCCTTCACCAGTGCTGGCGCCACTGTGGCGTAGATCTCTGTCGTAGATAGCCTCTTGTGCCCCACCCGGCTATCTGAATCATGGGCACCGGCACGCCAGCCATGAGGGCATTAACCACATGGCTGTGCCTGAGGATATGAGGTGTGACCTTCCTCCGGGAGAGCTTTTGCCGGCGCATAACCTCCTGAATCCCGGCCTCTTCTGCCAGGCGGTCTATAGTCCGGAGCACGGTCTTGGTGCTCAGGTGGCCCGGAGTTTCGGCCTGAGAAGAGCCACACCTGGTCCAGGCCCGCAGCCAAAGCAACCGTGCACGATTGCAGCCTGTCTTTTTGATGAAAGCCCGTCCCCGTTCGTGCTACCGGTGCCTGCAGACAGAAGGACGCACGCGCAGGGGCTTGCGAGCGTGGGGGGTGCGTGCCCGCGCGGGTACGGGCGTGCGTGCACGGGAACACCGCCAATTTGCCAAAATTGATGCAACAGTAGTATTATAAAATATCATCCACCCATATTTTCTCTCCCGCCCCTCCGGAAAACTTAATCTCATCGCACGCCCCCATTCCTCTCGTGAAGTGCGATGTTCTGGTAGTGGGCGCTTCGCCCGCCGGCCTGATGGCTGCAATCTCTGCCGCAAAAGGCGGAGCCGGGGTAATATTATTGGACAGGGATCTGGCCGGCCTGGATCACGCCGCCAATACCCTCTTTGAGGGAATGGCCGCTACATCAGGCATCAAGGTAGAGGACTGCTACCTGAAAAAAGAGCTGGAAGGCATGCGCATTCTCTCCCCTTCCGGCCAGGGCGCAAGCATTCCGGCTAAAGGCTATTTCATTGACAGAAAGAAGTTCGATGAACACTACCAACGCCTCGCGCAAAGCAACGGAGTGAGCCTCCTGGCCGACGTTGCCAAGAAATCCCGGCTGGATGGTAGTCGCAGAACTGTATTCTTAAATGAGGGCGAGATCGAGGCCAAGGTGGTGGTGGACGCCTCAGGAGTTATTTCCCACCTGGCTCGCGGAGCAGGCCTGGTGCCCATGCGCCATGCCGAGGACATTGCCTGGGCCATGGAAGCCGATGTCGAGCATCCCGATCTGGGCGAGGAGATGTTCTTCTTGTACTGGATCGGCAGCATGGCACCCGGCTGGAAGGCCACCTTCTCACCTGCTGGTGGCGATCACGCCACTCTGGGCGTCTTCGTGCGCGGCCACGGCCAAAATGTGCAGCCATTTTTCCGGGATTTCCTGAAGCGGTTTAAGGCCTACAAAGCCACGCAGTACAGGGATATTGAGGATATGAAGATTCATGCTGTGCGACGGGGGGGCGACCCCATCTGCGTTCTGCCCGGCGAGATGGCTGCCAATTCCCTGATGGTCACGGGAGGAGCCGCAGGCCAGAGCGGTCTTGCCTACAGCATGCGCGCCGGCACCATCTGCGGCAGCGTGGCTGCCGAGGCTGTGGCTAGGGGAGATGTTTCTCGGGAAGGTCTTTCTCAATATGAAAAGCTCTGGAATAGGGAATTCTACTGGCAGTACCGCATGGGCCGGGCATCTTTGCAGACGCTGGCCATGATGAAGGATGAGGAGATCGACAGACTGGTGCGCGGCCTGTCCGGAAAAAGGCTCATCTCAGGCGGCTCATTTGTCAAGAAAGCTGGCTATGCCGCTGCTACCGTCCTGCTCTCCCGGCCCAGGACTGTTCTCGATCTGGCGTCGAATTTGATGCGAGGCTAAATTCGGGTACATTTTTCGTTTCTTTGTGTCTTTGTGCCTTTGTGGTTGAGTTTTTTTTGAAAGGATGGAGATAAAATACCTACGAATACGCTCACCACAAAGACACAAAGGCACAAAGACGATATATTTTCATCCTAAATGCGCGTTTATCAGGGATCGATCTGATTTCATTTCACTAATTTGTGCGGCGGGAAAAGTCCATTTATCTGAAAGGAGAAACGACCCCTCATGATTGAACTGTCCAGCGACCCTTATGTTTTGAAGCCCAGGAACACGCCTATGACGGAAGCGGACTTTCGGCTTCATCTTAACATAAGCTGGTGTCGCGGCGTCCTCTTCAATGTGGTGGCTCTAAAAAACGCCATCGCTGTGGTGGAGTACGACGCCCTGCTCTGGTCCGATGATTCCATCATGTTTGTGGAGTACAAGGATTCCGTTGCCGCCTACAAAGACCTCTCTTCTCGAAGGGTGCAGCAGATGAACAGCTTCGCCAAAAACATTGCCCGGGGTCTGGGCTACAAGAATTTCGCCTTCATAGTAGTAGTAAAAGGGCTGGAGGAGGGTACAAACAAAGGCGGTGTGGAGGTCTTGCCGCTTGTTGAATTGGGCTGCTATCAGCCCATCTTCATCTCATCCATCACTGAACTAGAATATCTGAATAAGATGATTGCAAAATATACTCGCGAGGGTAAAGATGAGTTTGCGAAAGAGCTGGATAAGCTCAAGAAGATCTTTGAGATGGAGCAATCATGAAAGGATATGCCTGGGCCAACGGTGCTGCCACAGTTCTCAATGCCGTGGCCACCTGGAAAGGGGCGGCATTTGGAATCGAGCTTAAAACCCATGCCGAAGTAGAGCTGAACCATTCCGGCGATATTTTGGGAAACGTTCCCGGCGTGGACACTCGCCTCATCGAGACCTGTGTGCGCATGGTGCAGGAGCGACTGGGCTATACTTACGGCGCGATAGTGCGAACTTGCAGCGAGATTCCTGTGGCCGGAGGTCTCAAGAGCAGCAGTACCGCGGCCAACGCTACCGTTCTGGCAACCCTGGATGCTTTGCAGGAAGAGATGGACCTGATAGAGGCGGCCAAGATCGGCGTGGCTGCCGCCCGGGAAGTGGGGGTGACCATTACCGGGGCTCTGGACGACGCTCTGGCTTCAATGCTGGGAGGAGTTGTGGTTACCGACAACAGAGGCATGCTTCTCCTTAAAAGGGAGGAGTTCTCTGGCATGGTCATGCTCCTGGTTCCCGAGCGAAAGCTCTTCTCCATTGATACCGATATTTCCCGTTCCCGGCTCATTGCGCCCATGGCGGATGTGATCTTTGAACTGGCCATGCGCGGCGATTACGGCAGGGCCATGACCCTGAACGGCCTGGCCTACTGCGCGGCCTTAGGCCTGCCCACAGAGCCCATGCTCCTGGCACTGGAGGCGGGAGCGAAAGGAGTGAGCCTTTCGGGGACAGGACCCTCTTATGCGGCCATAATTGATGAAGATAAGATGGACGCCCTTGAAGCTGCCTGGAGACCTCTGGGCGGAAGAGTGATAAGAACGAAAGCGAATAATAAGTGCGCATCTAAGGGCCGGGGAATTTGATGGGGCTACAAGAGCATCGCAGCGAAATTGAGCAGATCGACGAGCAGATCATAAGGCTCATTTATCAGCGCATAGGCATCTCTAAAAAGATCTTTGAGGCCAAAAGAGCGGAAGGAAAGCCGATCAGCGATCCAGAGCGCGAAAGAAGGGTTTTGTCTCAGGCCATGGACCTGGCCACGGAGTTGAACCTGGACACGGGTGCTGTCAAGAGCATCTTCGAGACCCTGATTATGATGAGCGTGAATAAGCAACATGAATTGCAGGGCCGAAATCAAGGATAAGATTATGGTTGATATTGCAGTAATTTCCGGATCCAGGTCGGATCAGGCAATTGTGGACAAGGTCGCCAGCAAACTGGAAGAGAAGGGAGCGTCATTTGAGCATAAAGTTCTCTCCGCACATCGCAATCCAGAGGAGCTGGAAGACTACATCTCAAAGACGGATGCTCGCGTTTTTATCGGCATTGCCGGCCTTTCCGCGGCGCTGCCCGGCGTTATAGCCTCAAAAACGACGCGCCCCGTCATTGGAGTGCCGGTAAGTGCAAAACTGGGCGGCCTGGATGCACTTTTATCAATTGTTCAAATGCCGCCTGGAGTTCCTGTGGCTTGCGTCGGCATCGATAATGGAGAAAATGCGGCGCTATTGGCCCTTAGAATTCTTGAATCAGGAAGATAGCTATTTATACAATGTCAGTGAGTTAAACGCAACAAAGGTGGGATAGGATGTACAAGCGGATATTGATTGCCACAGATGGCTCAGACAAATCTATGAAAGCCGCTGAGGAGGGCATGGAGCTCGCTAAGGGACTCGGCGCACAGGTCATAGCACTCAACGTAGTAAACGAGGTCGTTATTGCCAGCGCAGTTAGACAGCTTGGGGCCGACAGAAAGGAAGTAGAGGCCAAGCTGGAGAAAGCGGGCGGAAAAGCGGTTGACGATCTCAAGGCCATGGGTGCCAAGATCGGCGTTGCTGTAGACACAATCGTCAGAATTGGAGCTCCTGCAAATACGGTTATAGATACGGCCGGAGCTGAGAAGGCAGATCTGATTGTCATGGGAAGCCATGGCGAGTCCGGTGCCTCCAAGCTGTTGATTGGCAGCGTAGTGCAGAAGGTTCTCTACTGGGCAACGATCCCAGTGCTGGTAGTGAGATGATTATATGGAAGCTATTGTATTAGCTGGATCCCTGATCTACACCTCGTTCGCAGTCGTGTTCGTAGTAGGTGTGCTCCTGGGTTTCTTTGTGATTAGCCTCATCGGTTCAAGCTGAATTCTGTTTCAAGAGGTGGGCCGAAGATTTCCGGCCAAGCCTCTTATATTTTGATTTTTATATAGTTAATTTCGAGTCTTCGCGACCTTCTGCGTCTCTGCGGTTAATACTCGTAGCGGAATAATCAAACCAGGGGGTTAACGAAATTATACCGCAGAGTCGCAGAGCACGAGGGAGGACGAACGAACGGAGACGACGATTAACCTGGATAGCGCAACTAAAAAAAAAATTGAAAATTATATTATAAATAAATTACTTTTAAAAGTATCTCCCCGCCGTCTCCAGGCACCTGGCCATCAGCTCTGCCGCTTTGTCGATATCGCTGATGCACAGCACCTCCACCGGCGAGTGGATGTAGCGCGTGGCCACGCTGATAACGCCCGTAGGAATACCGGACTTGGTGAGGTAGATGGCTGTGGCATCTGTGGTGCCCCCGTCCGAGGCCTCCAGTTGTATGGGAATCTCAAACTCCCGGGCCGTGCCCGCCAGCCACTCGATGACCTGAGGAGTAGCGATGATGCCCCGCCCCGAGGCATCGGCCACCACGACTACCGGTCCCTTGCCCATCTCGATGGGGGCGTCCTTCATCTCGATGCCGGGATGGTCTCCCGGAATGGTCACATCGGCAGCTATGGCGAGATCTGGGTCCAGGCCAAATGCCGCTACGCGAGCTCCCTTCAGGCCCACCTCCTCCTGCACCGTGGCCACTGCATAAATTGTGGACTTGGATTTGGTTCTCTTCAGGGCCTCAATCATGATGATAAGTCCGGCACGGTTGTCGAATGCCTTGCCGGTGACTCTGTCGCCCTGCAAAGAGGCAAAAGTCCGGTCTATGGATACGGGCGTGCCGGGCAGGATGCCAAGATCCTCCACCTCCTTTTGGCTGATGCAGCCGATGTCGATGAACATATCTTTGGCCTCGATCACCTTCTTTCGGTCCTCATCCTTCATGACATGGGGGGGCTTGCAGCCGATGACGCCGGTGATGGATCCGGATCTGGTATGGATGATGACCCTCTGGTTGAGGAGGGTCTGGTCAAACCAGCCGCCGATGCGAATAAAACGAAGGAATCCCTTCTCGTCCACATGTTTTACCATGAGGCCGATCTCGTCGGCATGGGCCTCGATCATGATGGAGGGTGCCACTCCCTTCTTGGTGGCGATAAGATTTCCCAATTTGTCCAAACGAACCTCATCCACGTAAGGCGCAATCTCCTCTTTTACTATCTGCTGGATGGATCCTTCCCAGCCCGATATGCCGTGTGCATTGCTCAGTTTTTCCAATAAAGATTTGATATCGCTCATTAAATCATCTCTCCATGTAATTTTGAATAGCTAGCCCATCCTTACTCTTGCACCCTCATTTCTGGCGCGAGTGATGAGAACTTCTCCACCCACATCCCTCATGGCTTCGCGTGCAGCGGCCTCGATATCCCGCCCTCCGGTATCCGTTATGGCGTACACGGCCGGCCCAAAGGAGGACAGGCCCGCGCAGGCAGCTCCTGCTTCTCTCATGGCGGCCATCAGCTGGTGAACAACGGGATGCTGCAGCATTACTTCAATCTTCTTGAAGCCGATCTCCTGCACTCTGTTAACTGCCGCTGCGAAATCATCCAGGTTCTCTTCCACTAAAGAAGGCACCATGCGCACCAGGATCTGGTAGCATAGCTCATGCACCTCGGCGATTGGCAAGGGGCAGTAATCCCGGAATATGTCAACTTCCTTCTTTCCATGAGCGCCCGCAGCGACCTCGGGCAGAGCCAGGATGATCTTCCAGTCACGGGGAAAGTCATGGCGCATAGTTACCGCCGCCGGTCGCACGCCGCCGCAGGCAGCCGAGGGAGAAAAACTCATTTTGTCTTTTCCCGGTCCATAGCTATGCCCACCGTCTATTAAGAAGCCGCCCGTCTCAAAGGCAGCCGTGCCGATGCCGCTGGTTCCACCTCGCATAATGATGCGGGCGATCTCGCGCACAGAGATCTGCCGGTCATAGAGCTCACAAAGTGCCTTTCCTGCGGCAATGCCTAGCTGCGTTCCCCCGCCCAGGCCCACATGCATCTTGTATCCGCTCCTGATGCAGAGGCGCGCCCCGCCCAGATTCAGGTGCTTTTGCACCGCATGGGCCGCAGCCAGAGCGCGATCTGCATTCTCTCCCACTGCCACCAGGTCCTCGCATCTCTCCGCCTCCAGCAATATGTTCGGCTCATCTAAAGAGACGCCCACCCCGCCGTCGACGCGACCGATGCTGCCCGTTAAATCGGTCAGGGTCAGATGCAATCGGGAAGGCGTCTGGATCACAACCCGTCGCTCATCTCGGAAGCTGTTGTAGGGAAATGCCTCCTTGATGGCGATGAGCGGCTGGCCATGGCGAATTATCTTATAGCATCTCGTGAGCATAATCTCGCGAGCAAAGACGCCAAAGGCCCGGCAATGCTCCTGTCCGGCCGGCAAAAATGCGGTGCTTGTTATATCTCGCCGCGATTCGATGCGGTGTTTTTTCAGGATAACTCCTATGGGAATATCGGCCTTTGTAAGGTCATCTTTAAAGCTGGCATCGAGCCTCTTTAGGGGCGTATGCGAGACGGCATAGACCAGAGCCTCCTGGCTGTTTGCATTCTTCAAGAGCACTACCCTGAAATTGACCTCCTCTCCCGGGTTTACTTGAAGCTCTCTTGCCACGGCCTCATCTGCCGGCACGACCTTTTGTACCAGTGTCTCGATCTCAACTGGGCCCCCAGTGACCACTTCCAGCAGGCTGGTTACGGATCCATCTGTCCCCAGCAGCATCTTTTGCACGGGACTGAGCCTTCCCACAATGCTTTCCAGCTCTAGAATATCTCTCGCAATGGGAAAAGAAGAAGATTGGACCATAAAAATAAATCCATCGGCTGGAATAAAGTTTTTCCCCTGCCAAAGGAACTGAGATCTATGACTTCTAGAATATCGGGATTTTACAAGCTTGCTCCCTCTGAGAGGCTTATCGCCGTAGCCGAGCAGGCCAAGTTGGGGCCAGAAGAGATAGCCCAGGTAGAGACGGGCCTTCTTCTTGACCAGGCCGACAAGATGACGGAGAATGTGATAGGCATGTTCCAGGTGCCGCTGGGAATCGCCACCAACTTTGTCATCGATGGCAGAGAGGTGCTCATACCCATGTGTACCGAGGAGCCTTCCGTCATCGCCGCGGCCAGCAACGGCGCCAGAATGGCGCGGGAAACGGGCGGCTTTTTTACCTCCAGCACGGGACCTGTCATGCGCGCCCTGATTCAGGCCACGGGAATTGGAGATCCCTTTGCGGCCCGCCAGGCGATTCTGCTTCATAAAGACGCTCTGATGAGGATGGCCAACGACAAAGATCCCATGCTGGTCAAGTACGGGGGCGGTGTCAAGGATATCGAGGTCTATGTCATCGACTCCAAGATGGGACCGATGGTTGTGACCCATCTCATCGTGGACTGCCGGGATGCCATGGGCGCCAACGCCGTCAATACCATGGCCGAAGCGCTCGCCCCGCGCATTGAGCAGATCACCGGCGGGCGGGTGTATCTGCGCATCATCTCCAATCTGGCCGATCTTCGCCTGGTTCGGTCAAAGGCGGTCTTCAAGGCAGAGGAGATAGGCGGCCATGAGGTGGTGGACGGAATACTCCTGGCGGCAGAGCTGGCAGAGGTCGATCCCTACCGCGCCGCGACCCACAACAAGGGCATCATGAATGGAGTGACGTCCGTTGTGCTGGCCACGGGAAACGATACCAGGGCAGTGGAGGCCGGAGCGCATGCCTTTGCATCGATCGCCGGACGCTACAAATCTTTAACCCGTTATGAGAAGAACAGGGATGGAGACCTGGTGGGAACCATTGAGATGCCCGTAGCTGTGGGATTGGTTGGCGGAGCGACGCGCGTTCATCCTGTGGCCAAGACGGCCGTGAAAATTCTGGGCGTTAAGAGCGCAGACGAACTCTCCCGCATCATCGCCTCGGTGGGCCTGTGCCAGAACTTTGCAGCGCTTAGGGCCCTGGCCTCAGAGGGCATCCAGAGAGGGCACATGTCTCTGCACGCCAAGAACGTGGCTGTGCAGGCGGGGGCTAAGTGTGATCTGATTGAGATCATCGCCGCCCGCATGGCCGCCGAGCGCAGGATTAGCGTGGATCGAGCCGTGCAGCTGATGGCTGAACTGGATGAAAAAGCAAAGGAGAAAACTTGAGCTACAGGATTGGAGCTCTGGGGCCGGAGGGAACCTATTCGGAAAAGGCGGCTCTTCTCTGGATAAAAGGCCGGCCAGAGGCCAGCATCGTCTATTTTAATGACTTTGAGGGTGTACTGGAGGCGGCGGCGGCCGGCCGACTGGAAGCGGGCATCGTCCCTGTAGAAAACAGCCTGGAGGGAGCAGTAACCACAGTTATGGATCTGCTCTTGAGACTGGATGTTGTGATTGTGGGGGAGGTGAACGTTCCCATTAGACACTGCCTGGTGGGCCAGGGTGGGGGCGTCAAGGTCATCCTCTCCCATCCCCAGGCGCTGGCCCAGTGCCGGCAGTATTTGCGCGAGCACTATCCAGAGGCCGAGATCAGGACCACCGGCTCCACCAGTCATGCCGCCCGCCTGGCCCAGGAGTTCCCGGAGATGGCAGCGGTAGCTGGAGCTGACACAGCTCTGAAATATGGATTGCAGATCCTGGCCAGAGAGATTCAGGATGCAAGCGATAATGTAACCCGTTTTATTGTGGCAGCAAGGAAGATGGCCCTAGCCACCGGACGGGACAAGACCTCACTGGTCATTTACCTGGATAAGGATCGTCCCGGTGCGCTCTTCTCCATTTTAGAGGAGTTTGCCAGGCATAGTATCAATTTGACCAGAATCGAGTCACGTCCCAGTCGCAAGGGCCTCGGAGATTACTATTTTTACATCGACCTGGAAGGGCATGTGGATGATAAAGTAGTAGAGAAGGCAATAGCCGCCATAAAAGAAAAAGCGGCCATGATCCGGGTGTTGGGATCGTATCCGCGGGCGTGAACCTCTAATGGAGTAGATTTGATGCCAATCGGAATTGTCCTTGCCCCCTACGGCTCTCTTTTTCTTCCTGCCCTGGCCACCTATGACCAAATCGGAAAAGCTTATGAGCGCATATTTTCCGGCTCTCCGGTTCGGCTGGCCTTCACCTCGCGACTCATGATTGCAAGGCTGTTGGAGAAAGAGGGCATCAGCGTGCCAAGCCTTCCGGCCGCGCTGGCGGATCTGCATGGTCTAGGAAATGAGAGTGTGGTCGTCCAATCCCTGCAGATCGTGCCAGGAGTTGAGTTTCACCAGGTGGCAGCGCTGGTACAGGGATGGAAAGGCACAAAGCCAGCATTTTCGCGCATAGAGATCGGTTTGCCTCTGCTATCGGACCTGCCCGACTGCCTAAGGGTCTCATCCCTCCTGCCCGCCTTTTGCAGCGGGCCCGCATATCGCCGGGATCTGGAGAAAGAGGCGGTGCTCCTGGTGGGCCACGGCACGGGCCACCCTGCCGATGCCCTTTACTCTCTCATGTCCATGGTATTGAAAAAAGGTCACAAGAATGTCTTCCTGGGCACTATGGAAGGCTTTGCCAGTCTTGCCGAGCTTTTGCCCGAGCTGAAGGGCTCTGGGGTGAAAATCGTGCGGCTCTTGCCCTTCTTGCTTGTGGCGGGGGGACACGCAGAAAACGATATCTTTGGCCAGAGTCCTTTGTCCTGGAAGAGCACCCTGGAGAGAGAGGGCTATGAAGTTGTGGTTGATCGGCACGGCCTAGGTGAGAGAAGGGAGATCGTTTCCCTATTCCTGGAACACACCAGAAATGCCCTGAAAAAGATGGAAAATGAATCGCATGCTAAGTAATGAGTGCCCCTTGTACAGTTGAAAGTTGAAGCCTGTTGACCAATATGTATATATACCTGGGTTGGTATTTAGGTAAGGTTGCAATGGCATCGATTCAAGGGACATTTCCTGAGATGTTTTTGTGGCATAAGTCGATTCTTTGAGTCGATAAAACGGTAAGTGAGTTAAAATGGAAAGATATGGAAGCGGTAGCAGAGGCGGCTTTAGCAGCGGCCCCAGAGAGATGCACGATGCCACCTGCGCAGAGTGCGGAAAGACATGTCAAGTTCCCTTCAAGCCCGATGGATCCAGGCCCGTGTACTGCAGCGATTGCTACCAGAAGCACAAGCCTGCAAGACCAGCCGGTGCCTCCAGGCCACCCAGAAGATACTAAGTAGTTTGATAATTATTTGATCAGATAAAAGCAGGGCCAAGAAATAGGTTCCTGCATTTTTTTGATTTCCAAATACCTTATGTGGCAGATAATTGATTTCTCTTGGTCTCAAATTTTCCGCCGAAAATGCTTATGACAGGATAATAATTTAATATTAGAAAAAACTAGTGATAGCAATGCAATTTACAAAAAAGTTCGTAGATGATGAAATCATGGATGATATTCTCAAAGAGGCAGCAGATGGATACGGAGACCTTATAGCTGCAGCCTTAGTTCATAATGTGAGCGTGAAATCTCTGCAGACCAGAGTTGTTGAACTGCGCGATTTGAGGGCTACATGGATCTCTTAAATGAAAAGAAGGTGCACTATTTATCTGGTTCGTGCGCCAATTGCGGCAGCTCCTCTTTAGCCTCAAAGGCAGAACCTCGCACGGACGAGATGAAGCTGTGCACATCTTGCCTGGAAGAGCGGCACGTCTCCTTGGATGATCTGAGGACCAATGTGAGAAAGCAATTCGATTTGATCAGATCACCCAATCTTCGCAGTTGCTTTTTGAGGCTGCTTCTCTCCGGAGAGGTAGACCTTGCCCCTGCGGGATGGAAAACCGGAATGGCACTGGGATTTGAACTGAAGGACGCAGGCTTTGCTCTTCATGAATCAAAGCAAATCCTGCTCCAGGCAAAAGCGAGCTCAAGTGTGGTGGACAGCCTGTTAGATAATATCTACCGAAGAAAGGGTCAGGGATCTTTAGCCTGCGAGCAGATCCGAGGGCTGAATGTGATCTGTGACCAATGCCCCGGTCAATATAAGATAGCTCGACGTGAGCATAAGACTGAGATATGCTGATACAGTAGAGTATACTTATGATGGCTGAAAAGAAGAACTACTGGGAGATGCAAAAGTCGTTCTGGAAAACGCCGGCGGGAATTGCGATATGGATCATGCTCCTGGCGGCTATCCTTGGCGGTGGCCTGCTGGCCCTCAACGTTTTCGGATCCCCCTATCCGGTAATTGAGTCATTTCGTGCCGATCCCGTGGTGGTAAATCCTGGGGGTGCTTCCAACTTAAGCTGGAGCGTGATCGGTGCTGCCCGGGTAGAGATCGACCAGGGAGTTGGCGAGGTAGCGCTCAAGGGCTTTATGCAGGTTAAGCCGATCGATACCACCACTTACAGGCTGACGGCTATTAACGGCTCGATAAATAGATCTATGACACTCGAAATAATGGTACAGCAGCTTTGAGTCACTATCTGATAGCATTCAAAAAAATATCAAAGGAGGCAATGCATGATTTCCATCTCGATTTACAGATTGCATGTATTATTACTACTATTATTTTGCATATCATGTTCGCTTGTTATCCTTCCATTCATCGCCCTGGCTGCTCAGGATGAGGCCTACGGAATAGTCACAAACGTAGTGGATGGCGACACCTTCGACGTTACCATAGAGAAGGCCGGTGCAAAAGTGGCCTACCTTGTGGAGAGAATCCGCCTGGCTGATGTCGACTCTCCCGAGATGGAATCGGAAAATGGGCCGGCAGCAAAGGATTTCACCTTTGCCTTGCTCATGAACAAAAGGGTCTACCTGGACATCGACGATCTTTCAGCCAACGGCCGGGATAGCTATGGCAGGCTAATCTGTGTGGCTTATCTCACCGGATTCTACGGCCAGCCAATAGCAGCTCCCAATTTCAATCGTCTTTTAGTGGATAGCGGTCATGCCAGGTTAGATAACTTCACCAATAACGAATTCGATCCTAAGGATTGGCGAAACGGACAAGGCCCGCAGAGAGAAAGCGAGCCGTTGCAAAGTCTGGGGCAGGAATTGCAGAAGAATCTCACACAAGATCTGCTTCCCAGGCTGCAGGAGTCGGCAGGAAAGGAGATGGACAAGGCGGCAAAAGAAGGCTGGGATTGGCTGAAGGGGCAGATTGGGGTTTGAGTTTAAGCGGAAAATGTCATTTTGTGGACGGATGATAGTTCTTCGCGCCCTTCAAGGCTTCGCGTGAGATTCAACAGGGTCCGGTTTCAAGCGAAGGCGCGAAGCCGCGAAGTCAAAACATTGAGGGGGAAGGTTATCGCATCTGCGATCTTCGGCGAATCATAGACCATAGGTGTCTCATCGTCATCATCCTCGTTAACATGGGCGACGAAAATCTCTTGTGCGGTTGCCGTATTGTGTGCCGGATCTACAGTGACCTTAAGGTACCCTAGCTCCCTCGTCTGTCCGAACTTGTACCAAACCGAATGGTTCCCACCGGTAAGGTCGGAGAACCTACCTCCTGCATTGCCGACAATGAAATAGGGAATCGCATTCACTTGATATCTCTGGTAATTATGGGTATGGCCTGCAAAAGTGGCGCTGATATTGTAGGCGTGATACAGGGTTTCCCACGGCAGAAGATCAGAATTAATTGTAGTCCTGCCATAATCCCAGATAGGATGGTGATGTATGGTAAATGTTCCTAACATGGTGTTGTCCAGCTTATCTCTTAGCCAGGATTCCTGACTCTTTGTGAGGGCCAGGGAGGTATGTGGATCATCGCTGCTGGCATTATTAGGATCTGGAGTATCCAAAATGATAAACCGGATACCAGCACAGTCAAAGGAGTAGTTCAGGGGGTTGTCAAATGCCCAATGGTATTGGTCAGCGGCAGTCGGTGTAACACCTGATGAATTATGATATTCATGGTTTCCGATCGTGGGAAAGATAGCAAATTTTGCGATCATTTCGTCGCCGGCCTGGAAGAATTCACCCCATAAATCCTTACTATCATGCCCAGCATAATCGCCACCGTGCAGGATAAAAAGCACATCAGTTTCATTTGCGATAGCTTCTGCTACGTATCTGAACCGTTTCATCTCAGTATAATTATGACCTTCCTGCGAGTCGCTGATCACAATAAAGGTAAACGGACCGCTGACCGGCATCGTTTGGAAGGTGCGGTCACCAAATGCAAACTCATCGCCTGAAGGTCTCACTCGGTAGGTATACGATGTATTTGGTTCAAGGTCGTCAAGCTCCACATGTTGATACGGGGCCGTTATATGAGATGCTATCGTTTTTTCAAAACTATGATGCTGGTCAAAATAGCTCGACGTGGCGTAGTCTATTGAGCCGGAACCATGGCTTTCTCCTCGCCAGTTGATGGTGGCAGAATCGGTCGTGGTTTTTGTTACCCACGGGGCCCAATAAACATTCGACTCTTCCGCAATGGTCGGAACAATACAGAATAAGACGAGAAAATTGAGAAGTATCAATATCCGTAAATGCCTGCAAGACTTTTCGGTCATATTTTCCTTCGTGCGTTTCCAATGAGTTGCCTCTTTAAGTGGCTTTTGGCTTGAAGATTTCTTCCACACTCTGTTTGCAGGAACTGATAGAATAGCATCTCGCGAATAGTATCCGGACTAGACCAAGCTCATGAGCGGATATTTCTTTTCTGCGTCGTACTCCAGTTTGGCATTGACCACCTCGCCCTCATAATCTATCTGCACCTTCGCGATTATCATGCGTCCCTCCAGCTCGCCGTATCCAAAGAAGTTCTCCAACAGCATCTGTCGGTTTATGCGAACGCGAACCTCCTTCACATAAGGCTGCAGGGAGATACTCTCCTCCATGGCCTCTTCCAGGCCGGCTGCTGTCTTGAGGCTTATAGGCGCTCCTACGAACTGATGATAGAGCGCGCCCAGCTTGATGCCCGCCTCAAAGGCGGCTATCTCTCTTTTCGTAGGCGTGAGATCACCACCGGACTGGTCAGATAAAGTGTGATAAGCGCTATGACAACAAGGGTGGCATAGAGAATATCGTGCTGACGGAATAGGAACAATCCCACCACAAGAAAGATGCCGCCCAAGATAATCATGACGCGAAGATCTCTGATCTTGGGATAGGAGATGCTGCTTGTCATGAGCAGTGCCAAAAACAGCATGAGGACAATGGTGAGTGTCGGCCTGCCCAAAAGGACGCTGGCAGAAAGAGCTATGCCAGCGGCAGGAATGGGAAGCCCCTCAAAGAACGAATCGCTTTTGCCGGAGACGACATTGAATCTGGCCAGGCGCAGCGTCCCGCAGAGCAGAAAGAAAATTCCCGCCGGCCAAATGTGGGGAGGAAGACTGAAGGCGGAGATGGCAAGAAAAACAGGTGCCGTGCCAAATGAGATCAGGTCCGCTAAAGAGTCCAGATTGGCGCCCAGGGGACTGCCGCCTACCTTTCTCGCCAAAAACCCATCCAGACCGTCGGCCATTGCTGCCAGAAGTATGAACACCACGGCATACTGGGGATATATGCCGCCCCAGGCTCCGCCCGCGGCAAGAAGTGCCAGAAATCCGAAAACGACATTTAAGAGCGTGAATAAGTCCGGCAGCCGAATAACCCGGAAGACATTCATGAACTCCTCACTGCAACCACCGTTTCTCCCGCCCGGACTTTGTCGCCCATCTGCACTTGCAGATTGTAGCCGATGGGTATGCTAACTTCTACCCTCGAGCCGAAACGGATCATGCCAATTCTTTCTCCTCGCGAGACCTGATCACCAGGTTGAACGTAGCAGATGATCTTTCGGACCAGGGTCCCCGTTATCTGGCGTAGTTCCATCTCACCGTCATCGGTCTCCAAATGCATCCTGTTCTGCTGATTCTTGCATGCCCGCCTCATAAAAGCAGGCCGATGAGTGCCTTTCCTGTATTCGATATCTCGCACCACTCCGTCCAATGGCGCTCGATTTACATGCACATTGGAGGGACTCATAAAGATGGTGATCTTCTGCGGCGTGGCCTGAATAATTTTTCCGTCGGCTGGCGAAAGCATGCCTTCCCCCCCCGGAAGACGATCCGGGTCCCGGTGAAAGAATATCATAAAAACAAATCCAGCTAAAGCAACTCCCGTCATGTACCAGTGTCCTGCCACGGCCAGTGCAGCACTCAGAAACATGGGCACCGATATCCATGCGGTGGAATTTCTTGCCAGCTTCATGCTGCATCTCCTCTTCCCGGCTTGATCTCTCTGGCCAGCTCATCAATGATTGACAAAAGCTCCGGCAAGAGCAGGAATACCAGGTAAGATATGGCCAGGAGCGCTAATGTCGATCCTACCTTGGCAATTATATTATGAGCAATATCAAAGCTACCTTCCCCAAACCAGCTCCATCCGTAGGCCATGAGTACAAATCCATTTCTCACAATGTTCAAGAGATATATGGAGAATGTGGATGCAGCCAGCGCCGCCAGCTTGCGACCCAATGGTGCCTCAACCGACAAAATCACTCCGGCAAATAGAGCTATGCTCTCAATGGCCGTGCAGGCCAGGATGATCTGCACCGACCGGCCGTTGAGGCTCATTATGTTCCAGCTCTCCATGATCACGGGGACGGAGAGGAACTGCAGCATCTTTGCGGTTATGAGCGTGGTAAATCCAATCAGCCCAACCTGAAGTGCCTGTACTTCGGCAAATGGAAAATAGATAATTCCACAGACAGCAGCCGCATAGCTCGCCCAATAGCACGCCTTGGATGAAAAGCCCCTGCTCATCACAATCCAGGCCATGTAGAAGCTCAAGAGACCTGCCGCCAAAAAGAGAGCCACATTGAAGTAGTCCTCTATGGCCAGATAATGCTCTATCTGGCCGAGCCAGAAGAATGCAAATAGGGCCCATCCTGGAACTGCGATACGGCTGATCCTGGTCAGGGCCGATGCTAGGAGTAAAACCAAGCTAATCCAGAGCAGATAGGAAACCAGCCATTCCAGCATCATCAATCCTAGAAGTACCACAGGTTTATTTAGCATTATCTACTTACATCTGATTTTAGGGTAGGGCCCGTGTATACATCGTTAGACAGGTTTGGTTGAATATGAATCGAAATATTTTAGTTATTATTTCTGCTGTATGCTTAATCTTAGCAGCCTTCTCCTCTGCACAGGCAGCAAAGCTTCCTTCTACAGCCGATCAGAAGATCGATCCAGAGCTTGCACAGCTGCTCGCTAAGCAAGGGGATGGACAGATCCATGCGGAAAAGATCCCAGTAATTGTGATGCTCAAATCGACCGTCTCTTCCAATTCAGACAGTCTTATCCCGGAGAACCTCATTTCTAACGACCTCACTGTTAGGTACCGGTATCGTCTCATCCCCGGCCTGGCAGGGGAGGCTACGGCTATTGCCATAAAAAAGATGGCAGAAAGCGACCTGGTATCGGGAATTTATTTTGATGGCAAAACACAAATATCTTCATCCGATAATAACTCATCTCGGAATGAATCTATCTCTCAGGAAGAATCTATCTCAACGGATGGATATATTTCTCCTGCTCAAATTATAAAGGCAGACCGCCTCTGGGAAAAGGGGATCGACGGTCGGGGAATAACCGTAGCGGTAATCGATTCAGGGATAGATAAAAATCACCCAGACCTGATCGGCAAGGTAGTAGCCGAGAAGAATTTCCTGGCCGATGAGATCACGGCAGACGATCTATTGGGCCACGGAACAATGGTGGCCGGAATCATTGCCGGCTCAGGTGCGGCCTCCAATGGAAGGTATAAAGGAATTGCTCCCGGTGCAAAGTTGATCAGTGTCAAAGTAATCGATGGCAAAGGGGACGGCAAAGTATCGGATATCATCGCGGGAATTGAGTGGGCCGTTTACAATGGGGCTGATGTCCTTAGCCTGAGCCTGGGTGGCATAAATCTGGGCGAGACCAATCCGCCCATAACCATGGCTGCGGACAATGCCGCAAGTGCCGGAGTCGTTGTCTGTGTGGCGGCAGGCAACCGTAACAGCAGCGAAACAGGAGGTCAGGTGGCAGGAACCTCCAGCAGCCAGGTAGGCCGGGGCACACCCGCAGGCTTATCCCAGACCGACGGGGCCAAAAAGGATGTGTATTATCTCTTCGTCCCAATCGTCCTGGCTCTTCCGCCGGGCTTGATCGACTCCCCGGGTGACGGAGTAAAGGTCATCACCGTGGGAGCCACGGATGCCAAGGGCCATATCGCCGGCTTTTCCGGTTCAGGGCCCACCAGGGACGATCGGATCAAGCCCGACGTTGTGGCACCGGGCGTTGATATCATCTCCATTGTGCCCGTCGGTGTGAAAAGGCCGAAATCAGTAGATGTTTATTATTCACAAGAGTCGGGCACCAGCTTATCCGCACCAGTGGCTTCAGGCCTATCTGCACTGCTCTTGCAGGCCAACAAAAACCTGAGCGCGGCAGGCGTCAAAGCGGTCATGACCCGGGGAGCAACAAAACTGAACAATACCCTGGGTGAAAGTTACGAAGAGTACTATCAAGGTGCAGGAATGCTGGATGCGCTTTCTTCTTATAATCTACTTTTGAATAATAGTAATAGTGGTAATATCTGTGGAGCGATTCCGGATCGCTGGACCGCCGGTCGCTGGGCATACCTGCCGGCAGGAAAAGGAGTATATGTGGGGCTGGATACGGGCGCAGACCGGCCGCAAAAGAAGATATATGCTCTTGCTCCGGGCGACGAAGACTGGAATTTGCGCTTTGTGTTCTTTTCTGATCAAGAGATAGAAAACATCAAGACATCAGTGCAGGGAGATGTAGCCGATTGGGTAAGCCTGCAAACGTTGCCGAAAACTATTCTGGCCAACGATCAGAAAGTCTTTGCGGCTTCGATTACTGTGCCGCAGGACACACTTCCCGGGCTTTATAACGGTACCATTGAGATAACAAAAGAAAATGAGAATCTTCTCCAGATTCCCATCAGCGTGAATGTGGCCATGCCCCTCAATATCTCCCAGGGAGTAGCCAATCAGACTGGATCGCTTATTGGAAACGAATGGCATTACTACTATCTGGAGATGAAGCCCGGAACCACGGAGTTTGAAGCATCTCTAACTTGGCAAGAGGACACTAACCTCGATCTATTCCTCATCTCTCCCACCAGCGAGTATTACACCGGTGAGAAGATAAGCCGGCAGGAGAAAAAGAAGATACAGGGCCCGTCCTCGGGAAAATGGCTTATTGCCCTTCATAGTGAGAATGCAACGCATTCGGCCAATTACACACTGCAGGTAGAACGATCTCAGTTGGAGACTTCTCCCATGCGCTGGAATTTGGAGTCGGCATCTGCCGGCACGAGCACCCAAACAAAGTTTGCACTGAGGAACCTTGGACGATCTCTGCAAAACCTCAGCTACACCGGGGTGATCGAGAACACCACTATCCGGGAGTTGGAGGGCCATGTGGGATATAAAGAAACCTGGAATAAAACCGTAAATGTCACAAAGAGTACAAAAAAGATCTCGGCAGAGTTAAGCTCTGTTGGTGGCAGCAATGATAGCGAGGTTGCGCTTGTCTTCGAGAATCCAAAGGGCATTGCCAGTGAGGAGAACGCGGCTTTAGGATCAGGTGATCTAGGTCCTGTGGAAATCAGCAATCCTATGTTGGGCAACTGGACGCTAAAGGTTTACGGATACAATGTTCCGAATGCGGGAGCGTCCTTTAGAGTTCGTGTCAAGGAATATGCAGAGGAAGAGTGGACCTGGATCACAACCATTGGCCCAGAGCGACTGGAGAGCGACTCCAATGGGACGGTGGAGGCCAATCTCACCATACCGGAAGGTACATCGCTTCCCAGGCGGGACGGATACATAAAAATCTCTTCGGACAGTCACACCTTTGAGCTTCCGGTGAGCGTGAGCATAGCCGGCACCAGATTGGCGGGCCTGACAGAAGAAGAGGCAATAGATCGCGACAAGGATGGCCTCTTTGACGACCTAACTTTGGGCTTTGGCCTGAACATCACAGCGCCGGGAGAGTTTCGGCTTAATGGAGTGCTGGTCGATTGCAGCGGCAACCGGATTGGCACAATAGATCGCAGCTTTGCGCTTAAAGAGAGCGGAAGCATAATGGTCAATGCCAGCGGCACCGATATTTGGAGATATGGCAAGTGCGGACCATTGCGAATTCAAAACCTCATACTTTACGATGAGAGTGGAAGCTACATCGATCGATTCGACAAAGATATCATCATAAACCGGGAGCCAAAAGAGTTCCAGCCACCAGTAGCCTATTTGACTGGCGAGTATGTCAACCGGACGACCCGCTCCGCCATAGCCGTCGGGGTAAATGTCACAGTCATCAAGTCCGGCCGGTACAAGCTGCAGGGCATCATTGTGGATGACGCCGGCGACGAAGTAGGAGAAAAGATCGTAGAGAGCAATCTCTCCGCCGGCAATGTCACAATGCTGCTGCAGTTTGATCCCACACAGTTCATGAGCCAGGGTGAGGTCTCTGCGGTGCATCTGGTGGATCTGGTCCTCAGCCGTGATGGAGGGGCGCTGGAGAGAAGTGAGGAAGCCTGGAGCTCGGAGAATATGGACCCGCAGGCATTCAAGGTCGGCCTGGGCCCGAAGGCCAGTTCCTCCGGGCGACCTGTGGTCAAGCTGGGCGGAGCCGACGGGGTGCGGCTGGAGAACGGCACGGCGGTCATATCCTGATTTGGGAATTAGGCTCACCACATAATTTCCCGTCTCTGCACCTTATCGCGTCTCTGCGGTTAATATTAGTAGCTGAATAATCAAACCCTGGGGGTTACGAAATTATACCGCAGAGTCGCAGAGAACGCAGAGGACGAACGAACGGAGACGACGACTAAAGTGGATTTTGGGTCATAAAAGAAGAGAGTCAATTTTTCCGACAGCCATCCACACGCGCGCCCGCCCGCATTCGCGCGTGACGCAGGCTCGCCCCGGTGCCCGCAGGCGGGAGCCATTGCCTGCGAGCGCTTCCGCATAAACGTCCATGGCTGAAAAGTCGTTGGCCATATTGGAAATTTTATCGAAGACTGTGCATCATGGCCTTATCCCTGCTGTTTATGCCATTGCCAAAGCAAAAAACCATTTTTCCATATAGCGGCAAGCTCATCAACTGCTTCCATCGTGCTGTTTCCAAGCCTGCCCGGCGTTGAGGCCGCCCGAGCTCTTCCGCGCGCAACACCCGCGCGCGGCACTCCGGCAGATCAGGCGGCAAGGGTAATCGCAAACTACTCTGAAGCACAAACCTTCATTTAAGCTTTAGAAAAGTTCATGTATCAAGTGCACTTATTATTGATCGCAGCAGATCAAAAATCAGGAGATTCAATAATAAATGTGCTCAGACAGTATGAAGGCAAAAGAGGCCATAACTGCCCAGGTGATAGATAGACCGCTAACCGATGAAGAGGCACAAAAGCTCATAGAATTTGAGACCCATATAAGAAGATCGATTAAGCAGTTCGAAGCTGGTCTTGGCAGAACCTTTGACGATAAAGAAGAGTTTCTGGACTATTTAAGAAATCTCTAGTCTTATTTTATGAGATTCAAGTATGAGCCCGTACCGGATTTTATCGATCAGTTCGAGAAGTTGACCCGGAAGGACAGAACACTGCGGGAAAGGGCAATCAAGAAGATTGATCAAATATTAGATAATCCGGAAATAGGTGAGCCAAAAAAATACCGATTAAAGATGGCAAGAGGTGTTCATGTCAATCCCTTTGTCATCGTCTATATGATTGTTGGAGATAAAATTGTATTCTTATGGTTTGATCACCATGACCAGGCATATGATAAAGCATCTTACGTTTTGGAAAAGACTGCCTTGAATTATCCTGATTTGCTGGCAAATGACGTTTCTCCTGAAAGAACTGACAAAGATGATGATCCATAATGTTGGGCGTTTTCTGGAGATATTTCTATAAAGCCTCCAATCTCATCAACCGCTTCCAACGTGCTGTTTCCAAGCCTGCCCGGCGTTGAGGTGCCCGAGCTCTCCCGCGCACAACACCCGTGCGCGGCACCCCTGTGGATCAGACGGCAGGAAGAAATGCAAACGTCCCCAAAGCACAAACCCATGAAAACCAGAGACAAAAGCCGTCCCAATGCGTTGCCCGCGAAAATTTAACCCACGGATACGGAAATTATACCACAGAGGCACAGAGCACACAGAGGACGAACGCGGAGACTAAAATTTCGTCCAAGAGGAGAGATTAAAAGCGTAGACTGGAATTATAGCTTGCAAAGGATCTCAAATGTCGCTCTTTCACATAACTCGTCAATCGGGCATCCCATTGGTTGGGTGCATCTACTTCGGCGTGGTCGATCGGGGCAGCAGCCTGCTGCAGATCAGGCCGAGCTGCGGCTGCAACCTGAATTGCCCCTTCTGCTCGGTGGATGCGGGCCCGCACTCTCGGTCGCGCGTCACGGACTACCAGGTGGAGCTGGACTATCTGATGGAGGCGGTGGAGGAGATCGCTCCCTTCAAGGGGCCGGGGGTGGAGTGCCACATCGACTCACCTGGGGAACCCATGCTCTATCCGGACATTGTGCCGTTGGTAGAGCGGCTCAAGGCCATAAAAGAGGTCAGCGTCGTCTCCATGCAGAGCAACGGCACTCTCTTTGATGAAGAGCGAATCCGGGCACTGGAAGAGGCGGGCCTGGATAGGATCAACCTCTCCATTCACTCTTTGCAGCCGGAGAAGGCGGCCTTTCTGGCGGGCATGCCCGGCTTTGACATCGAAAAAATAAAGCATGCGGCAAAAAGCATTGCCGAAAGCAAGATCGACCTTATGATTGCGCCCGTTTTGATCCCAGGCATCAACGACGAGGACATGCCGGAGCTAATCCGCTTCGCCCAGGAGATCGGCGCGGGAAAGAGGTGGCCGCCCCTGGGGATTCAGAAGTTTGAGCACTACCGGCTGGGCAGGAGTCCGGGCAAAGTCAAGGCCCAGAACTGGTGGCAGTTTTACAATCGCAGCATGGCTGAATGGGAGAAGCAGTTCTCCATACCGCTTCGCCTCAAGGCCCAGGACTTCAAGATTGAGAGGCGGCCCACTATCCCCACGGTCTTTGAGAAGAAAGAGAAGACCTGGGTGGAGATCAAGGCTCCCGGTTGGGTGAGCGGAGAACAATTGGGCGTCGCGAAAAACCGGGTGGTATCGGTGATGGACTGCCCCATCAAGCTGGGCAGCGTGCGGGTGCAAATTGTGAGCAACAAGCACAACATCTACGTGGCGGTGCCTTGCTGAATATTGTACCGATATTCTGGCTGATATTCTTACTGAAAATCTATAACTCTAATTTGCTGAATTCCTCTAAATATCCCTGGACATTCGCGACAGCCGGTTGATCAGCCATTTGGTGAGAAATCCTGTCAAGAAGCAGATGAACATGATGGAAAACTCCCGGCTCTGGGAGCTGCCGTCCATGGCGATAAAGCCGGAGCTGACGAACAGATAGGCCATGTAGCCGAAGACCATGGCCAGCAGCGGCAATGCCATGTACCAGAGTCTCTTGTAGCGCGAGGCCATACCATAGCGGCGCAGGTCGTCGGCAATGCCCGTCAGTATCTGGGCCGAGGAGCCCAGGCCCGCGAAGAACGAGGACCAGAGTGGCACGCCCAGAACGCTCACCTCGGAGAATCTGGTGATCAAAAAGCTGAAGAGTATGATGGCCAAAGAGGCAAAGATCACGGCATAAAGCCCGTAGAGCTTGAAGAAGTAAGAGAGGGTGCGCAGGCTATGAAATCGGGAGCCTTTGATCTTGATCTTGGAATCGTTGATGGCAGAAGTAAGCTCGTACCTGGCCCGGTCGCAGTAGAGGAATGACTCGGAGAGGTTCTCCTTGTTGAACTCCTTTAAGGCCAGGACGTAAAAGTCATAGCTGTCTTTTATGTCGATGGAACTTCGGTGGGCTGCCTGAAGCATGCGGTCCAGCCTCTTAAGGTCTACTTCCACCTCAGAGCATGATTGCGGGATAGAACAGGCTTTAGAGTCAGTGTCCACAACTAAATTAGTAACTAGATTAATATAAATAGTTTTCGTGCAACAAAGAAATCACCTAACATATTAAAAATAATTTTTCTTGATTTGAATTTTTGGTTGTCTGAGAATAATCATAATATATCTCGATTGGACTTTTCCCTACACATAAAATGATAATATAATTACTATTGTATCATACTATCGCCACCTTCCTCGCAGCTCTTATCTGGTGAAGAAGTTTCTCCTTAAGCGATCCCTTATGCCTTTTATTGGCAGAGGATGCGGTGGTATACTCGGGCAATGCTATCATGTGGATCTCCTCAATCATGCTCTCGGCAATGTTGCAGCATTCGTCCATGCCGCGATCCAGGGCGGAGCGGTTTTCTTTAACAACTTCTTTCATACGTTTAGTTAATTCGTCTTCATTAAAAAATTTTTCCCTCGTTAAAAATGCAGGCTGTCTTCAAAAATTCCAAAAAATCTATCTATTCCAGCCCTGCCCGCGCTCATTTGCGGCGTGCAGACGGAAGCTACGGGCGCTGGGCCGCCATACTTTAAATACTCCGTGGAATAATTATATGCTATGCTTGATGATCAGATCTTCTGTCCTACCTGTGGTGCCGATACGGAGCATACAATGATCAAATCCGGCCAGGAGAATCTAGTGCGCTGTGTTGAATGCGAGACGGTTCATTCCGTGCAGGTAGAGCGCGAGCGGCTGGTCAATCTCAAGGTCATAGTGAGCAATGACGAGCTATCTGAGCAATACTATATCCGAATCCCGGCCAAAGATATGCTGCACGTCGGAGATGAGCTTTTGGTGGACGACCCAGCCAAAGATGTGGTCATGACCGAAATCTCATCTCTGGAAACAGATCGCAGGGTCAACAGTGCTCCTGCTGAGACAGTAAAGACCGTCTGGGCAAGGGCCACGGATGATGTGCCCCTCAAGATCTCTGTCTATCGAAACGGTAATACTCATTCCTTCAAGATCCCCGTCTCCGGCGATGAGGTCTTTGAAGTTGGAGAAGCCCGAAAAGTGGAAGGATTCAAATTTGTGATCGTAAAGATGAAGCTGCGCGGCGAGGGCTTTGCCGATAGGGCCGAAGCCAAAGACATACAACGAGTTTGGGGTCGAGAGCTTTGAACAGAGAGCAACTCTTGGACAGCCTGCAGGGCAGCGCAAAAGAATCGGTCATATCCGCAATGTCGCGCGTTCCAAGAGAGCTCTTCCTCCCCGTTGCACTCAAAAGCCGGGCATACGACGACACACCTCTTCCCATTGGCCTAAACCAGACCATCTCCGCTCCTCACATGGTGGCCATAATGTGCGATCTTCTCGATCTGCAGCCGGGAATGACCGTCCTGGAGGTGGGGGGAGGAAGCGGCTATCATGCCGCGGTGATGGCTGCAATGGTAGGCCCCACGGGCATGGTATATTCTGTGGAGCGCATGCCGGAGCTGGTAGCGATGGCCAAAAGGAATCTGGAAAATGCCGGCATAATCAATGTGACCATGATCGAGACCGACGGAAGCCTGGGCTTGCCAGAGCATGCCCCCTACGATCGCATAAGCGTGGCTGCGACCGCTCCCAGAATTCCCGAGCCGCTCAAGCAGCAGCTGCGGGTGGGCGGAAAAATGGTCCTTCCTGTGGGCCGGGACTATCAGGATCTTTATCTGGTGACCAGGAAGAACGGCTTTTGTGTGGAGGAGAAGATGGGCGTGATCTTTGTTCCGCTCATTGGAGAAGAGGGTTTCAAGGAGCAGATCTAATATATTTGCGGCAACTATGACCTTTTTGAGATGAAGCCCTTAGCAATCATAATCATGGACGGCTTCGGCATAAGCCCAATAGTTGAGGGCAATGCCATTGCCAAGGCAGATAAGCCCAACTTAGAACGGTTCTGGAAGAATTACCCGACGACCACTCTGGCCGCTTCTGGCCTGGCTGTGGGTTTGCCGCGCGGCCAGATGGGCAACTCCGAGGTAGGCCACCTCAACATAGGAGGCGGCAGGATCGTCTACCAGGACTACACCAGAATCAGTCTGGCGGCTCTGCAGGGCACCATGGCCGAAAATGAGGTTTTGCTTCAGGCTATGGAAAAGGCAAAAGACGCCAGGCTGCATCTGATCGGCCTCTTATCGGACGGCGGAGTGCACAGCCACAATACTCACCTTTATGCGCTTTTGCAGATGGCTGCGAAAATGGGCCTGGAGAATGTTTATGTGCATGCTGTTTTGGATGGCAGGGATGTGCCTCCCCGAAGCGCCCTAGGCTATTTGCAGGAGCTGGAGACAAAGTTCCAGCAGATCGGCACGGGCAAGGTGGCTACCGTCTCGGGTCGTTACTACACCATGGATAGAGACAAACGCTGGGAGAGGGTGGAGAAGGCCTACCGCTGCCTCACGAACGGCGAGGGGCAGCGAGCCGCTACCGCCAGGGAAGCGGTGGAAAACGGCTACCTGCGAGGCGAGAATGATGAATTCCTTCAGCCGACTCTGGTAGACGAAAAGGGACGGATCAGGGACGGGGACAGCATTATTTTCTTCAATTTCCGGCCGGACAGAGCCCGCGAGATCACCCGGGCCTTTGTTGATAAGGATTTTCAGGGCTTTTCCCTAAAGAGGATGCGGGTTTTTTACACCTGTATGACCCAGTACGATGCCACATTTAACGTGCCCATTGCCTTCCCTGCGCAAAACCTGGACGACACTCTCGGCCAGGTGATAAGCCGCTCTGGGCTCAGGCAACTACGCATAGCCGAGACGGAGAAATATGCTCATGTCACTTACTTCTTTAACGGCGGAAAGGAAGAGCCCAATCCAGGAGAAGACCGCGTCCTCATACCGTCTCCCAAAGTTGCCACCTACGACCTATTGCCGGAGATGAGCGCCTTCCTGGTTCGGGATGAGGTGATGGCACAGATCGACAGCGGCAAGTATGATCTAATCGTCCTCAATTTCGCCAATCCCGATATGGTGGGCCACACCGGCATATTCGAGGCTGCTGTGCAAGCGGTCGAGGTGGTGGACGGATGCGTGGGAGCAATTGTGGATGAGATCCTCAGGAAGGGGGGCGCCGTGCTGCTCACTGCTGATCACGGCAATGCAGAAAAGATGATCGATTTGACCACCGGCCAGCCGCATACCGCTCACACCACCAATCCCGTGCCCTTCACTCTGATAATTAATGACGGCCAGAAGTACAGCCTGCGCCAGGACGGGATCCTGGCAGATATTGCGCCCACGGCACTGGAGCTCCTGCATATCCCCCAGCCGAAAGCGATAAGCGGAAAGAGCCTCATCAGATAGGAAAACTGAAAAATGGTGAAAGTGCCACAGAAATACGAAGAATGCATTTACTGGAAGGACCAGGAGGAAGGCTTTCTTGGCTATTGCTTGCATCCCAAAGCCCGAACCGGTGATCCGTGCATTCTGGATGTTGAAGACTATTGCCCTCTTCGGGATCCGGCAATGGTCCTGGAGCCGGCATCAGTCCGTAAATGCTTGATCTGTGGCAATACCATGAGTTCTGATGAGTATGAGGCTAACGGCTGCATTTTCTGTGGGTCCAATGCCGAGCCTCTATTCTGTTCGGAGTCTTACGATGTGCGCGATCGGGAGTGAAAGGAGACTCTGGACTCTTGACCGGTAAAATGCTAGTTGGAAGGCGAGGAATCTTCAACTGGTTGTATCTGGATACAGCATTCCGGTGAATAGTCCGCGATTTCAGCTAGTGTCTCTTCTCCCATCATCTGTTCGATGATGAGGTTATTCAGGTTTTCGAACGCTTCTATGAATCCTGAGTTCTCATTGAGCGCATAGTAATTAGCGTTGCCGTGTTTGCTTTTTATCTTCAACACGTTCCATTTCAGGAGCTTTTTTACCACGTTATTTAATGCTTGGCGAGAAACATCAGCTCCTCGTGCCATATCGCTGATATTGAACTCCAAACCATTCATGGGCAAAAGGAACTGAATGACTCTTAGTTCGCTGGTATCTCCAAAAATCGTCTCGAATGGCGCAGACACAGTCAATCCTCCACAGGCTCATGCTATATAGAAATATTGACCGGCCTGCAAATTTAGCTTTCCAAGGCCAATTTCTGGATAGTAAGCAAGCATATATCTCTCAAGCACTTCTTAGAATCTATGAAGTTGATCTTCGTAGCTCTCATCATTTTGTTGCTGATGGGGCCGGTATTTGCGCAGACAACAGTCACCAAAGCGAGTGAGATCCGTGGTCAAGTCGCAGGCACAATAAATGGTGAAAGCAACCTCGATCTAATTGATAACTCCTTCACCTGGAATCCGCAGAATTTTGCCGGCTTCTACTATGACATAGAGGACGGTCTGGGCACTGAGACACTTGAGGTTACTCTCACTGAGAATAACAAGCTGAGCGGCGACTCGCCCTATGGTATCAAGTATGAGACCACTGCTAAACCAAAGGCATTCAAGTTCGAGGATTGGGGTGCATTCAATGTCATGGGCTTCCTGGCTGACAGGTACTTCGCTGGCTATGTCGAGAACGCTGACAACGTCGAGAAGAATCTCCTGTTCAAGGAGTCCACCGATGAGAATTCCCTGTCCAGCGAGCAGCTCCAGAAGATTCTCGTTGATGACGATAACGAAACGACTTTCACCTCCGGTACACCCCTCAAGCTTGAAGAAGGCTATGAGCTGGCTATCAAGGGCATTGATATCAACAGCACCAAAGTATATCTCGAGCTCTCCAAGGATGGCTCTGCAGTAGATAGCAAAGTCATATCCCCGTCAAAGACCAATGCGACCATGGCCGACAAGACTTACTACTACAGGAAGCCCATTGTAGGCGATCAGAGGAAGCTGATTACCATCGCAGCTCACTTCAAGAATATTTCCCGCGGTGCGGATCAGAACCTGGCCACTGTCGATGGTCTATGACAGATCTCCGGCGAAGGAATTATGGTCAAAGCCGATACCCAGTACGACAAGATGACCATCTCGTCTGTTGATGCCAACAACGGCGTCATAACCATGGATAACAAGGACATCTCCATAGTTCTTAGCAAGAACACAGATACCGTCTTGATGGGCGACATAAGCATTAAAACCGCTGATAATGATACTCTTAGTTTCTACATTTACTCGAATCCGTCGATTGCGGCTGAGTGGAGGCAAAAAGGCAATATTCTCTACAACCAAGGCAAGTACGGTGAGGCCAACAAGGCTTATGACGAAGTCATCAGGCTAAATCCTAAAGATGAAACTGCCTGGAACAATAAAGGCAATGTTCTCATCTTACTCGGCGAGTACGATGAAGCTATCAAAGCTTATGATGAAGTCATCAGGCTAGAGCCCAAATTCGCCATGGCTTTGATCAATAAAGGTAATGCCCTAGACGATTTAGCAAAGTACGCCGAAGCCATTCAATCATACAAAAAAGCAAGCGGCATTATGCAAACGTATAGCTTTAGCATGTTTATCAAGGGTAATTCCCATTATAATGCAGGGGAATACGTCGCTGCGATACGGTACTATGATGAGGCCATAAAACAAGACCCAAAAGATGAGTATGCTTGGTACAATAAGGCCATGTCTCTTAGGATGCTTCATCGCAATTCCGAGGCAGAAGCAGCCTATGCCAAAGCACGAGAACTAGGATACAGCGGAACCATGACACTAATGGAAATGACTGCATAGTGATTTAGTTGTGCATGCAAACAGCTAGCATGCATCTCTTTTTTCAGGGAGAATGACAAGGCTGGCATGAATCGCAGCTATCATCATCGTCCGCTTTTGGCATCTCGCAAAGCATTTAATAGGCCGTCGTGGCTTATTAGGTCTATTTTATGAAGGAATGCAAGATGCCCGAAATAATCCCCTCGCCCGATGCCAACTACCTTATGGACCTGCTAAAAAAAATCATCAGTTTTAAGACCGTCGCCCCTCCGGGCAGCAATTATCAGGAGATCGTGGACTGGCTCGTCCCCATCTTTCGGGAGATGGGCTTTGCCACGCAGAAGATGGTCATGCCGAAGGAGGTCTTCGCAGCAAAATGCAGTGACCCGCGGCTGGTGGGCGATCGCTTCAATCTACGAGCCGACCTTTCTGTGGGGGCGGAAAAGACGCTGGTAATCTATGCCCATCTGGATGTGGTGCCGGCAGAAGGAAACTGGGATAGCGATCCCTTCCAGGCGGTAGCGAAGAACGGAAGGATCTATGGCCGGGGCGTCTCCGATTGCAAGGGATCGATCGCGGCCTTGATTGCTGCTTTAAAGGCTCTCCTGGAGAGCGGCAAGCCGAAGTACAATCTCTCGATTCTTTTGACCACGGATGAGGAGGTGGGCGGCTACTCCGGCCTGTGCTATCTCACTGATTTAGGACAGGTGAAGGGAGACCTGATGCTCTGCATGGACGGCTTTTCCGATGATGTGGTGATCGGCAGCAACGGCATCATAACCTGGGATGTGGTGGTGCACGGTAGATCCTCGCACAGCGGCTCCAGTTTCCTGGGGATAAATGCCGTGGAGAGATCGATACCCGTCATGGATGCGCTCATGAACCTCAAGAAGGTGGTGCAGGCCAGACGATCTCTTCTGCCCGCCAGCACCGCCCTGGAAGCTATGGGCAAAAAGAACCTCATGCCCATACTCAATATTACTATGATCAACGGGGGCATCAAGGAGAACATTGTGCCGGACAGGTGCACTCTACGCGGCGACCGGCGGGTGATACCGGAAGAGAGCATGGACGAGGCCCTGGCGGAGATAGAGAGGACCCTAAAACCGCTGGATATCGACTTTGATCTCAAGTTCTATCCCGGCTATCCGCCCATGAGCGTGAATCCGGATCACCCCTGGGTCTTGGAGGTGAGGGAAGCGGTGCAAAGAGGCATGGGCTTTTTCCCCCGCCTCTCCGGAGCCCAAGGGAGCCTGGATCAGGCCTATGCCACGGAAAAGACCGGAATCCCTACTTGCGTCTTTGGAGTGGGCCGGCAGCTGGAGAGCAATATCCACGGTCTGAACGAGAACGTGCGCGTGGCTGATTTGAATGGATTCGCGAGATTTCTAATTGAACTGCTGCGCGCCTGAATCAATTATGAAAGTAATATCAATAGTCGGAACCAAGAAGACGGGCAAGACCACTCTAGTGGCCGCCCTGGTGGCGTCGCTGGCCAAGCACGGTAAAGTGGGCACCATCAAGAACATGGCTGGCCATCCCGTGGACCGGGGCGACACCAAGCGCCACTTCGATGCCGGAGCGGATGTGGTCATTGGTCTAGGCGAGGCGCGGCTCAAGGTGACGCGCGAGCGTGGGGACCTTGAATCCGCGCTGGCTGAACTGGAGGCGGAGGGGGTAGAATATGCCGTGGTGGAGGGCTTCAAGCACAGCACTCTACCCAAGATCGTCATGGCCGATATCGAGGTGACGAATGTGGTGCGAAGGGTGAGGCTCGCACAGGTGGATGAGGCGCTGGTGGAGGAGATCGCGGAGACGGTAAGGGGAATGGAGGACTACTGCGCCCTTGAGACATGTTGCCCTGGACAGAAAACTTAAACATGAGAAGCTCCATCCATCAATTCGTAGGAGATGAAATTAAATGGCTGATTGCGAACTATGTACCCGTGCACGACCGTTGCTCTTTCCCATAAAGGCCCCCGTCCACAACCTCACTTACCCCGAGGGCGCATACAAGGGCGTATGCGACATCTGCCTGGATAACCTGGAGAAGGGCTGGCAGGAGCGCTTTGGGGCAAAGCCGGAAGAGAAAAAATAAAATAATAGTAGTATTCACATAAAATTTTTTCCGCACAATCGAGCAGAGCTTGCGCCGTAGCTTGGGCTTTGTCACGGGATGAGAGATCATGAGGATGCAAAAAGAGGAGAAGATAGTAATAATATTGCTCCTCATGGCCCTGGGATCTTTGGCGGTGGCTTTTTGGGCCTTCGCTCCCGAAGAGGGTGAGCAGGATAGTTCTTCTGATTCTTCATCCCAAAAGGAGGCTGGCCTTTCCGTAGATGGACTTGTTTTAGAGATAACGCCCACCAAAAGCGGGGGCAACCTGCTCCTCAATCTAGACTCCACGCCGCTTCCGGTTTTTATCCCAGTCAATGCGGGCGCTAAGGAGCTTCAAGCTCGGATAAAAGCGGGCGATCGGGTAAAGATCAGAGGCACAGTCTCGACTTTTCAGGGCAAAGATGAGCTTGTGGTTTCCAGGCAGACAGATATCCAGGTGCTCTCCAATTGAAGATCATAACGCTGCTCACCGACTTTGGCTCCTTCTATCCCGCTCAGATGAAGGGCGTGATTCTCTCCCGGCTTGGGGATAAAGCCCAGGATATTACTTTCGTGGACATCGCCCACGACATCCCGCCTCAGGACGTGCGCGCCGGTGCCTTTGCACTGCTCTCCACTGTCCGCTACTTTCCCCCCGGCACCATTCACATCGGTGTGGTTGATCCTGGAGTGGGCACGGACAGGCTGGGCCTGGTGGTAATGAGCGGCGGACAGATCTTCGTGGGACCGGACAACGGCCTGCTCATGCCTGCAGCACGAAGCCTTGGTGCGCCAGGTAGTCCACCGCAAGCCTACAGGATCGCTTCTTTTGAGGCCCTCGGCCTGGGTCTGGGCTCGTCCCCGGTCTCCAACACCTTCCATGGCCGGGACGTCTTCGCGCCGGTCGCTGCCCTGCTGGCCTTGGGCCAGAGTCCGGCGGGCATGGGCCCTCGGGTCCGGCCCAAAGACCTGAATTTCGGAGAGGCGAAGAAGACGGATAGGGGAATCGAGGCCACGATCATCTATGTGGACGGCTTTGGCAACCTCATACTGAATATGCGAAAGCTGCCGGCCTTCCCCGTAAAACTGAAGGGGGTAAAGCTGAAAGCTTGTAGAACCTATGCCCAGGCGCGCCGGATCGAACCGCTTATAACCTTAGGCAGCCATGGCTTTGCAGAAATTGCGGTCAACGAGGGAGATGCCGCCGAGGCGTTCTGCCTTAAGGCCGGGGACCGCATCGAGCTGGAGGAGATTTGAGTTGTTTGGAATTGAGTTTGTGCCGGATGAATCGGTCTTGAAGATCGGTTATATGGCAAAGCTGGCAGAAGATGCTGGATTTAAGAATATTTGGGTCACAGATCACTATAATAACCGGGATGTTTGGACCACTTTAGCCGTGCTCTCAATGATGACCAATAAGATATCTCTGGGAACGGGCGTTACCAATCCCTACACCAGGAATGCGGCCATCATCGCCTCGTCCATTGCCTCCATAAACGAGCTGTCCGGCGGGCGGGCCATACTGGGGATAGGCCCAGGAGACAAGGCCACCTTCGAAAAGATGGGCATCGACTGGGACAAGCCTCTCACCCGGGTCAAGGAATCAGTCCAGGCCATCCGCGCTTTCCTGGCCCGCGAGCAGGTAAACCAGGCCGGTTTCAAAGGCGCTCAAATGGCCTTTGCCACCAGCAAAATTCCCATTTACATCGGCGCGCAGGGGCCGAAGATGCTGGAGCTGGCCGGAGCCATAGCGGACGGCGTGCTCATCAATGCCTCTCATCCCGAGGACTTCAAGTTCGCCGTGCCCATGATCAGGCAAGGGGCGGAAAAGGCAGGCCGAAAGCCGGAGGATGTGCAGATTTGCGCTTATGCCAGCTTCAGCGCCGACAAAGATCCGGTCAAGGCCATTAATGCCTCCAAGATAGTGGTGGCTTTTATCGTGGCCGGCTCGCCTGAGAACGTGCTGGAAAGGCACAGCATCGGCATGTATGAAGCGAAGACCATCTCCGAGGCCATTGCCAAATATGACTTCAAAGCGGCTATGGCGGCTGTGACGACAAAGATGACCGAGGCCTTCTCCGTCTCCGGTGCGCCCGCGGACTGCCGGGCACGGGTGGATGAGCTTCTCAAGACCGGCGTCACCCAGATCGTGGTGGGCTCGCCCATCGGTCCCAACAAGGAGAGCGCCATTAAGCTGATTGGAAAGCAGGTCATAGGCAAGTAGGTGGATTTGAAGTTCATGCGCGCACTCTACATTGGGCGCTTCCAGCCCTATCACCTGGGGCATCAGGCGGTTTTGGAGAAGATCGCAAAGGAGGTAGAGGAGATTGTGATAGTAATCGGTAGCGCCCAGGAGAGCCACACTCCCGAAAATCCCTTCACCGGCGGCGAGAGGATGGAGATGATCTATGCCGCTTTAGGCGAAAGCGATCTGAGAGAGCGCTGCATCGTCACGCCTTTGCAGGATATCAAACGAAACTCTGTATGGGCCTCTCACCTGCAATCCATGGTGCCTCGCTTTGATGTGGTCTATTCCAATAATCCTCTGGTGGTTCAGCTCATCGGCGAAGCGGGCATTCAGATAAGAAAGCCGCCCATGTACCAGAGAGACCTGTACTCCGGTACGGCCATCCGGAAGCTGATGAGAGAGAAATGTGACTGGTCCGGGCTGGTGCCTGCCTCAGTGGCGGCATTCATAATGGAGAACGGCGGTGTGGAGCGTCTGATTTCCGTGTCCAAGAGCGACAGCTTTTAGCATTTGTCTTACCCAGGCAAAGAGATATAATGTAAGAAACAAATTATAAATGGATGAGAAGACTGACTGCCTTTATCTCAGGAACGGTCCAGAAGACTGGCTATCGAGCAAAGGTAGTAAACCTGGCAAATTTCCTTGGACTGAATGGATTTGTTCAAAACCTTCCCGACAACAGAGTAAAGGTTGTGGCCGAAGGTGATGAGTCTGCCCTAGAGCGTTTTATCAATGATTTAAGGATCAAAGATTCTCTGATCGATGTGCATGGCATCGAAATTAATTACACTTCAGCCATGGGAGACTTCATACGATTTGAAAAGATGGTCGCCGAAGGTGAAACGGATCAGCGCTTGGACAAAGCAGCAGAACTGCTCAGTGATCTAATAATTGTCAACAAGCAGATTGTCGCCCAATTAATAATAAATAATGAGGAGATCAAGGGTGTCCGCGAAGAGGTCAAGGGCTCTCGTGAAGACATACGATCCGTTTATGAAGAAGTGAAGGGTGTCCGCGAAGAGGTCAAGGGCTCTCGCGAAGACATACGATCCGTTTATGAAGAAGTGAAGGGTGTCCGCGAAGAGGTCAAGGGCTCTCGCGAAGACATACGATCCGTTTATGAAGAAGTGAAGGGTGTCCGCGAAGAGGTCAAAGGTTCTCGCGAAGACATAAATAAAAGCATCCAGGATGTCCGCCAGGAGGTCAATTCCGTTGGCGAGATGATCGCAGAGAAGATCGATGATGCTCGAGAAGAGATTGCAGGTGAAGTCAAAGAGCTTCATTCTGATTTGAAAGATGATCTAAAAGAGAGACTCGTCCGAATGGAAGCCGATATCTCGCAGATAAAAGCCAGGATTGGCTTGTAGAAAATCTATCATCATATTTTCTCTGCATATTATAATCCTCTCCGAGCGCGGATCCTTCCTCGGCAAGTCCGGCTTGCAGTTTCGCATCATCCGCAAGGACGAGCCGGGGGTGCTGATCCCCTCCCCGGAAAGTGGAGCAGATTCTGGTTCTGGGCTGCGCCATCTCCGTCTCCTTGAGTAATTATTTATCGGTCAACAGCACATTATCCAATATTGGGTGATTTTATGAATTTTGAACACGTCGCAGGAAAAGATAAAGGCCAGATCAGGCTCTTTGCCCTGAGCACCTGCATCTGGTGCAAGAAGACCCGAGAGCTCTTATCATCTATGGGCGTGGCCTTCGACTATATTTATGTGGACCTTTTAAAAGGAGAGGAGAGAGCCGAGGCTGTAGCCGAGGTCCAAAAATACAACCCAAGCACCTCTTTTCCCACGCTCGTCATCGGCGAGAAATGCATTGTGGGCCTCAGAGAAAAAGAAATCAAGGAGGCTTTGAGTTGATGACGCAGAACTTTGTTGAGCCTGCAAGCGAGGAAGTGGACAAATTATCCACCCGTCTGGATAAAGATGCCAAGCAGGGTGGATATAATCTCAATCCGGATGCCGATTTTGTGAGAGGCCTGATAAAAGGTCTCCTCATAAACGAGAAGCGATACGGCTACCGGGCCTGTCCCTGCCGCCTGGCTTCCGGTGACAAATCCGAGGACCTGGATCTCATCTGCCCCTGTGACTACAGAGATGCAGATGTTACTGAATTTGGCGCCTGCTACTGTGCGCTTTATGTCTCCAAAGTCGTCCTGTTGGGCAAACAGGAGCTGTCTTCCATTCCGGAGAGAAGACTGCCTGCAGAAGAGAAGGAGAAGCTTCGGCAAAAGCAAAAAGCAACTGCAGATGTGCTGGGTGCCGATATCGCAAAGGTGGCCTTCAAGCTTTCTCTGCCCGTGTGGAGGTGTACTGTCTGCGGCTATCTTTGCGCCCGAGAGGCACCACCGGAGATCTGTCCCATCTGCAAGGTCGGCAAGGAGAGATTCGAGCGGTTTATTTGAAGTTTTTTTTCCCTTGAATGGTGTCTGAAGGTCAATTTATGGCAAAGAAGAAGGCTGAGCTGAAGGTTTCCGGCATGGTTTGCTCCGTCTGCACGGCAGCAATCGAGAAGGCTCTGCGGAGTTTAGACGGAGTCACCTTGGCTTTCGTCAACCTGGGAACGGAGACGGCATCGGTGGAATACGATTCCGAGAAGCTGCGTCTTGCCGATCTGGAGAAGGCGGTAAGGGACGCGGGCTACGATGTGATTGATGAGAAGGTCGTGCTCAGAATAGGCGGCATGGTCTGCGCCATGTGCGTGGGTGCGCTGGAGATCGCCCTCAAAAAGCTGGACGGCGTTGTGGAAGTGCGCGTGAACCTGGCTTCTGAGAAGGCCTATGTCACCTTCAATTCCCGCATGGTTAGCCTGGCGGATATGAAGAAGGCCGTTCTTGATACGGGCTATCAATTCCTGGGGCTCGAAGGCGAGGAGGCAATGGCTGACCGGGAGAAGGAGATGCTTGCCAGGGACCTGGCAGACAAGAAGAAGCGCATCATCATCGGCTTTGCCACCAGCCTCTTTCTCATGGCTGTGATGTACCTGCCTGTGCACAAAATCGTTCCCATGCAATTGGCCATGGCCGTTCCTAATTTCATGAGCCTTTTTATGCTCATATTATCAGCACCAGTCTTTGTTTATGTGAGCTATCCCATCTTTCGGGCCGCCTTGCGGGCGCTTTCTAACCGGAATCTGGATATGGACGTCATGTACGGCATGGGCATTGGCGTGGCCTATGGCTCCAGCATTCTGGGAACCTTCGGGATTGTGCTCACCTCGGATTTCATGTTCTATGAGACGGCAGTTATGCTGGCCTCTTTTCTCACCCTGGGCCGCTATTTAGAGGCCAGGGCCAAAGGCCGCACCTCGGAGGCCATCAAAAAGCTGGTGGGCCTTGTGCCCAAGAGAGCCACCCTTCTCAAGGACGGGCGGGAGATCGAGGTGTCTGTGGAAGAGGTGTTAGTGGGCGATTTGCTCCTGGTCAAGCCAGGCGAAAAGATTCCGGCGGACGGCGTAGTTACAGCGGGAGAGAGCTATGTGGATGAAGCCATGATCACGGGCGAGAGCGTTCCTGCCTTCAAGGAGCCGGGCAGTCGCGTGGTGGGCGGCACTCTCAACAAGAATGGCTCACTAAAGTTCTCTGCTACTCGCATAGGAAAAGAGACCGTCCTGGCCCGGATCATCTCTCTGGTGGAGGAGGCGCAGGGAACCAGGCCGGCCGTGCAGAGGATCGCCGACCGGGCGGTGGCTTATTTCATACCCACTATCCTCACCATCGCAGCGGCGTCATTTGTTTACTGGTATTTTGTGGCCCATAATACTCTTCTCTTCTCCCTCACTGCACTTATATCCGTATTAGTAGTAGCCTGCCCCTGTGCTCTGGGCCTGGCCACTCCCACGGCCATCACTGTCGGCATTGGCCGGGGAGCGGAGCTGGGCATACTCATCAAGAGCGGTGAAGCTCTAGAAGCCTCGGATAAGCTCAACGTCGTCGCCTTCGACAAGACTGGCACATTAACCGTGGGCAGACCGGATGTCACCGACATGGCGGCCCTGGGCGTAGAGGAAAAGGAGATGCTGCGCCTGGCAGCTTCTGCAGAGCGACCATCTGAACATCCCCTGGCGGAGGCGGTCGTACGCAAAGCCCTGGAGCGGTCACTCGTTCTGGCCAATGCGGAAAGATTCGAGGCCAGGCCGGGAAAGGGGGTGCTGGCCTTGGTAGAGGGCAGGCAGGTAGTGGCGGGAAACAGGATGCTTTTCACGGATTTGGGCATTGAAATTGTCCCTGAGCTTCTCGAAAGAGCATCGAGCTATGAAGAGCAAGGAAAGACGGCCATGCTCATCGCCCTGGATGACCGGGCCTGCGCAGTTCTGGCCATCTCCGACCGGCTGAAGGAATCGGCCCAGCAGGCCGTATCTGATCTGCAGAGGATGAATTTGTCTGTGGTGATGATCACTGGCGACAATGCAAAAAGTGCGGCTGCGGTGGCCAACCAGCTGGGCATAAAAACGGTTCTCGCGCAGGTTTTGCCGGAAGATAAATCCAATGAGATCAAAAGGCTACAGCAGAGCGGGAGAAAGGTAGCCTTTGTGGGCGACGGCATCAATGATGCTCCGGCTCTGGCTCAGGCCGATGTGGGCATTGCCATTGGCAGCGGCACGGATGTGGCCATTGAGGCCGGTGAGATTGTACTGATGAAAGACGATCTCTTGACCGTCGTGGCGGCCATAGAGCTCAGCCGCAAGGTGATCTCGCGCATCAAGCTGAACATCTTCTGGGCCTTTGCCTACAACGTGGCTCTGGTTCCCGTGGCAGCAGGCGCGCTCTATCCGGCATTCGGCATAACCTTCCGCCCGGAGCTGGCGGGTCTGGCCATGGCCTTAAGCTCCGTCACAGTAATCTCCTTCTCGCTCCTGCTCAAAAAGTATATACCGCCTGCAATACAAAATAGAAACATAGGAGTTTGAGAAAAATGGCAATAGATCCGATCTGCAAGATGACCGTCGATGAGAAGACGGCCAAGCTCAAGAGCGAGTATAAAGGCAAGATGTACTACTTCTGCGCACCGGGCTGCAAGAAGGCTTTTGAGGACAATCCGGGCAAGTATCTGGGAAGCTAGGCGCGGCGTGGGCTGCGCTCGAAATTGAAAGGCCAGCAAGCAGGCCCAAGGCGCCGTGGAGTTCGTCATGACCGGCAAGCTTCCGGAGGAGAGAAAGGCGTGCAGCCGCTACGGCTTAAGCCCTATCTGCGCCGCTCTTTCGAGATCGATCCCCAAGACCCGCAGACCGTGTACGGCCTTGCCTTCGGCGACAAGGCGACATCGGGCCGGCCCGGAAGCATTAGTCATGAACGACTGCTCTCAAGCAATAAACGCCCCTTTCCCGTAAGCCGGTATCTCTGTTTGCTGCTATGCGGTTTATCGGGCAGCGTCATCTCTATCAAGTCTTCCTTGATGGCCGGCAATAGGTATGCTTTTCTGAAGTGTTCGTCATCCTTCCGACCAAGAAGGCGCTGCAGATCTCGCCGCTGCATATCCCCCACAAATGCCATAAGCATCTGCAAGACTTCCGGGGTAACTTGCAGGGCAACTTCCTGGGTGACTTCCGGGGTAACTTCCGTGGTGACTTCCGGAGCAAAAAATGTCAGAGTTACACCTGTCTTAGATTTGTCGTGTTAGCCATTCCTCAATTTGTGGGCGGGGCTTGAGCAGACTTCTGAAACGAAAATGCTGGAATCCTTTGCCGAGGAAGGCCTTCTCGGTGCTGCAGCTCGTCTGCATCAGTACGTCGGGTTCAAGAGGATCGAGCAGGGGATGGATATAGGGGTGGATTTGGGCGAGGTGTGGGGGACGGCGGAGAGGTGCGAGGAGAGCAGTTGAAGTGGAAAGGTCACGTTTTCCTGTCATAAAATTCAAGCCTCCTCAGATGGCTTAGTCGGCGTCATGTCAGTGCGGATAGATCTGCCAAAACCTTTTTCATAAGGACTGGGAATTGAAGCTCTATTGATGGGTGGAAAATTGCTAGGCGCCAATGAGACGGCCTGAATGATGCAACCAGGGAATGATAGGATAAAACTATGACGCAATCTGCAAGTACGTTTGACACAATGGAGCCTAATTTGGGCGAACTTTTAACTCATGTACGTGACGGAAGTATACAGCTACCAGATTTCCAGAGAGGGTGGATATGGGACGATAATAGAATCCGGGCGATAATTGCCAGTGTATCAATGTCATACCCGATCGGTGCTATAATGATGATGGAAGTCGGCGATAGCCTTCGGTTTTTGCCCCAGACATTTGAGGGGGTTTCACTTCCATCGAAGGTCAATCCTGATGTTCTTGTCCTCGATGGGCAGCAGCGTCTTACAGCTCTTTATCTTACACTCATCCGGAATATGCCTGTTCCAACGACCACAGAGAATAAAAAAGAGATACAACGTCTTTATTATCTCGACATGGAAAAATGCCTGGATCCTTCTGTAGATCGATTTGATGCTGTCGTTTCAGTTCCAGAAACCAGAAAAATCACTAGTGATTTCGGGAGACAAATTGTTCTTGATGTTAGTACGCGTGAACTTGAATATGAACAGGGTATGGTTCCGCTCTATTTGATCTTTGATTTGACAGGCTATGCAAAATGGAAACAAGGATACATGGAGTATTTCAATAATAAACCTGAAAAATTCCAGTTCCTTAGCCGTTTTGATATGGAAATTTGGCTACGCTTCCAGCAGTATAAGATTCCGGTCATAAAACTTACAAAAGACACCCCAAAAGAAGCTGTTTGCCAGGTATTCGAGAATGTAAATACTGGCGGGGTCCCGCTTACGGTATTTGAACTGATGACGGCAACGTTCGCTGCAGATAATTTCAGGCTTCGAAAAGACTGGGTTGATCGCAAAGAACGCCTGAGAAAATCTCTTGTGTTGCAGGATGTCGATGAGAGCACATTTCTGACGGCGATAACGCTTCTGGTTAGCTATCAAAGACATGTAAAGGAGAAAACTGCAGTAAGCTGCAAACGCAAGGATATCCTCAACCTCTCGCTAGGAGACTATAAGGAAAATGCAGATTTGATCATGGGTGGTATGCAGTCGGCAGCAAAACTTTTGGCAAGAGAAAAAATCTTTGACCATCGTGACCTACCCTATCAGACACAGCTTATACCGCTATCTGCCATATGCGCATATCTCGGAGACAAAGTTGAGAATGACACGATAAAGGAAAGAATTATTCGCTGGTATTGGAGTGGAGTATTTGGCGAGCTCTATGGCGGAGCGAATGAAACGAGATATGCATTGGACATTCAAGGAGTCATAAATTGGTTGAATGGAGGAGACGTCCCGGCTACAATTCGAGATATGAACTTCAATCCTACAAGGCTATTAACACTGCAGACTAGATTGAGCGCTGCCTACAAAGGACTCATGGCTCTTCTAATGAAGAAAGGGAGCAAGGATTTTATCAATGGGGATCTCGTGGAGTTGGCAACATATTTTGATAATGTGATCGACATTCATCACATATTCCCTGCTGCATACTGCGAAAAAGAGAAATTAAATCGTCAGGTCTGGAATAGCATTATAAATAAAGCAGCACTTTCCAGCAGAACAAATCGCATTCTTGGTGGGCATAAACCCAGTACATATATTCAAACAATACAGAAACAGCATAATGTCGAGCCTTCACGACTAGATGACATATTGGAAAGCCATTTAATCGATCATCAACTCCTTAGGTTGGATGATTTCTCTGGCTTCGTGCAGAAAAGGGCCGGTCATCTACTTAATATGATCGAAGAAGCAACAGGCAAAGCCATAGCGGGTAGGGATTCTGAAGAAGTCGCAAAAGCGTTCGGAGGAAGTCTTTGAAGCCAGCATGTCTTCAATAGAATAAGGTCAGCAGATAGTACTTGTGCTCCTTGCCTTTCGTGGTCTCCTTCTTCACCCACAAGACACTCAGCCCCTCCCACATTGGCCCGCCCGGGTCTCTGCCGTGCTGCGCCCTCGCCCCGCGCAGTCTCTCGTCGCTCCCGCAGCCGGGCCCGGATGTCCGCCAGCTCCCCCGGCCCCTCCATATCTGTGGTAGGCGACAAGGGCGGCACCGAGCTTACGACTCTCGGCCCGGAGTTGCTTGATGCACTTGCCCAGGTTCCAAGAATTACCAATAATCTATAAATTATCGGTAATTTATTGGTAACCTGGAAAGTAGCGAGTGTCCCTGTAGTGCCCCTCTTTTCGCAGTTGTCCCGCCTTCTGCATCTTCTGTAGCAGATATCTGGCCTGGGCCTCGTTTGCGCCCAGCAACTCCTGGGCATCAGCTCTCCGGATAGACCCGTGCTTCCTCACATAGGCGAGGATCCTCTGCTCTTCTTCTGCGAGCGGCACCTCAACAGGGGTTTTTTGGTAGAACTTCACCAGAAACACCGTCCTCCTGTCCTCGAATACCGGCGCAGGCAGTCCTCTTTTCTGCATGGCCTCCAGCATAGCATCTATGCCGCTGCCCCTGTTCTCCACCAGGTGGACATCTTCCATCAAATGCATAAGCAGCCGGTTCCTGGTGGACTGTCCTTCCTGCAATTTATCGATGGTCACCCTGCCATAGAGCCCTCCTGGGTTCTCGACCTCCAGGCGATCGGCAAACATACGCACCTGAATATGGCTACCGCGCACGAATTGGCTGTAGTCCCTGTGGGCTACAGCATTGACTATGGCCTCTCGCAGGGCAACCTCGGGATACTCATAAATGTCCTGCCTGGTAACGCCTCGGATAAGGCTGCCCTTGCGCATGCTGGCCATTACGTAGGCCACAGCGTCATCAATAATCTCTTTTATCGTGCCCTCGAACTTGCGGTTATCCAGGAAACGTTCTCCTGATGGGGCTTCCTCTGTCGTCGTGGTGCCGTAATATTGCAGATAAGCTATGAAGAGCTGCAGTTCAAAAATCTGAGGATAAACGCCGAACATCAGCATTCCGGCAAGAGTCGGATGCAGGATGCCATCGACCTCAACGACGATCTGAAGTTGCTTCAAAATCTGCTCAAAAGGCAGATTCCAGTAAGGGGCGTTGGGACGGGCCTCCTTTCTTCGCGCGACGTATTTCTCAAGCTTCGCTCTGTCCAGGTCCTGCATAGTGGCCCGAAGGACTGGTTCCTCATCAAATGTCGGCTGGGTGCGGGAGCTGATGAAGCTGTAGATCTCGTAGTCGCTCATTCGCCGAGTGGAGTTCCCCACGCGGATAAAGGAGCCTTCATGCAGGCCATGAGGACGGTGGTAGCAGGGCTTCTGATCATAAGCGCCCTCCGGGACTTCTACGGCCACAAGGGTCTCGCCCTCGATCTCCTCCACAGAGAAGCTGGGGCGAAGCGGCGGCTCCATCTGGGCGGCCAGGCCGCTCATGTCCTCCTGAAGCTTGCGAGGGTTGCCAACGCCCACGACCTTGAAGCCGGCGTCCTCGTCCAGGCCGAATAGCAGTATGCCGCCTCCGGCGCGGTTGGCGAAAGCGGAAAGGGGCTTGAAGAGGTCGGCAGGGGTGCCTGTGTGGGCTGCCTTGGCTTCCACGCCCTCGAGCTCCCCGTGGCGGCGGCAGAGGTCGGCGATGAGGCGAAGGATTGATTCGTGGTCCATCTTGAGGCTCTCTATGCAGCAGCTTATTTATTTGTATTTGTGGCAGACGAAGGACAAGGCTGGTAGACCATGACTGAACAAAATCGCAAGTACGTAACAAAGGAGATCGGCAAGCTTCTATCCGAGATCTGGCGGATCAAGGGGCTGGCAGAGCAGGAATACGGCCCACAGCACCCCATCACTAAGAAGCTCGCCAGCATGCATGCAGATGCTCAGGCGCTGCTACAGGAGAAACATAGATGAGAAACTTCGCCCTGCGGGACGAGAACGGCAATGAGATCGGAGTTTTTACTGGCTAAGCGCCCCGCCAGGCGGCCCTGAAGGCGGCCAACCGGGGCCACACGGACATCAAACTTCGCGAGCGGGGCACGAAGAAGCTGCACGTATTCACAGGCGAGAGGGTGCAAGTGGACAAGCCCAAGAGCGCGCCGGCCTGGATGCCTAACAAGATCTGGAAGTCCGTGGTCAAGAAGGTGGGTATAGAGACGCTGGAAGAGCTTTGAAGCCTCGCGTTTAGCGTTTTTGAAGCAGAAGATCCGATGTCGGGAGGGCGTCCTGTCGACGGGGAAGATCCGGCGAGTCCCTCACCGCCTCCAGCACCTTTTTCGCCGCCGAGCACCTCTTTGCCCTGGTGGTATCAGCCGCCATCTGCTCCAAGTCCTTGACATCGATCTATTGTCCGATTAGGATGCCTGAGTAGTTGCCTGTAACAGAAATATCTTAATACGAAAATCGCATGAGTAATTGTCATGGTTGAACCTGTCGATGCCATACGGGCAATTCACAATGCGTTCCGGAATGATTTAGAGCGTATCGATTCTGCCGCGTTGGACTCTGCAAGGGGAAAGGAGGGGCTTGCCGCCGCCATCGAACGTTTCCAGTTCTTCAACGAAGTATTGGTCTGGCATGCCCACGGAGAAGAGTTAGCAATCTTCCCCCTGCTCGATAATGTCGCCCCCCTGGTTGCAGAAGCCTATGTAAAAGACCACCGTGGTTTGGATTTTGCATATGACACATTGAGCAAATCATATTCTGCACATGACCTTTTGCAGACTGCCAGGGCAACTGCTGCATTCCGTTTTCATCTCAATATCCATCTGGACAAAGAAGATACACACCTCTACCGTATTTTCAAGGAACGAGTCACTCTACCTGATCAAGGGAAGGCGATTGGTATCATGTCCAGCACTGTTCCCAAGGAACGATTCCCCGAATTGGTGGCGTGGATGTTCCCACTGATGGGAAACGACGATAGAGAGAACATGACCCGCATCTGGCAGATGGTGATGCCTGCGCCTACCTTCGAGGGAGTTAAAGAACTCATCAAAAAGGCCATAGGCAGCGACTGGGCCGAACTCACGCGCCGTATCCCAACATTATAGAGATGATTGCTTCTGTCGCAATCGTTTTAGTATGATGTGTACAGCGGAAGTGTCTATTAATATTAGGGAATGCATCTTAGGGTCTGGAGTGCAAAAATGAGACTTAGAGTAATCAGCGCCAGAAATGAGATCCCCAATTTGAATCCAAATGAGAAGACAGTTCACCTGGCTTTTCGGGCCAGCAATGTAGATTTCCTTAACCTGATGCAAAGATGCCCCAGGCTAAGAATGATTCAGGTTCCGCCATCCTACCGCAAGACCATGTCCAGTGCCATCCAAGTATTCCTGGACATGCAGGGCATTGAGATGCTGGAAGGCGACGTGTGGGGCCACAGAAAAGACCTGGATGAGTACTTCACCGTGGGCGATTCCACGCTTGAGGAGATTCGCGCCCTGGCCGCTAGCGGCGCATCCGCGGACGATGTGGCCAATCAGATTCAGAGGAAGGCCAGGATCGGCTCAGAGCTGATCAAGTACATTGCCAAGAACAAGATTACCGCTTGAGCCCGGACGCTGTGCCTGGCTCAGCTAAACCCCTATCTATTTTTGTTATTGATCTATGGCAGCTTTCGACCGCCAACTACAAATATCTATAATGATTATACAGATAGTTTGCCGCTTCATGCCATTGATAGGGTGGCGGGCGTGCCGTGGGCTTAACGTATCTGATGATTCTCTGATGACAAGGGTGTTTGCCCCACCATGGGGCTGGCCGATCAAAATCCCTTGGTACAGGAGATGCATGCCGTCGTGGCACTGCATTTGGCTACGAGCCTGTGAAGCTGATATTTCGGCGGGCTGAAAAAGTTGCGCGCTGTAACTGGCGCAGTAATCTGCCGGATCTCACGCTAATACACGGTCGGGGCATGAAGCGGCACAATTAGAAGCCAAAGGCGAGAGAGCAAGCACCATGGCCCCATGAGAACGGGTTCCTGCTGTGTGAAATTCCAGCTCTGTGCCGCCTTCGAGCCCGGCTTATTAAAGTCGAGCTTCGGGCAGGGTCAGGCTGTCACTTCGCGGTGAATGGCTCCTCCTAAAAGGGCGCTGTGGATCGGCGCTGGCCTGCCTGGGACTTGATATCTCATCTCTTTGGTTATTTCTTCTTGGTAGAGAAAGGTCTTTTCTAACTTGAAGCGAAAGCCTTTTATCTCGGCAATTGACGTATAGTATATTGGCGAAAGTCGATGGCCATCTTTCCCTCCTACATCCAATTGACTTTGCCTCCCTCCTTCTTATCCATCAAACGCGATCATGAGATTCTAAAGCATCCGGTTTCATTCATGATTGGATTATCTACTGCAAAAATCCTGAAGTTATTTAAGCCACAACCTCGATCCTACTGCTACCATGGACAAATTCGACCTCATCGTCATCGGCTCGGGCGCAGGATCGCATGTGGCTTCTCAAGCCAGACACCAGGGCCTAAAAGTCGCCCTGGTGGATCAGGGCCCAGCGGGCGGCACCTGTCTGAACAACGGCTGCATCCCTTCCAAGATGCTCATCTATCCGGCGGATGTTATCAGGACTATTCAGGATGCCGGAGTCGTGGGCGTGCACGCCGAGATCAATGAAATCGATTTTCCGGCCATAATGAGCCGCATGCACAAAGTGGTGGACAAAGCGCAGAGCAACCTGGAAGAGGCTCTGAAAAGCAAAGAGAATTTGACCTATTTTCAGGAAAAGGCGGAGTTCATCGACGACTATGTTTTGCAGGTAGGCGGTAAAACCATTACCGCACCAAAGATTGTAATCGCCACAGGCGCCCGGTCTCTGGTGCCGCCCATTCCCGGCCTCCTGGAGACGGGCTTTTTGGACAACGTCTCATTGCTGCGGCTGCAGGCATTGCCTGCAAGCCTGATCATCATTGGAGCGGGCTACATCGGCTGCGAATTCGGCCACTTCTTCTCGGCCATGGGTACAAAGGTCACCATCCTGGGGCGCGGCCCGCTGGTGCTTAAGGGCGAAGATCCGGAAGCTTCGGGGTTGGTGCAAAAAGTGCTCTCCCTGTACATGCGGGTGATCACCGGCCATGAGGTAATCTCCGTCGAGAGAAAGGGTGACAAGAAGGTCGTCTCTGCCAAAAATATTGAGGACGGCAGTGTCCAGCAGTTTGAAGCCGACGAGATCCTCCTGGCTGCGGGACGCCGGTCCAACTCCGATCTGCTCCATCCGGAGAAGAGCGGCATAGAGACCGACAGCAATGGCTGGATTACTGTGAATGAGTTTCTGGAGACGGGCAAAAAGGACATCTGGGCGATAGGTGACGTCATTGGCAAGCACATGTTCCGGCATACGGCCAACTACGAGTCGGAGGTGGTCTCTCATAATCTGCTCCGTGCCAAAGATAGCGAGGACCGGGAAGCTGCTGACTACCATGCCGTGCCTTATGCCGTCTTCACCCACCCCCAGGTGGCAGGCGTGGGCATGAAGGAGGCGGAGGCGCTTGCCGCCGGGCTAAAAGTGCTGATCGGGCGGGCCAAGTACATGGACGTGGCCAAGGGTGTGGCCATGGCCGAAGAGCACGGCCTGGTTAAAGTGGTACTGGAAGAGGAGACGGGACGCATCCTGAGAGCAACGGTTGTCGGTCCCATGGCGTCAGAGCTGGTGCAGCAGGTGGTCTACCTCATGAACACCGAGTACCAGGATTTGATGCCGGTTATAAAGTCACAGGTAATTCACCCCACCATTAATGAGGTGCTGGTGCGCGCCTTTTCGGAGCTGGAGCATCCAATTCATCAGCATGGTCCGAGCAAGTAGCCAGCGGATAAAGAGTAGCATCATGCCCCAGCCAGAAAAGACTGGAGCTTACCTGGGGGCATGCTGCGTGGATTTTCTTGTGGTGTATTAATGATAAAGATCAAAATGCCTTGCGGACCCAAGAGCGGAACCCATGTATCCGCATATGGAATAGCAGGATCAGGTCCGGATCGTGTGACTTGATTAATTCCAGTAGGTCAGTGATGACAGTCCTCTCAGATCCCTCCAACTTTGAACGATGTAGATAGCTAATATCTATCCCGGCATCGAGTGACCACCTGCTAAAGCTGTGCCTCAGCAGATGCGACGTGATCCTCTTTCGCTCTATCTTGATGTGGAATGCCCGCCAGAGAGATTAGCAAGCAATATGCATCTATTTCTTGCCGCGTTTTGGCTTCTGGTTTTTTTCTCCATCAAGCTTCTTCGCTTTCTGATCCTTCTTGCTAACTTTTTCTCTCTCATTTCCGTCTCCTTGTTGCATACTTATTTCACCTCACTTCGTCCTTTTGTCATTTCAGCCAATCCGATAAACCTGACCGCATATACGCTTCTCGCCTGTGATTCGGGCTTGCTTTGAGATAAATCCCCGTGGCAGCCAAGGATGCATGACCCAGTTGATCCTGGAGATCCCCCAACTGGTACACCGCTATCAAGGCTCCAGACCGCCTTCGAGGCAGCAACCTTTGAGACACGTAGCTATGCCCTTGAAAAAAGAAAACATCAGGGCTTCATAAGCTCTCTTCCCAGGGAGAAAGCTTTGCCAATGAATCTTCCTACGCCATTGTATTTGCGCCCCTCCGGAGAAAACAGAACCGGTCGAATCTTCTCAATATCCGGCAGACCATCGGCTCCCAGACACGACTCGTCAGCCTTGACATCCAGGATCTCTCCGATGAACTCTGTGTGAAGACCGATTTCAACGAAGCGATGCAGCTTGCACTCAATAGCTACCGGAAATTCCTTTACCAGCGGCGCATCTACTAGTTCGCTTTTTAGCGGTGTCAAACCACTTGCTGCAAACTTATCCACGTCTCTACCAGAGACCAAGCCGAAATAGTCCGCATGCTTGGCGTAATCCTCTGAGGGTAGGCATACGGTGAATGCCTTGCGATTCATGATGTTGCCATAGGTATAGGTAGCTTTCCGAAGAGAAACGGCAATGCATGGCGGGCTGGAGCAGCAGATACCAACCCATGCAGCTGTCATTACATTAGGCTTCCCGGAAGGATCATATGTCCCTATCACAGAGACAGGCGTGGGATAAAGGAGGGTCTTCGCCCCCAGTGACTTTTTCATCATTATCATCTGGTTAATGACAGAAACTATAAATCTTCTGGCGTACTCTATTAGTTTCGCCACTTTGCGAAGTGTTCCCGGTTTTAGATTTCGGTGGGACAAAACCCCAGTCGCGGACTGGAACAGGAGGACATACGAGGGATGCTGACAGAACTGGAAGATAAGAGAGGCAAACTCGGGCAGGAGTCCCTTGCCTTCAAGGATCGAATAAGCCAACTGAACGCTGAAGCGAGCAAATGGGCCGCCAAGCGAAATGAGCTCAACAAGGCCACCAAAGAGTTGATTGACAAGGCCTATGAGTCCAAGAAGCTGAGGGACGAGAGTAACAAGAATGTGGCCCAGTCCAAAAAGAAGAGGGATGAGTCCAACGAGAAGATCAACCAGCTCTCTCTAAAGATAGACGATATCCGAAAGAAGCACAACCTCTCCGGTGAGCGCACCATTAGAGATCCGCGCCACGAGATAGATCTTCTGGAGTTTAGGCAACAAACGGAGGTTTTAAGCCCGGATAAAGAGAAGCAGCTGGTCGATAAAATTGCTGCCCTTCGCGCTGAGCTCAAAGGAAGAAAAGAGCCGCTTGAGAAGAATGAGGAGCTTGGGAAGCTTCTCGATGAAGCGCAAGCCTTGAGAGATCAGTCATCTAATTACCACCATCAAGTAATTAAGTTCGCGGAAATGGCCCAAGAATATCACGATCAGATGATTGGTGCCTTCAAAGAAGCCGATCAGACTCGTGCCGAAGCCGATGCCGCTCAAAAGGAGTTCTTGAAGGCTCAGTGACCTTTCCTCGATATTTTTTGTACAATATGACTGCGAATATACAGGTGTTTGAATCCGTATTGGCCTTCTCGTTGGTGGTAGTCTCCTGTATCATTATGAAAAAAAAGTCCCTCGTGAAGGAGGAGGATGTGGCTTTGTTCGCACGGCTCCTCACACAAGCGGCACTTCCGGCTTTTATCTTTTTTCAGCTTTCGACACACCCCGTATCGAGTCGCCAGTTCTTGATGGTCTTGGCCATGGTTGTGACGGGCATCGTTTCCATGGGAGCTGCCTGGCTCGCGGGAAAAGGTCTGCGACTTGACAAGCCAAAAATTGGTGCTCTAATGCTCACCTCCTCCTTTGGCTCCACAGCGTTAATCGGTTATCCGCTCATCCAATTTTCTTTTCCGAATAATCCTTTAGCACTGACGGATGCCATCCTCCTCAGCGAACTTGGCGTGGGACTTCCCATCTTTATCCTTGGCCCTGTCGTCGCCATGCATTTCGGAGAATATTCAGGTAACATCGGGACTCAGAGGAGTGTTTTCACTGAGTATTTTCGATCGCCCATTTTTTTTGCTACCGTGCTGGGCCTCATTATCGCTCCTCTTCAGATTCCTGTTAATCAATGGTTTCTGGCACCAATCTACGAAGCACTGAGCATCATTGGCAATGCCGTGGCTGTACTTGCTTGTCTCATTCTTGGACTTCAGCTCAAACGAAAGTCGTTGAAGGGAATCTGGACGCTATTAATTATTTCCGTACTCATCCAGATGGTGCTGCAACCTTGGGTTGCTCACTTGCAGGCTGGCCTCTACCACCTCAGTGTCGAACAGACCCAGGTACTCACGCTCATAAGCGCCTTGCCTGCCGCTGTCTTGGGATCGGTCTTCGCTACGCATTATAAGTGCGCAAGCGACACCACTTCGGCGCTCATCATGATACATCTACTTCTCGCCATAGTCCTCGTCCCACTCACCTTTGCGGTGCTGAATATGACCTGATGATATCATCACGATCGTTCGTCCAAGGAGGCCCACGAATTTATTCGTGGGTAGTTGACAATAGAAAACTATTTTTCATATCCCATCCACTTTCGTAGTGGTGGATCTCTATAAACACAATCAATGAACTATCCGGTATTCCGGCTATCCGTCCTCAAATTAAAAAGGTGGCTTTGCAGTTATCACTGGGCGAGAGAGAGGTTTTGGCCGTCGTAGAGTTGCTGGACGGCGGCGCGTCGCTGCCCTTCATTGCCAGATACCGAAAAGAGGCCACAGGAAATCTGGATGAGGTCGTAATTGCCAGGATACGCGATCAACTCTACAAAAATCGGCAGCTCGAAGAGAGGCGAGCCGCCATCCAAAATTCTCTGGCCAAACGAGAGCTACTCACACCGGATCTGCAAGCCAAGCTGCAGGCAGCCGACACTCTGGTCAGGCTGGAGGACATTTACCTTCCTTTCCGGCTCAAGAGGAAGACGCGGGCCACGGCAGCGAAAGAGCGCGGCCTGGAGCCGCTGGCCAAGAGGATCTTCGCCCAGGACCAGAGCGGCCTGGACCCGGAAAATGAGGCATTATCCTTTGTGGATGCCGGGAAGGGCGTCGCCTCTACAAAAGAGGCCCTGGCCGGAGCAAGGGACATCATGGCCGAGTGGATGAGCGAAGATGCAGAAGCGCGATGCAGAATGAGGGCCCTCTATCAATCGCAGGGCTTGCTACGGTCTGTGGCAGTTGCCGGAAAAGGAGAATCGTCTGATGGAAAAGACGACGCAAAATTCAGGGATTATCTGGACTTTTCCGAAGCCCTCGCCCGGGCCAGCCCGCACCGGCTCCTGGCCATGCTGCGAGGAGTGAAGACGGGCGCGCTCAGCCTGCACGTGGCTCCATTGGAGGAGGACGGTCTGGCGGTTTTAGAGGAGCTCTTCATAAAACGAAATGGCCCGGCGGCAGATCAGGTGATGCAGGCGGCTATGGACGGCTACCGGCGGCTCCTCGCCCCCTCCATGGAAAATGAGACGCTGGCGGCGGCACGCGCCCATGCCGAGGAGAAAGCCATCGAGGTCTTTTCCGAAAACCTGCGCCAGGTGCTCCTGGACCCGCCTCTGGGACAAAAGTGCGTCCTGGCCGTCGATCCCGGCCTACGGACGGGCTGCAAGCTGGCTGTACTTGATCGCCTGGGCCAGTTGCAAGAGAGCCATGTGATCTACCCCCACGATACTCAGAAGAAGAGGGAGGAAGCGGCAGCCCTGGTGGGCGCGATCTGCAAGAGGAAAGGCATCGAGGTGATTGCGGTGGGCAACGGCACAGCGGGCAGAGAGACGCAGGCCTTCTTGCAGAGCCTGCGGCTGGAGCCACCAATCATGATGGTCAACGAGTCGGGAGCATCGGTTTATTCGACGTCGGATGTGGCCCGGCAGGAGTTTCCAAATGAGGATGCCACTGTGCGCGGCACAGTCTCCATTGGGCGGCGGCTCATGGACCCGCTGGCAGAATTGGTCAAGATCGAGCCCAAGGCCATTGGTGTCGGCCAGTACCAGCATGATGTGGACCAGCCCGCGCTGAAGCGCGCTCTGGACGATGTGGTCTCCTCCTCTGTAAATCTGGTGGGGGTGGATGTGAATGCCGCCAGCCGGGAGCTTTTGGCCTACGTCTCCGGCCTGGGGCCGAAATTGGCCGAAGCGGTGGTGAAGTACAGGAATGAGCACGGCCTCTTTGGCTCGCGCCAGGATCTGCACAAGGTGCCGCGCCTGGGGCCCAAGGCCTTCGAGCAGGCGGCGGGATTTTTGCGCATTCGTGATAGCTGCAATCCCCTGGACGGCACGGCGGTGCATCCGGAGAGCTATCCTCTGGTAGAGCGAATGGCGGGCGATTTGGGCGTTACCGTCCGGGAGCTGATGCAAAATGAGAGCCTCCTGAAAAAGCTGGATCCAAAGAAATATATCAGCGAGAAAGCGGGCGCTGCCACGCTGCAGGACATTTTGGAAGAGCTGTCCCGGCCAGGCCGCGATCCCAGAGCGGAGTTTGAGGCCTTTTGCTTTGCTCCGGGAATCGAGAAGATGGAAGATCTCAAGGTGGGCATGAAGCTGCCAGGGCTTGTCACCAATGTCACCGCCTTCGGGGCCTTCGTGGACATTGGTGTACATCAGGACGGGCTGGTGCATATCAGCCAGCTTCGCGATGGCTACGTGAAGAATCCAACCGACGTGGTGAAAGCCAGGCAGAAGGTCATGGTCAAGGTGCTGGATGTGGATATGGAGAGGAAGAGGATATCGCTTTCGATGAAAAAATCAAACTGAGGCGAAATCCTTAAATATCGGCGAACGCTTACAGTCTAATCGGCAAAAGTCGAAGACCATCATATTATCCCTCCTACACTAAGACTTTTGCCTCCCTCCTATTCATCCTTAATTCACATCTCAAACAAAGGTATTCATAAAATAGGCTTTTCTGTCCTCAACTAACGCGGATATCTTCCCATGGGATACGGGTCATTAGAACTTAATTGGATGGGACTGATAAATCCGTTGCGCTTCTCTAAGTTGTCGCTTCTGCTGCGGTGTTACGGCGTAGACTTCTTCGCTCTGCAAAAATACTTTTGCGTCCTCTTCGCTTAGAGTTAAACCGAGCCTGAGTGCTTTGGCCATATCGCGCACGTCTCCGTTGTCTATACAGGTTACCTTTGGTAATAGGTATTACCAGGTATTTGAGCCGTCAAAGCTAATAACTTTTCCTAGGAAAATCTACCACAAGATAATTCTTTGCATTGCTCCATTTAGTTCCAATCATGCGCATTATGTGGATGCTGCAAATAGAGCATTTTTTGTTGATATTAATGAGCCGATCCTAGCCCATTACCTCAGGGCGCTACGCCGATAAGGACAAAGATTATCACTATCATCAGGAGCAGCAACAACAAGCACGCATGGTTTTTCGGACTCATGCTTTTTTCACATCCCAATGTTCACGTAAATTTTGTCCTGCTTGGAGATGGGATGCAATAACGTAATTTTAGACTGTTATCCGCTAAAGCGGCTAGTCATAATTAATAATTATTTTGCTCATGTATGGGCAGATCGGTTTGCTCTTTGATACTCGTTAGTTCTATATTTTATGAGAATCGACCAAATCGCCCGCCTACATCCATGATGAGTGAGATAGAAAGTAGCTCCAAAGAGCTTTTTAAAATAAATGGATCGCAGCATTGCGGTCATATACATACCGAAATTGAAAGCATATAATAATCTTATTGTGAAAGTTGGTTGGTTAGAATGGTTAGAATCGAAAAAGCACCTAAAATATAAATATATTTATATTTTTTTAAAATTTAATGTTTCAACTGATTGTAGTTTTTTTGCGGAAATGTAGAATATGCTGGCAATATAGAGCAGAATCGAAAAATGCGCAGGGATGAAAACCCTGCCGCAAATAGTCACAATCTTATCATTAACCAATAGTTGTTCCCTTTATATCTACCCCACGTTATGTCTCAGAGTATCACTATATGGGCCATTATCTACATGATATCTACTTATGTGTGTTCCCCTTGAATCTGCAAAGAACCATATTCGGTACTGTCTGAAGGCATTAACGCGCCCGATGTTGTATTCTCGATTTCGACCATTTGGGTATGTCTCTTCAAGTATTAGCTGTCCTGAGGTGGCCGGAATCATAACTGCTCTTGCATAGCTATTCAAAGGCATGCTAACGGATTGCGTAAACCTAGTACCATCCCTATTAGTAATCCAGAAACTGTTCTGACTACCGCCAGGCCAGCCATATGCCATTTTGTCCTGCGGTATGCTCGCTATTGAATAGTCGCTTGAGGTACTTTCATCAATGAGGGTACCTGTACTCTCTGAAATGCTAAATGAGTACATGTCTCCATCATTTTGATTCGGGTCAGGTTGGTATGGATCGGGTTGGTATGGATCGGGTTGGTATGGATCGGGTTGGTATGGATCGGGTTGGTATGGATCCGGGTCTGATTGGTGTTTATCGGTGATAACAACAAAATCATCATCGTATGCTGCTACGCTAGCAATTCCCAATAAAACTATAAAGCAAAGTAGCGCTATTTTTATTGCCATTACAGTTTCCCTCCTTATATTATGGTAATTGGTGTTGAATAGGATTTCGTATATTTATATGCATCGATCGTGATATTTTAAATACTGTTAGAAAACTTTCATAGTCAGAGTTTCTGCCCAACGTTACCCTATTGAAAACAAGAAGCGGCTATGCCATCTAGGGTGGCAATAATGGTCTCATCTCCTGGCCTCCGATGAAAGTATCGCACAGCGGGCTCTTCCGCGTTCCCTAAGGCCACACAAGCCATCGCTATGTCGGCTTCCATAGTATCCCTAGTTGGCCAGCCGTCGCGATCATCACAGTCGCAAGCGTCGTGCTCCTGGGTGCATCCGAGAAGATCGTCCCAACCAAGCCCCTGGTGTTCCCGCTTTGCTGCCTTGAGTTCAGCGATGGCCTTCGTGTATGCCGCCCACATTTTGCCCACAGGATCACGAAGCTCTACCTTTTTTATACTCTGTCGCGCATTTATCCCATTGGGAAGATTATTATGACGATTACTACGAGGCTCTTCGGAAAGTCGGGCCCGCCCGTCACTCAGGTGGGCCTGGGCGGGGAGGGCGTGCTGCGCACCCACGGGCGCGAGCAAGAGGCTAAGGCCGTCATTGAGCAGGCTGCCGCGCAGGGCATAACCTACTTCGACTCGGCCCAGGCTTATGCAGGCAGCCAGGGCTACTATGGCAATTTTTGGCGCAGCCACCAGGAGCTGCGCTCCGGCATCTTTCAGACCAGCAAGTCCGCTGCCCGCGACTACCTGGGCGCGAAGGCCGACCTGGCCGAGTCCCTGAAGATAATGGGCCTGGATCGCCTGGACCTGTGGCAGATTCATGATCTACGGACTCGCCAGGATATCGAGGAGATGGAGGGGCCGCTCGGTGCCCTGCGGGCATTCGTGGAAGCCAAAGACGCAGGACTGGTGCGCTACCTGGGCGTCACCGGTCATCATGCCCCCAGAATCCTGGAGCACGCTGTGAAAAACTGGCCGGTGGATGCTGTGCTCATGCCCGTCAACCCAGCGGAAGCCGTCCTGGGCGGATTTCTGGATCTAGTCATGGCCGCTGCCCTGGATCGTGGCCACGCCGTTATCGGCATGAAGGTGCTGGGCGGTTCACACTACATCTCCCCAGAGGACGGTGTGACGGTGGAGCTGCTGCTGCGCTTTGCCCTTTCCCGAGATGTCAGCACGATCGTTGTGGGCTGTTCCAGCCCCGGAGAGGTGCAGGCGCTGGCCCGCGTAGGCAGCGAGTTTCAGCCCCTGGCAGCAGAGGAGGAGAAGAAGCTGCTGGTGCTGTTCCGGCCCCATGCCCGGAGGAAGGCGTACTACCGGGGAGCGATTTAGCAGGAAAGGCGCTTGAGATTTTTTGCTATTTTAGCGATTCGTGTTAACTTCCTAAAACTAAAACTTTGCTAACAGAATTTTAGTAGGAAGCTTGAAGACCTTGAAGTTTCATTGAATGCCTGACTCGAATGGAAGAACTCACAGAAAAGAAGATTATACAAATCCATGATTTCCTCATCGAGGAGACGGGCGGAAATTCGGGCATTCGCGATTCGGCCACATTGTACTTTTTAGTTGAAGCCATCAATCACGAGACGGACCTGTTCAGAAAGGCAGCTCAAGCGTTTTTCTTGGCAGAACGTCATCCTTTTTGGGATGGTCAGAAAAGGACTGCTTTCGTGTTGGCCGATTATATTTTACGAGAAAGGGGCTATTGCTTTGATAAGAAAGACAAAGCAGAGATAATGCGTGTTATGGTGAGAATAGCTCAATACACATGCCCCGAGGGAGAAGAGATAGACACAATAGCGAAATGGTTAAAAAAGACTGTTGTGAGGCTGGAGTAATCACATTTTAGCGAGTTCTTCCAACATATCTTTATGGTATGCGACGCTATCAAGGAAATGCTTGCGTTCGCTAGGAGATAGGGCACTTAACCTTTCTTCAGTGGGCACCAAATACCCACCGGAGGGCCTCATAGGCACCGCCGCGCCCTCAAGTATATCTGAGCATACCATATTATCATCTACCTTCCGGTCTTCCAACTAGCACTTTCAGCCGAGTTTGGAATTGCTTGGGGAACAATTGTTTCCTGGGTATATATAGATATTTGCGGCAACAGTGGGGCCAATTCATCCTCACCCTGAAGGGCTCTGGTCTTCTTGGCCCCTACACCCCCAAAGATAGGCATAACCTACTTCGACTCGGCCTAGGCCTAGGCAGGCAGCCAGGGTTATTATGGCAATTTTTGGCGCAGCCACCAGGAGCTTTGCCCCGGTATCTTTCAGACCAGCAAGTCCGCCGCCTGCGACTATCAGGGCGCCAGGGCCGATCTGGCAGAGTCCCTGGAGATCATGGGCCTGAAGAGCCTGGACCTGTGGCAGATTCATGATCTACGGACTCGCCAGGATATCGAGGAGATGGAGGGTTCGGGCGGAGCCCTGCGGGCATTCATGGAAGCCAAAGACGCAGGACTGGTGCGCTACCTGGGCGTCACCGGCCACCATGCTCCTAGAATCCTGGAGCATGCTGTGAAAAGCTGGCCGGTGGACAGCGTTCTTATGCCCATTAATCCCGCAGAAGCCGTCCTGGGCGGATTTCTGGATCGAGTCATGGCCGTTGCAAAGGATCGAGGTCTCGCCATCATCGGCATGAAGGTGCTGGGCGGTTCACACTACATTTCCCCAGAGGACGGGGTGACGGCAGAGCTGCTGCTGCGCTTTGCCCTTTCCCAAGAGATCAGCACGGCAATTGTGGGCTGCAGGAGCGCCGGGGAGGTGCAGGCGCTGGCCCAGGTGGGCAGAGAGTTCCACCCCCTGGCAGCAGTAGGAGGAGAAAAAGCTGCTGGAGCTGTTCCGGCCCCAGGCCAGGAGACTGGCGTACTACCGGGGAGCGATTTAGCAGGAAAGGCGCTTGGGCAAGCCTCGCGTAGCGAGGTAATCATGTACGAAAATGCGGCGGGCCGGGGGTGTGTCGCGAACCCTGGCTTCTCTCGCCCTGGTATTTCCTGCAGCGGCCAATGATATGTGATCGACTTGAATAATAAACGGCCATCTACCTAAAAAATAGTCCAGCGGACTCACTCAAGTCCCGCAGCTCTCCCCCTCTTCGCCCTCGTGACTCGCCTCCTTGACTTCCTCCGGCTTGATCTTGCCAATCTTCACCCAGTAGTTCTTGATGGCGGCATGCAGTGCGTCAGCCCCGAGGTTAGAGCAGTGCATCTTCTGGGGCGGCAGCCCCCCCAATTCGTCCGCCACATCCTTTCTGGTGATCAACATGGCCTCGTCCAGAGTCTTTCCTTTGGCCATCTCTGTGACCATGCTGGAGACGGCTATGGCTGAACCGCAGCCGAAGGTCCTGAATTTGATGTCGTCTATTTTGTCTTCCTTGACGGTGATGAATATCTCCATGAGATCGCCACAGACGGGATTGCCCACCTGTCCGTATCCGTCCGGGTTCTCGATCACCCCTACATTTTTGGGGTTCATGAAGTGTTCCATAACTTTCTTGGAGTAACCAATCTGTGCCATTTTCTTTTCACCTGTTTATAGCGGAGAGAGTGCCCTCAGCCTTTCTACTGTCTTTTTCGTTGCATTAACGATTGCAGTTATCTGGTCGGGGTTGTTCTGCCTGCCAATCGTCATGATCATGGAGCCATGCGCCTGCTCATGTTTTAAGCCTATGGCCAAAAGCACATGGGAGGCCTCCAAAGTACGTGAGGAGCAGGCCGAGCCCGTGGATACCTGAATGTTGAACATGGCATCCATGGTGAGGAGAATGCTCTCCCCCTCAATGCGGCTGAAGCGGAAGCTGGCATGATGCGGGAGCCGCTTCGTAGGATGACCGGTGAGGTATGACTCCTCGATCTTGAGGATCTCCTTGATCAGACCATCCCGGATGGCCTGCAAACGCTGGCTTTCTTCTGCCTTCTCCAGCTTCGCCAGCCTGGCCGCCTCGCCAAATCCCGCCAGAGCATAGAGATTCTCGGTGCCGGGCCGCTGGCCCTTTTCCTGACCGCCGCCGAAAAGCACCGGTTGAATGCGAACGCCTGGGCGCACGTACAGCGCGCCCGCCCCCTGGGGACCGTAAAGATCGTTCGAGGAAAGGGTGAGCAGATCGATGCCGTCCTTTTGCACATCGATAGGGATCTTGCCCGCGGCGGCAGCGCCGTCCACGTGCAGAAACTGCCCTTTCTCGTGCACAAGATCGCTCACCTCTTTTATGGGCTGAATGGTTCCAATCTCGCTGTTGGCGTACATCACCGATGTGAGTACGGTCTCCTTAGAAAGCAGTCCCTCCAGGGCCGCCAGATCGATAATGCCCATGCTGTCCACCGGAACCAGGGTAAGGTCAAAGCCGCCCTTCTTAAGATCTTTCATGGGATTAAGCACGGAGATGTGCTCTATTTGGCTGGCCAGCAGCTTCTTGCCCTTTGCTGCGTTCCTCTGCACCACTCCCCGAATGGTCAGGTTGTTGGCCTCGGTGACACCTGCTGTAAAGACGATGCTCTCCGGGCTTTCTGCATTTATCAGCTCCGCCACTTTTGCCCGCGCCTCCTCCTGAGCCGCCTTTGCCGCCAGGCCCCGAGAATGCAGAGCCGAAGGATTGCCAAAATCATTGCTTAGATAGCGCTCTGCAAATTCGGCAACCCTGGGGTCTACGGGAGACGCAGACTGGTAGTCTAAATAAATTTTGCACATGTCATATCCCCATTATCATAATAATCTCTCTAGAAGCTGATTCTAGAAGCTGATGGTCGAGTCTGCATCCAGCGCCAGGTCATTTAATGTTCCTGCTCCGGCAATTTTTGCCTCGGGAATGAAGTCGCCCCGCGCCATGCCAAGGAGTTGTGTGCTCTGCTCGCAGATGTACATCTTCACACCGGAGGCGAGGGCCTGATCGATAACATCTTTGAGAGAAGGAAAGCTTCCTATCTTGATCTTCTCCGCCTCGCCTTTCTTCATGGCGGTTATGCCCTTGATCATAAAGAAGATGGAGGCTTCCACATCCATCGCACAAGCAGTCATGCCCAGGATAAAGGGCGCGTAAAGTCTCTCCGGCGTATCCAGGCCGCTAGTCTGAACGTATAGGATCTTGCTCATAATAATATCACCACCATTTCACTATTTTCCGTGCTCTTACTTCTTCCTTCTTATCCAGAAGGTGATGATATTTCCGGACTTCTCCAGCCGGAGGACCTCATGGCCTGCTCGCTTGGCCCAGCGGGAGATGTCTTCCTCGGCGGCAGGATCGTCCGCTTCTACTTTCAAGGTCTGCCCTACCTCTATGTTCTCAATCTCTTCCTTGGTCTTCGCGATGGGCATGGGGCAAAAAAGGCCCACACAGTCCAGCTCGGCATCATGAGCTTTAGCTAAATTCTGATCCGTTCTCAAAACCTCCTCATCTTAAAATGGATTCATTCCGTTCGCCTGATGCATATTGTTGGGTTCTATTCTATAAGTATCTTCTTAGAGCATTTAGAAAAACTGGATCACTAACCGAAAAATTTATACTTGATTACCAATATTATATTAGTAGCGAAAGACTTCAAAATTTAGAAAGTTATTATCATTCGATGTACAGATTGGGATTTAGGTGAACTACATGTCTGAATTGTATAGAAAAATGATAAATGAAGCCCTTATGGCCCAGCATGCCGATGTAGAGACTGTAAAGAGAAAAAGAGGACAAAGCTTCACCGTTGAGGACACCAGAGCCTATCTGGATGTCGTCAACAAGATGAAGGCCCTCGAGAATCAGTCCAAATCAGTTTTTAAGCTGCATGTGGACTCCGTAAATGCTCATTTCAACATCCTTTCTTCACTCACCAAGACCATCCGGCCGGAGGACGATCCCTTCGTAGAACACTACCAGACACCGGCCATCCTGGAGATCATCTGCGAGGAGGATGAAAAGTTCAAAAAGAGCCTGGATGCTTTCATAGGCGCAGTGGGAAGGGCAGAAGCCCTGATCGGCCTGGAAGCGGCCAGGAGGTATGGCGGCTTTTATGGCCCCACCTGCGTGGTGGACTTCGCCCTCATTCCGGGCAGCACCAGCAACGTGGTCAACCGAATCTTGAAGACGATCGATATTCCCGATGCCCACAAACAGGCCATCCTGGCCGCCAAATCATGGGGCATGAACACCTCCTACGGCATTGGCGAGGTCTTTGCAAACCAGGTGGAAAAGGGCGCCACCCTGGCACAGGCCGTAAAAAGGGAGATCGATGAAGTCAAATACATCTACGAAAGCCCCATCGAAGCGCAGGGCAAGCTGATGGACGCATTCGGCCACACATCCTTCGATGTACGCAAATACATGTCCCAGTACAAGAAGCGGATGACTGCGACGGTTAAAGAGGCCATGAACGATGGCGTTCACTACGGAAATATTCTGACCGTTCCCGCCTACTGCGTGGGAGACATCTCTCACCACATTGCTCAATCCACATTCAATATGTGCAAGGACGATGTGATCATGGCTGTGATCGAGGCGACCACAGAAGTCATGGACTCGACCCTCAACAAAGCCGCTGACAAGATCAAAAATGAGTATCAGCTCTTGAGCCTGGCCACGGGCTCCTCGGCGGCAGCAGTAGAATACATTCTGGAGCTGGATGGATTTAATGCCATCATGGTCGTGGATCTACTCACCAAGAGATTCCACAATTACGTCCAGCTCTATCCAACCCGAGGCGCGGCGGCGGAGCTACACAACTGCGACTTCATGGACATGATCTACCGCGGCTGGAAGCTCCTCGACCGGTCCATGAGACAGAGAAACGGCTTGGGCGGCAGGCTGGTTCCCAAGGTCTCGGGCTTTGACATCGATCTGGAGCCGATTCATAAGAACGAGGTTCTCATGAATCCGCAGCGCTACGCCTATCCTGCCTGTGCCATAACCGTCCGGTTCTCCGCCCTGATGAGGCTGGCCGACTATCCCTGCCTGCTCACCAGCGAGCCGGTAACAGCCACCATGATGACCAATATCATCGCCCTGCATATGCCTGCTCACCAGCGAGCCGGTAACAGCCACCATGATGACCAATATCATCGCCCTGCATAAAGAGACGCCAGCTTCTCCGGCAAGGGTATGCAAAGGCTGCGCCTCGGCGTCTTTGGTCGACTTCAGGCATGCTTACTGCCAGTACAAAGAGGCGGTATAGAGTGATTAATATGAAGCACCAGAGGATATCATGAAATGCTTTCTCTGTGCCCTGGAAAAAAAGGATACTGATGCCGTGGCGATTTGCATCGTCTGTGGAATGGGGGTTTGCATGGATCATCTGGTGCGTGAAGAGGTGGACGTCTGGGAAGGCGGCTATCCCTTCCCCGCCAAGAAGCTGAAGAGAAAGCTTCCCAGAATACTGTGTAAGCCCTGCTACTCCGTCTACCACGAGGGATGAAACATGTCTTTGATGAAGAGGTCTCTGGCAGAGCTGGTAGGAACGTTTCTACTGGTCTACTTCGGGGCAGGTTCCGCGGCCATCACTCTCATGATCGCTCGGGGAACAAGTCCTCCCAATCCCTTCAACATTGGCATCGGTGCCTTGGGGGGTTTAGGTGACTGGTTTGCCATCGGAATGGCCTTTGCCATAGCCATCGCCGCATCCATTTACGCTTTAGGCAGGATCTCTGGAGCGCATCTCAATCCGGCGGTCACCATTGCTCTCTGGGCAACGAGACGTTTCCCTGCTGCTGATGTCGGGCCTTACATTGCCGCCCAGCTCGTGGGAGCCGCGTTAGCCAGCTTTCTTTTTGCGGCCTGCGTGGGCATGGATGCCGTCAATGTCGGAGGGCTGGGGGCGACAGCTCCCTTCCCCGGCATAAGCTATGCCCAGGCGATATTGGCAGAGGCGATAGGCACATTTCTGCTCATGCTGACCATCATGGGTGTGGCTGTAGACGAGAGGGCGCCCCCTGGCTGGGCCGGTCTAATAATTGGACTTACCGTGGGCGGGATTATCACTACTACCGGAAACATTGCAGGAGCATCATTGAACCCGGCCAGGACCTTTGGACCATATCTCGGAGACTACATACTTGGACAAAACAGCCTCTGGCAATTTTTTCCCATCTACATCGTGGGACCGATTGCCGGTGCTTTGATTGCAGCTTTTGTTTATGATTATCTGTCCAGGGATTAGGCTGCAATTTTATTTTTATTAGAAAAAATAATAATTTCAATAGCAGAAGCGATAGTCGGTCCATGCTGCCCATAAATTTATCTTTTAATCCGTCCATCAATTTCACTAATCAATGAGTGGAGGAACAAGTTGTGTTTGTAAGAAATAGGATTTTGCTATGCCTTTTGTTCATAGCAGCAGTGCTGTGCACGATTTCAGGCTTCGCCCAGGATAGCGGGGCGGCAAAAATGGGAGTTATCGATGCGGCAAACGAGCTGGGCCTCAAAGAATTCGCTGCGGCCATGGACGGCGCGGGACTGGCGAATACTCTGAATAACCAGGGTGTGCTCATAATCGGCCCAGGGTCCTTCGTGATCTTCGCGCCCAGCGATGAGGCCTTTGCAGCCGTTACTGATGTTGACATGAACACCATCAAGGAGAACTCTACAGAGCTGAAAAGGATACTCAGCTATCACGTAGTCTGGAATGACGGTCGCTTTGAAAACATCTCCGAGCTCTCCTCAGCCAAAACACTGCAAGGAGAGAATTTGACCATTGATAATACCGCCGGCATGAAGGTAAATGGAGCCAATGTCACAGCGTCCAAGAGCTACGACAACGGCACCATCTATGTGATCGACAAAGTGCTGCTGCCAAAGACCGCTTCAAGCCAAGGTGTAGCTGAGGCCGCCAATGATCTGGGCGCCAAAAAGTTCGCGTCCGCCATCAATTCCGCGAGCCTCGCAGAGACGCTCAACGGCCAGGGCCTGATGGGTTTTGTTAGTTTAGCTGGTGGGCCCTTTACGGTATTCGCCCCAAGCGACGGCGCATTTGATAATGCCAAAGCGACCCTTGATGCCATCGGCAAGAAAGATGCAGGCATGATGAACCTACTGTCCTACCATATAGTGGATGCCAAGGACCTGCTCAACATGACAAAAATCAATTCCGCCAAGACCATGCAGGGAGACTCCCTGGCAGTCGATCTAAACATGGGCTTGGTGGGCGGTGCCAATGTCTTGAAGTCCGAGAGATACGCTAACGGCATTGTCTACGTTATAGACCAGGTGCTTGTGCCCATAAGGCTCGCCATGTAAAGAGATAGATAGATTCATTCTTTTTTCGGGATCGTGGAATTTATTCTCTCGATAAAATTTTTTTGATTTTTAGGTTTAGGATTTGATACAAATGGCAAACGGTGATTTAGACCTGGAATTAAGCTCCGCCTTTGACGGAATTTATGACACACAAAACGGAATTGCCGTCTTCAAGATGCTGATAGACGGTAACTGGCGAAGTAGCGAGAGAGGAGAGCTGCTGGACGTTCATACTCCAATCGACGGCAGCATCGTGGCAAAGGCCCAGATGGCAACTGTAAGCGATGTCGTTTCAGCAACGAAGGCGGCCAAAGAGAACAGGGGAATCAATGAACTGCCTGGCAGGGAACGCATCGAGATCTTTGAACGCACCGTAGCCCTGATGGAAAAGCACCGGGACGAGTTCGTGCGTGTGCTTCAGATTGAGGCCGGCAAGACAAAAAGCGATGCAAAAGGAGAGTTTGATGCTGCCGTGCAGAGGCTACGACTCTCTAGGCAAGAGGCCGAGCGGTTTTGGGGAGAGGTAATCCCAGGGGAATGGAACTACAGCACCAAAGAGAAGATGGCCGTTATAATCCGCGAGCCGGTGGGCGTGGTGGCTGCCATTATTCCCTTCAACTATCCCCTATTCATTGCCGCCGCCAAGATCGTGCCTGCCCTTCTGGCCGGAAACTCGGTGGTTATAAAGCCCTCCAGCAGCAATCCCATATCCGCCATCCTGCTGACCAGAGTTCTGGAGAACGCTGGAGTGCCCAAAGGAAGCATGAACCTGATAACGGGCAGGGGAGAAGAGAGCGGAGACGCGTTGGTAAAGAGCGAGAATGTGGATATGATCAACTTTACGGGCAGCACTCCCGTGGGAAAAAGGATCTCTCAAATGGCGGTTATGAAGAGGCTTCACCTGGAGCTGGGAGGAAAGGCCTACGCCCTGGTCCTAGAGGATGCAGATCTGGATCTGGCTGCCGCCAAATGCGTCCATGGATCGTTAAAGTTTGCAGGGCAGAGGTGCGATGCCGTAAGCGCCATCCTGGCCACAGAGCCAATAGCTGAAACCTTAAGCGTCAAGATAGTTACGGAGGTTGACAAATGGAAACTGGGCGATCCCAGGGACCCATCGGTCACCATCGGTCCAGTCATTAGCCTTCGGGCTGCAGCCAGCATAAATGACCTGGTCAAGGATGCCGTAACAAATGGAGCCCAGCTATTGAGGGGTGGCAAATTCCAGAGCACATACTTTGAGCCCACGGTACTTGACTATGTTCCCCCGCATGCAAAAATTGCCCGAGAAGAGGTCTTTGGGCCAGTGATCAGCATTATCCGCTGCAAGGACGAGCAAGAGGCTCTGAATTTTGCCCGACAATCTAATTTCGGCCTGGAGTCATGCGTCTTTACCAGGGACTTCTCCCGCATGTGGCGCGTGGCCAGGGCCCTGGAATGCGGCGAGGTTACCATCAACGATTATCCATCCCATGGCGTGGGCTATTTCCCATTCGGTGGAATAAAACAATCCGGACTGGGGCGAGAGGGCATCGGTTACAGCATCGAGGAGATGACCAACCTCAAGACCATCGTCTTCAATTTAGCGCCTGGCAAAAGAGAAATATAGATTATCTTTTAAGGGGGCATGTCCTCGATCTCCAGCCGGCCATGCCTCCTAAAATGACGGCCAGTCTCTTCCAGCCCCGCGCCTTTAGAAAGCTTGCCGCCACCATGGACCGCATGCCGCTGCCGCAGAAGACGTATACTTCCCGATCTTTAGGCACCTCGTCCAAACTCTTTGCGATAGCAGTAATGGGAATATGCTGTGCTTTGTCGATTCTGCCGTCTCTTAAAAGCTCGCTCTCCGATCTGACATCCAAAATCCAAGAAGGCTCACCCTCATCCAGCAAGCGGCAGAGCCCCTGCACGGTAAGCATTCTGATGGCAGCCGACTCCAGTCCGGACATATGCCAGCTCAGCATGCCTCCCGCCAAAAATCCGGCGATGTCATCGAACCCCAGGCGCAGGAGAATGACAGCTATGTTCTCGACAAAATTGCCCTCGCCAACGAGAAGAATGGGCCGGTCGTAGCTAAGAAACCAACCGGCAAAACTGGCTAAACCCTCCTGCCAGATGGATTGGGAACAGGGAACGTGAGCGGCCCCGAAGGCCAGCTCCTGGCGCGTGTCCAGGATCTGCGCATTCTGCTTCTCGGAAAGGGCTAAAAAGCTCTTGGCATCCAGGGGCTGGGGGGAGGGCAGGGCTCCCAGAATCGGCCTGCCTTCCAGATTCACCTTTTCCATGCGGCGGAAATAGGGAGGCCTATCCGGCTAGCTCTTTAACATTGAGGCCACGAACTGCTCTTGGCTCTCCTGCAGCCTGGCATTGTGCTTTTTCTCTAGACCAATGGTAGTCCAGAGGCGCTCGGCAATTAGCTCGCCGCAGACCGAGCCGGACCCATGCGCCGGGCAGAGGATGACCTCGTCGCCCAGCGGCAGCAACCGCTTGAAGAGGCTCTCGTAAAGCAGTCCGGCGTTTTCCGCAGCCAAATCTTTGCCCATCAGATCGATTCGGCCCACCTCTCCGGCAAAGAGGGTGTCCCCGCAAAAGAGCATCCAGGGAATGCCGGACGGATCGCGTAGCAGGTAACTCATGCTTCCCGGAGTGTGGCCGGGCGTGGCAATGGCCTCGACCTCCAGGCGGCCCACTCTCCATCTCTGGCCGGAGGCGGCAGGCTGTCCGTACTGGTAGTCCCATTGACCGTCGGCATGCCAGACCTGTGCCTCCGTTCGTCCGGCCAGCTCCATTGATCCTACAAAGAAATCCTCATTCCTGTGCGTCTCCAGGACGTAGGCAATCCTCATTCCCGCCCCGCTGGCCATTTTTATATAGTCGTCAACGTCTCTTCTGGGATCAATTACCAGAGCCTGGTTCTTGTCGCCTACCAGGTAGGAGTAATGAGCAAGGCCTGCCGAGACAATCCTTTCCAAGAGCATTTATTACACCCCTATTAACGAGATCTGTGATTGCATTTTTTGCAATTAAAGACATCATCTGCACTGAGGAGCACCGGTTTTGGAGGATAAATATCATAACTTCCGCCGCAGCAATTGAGCCAGCCGTCTTTAAAGCTATTTCTAGAGTAGCTGTTGTTAATGGCAAATTTTTTGGATATATGATATGTGCCAATGTATTCCTCTTCGATCTCTATGGCCGGATTTTTCCAGGCATGGCCATCGCTTCCTGAAAGCACACCGATATGGACCTTGCCATTCGTAACGGTTTCATCGATCTGCATCTTTGTTGTGGCAAAGTTTATGTTCTCGTATTCGCCCCGCATGCTACGCGAAGTGGCCGCATATTCCGTTCTCCCGGAAACTTCATCTGCAAAGCCTACCTCGTGGCTCATTGACGTGGCGGAATTGGCATTAGAAAGCTCTGTTCGGCTGCCGATTTTAGAGCCAACGGCAATAGGATGAGATGAATAGTAGCCGCTTCCTACAGAAAGGTCCACGGGAGCGCCGGAGATTATGTTTTGGCCTGTAAAAGAGATAGATGAATTATTGTAAGATGAATTGCCCGTGATGGAATCTTCAGAAACGGAATCCTCAGAAAACGCGATAGCGACAGTTGTCGCCGCAAGCATGAACATGACTGATGATAATAATAACACAATAATTCTATTATGCATGGTTGTAAGCACCGTTTTAGTATCGAATGCTGTGCTTATATTTGAATCGGTCGGAGCAAAGCTTTCAGGTATTGAGCCTCCAGATGGTGTAATTGAGAAAAGCTGCAAAGCTCACCCAGAGAATATAAGGAACGAGAAGCAGGGCCGCATCTTTGCTGATGGACCAAAACCGAATGATATTTTGCAGTATGAGAAGCCAGAGGACCACAATTACTATGACTGCGACCAGGGGAGACTGCAAACCAAAAAAGGCATAGGACCAGAGCATATTGACCAGGAGCTGGGCTGCAAATACGCCTAAGGCAATTTTGACGTTCCTGCTGCTTATCCCCTTTCGCCAGATCAAAAAAAGAGACAGGCCCATGAGGGCAAAGATAGCGATCCAGACGGCAGAGATGATCAATCCTGGCGGCGCAAACCAGGGCTTAACAAGGGTCGGATACCAGGTAGTAACTGAGCTTGCCGTAAATACCGAGCCGATGACTCCGGCGCTCTGGCATATAGCTATGCATAAGATGAGCCTGGCAAGCTCTCTCAACGTAATGGAATTCATCAGCCAACCCTTGCCTTTTTTGCGCTGCAAATTTTTAGAAGGCTTTGCTATCCATAAGCATCTCTTGGATATATTTATTTCTGTTCACTGCTTCGCCGTGGCGGCCGTTAGGCTGGTCACATTTGATTTGGTGAAGAAGCCGTCAAAATCGCCATATCGATGAATATACTCTAAAACCAGGAGAGTATTTTTAGAAGGCTGGCTGAAGATCTGCTTCAGCCCTTCCTCAGGAGAGCCTACCAAATAGAGGAGGAATTTCATTCCATCTTTTCCCAGAGCCTCTACCGTCGCAACAATCTCTTCCGTCTGGAAGGCAATGTGATGGACGCGAGGGCCGAAGTTGCTGATAAACTTCTCTGTGGGCCCGGAGGCTTCCTGGCTGACAAATGGAGTAATACCGGAGGTGAAGACCATAGCAAAGTCCGAAGAGGAGAGGCGGGCTACGCTGGTGATGGAATTGAGGCTTTTCACGTAAATGGCGAAATCAAAATTGTAGTTGGTGAGCCGCATGAACTCCAGTATGGCAGGATCACGATCCTGAGCCCTGACCCGGGTAGCGGCGTGGTCCAGCCAGCGAATACTGCCGAGATGAGTGGATGTGGGCATATTCGCGTCAATACGTTGGCTCTCAGGAGAGGAATAGATGCCCCTCTCGCCCTTCCATTCGATGAATCCCAGAGAGTTCCCGGTGAACTTGGAAGGCATTGTCTGGACAAAATAGTAGTTGCCAAAATCAAGTATTCCGCTCTGGAATTTTACGTTTGCCTGGGCTTGCAGGCATACATACCTCTCGATATCATTGGTCTCAAAGACAAAGGTCTCCAGACGGGTGTTTGGCAAATCACGTGTCTGGGGGGCGACATTGACCTCCGAGAAAGGATTGCCGCCCTTAAGCCGGGAGCGAATGAGGAAATCTGCCGAACGAAACTTAGCAGAGCCTGGGACTTTGAGAACAAAGGTTTTATGGGTTGTATCTATAAATGCCTCCTGAAACTGAAGGCCGCTATATCTGATGAGCTCCTCGACGGCTGCTTTTTGCAGATGTGGCTCGGTGTTGATGATTACTGCCTGAAGGCCGCCCACTAGATCCTCCCGCCCAAAGAGCCTTCGCTCTTCCATGATGTGGTCCGCTCCTTTTCTCAAAATTTCATCGCTGTTTTGCATATCCATTTTTCTCTGCCTTCCCCATTGTTTCATTCTCTTTAACCACTTCATCTTCCGCCCGCCAAGAGGGGCTAACTATGCAAATAAATTTTAGAATAATGTCACCAGTATTTAGGATATGTTGCCAGGAGCCAGGCAAGATTATGACGGCCTGGCCGGCTTGAACCTGGGCCTTCTCGGAATCGATGTGCATCTCGCCCTCTCCCTCCTGGATAAAGTAGACCTCGGTGGAGGTTTTCAGCTGATGAGGGAGAGATGCCTTGCCGGGCGGCAGCACAGCGTAGGCGATGCTGTAGGGAAGGTCCAGCCCCTCTTGGCCTGGATGAAGAAGCTCGCAGAGATAGGTATTATCTGCCGCCTGAAAGTATCTGCAATTTGCCAAATCTTTTATGATCATTTATCTACAACCATGCTTTGCTCTTTGCTCAATTGCACTCTACTTGTCGTTACTACTACCACTACTACTACTACAAGAAGATTTTTGCGATTTTTGCATGAGCATCTTCGACTCATATAGAATCCGCAGAATAGATGACCAGATTATTCCCATGCGAGAGAATTGATGAGACGATCCAATTCACCAGATCAGGCATCATGGAGATTAAGCTAACCAGGTGAGAGGAGAGGGGATATTCATCTCCCTCACATGAGTGTGTCTTCCAATCGTGCAGCTCCAAGATAGCATCATTGATGCCGTCTTCAAAGACCGAATAGAGGTTTCCATTCTCAGCTAGAGAAAAGCCGTCGATGATGTGCGCCTGAATATTCTCACCTCTAGAGTCGCAGGTTCGAATGCATAGAGAGGCCCGGCTGTCTGCCCGCAGGATGAAGAAGTACCTTCCCGGGTGCAAAAGGAGGTCACCGTGCAGATCTCTTCTGCGAACCTCGATTCCAATGCGTATCATACTCACCCTACCCAAACCCAGTTCATGCAAATTATTTAACTATAATCTTAAATAGTTGCCATTTATGATTTATATATTTTCTGGTCCGAGGTTAGGAGAGCATTTATCTTTGTTGCAGAGAGAAAGAAGCCAAATGCGCCTGATAGAGATATTTTATTCCATACAGGGCGAGGGCCCGGCCATGGGAAGGCCGGCCACCTTCGTTCGGCTGGCCGGCTGCAACCTAACTTGTGAGGGATGCGACACAGACGATAAGCCCGCCCTGGAATTATCCGTTCCTGATGTGCTGGGAAGCCTTCAAGGCAATAGAGTAGTCATCACGGGAGGAGAGCCCACCCTGCAGATGGAACCGCTGTCGGAATTGATATCCCTGCTAAAGACCCAGGAAAAAGAGATTCACATTGAGAGCAATGGCACCAACCTCATTCCCGAAGAGATCCTGGAAAAGATTAATTGCGCGGTTGTCAGCCCCAAGCGCGGATCAGATTTCCATCTCGACTTTTGGGCCGGCAAAAAGAATGTCCACCTCAAATTTGTATTGGGCAAAGCTCCCTGGTGCTGGACCTCTGCACTCTTAGAAGATCTTGTCCCTTCCCTGGTAAAGGAGAGGGTCTGGATTATGGCCTACGGCACAGACCAGGATATGCCCGGAGCGCGAGTGGCCTGGGATCTGGCACTGCATTTGGGCGTCAACTACTCTGACCGGCTGCATATCCGGTTGAAGAGAAGATAGATTTGTCCTCAGCCACGAATGCTCTCTACTACATCTATGGAACGCATTAAGCTCCTGTTTTTCAGTCTCATCATTGCCGCAATAATAGCCACATCTCTAAATTTTGATCTCTTCCTCTATCATGAACATCTCCGGCCACCTTCCCCATTTTGCAGAGCTTCTATGTTCCATGATCCGGCTCTTCTCCTCAGGCCGGCACTTCTCTTTAAGCCTTCTGATAATCATATCCTCTACATCGCAACGGCGTGTGTGGAAAACCTCTGCCAGGATCTGTTTTGCCGCCTCCAGTTGCAGAGCCCGGGCATCGGCCATATTTGATTTTATCAGATGCTTTCGTGGTGTTCTTATGCGCAGAGGAACTATTGCCATAGCAGGCTAGTAGTACGTGTAAGAATAAGTAGTTTTCCTGGAAAAAGATTGCATAAAACATTATTTACAATCACAAAAGTATGAATAACATACAATATTCATATCGTCTTTGCCGCAAGGTTTTCATACACCAAGCTTCGCAAATAGATAAATTGTGAACGCTTTCGGCCTGCTTCATGATCAGATCAGAGCTAAGCTAGTGGAAGAGTCCATCTTCGAGCCGACAAAGCCGCAAGAAGAGGCCATTCCTTTCATCCTCTCCGGAGAAAATGTGCTGCTCATCGCGCCCACCGGCACGGGAAAGACGGAAGCGGCCAGCCTGCCCATCTTTCACAAGATTCTCACCAGCGAGCGCAAGGGTACAAAGGCCGTCTACATCACGCCACTACGTGCCCTGAACCGGGATATGTTGCGCAGGTTTCAAGAATGGGGGGAGAAGCTGCACATCACGGTAGCCGTTCGGCACGGCGACACCAGCCAGGCGGATCGGAGAAAACAGGCATTAAAGCCGCCGGACCTGCTGATCACCACCCCGGAGACGCTGCAGATAATGCTGACCGGAAAGCTCCTGCGCCAAAATCTCTCCACGGTCAAGATCGTCGTGGTAGATGAGGTGCACGAGATGGCCTCCTCCAAGCGCGGCTCGCAGCTGGCCGTGCTCCTGGAGAGGCTGGCGGAGCTTGCCGGCGACTTTCAAAGAATTGGGCTTTCTGCAACGGTGGGCTCGCCAGAGGCCGTGGCCAGGCTGCTCGTCGGAACGGCTAGGAGCTTTCGCATCATCCAGACGGATGTGGAGAGGGCCAGCGATTTTCAGATAGTAAGTCCCCAGCCCACGCGGGCTGACTATACCATGGCCGGCACCCTGGAATGCGATCCCCGTCTGGCGGCGCAGATTCGCTTCATCCGGGAGACGGTGCAAAACAAGAAGTGCCTCATCTTCGTCAACACCCGTCAGGCGGCGGAGGTCTTAGGCTCTCGGTTTCGCCAGCTGGGCGAGCCTATTGGCGTGCACCACGGTAGCCTCTCGGTAGAGGCAAGGGTGGAAGCTGAGGAGGCATTCAAGGCCGGCGATTTGCGGGGCCTGATCTGCACCTCCTCTATGGAGCTTGGAATTGATATCGGCGATGTAGACCACGTCATTCAGTACAGTTCGCCACGTGAGGTCTCGCGCCTTTTGCAGCGCGTCGGCAGAGCCGGGCACAAGATCGGTCTCATCTCTTCCGGGACCATCATCGCCACCTGTGCCGATGACGTGGCCGAAGGCTGTGCCATTGCCCGCGGGGCGGCAGCCGGCGAGCTGGAAGCCATCCTGATTCATGAGAAGCCGACCGATGTGCTCGCTAACCAGATTGTGGGGCTGGAGATGGATTTCGGGGAGATCGACCGGGAAAAGGCACACAGAATCATCAGCAGGGCCTATCCCTTCCGGCTGCTATCCAGAGAGGAGATGAACGGCGTCATCACTCAAATGGAGGAGAACAGGCTGGTGTGGCTGGAGGGCGACCTCTTGCAGAGGACCCGCAAAGCGCGGGAGTACTACATCGAAAACCTCTCCATGATCCCGGATGAGAAGAGGTATAACGTCTACGACATCGTAGGCCGCCGCTCCGTGGGAACTTTGGACGAGGCCTTTGTCATCAGCTTCGCCGAGCAAGGAGCCACCTTCGTCACCAAGGGGGAGATCTGGGAGATCACCGAGATTGGAGATAATGAGATCAAGGTGGTGCCCATCCACCGAAGCGGTGAGATTCCCAGCTGGACGGGAGAGGAGATTCCCGTTCCCTTCGCTGTGGCCCAGGAGGTGGGACGCATGCGCCGGGAGATCCGGCAGGTGCTGGAGCTGGAAAGCGAAGGAGGCCAAGGTAGCCAAAGTAGCGAAAGCGTAGGCAGAGGCGGAGGCGACGCCGGTCACACAAGAGATCTGGCCGTGTCCATGCTGCAGGGAAAGTATCCGGTGGACAGGGAAGCTGCAGAGGAGCTGGTCGATCTTATTAAAAAGCAGATTGAGAAAAACCTGCCCGTTCCCGATGAATCTCATATCGTGGTGGAGAGCGGAGGGGAGGGTGCCGTCATCAACGCCTGCTTCGGTCACAAGACCAATGACACATTGGGCCGGGTAATCACCGCCATCCTTTCCGCCCGATTCGGCAGCAGTGTGGCCCTGCAGATTGATCCTTATCGAATCGAGCTGACACTGCCCAAAGCCCTGTTGGCCGAGGAGATCAAAAAGCTGCTCTTGGAGCTGGATCCGACCTACGTGGAGCCCATCCTGGAGATGACTCTCAAGAACACCACACTTTTGCGCTGGAAGATGGTGCACGTGGCCCGCAAATTCGGGGCCTTCTCCCGGGATGTGGACTATCAGAGAGTGAGCATGGCCAAGCTTCTGGCCGTCTTCGAGGGCACGCCCATGCACCGGGAGGCACTGCGGGAGATTTATCATGACCGGTTGGACATCGAGCGAGCCCGCTCGGTTCTGGAGAGGATTCGGGACGGCTCAATCGAGATCGTCACCTGCGGGCTTTCGCCCATAGGTACAAGCGGCCGGGGCGGGGGCCGGGACGTCACCTCGCCTGAGCACGCCGATGCCGCGGTCATTGATCTCTTAAAGAACCGCATCATGAACGACCGGGTCCTTTTGTTTTGCGTGAACTGCAAGAAATGGAAGAGCATGCGCCAGGTCGAGCGAGTGCCGGAGCAGCCCGAATGTCCTTTATGCGAATCACGCATGATCGCAGCCTTGAAGCCCTGGGAGGAGGAGGAGATCAAGATCGTCAAGAAGCCGGAGAAGAAGAAGACCGCTGAGGACAAGCGCAGGACAAAGCGGGTCTTTCGCAATGCCAATTTGGTCTTGAGCTACGGCAAGACCGCCGCTATCGCTTTAGCGAGCCGGGGGCTTGGCCCGGAGACGGCGGCGCGGGTGGTGGGGAAGATGCAGAGTGATGAGCTGGATTTTTACAGGGATATTCTGAAGGCGGAGAGGGAGTATGCCAGAACGAAGAGATTTTGGGGATAATTAAAAAAAAAGACCAATCCCCTCTAGCTCTTCGTCTTCCAGAAGACAAGCAGCATGGCAAGAATTGCCGAAACGGCACCAAAAGCAGGAGTCTTCTGGGCAGGGGGCTCCTTAGCTGTGGTCTGATTGCCATTGCCATTATATGCTTGCAGCGCCGGTCCCGTTGGCATTGACGATCTCTCAGGCTCAATTGCCGCAGGGCTCTTTGCCGCTACCACATTAATGAAGGCCGTCTTCTTGCCGGAGGGCGATCCTGTGGCGGCAACATCCACCACAAAGGAGTAGTTACCTGGCGGCACATCTGCTGCCTTGACGGAGCAGTTGTATTGGGTCACCCCAGTCGGATAGACGTTTTTGATCATCTTGGGGCAGATGAAATCAATTCCTTCGGTTTGGTTCTTGAAGACCAGCTCGACATAGGCTCTCTCGCTGCCCAGGCCCTTGACCGAGACGGTGAAGTTGGCTTCGCTATGGGGCGTCATAACAATGGGCGTTACCTCAATCACCTTGAACCAGAAGGAGGCATTGGCCTGGCCCGCCAGGAGCAAGAGAAGGAGAATGAGAAGAACAGAGAAGTGATTTTTCATGAGGATTAAGTTGTCTTGAAGATTATAAAGAGGTTTCGGAGATATAATATTTATGCCAATTATTATTTTTATTAAGATACCAAAATCTGGAAGGCATAAAACGCCAGTAGTCAAATATGCGAGATTCAAAGCTCCAATAGTTGTTATAGGTTCCCTGATTTGGGTTGAAATACGAACCCAAAACAACAGCACCAGTTTCATGAGGGTCCATGTTGCCGATAAGGCCATGGCCGATATGAATTGGCGCGGGATGAGCGGCACCTTGCCCGATCAACAGAGTAAGGCAAAAGCATAATGCAGCAATATATTTTTTCATCTCGTATCCATCCGACATTAGTGTTTTGAATCTACGGGAATAAATAACTTAGTCTCTGCATCAAGCAGAGCCTCTTCAATTGTGCCACGACTTTTCAGTCATGGAAATACTACCAGACGGAGTTGGTATCTGAGAATGTGCGACTGTGTTTCAATTGAGCCACGACTTTTCAGTCATGGATAGTGAAGCAGCTGTTTGCACAGGGTGGATATGCAGATACGTTTCAATTGAGCCACGACTTTTCAGTCATGGAAATATATGCTTGAACTTCCCGCTGCGGTAACAAACTCAACGGGTTTCAATTGAGCCACGACTTTTCAGTCATGGATAGGCTGACATTGTAATGTCCTCCACGATTTGGTAATAGCTGTTTCAATTGAGCCACGACTTTTCAGTCATGGATAGAGGAATATTGCTGCTCTGCCTACTCTGCTGTGTCATGGTGTTTCAATTGAGCCACGACTTTTCAGTCATGGATAGGCAGCCCAGTCCGGCCTGAGGATGTAGGTAATGTCTCTGGTGTTTCAATTGAGCCACGACTTTTCAGTCATGGATAGAACTATTTTCTAGTAGTGCTGGGTAACGCGATACTCGCGTTTCAATTGAGCCACGACTTTTCAGTCATGGATAGACTTTATTAAGGAATTTGATCAAGATCTTAACACGACTGTTTCAATTGAGCCACGACTTTTCAGTCATGGATAGATCATTGCGTCACTTGCTTTTCTGGCAATAAGATGGTGTTTCAATTGAGCCACGACTTTTCAGTCATGGATAGATTGGGGTTGCTTTCACCCCGCCCGCCGGAGTCAATATATGTTTCAATTGAGCCACGACTTTTCAGTCATGGATAGATAGGCGGAGGGCCGACGCAGCATTGTCGTAGAATTCCAGTTTCAATTGAGCCACGACTTTTCAGTCATGGATAGTCTTCATCTCTTTGCCACAAGAGAGACACTTGAAAATTGTTTCAATTGAGCCACGACTTTTCAGTCATGGATAGGCGGTTTACGACCCCAGTAATCCCAAAAAAAAACCTGCGTTTCAATTGAGCCACGACTTTTCAGTCATGGATAGTATGTGGCAACGATCTAACAAGAGGGTAGGATTAAGCAGTTTCAATTGAGCCACGACTTTTCAGTCATGGATAGGCTGATGAATTGACGGATTGGCAGAAGCGACAAATTGGGTTTCAATTGAGCCACGACTTTTCAGTCATGGATAGTCTACTTTTTTCGCGCGAGGCTTCCCATGAGACAAGGTTTCAATTGAGCCACGACTTTTCAGTCATGGATAGGGCAGTCATTTTTGGGCCTTTGCCGTTATCGAAAAAAAGCCGAAAAACGCGGATCGACCGGACTGCCAAACATTTTTTGGATTCTAGCCATTTTATTAAATCCGATTCGCTATGCGCAGATTCAGCGCGGATCGTCGACACTCTATATAATTTTTATAATTGTGCGTATGTCTTCACGGGAGTTTTCGTAATACTGGCTCGTCTTGAGCCTCTATAACCTCCCGGAACCACTTCTCTTCCCAAGTCAATCATTCTATAATAATTTTCCGCTCATCGTGCGATTTGTGAACCCCCATGAACACAATTCTTTCCTCGACCCTGCCGTCATTTGGGCCGAGATCTATGATCATAACTCGATCCTCATCCGGATTATAGTTATTCTCCTAACTTTTTACACTAAAAATTTATCCACCCAGGATTTTGAATATCCATCTTTTCTATAATAAAGTATATTTAAAGCGCAGTCATGGCTTTTGACAATCGCTTCATTAAAATATGTGTATTTGGA
>JAPKXZ010000066.1 GCA_026394555.1 Methanothrix sp.
AAAATCGAGGAAATTGTAACAATATTGAGCATAATATTGGAGGATCGGTGCCTATTTTAGAAAATAATTCATACTTTTCTCAATAGTACTCAAAATGAAGCTCCATAGGACTAAAATCAAGGGCTAAACCGACGCCCTCGAATAATCAGCATCATTCAGGTGCGTGGGGATATTTCTTTGAGAAAGAAGGGTTTAGCAGTAGAATAGATGAAAGTTGTTTTGCACTCTTGAGCTTAATACAAAATGCACCACCAAGCTCAATAAGTTGTGAGGAATTTAAATTTAAAGATATCCTATACAAACAACAAAAAGCTGCTTATAAACCATACTTTGTTCACACTTCTCCAATTTATGGAAACGAGCGGCCTACAAGAGAAATTTATGAGAAAATCAAAGAGGAATTGAGAGGTGCAAAAGAAAACATAAGAATTATTTCACCGTACATTGATATGTATTATGAAGATATAATTAATATAAAACTTCAAAATCCCAATGTTAATATACGAATTATAACTCGACCGCGGAAAGACATTAAGGGAGCTAGAGAACGAATAGCGAAAAATGTCCTAGATCTGCTAAATATTTCCATTGCTGGAAACCTACGAACACAAGAACTAATCCATTCAAGGCTAATGATAATTGATGACAAATGGATTCTTGTCTCCTCTGCTGATTTGACAAGAGAAAGCTTGGTTGATGAATTCAATGCGGGAATATTTACACATGATGAGGAAACCGTTAAGAGATGCATCGATTATTTCGATAATATCTGGGAAGAATCTGATAAACTAAGTCAATCATAAGAAGATATCTGAAAATCAAAAAAATATAACTAAAAAGAATTAAGCCACCTGTTTCCCCGCCGCCGGTCCCCACATGGCGTTGTAGATCTCCGTGATCTTGACCACGGCGCAGCTCTTGGCCGGCAGCTTGTTGTTGATGCCGTGCACCCAGGCCCGCATGGCCTCGAAATCCGGCCCCTCCTTGGTCACAGTGACATTGCCCTTGATCTGGAAGGACTTCTTGGTGTCTCCATTGTAGCAGAGGATGGAGATCTTGGGATTCTCGGCCAGGTTCTGGGCGGTCTTGTAGAAGAAGTTGTCCGCGAGCATGATCGTCTCATCGTCTATGATCTTCATCAGTCCCACAAATACCACATTGGGCATGCCTGATTTGCTGGCTGTGGCTATCGGTATGGGCTTTTGCTTCTCCAATGTCTCTTTAACTTCCGCGGGCATCTTTACCATTTTTAAATCACCTTGCTAATAGTTAAGGTCAAGCATTCCATAAATACTTGCGCGTCAAAATTATAATGGCTTCGCCGCCTGGGAAAAGACGTTTTGCGTGGCTGTTACATTATAAAAAGTCCTGACCCTCCCCCCTGGATACACAACCGAGAATCGGGCAATGCTTTCTTTTAGGGGCTTGTCCTTGCTGCCAAAAGGCATGGAATCGAAGAGATAATAGCCGCTGTTATATTTGCCCGCACCCACTACCAGCAGGGCCGCGCCTTCAATATCCGCCTTTATGAGCATAACATCGCGGTATCCTCCCAGGAAAGATATCAATTCCGGCTCCAGATATCTGCATCCCAGAGCCGATACATAAAAGCGAGTAAAGGTATCCAGGGTGTAGTTCAACTCAAAAGTGGCATTTTCGCCATCGAGACGCATGGTCACTTCCTTTATGTCGAGGTACTCGATGCCATCGGCTGAACCGGCAGATAAAGCAAAGAGAGTAAAAAAGGCAAAAATTGCAGCTAGGCGGCGCATCCTTCACCCATACATCTTAAGGATCGACGGCAGGAACAAAACCAGTCCCATTATGGCAAGAAATGCTAGAAATAAGAGCTGCTGCTTTCTTTGAGCCGATTTGAACTTCGACTCGCATAGCTCGTCGCAGAAGTTCTCGTCCGGACGCACGGCATTGCCGCAGACCATGCAGTGTTTATGCGGCATAATATCTGTCATCCTATCACCATAAACGGCTTTAGAAGAGAGAGTAAATAAGGTTTTGCCCTGACCACCGCTGCTCTCGGGCAGGGAAAAGTGACTCTGCCTGGTGGCAAGCTCCGGATATATATTACTTTTAAAATAACATAATTAACACAATTATACAGTTTGGCATTTTTCGTGGCAGTCCTTCTTTCAATGAAGAAAAAATTCAAGGATTATTTTTCCACTGGAAATAAAGGGGTTGATCGTGAGGATATTTCGCCCGGATTTTGCATTAACTATAAAAGGTTCCGGGCAAATCAACTTCTCATGCTTAGAATTCCGATGATCATCTTCATGGCCTTGCTCATCTGGCTTATGCCAATCGAAGGAGCAAGAACGTATATCGTTGACGACAGCGGCTTTGCCAATTTTAATACCATTCAGGAGGCCGTTGTTGCTGCCAGTAATGGAGATACCATATACATCAAGCCTGGTGAGTATCATGAAGAGGTAATCCTGAACAAGAGCCTGACGCTAATGCCCCTCACCGGCGAGAACGAGCCTATAATCCTCAAAGGAGACGGCCTGGAAACGGGGATCACCATAACCGCAGATGACTGCTCTTTGCAGGGGCTAACCATGCAGGACTTTACCGGCCCGGCGATATATGTTCAATCCAGTCGAAACTCCATCAAGGAAAACGTGTTGAAAAACGCCAATCCCGCCATACTGGTGCGCGGCTCGCATGAAAATATAATTGCCGAAAACACAATAATGGACAGCCAGGGAGCAGTGGCCCTTTGGGAGAACTCCACCAAAACCACGGTTTCAGAAAACGATATCTTAGGCTGCAATATGTCCATTGTCGTGCGGGATGCTACAAAAAATAAAATCATTAATAACAAAATATCGGAAGCTTACTGGGGTATCTGGCTTGAACATGCCGGGAGCTGCCAGATCGAAAGCAACGATATACAAAGCGAAAGATACGGCATGTGGGTTTTTAACAGCAGCTACGTTAATATTTCCCAAAATAAAGTTAGCATTCGAGGTTCTGCCTCCGGCATCGCACAAGGCATAAATCTCGCCAATGCCAGTGGAAATATATTGCGGGGTAATGTTATCAATGACGCGGCTTTCGGCCTGCTCATTTTAAGCAGTAAGAACAACAAACTGATCGATAACGCTATTTTCCGCAGCACAAATGCCGTTTTTATCAAGGACTCAGACTCGGAGGAGCTGAAAAATAACAGCATTAAAGCGACGGAATACGGCATAAGGATGGAAAACTCCAGCCGAAATTCCTTGCTTCAAAACAAGATAGAAAACGGCACGGTTGGCTTTGACCTGGGCACAAGCAGACAGAACAATATCTCCGAAAACCAGTTCTTTGGCATAATGGACACTGCGATACAGATTACATCCTCTAACGAAAACACCTTCTCCGGCAATGGGATCACAGATAGTTCTAAAGGGATCATCTTATTGGAATCATCCGCCAATAAGCTGGTGGCTAATCGCTTCCAGAATGTAGAGTGGAGCCTTTACATAGAGGCTGGGACAAAGGAGGGCTTTAATAATTCCATAGATGAATCCAATGTAGTAGATCTTGTCCCCATAGTCTATCTCTTTGGCCGTTTTGGCGAGCAGATCCAGGATAGAGATATTGCTCACCTCACATTAGCGTACTGCGAAAATGTCACAGTGAAGAATACAGACATCACCAACGATGCCGTATTCCTCTTCGATTCAAAGAAAAACCGGATCCTGGAGAACAACATCTCCGGGAGCTTTGGCATGCGTATCGTGCAGTCCAATGAAAATGAGATCTCAGGCAACCGCTTGCTTGGCAATAAATTTAGCGGCATGTTCCTATATGCCTCGGACTTAAATCAAATTACAGGAAATAATGCCTCGCATAACAGCCAGAACGGCATATCGCTCCTATCCTGCAACAAGAACATCATTCGCGACAATGTGGTAAATGAAAATGCAGCCACAGGTATCTGGCTAAACCTCTCCCATGATAACCAGGTATATCTGAATAACATCAGCAACAATCGTCTCGGCCTGCAGGTATTGCTCTCTACAGGAAACCAAATATTCCACAATAACTTCCTCGGCGATCAGGAGCATTCGCAGGATATTGGCGGCAGCAATCGCTGGGACGAGGGCAATGTCACAGGCGGCAACTACTGGAAGGGTCACGTGGCCAAAGGCAATCCCAGTTTGGATTGGCCGAGGATGATCAAAGGCGGAAGCATGCTGGACAACTATCCCTTCCAGGATGAGAGCGGCTGGCTGAGGGCAGCCGCCGCTTGAAGCCGCAATACTTAAGATGATGAAGAAATAAGGAGTTATATATGGCAAAGAAAAAGAATGAAGGCAGCGGTCTTCAGTCATCAGCAGGCCTCATGAGGTACTTCGAGGCGGATGATACTGCAATAAAGCTTAATCCTAAGATGGTTCTGGGAGCCTGTATCGGTGCAGGCGCAGTAGTAATGGGACTGAATATCGCCTTTGGCCTCTGGCCTTAGACGATATTGCTTATTCACCAGGCGAGATCACAGCCAGGAGAAAGATGTTCCTGGCCATCTCTAGCTTTGCGTATTAGCTCTATAACTTTTAATTTAATCAACATCTCAGCAGCCATTTCATCAGCCTGAAAATGGGTTAGGTCCAAAACAGCTTGATGCTTAAACCAGCCCCGGTTTCCGTTACTTTATTTGTAGGATTTTAACCGAATTGATAAATCGTTCTGTGGCTTCTTGACTATAGGTGGAGAGAATCAATCCTAATGCCGTGGATGCCAGAACACCTCCCGGTCGATCCAGGTGATATTCTACAGGATAGACCGCAATGTAGACCGGCTCATTCATTGGACACTTCAGGCCCCGGGCAAATATCCCCGATCGACCGTCTATCGCTCTCGTTGTTACATTGATATCCTTGCATACTTTGGATTTGGTGAGGGTACCGTTGGCAAGGGCCATCATGCTGGATTGGTTGATTAGAGATGCATCGCCCTTGGAGTACATTATGACCGATACCTTCAAAATCTTGGTCTTATCGGACGGCGATGCCAGAGTCAGTGCATCTGTCGCGATGGCCGTTTTTCCTGAAGTGCTGTCTCCATGCGACACGCTGCTTTGGTACTCGTCCATCTCCGACCAGTTGAAGGCGACCTTCCACTTGCCGCAGTCCTCGGAGACGGAAGTGACAGACAATTCATCCATCATCGAACCATGTACCTGCATGGTAAGAAAGAGTGCCAGACAAAGTGCCAGGCCAAGCAAAAAAGGAGTTGAGAAGTATCTGTCTTTTGCCAATATCACTATTATCACCTACAGTGGAGCCATCCTGGGCAATATGTCAGGATTGATTCCATTTGCCAGCTTTGTAACATCCTTGAATCGGCTTTCGCTCTTTGCAAAGCCGGGCTTTTCGCTCTCTTCGCTGGCATTAGACTCATTCTTCTGCTCTGTGCTCGGTAGCTTCGTCTGGACGGCAGGCAAAGGAGCTGTTGTGACCACGGCTGGGGTGTAGCCGGATGTATCCGGGCTGATCAATGTAGCGGTGAAATCGCCCCGGCTGGCTTTTCCGTTGCTGTCCGATCGGATGAAAAACCCAGACATGCTGTCGCCTTCCAAGCTAGCGCTTATGTAGATGGCTGCCAGCGCCTCGCCCTCTAAAGCCGCCAGGGAAAAGGAGACGGCATTTGCGGAAAGAGACCCTGCCAGGGCTCCATTCCAGGGATTATCGCCTTCGAATTTGGCCAGGCCATAGAGGGATTGGTCTGATTGGTTCACGGCCAACACGATCTCCTTTTCTCCTAAAGTGGCTTTCCAGATGCCCTGCGCGCTGGCTGAAGTAGTAGGCGTGACCTCTTTTGTCGTCGCATTATTTTCCATCGATGTGGAATTCTGAGCCGGTACCAAATATATGGACAGAGAGAGCGTCAAAAGAAGAATTGCCACTAAACCTAAATTTCTGATCATCAAGCCCCAAACCTCCATTATAATCATTTGAGCCAGGTCTAATTGAGCCCTTATCATATTAATATAGATTGCCAAAGCGACCCCACAAGCTAAATATATGAATCGAACATATTGGCGGATGATGGACATACTTCAAGCCCAGATAGGCGGAGAATTCGTCAGTACTCTGATCAATAATATCTGGTTTCTCTTATTCATATTTCTCTTTCTGGTCCCCATGATGCAGAGGTACTACCTGCAGATGGCAAGAAAGAGCGTCCTGGCAAAGCTGGGCAAGACGCGGGGCACGCAGGTCATAACCCTCATCCATCGCCAGGAGACCATCAGCTTTCTTGGCATCCCTTTAGCCCGCTACATTGATATTGATGACAGCGAGCGGGTTTTAAGGGCCATTCGCGCCGCGCAAAAGGATGTGCCCATCGACATCATCCTGCATACTCCAGGGGGGCTGGCTCTGGCAGCCACGCAAATCGCCATGGCGCTAAAAGCCCATCCCGCCAAGAAGACGGTAATTGTGCCCCACTACGCCATGAGCGGCGGAACTCTCATCGCTTTTGCCGCCGACAAAATAATCATGGACCCACACGCGGCCCTGGGCCCCGTCGATCCTCAATTGGGTGATATGCAGGGCAGCTACCCAGCGACATCGCTCCTGGCAGTCGTCGGCAAGAAGAAGATCGATGAGATAGACGACAGGACCCTTATCTTCGCCGAGGAGGCGCGAAAAGCCATGAACCAGATGAGAAATCTCCTGAAAAAAATTCTGGATGGGAAGTGCGGCGGCGAGAAGATGGAGGGCATCATCGAGGAGTTCGTCTCGGGAAAATATACGCACGACCATCCCTTTATGGCCGAGCAGGTCCAATTGCTCCTGGGTGAATGCGTAGAGACCAATGTCCCGGAAGAGGTCTATGCCCTGATGGATCTGTACCGCATGGAAGCGGGAAGGAGCCGCCCCGGTGTGGAGTATGTGCCCTTGATGAAGCATTAGGGGGCATTTAGTATTGCATATCTACCGATCCCATCCCTGAGCAGCCCCCGGCAGGCATCGGCATCTTTTCAGCTACAGCGCCAGTTTATGGCCCTTCTCCAGCTTTTGAATCTGCTCTTCGCCTTTGGCTGCCAATTCTTTGTACTTATTGATAGTAACCAGCATATTGGACAGCGCGTCCCGCCTAAAGTTGCTGATGGAATCCAATGCTTCCATGACATTGGCAAAGGCAGTCTCTATCGCCTCGACAGAGATATTGGCTTGCATTGCCAGTTTCTGGATTTCCGGCCCTTGTTCCTTCAGCATTTCCGAGTTGTCAATGATGATTTTTTCAGTGGTATTATTGAAAATTTTAAGCTTCTCCAGGACAATCTTCTGGTTATGGAGAGCGATGGCAGCCACCATTGAGTTCCGAAAAGCGGGAATCGTCATCCTTTTGGCCCTTTCTACCCCGCGTATCAGTTCCTTATTATTCCGGATCACAATCTCTGTCGTCATTACGCCCTGCTGATTGACGACGATCATCGTCTGCATATCCATAAGCCGCTGCCGCAGCGGAAAGAGGACTTCGTCCGTGACAAATCTAATTTTTTCCTGGTCTTCATTCCTGGCTCTGGCAGCTTCGATCTGCGTTTCAATCTCTTCGTCCATCAGGATTACGATCTGGATCTCTTCCTTCAGCTTTTTAGTCAAAATGCGCATTGCATGCTGTTCGATCTCCAGAGTGGTATTATCGTTTTCCAGAGTTTTTCTCCCTCTGTCCAATGAGATGGTGATATTCGCAATCACGTCATTTACTTTCTGGTATTTGGCATAATAGTCCATGATCTGTTCTAACAGCTTTCCCAAAATGCGGTTCTTGTAGAAATCACTCCGGTTGGGATCAAGGCGTCTAAATTCCCGCTGCAAATCCACTAAACTTTTTGCCACAGGGCCGCCTTCATCGCCATCTTTGGACAGCTTCTCTACTGTCATCTGCAGCAAAGAATTTTTGGCTTCCAAGCGTTTTATTGTGTCAGCGCCAGAATACTCGATTTCCTGGAGGATATCTTTCTTTTTGGCAAAATCATCGAGATCCAGGTTTATAATTTCATCAACCTTGCGTTTCGCTACCTCCCTAAGCCGGGCTACTTCTACCTCCTTCTTGATCCCCGCTTCATTGGGCACCTTCATTGTAAAAGGTTCCTGGATCTCCTTCTTGATCGACGCCCCATCGGGCACTTCCATAGTAAAGGCCATTCTTAATTCCTCCCAGGATTACAATTCGGCATTAAACAGATTGCGAATCTTAATCACAACATTCTCGGTATCGGCGTCAATACAGACAGCCTCATTTATATCGGAGATCTCTTTTAACTCCGGGAGATTCGCATTATAGCCAATTGTGTATATAGGCATTCCCAGCTCCTTCACGATTTTTCTAATGTCGTCCAGCGAATGGCCTGTATTGCTTTTGCCGTCACTGAGAACGAAAATCTTCGGTTTCAGATTGGGATCTGCATCAGGACCTGCCGCCTTTTGATCTATGAGCATCTTCATGGCGATCGCAATGGCATCAAAGGTTGACGTGCTGCCGCCGGCCTGCAAATCACGAACTGCTCCGGCAAACAAGGACCTCTGTTTCAAGTCGAATTTGGCAATCGGCAAATCGATATTGACATCGTTGGAATATGAAATCAGGCCAATCAGATTGTCCTCGCCGATATAGTATTGACCATCGATCAATGAACGTCTCAATTTATTCAGCGGTTCGCCGTCCATGCTGCCGGAGACATCGGCCACAAAGACTGCGCAAATAGGTTTGCCAGCGTTTTTCTTTTCTTTCCAGAATTTTTGGGCCTGGATGATCACATCGCCGCTGACGGCCTCCGCTTCGGGTTGGTATTGATCAAGGCCGTTGAAACCATATTTAGTGGCCAGGTTCTGGTACTTTTCCTGTTGAGTGAATTCGACGAACTTATTCAGGATTTTAATTTTATCCGCTGATGGTTCGCCGATCGCATACATCGGGTTGTCATGTCTGACTCCAAAGGGTATGAATTCGTAAGACCTGATATCCGGCGTATTCATATAAGTCTGGTATTCCAGGATAAGACCGTCCAGTTTACCTGATTTGGCTAAATCCCTCAATTGCAGAGTAGTGTAGGCGACCACTGGAATATTGGCCTGGAAGCTCTCAAATCCTGCTTTTGCTTCATCGCTCAATAAGTTGCTGCTGTTAAATGTCTGTAAAGCTGAGATCAAGAAGTTCAGCCCGGTTGAACTGGCAAATGGATTGGTGTAGCCCATCACCAGTTCATTGTTCGCGACAGCATCGACAACCGTCTTGATATTGATTGCCCCGTATTTGGCTGCCAGCTCGTCCTTCTTAGCTTTGCTGATCAGTATCCCAGCCACATTGCCGGCAAGTCTCTTTTGCACTAACTGGGCTTTAATCCCCTGAGAGACGATCATCTCGCCCCATAGTTCATTGGATGGCGTATAGGCATCCGGCAAATGCTTCCCGGAAGTGATATAATCGTAACCATCCCCGGAAGGGATTCCTCTGAGCCTTATCGATACACGTTTGCCGTCAATCATTATTGCTGCGTTATTGAAGTCTTTGGCCACATCTGTCAGCCAGCCGTCAGTACCGCTGCCCGCTTTTTCCGTTGAGGAGAATATTTCGAGGTAGCTGGATGTGCTTTCGTTCACCTGCGGCGGGTATTCGGATTTAATATCGGGCAAGATATCTTTCGTGCCTAGGGGTTGAGGAATATTTGGGTCCGGTGTATGCTTGACTTTATTCACATTGATGGTTGAGTAGATATCTCCTCCAGGCCACATATAGACTATGATAAATACTATAACTGCCGCTCCTATTATCTTCAAAAATACTCTTTTGTCGCGTTCGCTCATCATGTTGATATTTCCCTCCTCCCCTCACTTAATATATTTTTTTACATCTTCGAGCAGACGATCGATCATTTCGACAATTTGATCCGGTGGGATGCGATCCCCGTCTTCTATTTCTGAGATCCCAAACAACAGATTATCCAGCATCAACAGAATCTGTTCATTCTCTTCAGTGGCGGCTTTAATAGAATTGACATATTTGTCACGGACTTTACCCTTTGCTTCAATTATTTGCTGCGAAACGTCCGCTGATCCGTTTTCTGAAATGAAATCTTTTCCATCAAAGGTATCTAAATCAAATGTATCTAATTTATTGATTATAATTTGAATATTCATATAGAACGCTTTCTCCAACTCACTGATGACCGCAATGAATTTATGGCAGGTGATCTCTGAACCACCGAAGGTCTGCGCAATGAGATCTCGGATAGTTTTAATCTTTCTCTGCATTCGCACAATCTGATTTTTTGCCAGGTCAATGTCTTCTTCGAATGTTTTAATCCCGCGATGCTTATCCAATAGTATAATATATTTGTCCGGCGTCGGTGGCATTGGGATTGATCTTTGAGGTTCGGCAAAGAGCCTATAATTGCCGTAGATTACCCCGACGGCGCTTAAGAAGAAGATTGTGCTGCCAAAGGCAAATCCCAATGCTCCGCCCCCTAATATACCTAGCTTTAAGGTAATTATGTCGGCGGCGGCAATGCCTAAATTCAGGCCCAATATTTTAATCTGCTTTTTTCTTTCCGGGTTATTGCGAAGCTTATCTGAGGCGGCACTCATCGTGGACTCGATGACCTGGATAGCCACATGGCTCTCTAGATTATTGCTGCTTTCGCCTCTCGCCATTGCCCACTCCTAATGATAGATGATCAGCATTAGAGTACCCAGCGAAATAGTTTTTGGATGGATTTTTATTTACCAGAAGTTGGGGCACGGTCTAGGCATCGTATCTCCTGGCCCTGGCCCAGATCCTTCCGAGCACCGGACAAGCGAAGACCGGTATATGGATTGATCTAATTCGCGATGATATTCGCCGACTGGGACATGATATCTACATCGGCCAGCCGCCCTTCTACCTCCATGGAATCCCCGAATATGCCTTCCATGAGCACCTTGCCGTTGTGGACCATGAGCCTGACCACGCCTTCCATGGCCTTTTCGCGAGAGTTGCCTTTCAAAAGGTAAACCGTAAGTTCGCACATAGTTCCTCCCAAAAATAATAATGATAGTAATATCAATAATAATAAGGCGGGCCCGGCGGGATTCGAACCCGCGACCCCCGGGTTAGAAGCCCGGTGCTATATCCTGGCTAAGCCACGGGCCCGCAAATGGATTTTAGCCGCCCTTGGGCGGCACTTGACCTAATGCCATTTTAAGCTGCTCTTGAAGCTGAGTGAACCGGCCCTGAATGCGTTCTTCCTGATTGGCCATGTTCTTTTTCCGGATTTCATTCATATCCTTCTTCTCTTTCAGCTCTTCTATCAGCTTCTGCTTATCAGCCTTAAAGAGAAGTTCCCCGACGCCCTTGTATATAACAGCATCGTCTGAGCTCTTCTCCAGTTCCTTCAACGCCGCCTCAGTCTCCCTGATCAGACCTTCGATCTGGCCCTTCTGAGCCATGACAGCCTGAGCTTGCTGCTGGAGCTGCTGGAGCTGAGCCAACTGATTTTGTATCTGCGGAGGCAATTCGCCACTCATAAACTCACCATCTCAAATGCGATCTTAACCAACCTGATCCAGGTATTTAAAGCTGCCCGGAGAGAGACTGTATCCTCGCCCCGGATCTCCAATCGAATAGAACCGTCTTCCAGGCCCAGTAATACATTGGACCTATGCAGCTCGTCTCCAAGTTCGGGCAGAAGTGCCTGATAGATCACTCCGGCGTGAGGGCTATCAAACACGAACTGTGCACATCCCTTCATACTATCAGCCTAAATTTGGCCTGACCCTCATCTATGAAATCAATATTACCTGGTGCAACCCAGATTATGCGCCCCTGAGCCGGAACGGCCTCGCCAAGCCACTCCCGCTCAAAGAACTGTGCAATTGGAAGGGCAACTATGCCTTTGCCGGCAACCTTCGGCACGCTCATCTTGAGCCGTCTTGCGTCCGTTTCTCCTGAGAGCCGGAAGTTCAATTGCTCCTCTCTTTCCAAGGAGCGCTTGACCAGACCAGCCGGATTGCCGTGGTCCTCTATCACCACCAGCCAGGTTTCGTCCTCTCCTGTCTTTTGCTTTCCCCGATTCACATAAGGCAGAGACAGGAACGAGGCCATGGCTCTAGCAAACCTTCTCGCCTTGCTGGAAGGATCGCGCGAGGTGGTGACGATCATCAGACGGCTTGCATCTTCTTGACCGTGGTGGGCCGCTCCTTCATCAGGATCCTATGCCCACAATACGGACAGCGTATGCCGCTGTACTCGTAATCAACCTCCACAGTCTTCTTGCATCTGGTGCACTTATAAGCCATCTTCTAAGCCGCCTCAAGGGTCTTCTTGAGAGACCTTATCACTGAACGGCCCAGAGACGTCTCCGGCAGGAAAGAGCCGCCAGCAAAGGTGTAGCCGCATTTGCTGCAGCTCCAGATGGCTGTGCTTGTCCTTCTTACTCTATTCCTATTGCACGAAGGGCAGTCATACGAAGCCTTGCTCTTCTCTTCCGAATCTGCCACTTGCTTTCGTGATTTGCGGCCGTACCTGGGACCAAACCGGGCTGCGGACCTGCTCTTCCTTCCTTTTTTAGTCTGATTTACCATGATCGTAACTTCCGTTTATGCTTCCAGAAACTTTTCCCGGATTTCTTTCGCTTTCTCACATGCTATATCAATGATGCGGTAGACCTGTTCAGGTTTAAGCATTCCCGTGCCGCTCTTCTGTGAGCCGCAGATATTGCCGTTCATCGTAGATATAATTGTGAGACGGGTGTTGGCGATAGCCTCTTCATCCACACCAGGATCAAACATCAAGACGTCATTGAACTCAATGGCCGTCGTAGCTATGGGGATATCTCTTATGGGCAAGATGTAGTCCTCGCCCAGGCCATACCGAGCTGCAGGCACCTTAGTGGACATTAGCGCGGCGATTGCGCCCAGCGACGCAGCATCGAGAATATTTCCGCAGTCATCCAGGATATGCACATCTATGAATATGATCCAGACCTGCTTGCCGGGTACAATGCAAAGCGCCCCCAGATCCACTGCCTTGGATTCGCGCACGCCGCGATCCACGAGGCGCGCCAGCTCAATTCCCATCTCATTGGGCGGACCCGGCTCAAAAGAAGGTGAGGCAAGCGGCACCAGCTCAGCGTTGGTGATGATGACACCCTTATTGGGCGTATCCTGGAAAGGCTCTCCGGGCTGCATCTTCACGCCCACCAGCACCTGGCTGGAGCCTAATTTAACAAGCGCGCTGCCTTCCGCCTTGCGGATCACATCTCTCTGGATGGATATCTCCCGGTACTGATCAAAGGTACGGCCATCGATTCTCTCTCCTTTGAGCAGCAGGTTGTAAATAAAGTCCTTTTTTATCTCGGAGATGACGTTAGTCACAGACATGCACCTCCTCTCGCCCGGGCTGTTCTACCATCTGGCTGTATTTCCTCACCAGGGCATCTCTTTGCAGCTCGTAGATGTCTCTCGCACCCTTCATGGCCATATCCACTGCCCTCTGAAACTCGTCCGGGGTGAGGCCGCCGTCCATTTGCAACAAGGTGATGTCCCCGTTGGGAGTCATGGCAATGGGCAGGTCTGCCTGGCCGAAGTTATCTTCCTCTTTCATGGGATCAAGAATTATGGTATCTGCCACTTTTCCTGCCGCACAGGACGATATCATGCTCTTCATGGGTATCCCTGCATCAGCTAGAGCCACTGACGCCGCATTTATACCGGCAGTCCTGGTTCCAGCATCGGCTTGAAGCACCTCTACAAAGACGTCTATGACCGATCGGGGGAAGAAGCTGGTCAGTATGACCGGCTCCAGTGCCTCCCGGCTGACCTTGGAAAGCTCTTGAGACCTTCGGTCCGGCCCCGGTCGTTTTCGGTCCTCAACGGAGAAGGAGGCCATATTGTACCGGTAGCGCACAATAGCCCGGGTTGCTTCCTGCAAGTGTCTGGGATGTACCTCCCTGGGCCCGTATACTGCCGCAATGACCTTATTTCCACCCATCTCGATGTAGCATGAGCCGTCTGCTCTGGCCAGGACTCCCACCTCGATTTTCACAGGTCGGAGCTGATCTGCCTTTCGGCCATCCAGGCGCAGTCCATCTTTGAAAAATGATATATCAGTCTCATCCATAGCGATCAACTTCTGGCCCCTTTCTCCGTCTTTAGGAAGTCCACAATCCTGTCCGTGAGACCATTGGTATGGGCTTCCCTATCAATCAGAGTTATGGTCTTCAGAGCCAGATCCATATCCTCTGTACCCCCGTGGATCCAGATTCTGCCGTTCTGGCCAACGAAGATGTTACAGTTTACCTCTTTCTTCAGCATGCTGATCATGGAGCCGCCCTTGCCTATGAGCCTGGGAACTCTTGTATGGCTTATCTCGATGACCTGGCCGGCCTTGATCAGGCCGAGCTTTTTGTCGTTCAAAGTAAGCTCCACCTTCATAGTGGGATCTACATCCGTCACCCTGGTCATGATAGAGCTGCCAATGTGCAAATACTTGGACATCTCTTCCGATTCTATCCTTTTTGGGAACTCAGAGATGTGTAGCAGCCCATCGTAGGGCGAGTTTATATCCACGATCCAATTGGAGAAGGTTATATCCTTCACGACACCTATGACGTTGTCCCCCGGTACGGGTACATACTTTCCCGCCAGGGGTATGACATTTATCTTGTCCCTAAAGTTCGCAAGACCATATAGCAAGGAGTAGACGCTTCCATTCTTTACATACGTCCCCTCGCCCGACCTCTTGGCATCCTCAGAGAGAAGATCACCTGGTACTACCACCTTGCGATCCATGCGCTTTTAACTCCCATCCTCAATGCTTAAGAAGCTTCGTCTCAGCTTCGCCTCTGGTCAGCCGGTTGATAAGGGCATAGAATTCGGTCTGCATGCCCGCCGGTATCTGGACCACGCCAATCCATGAGCCATCGTTCTGCCATGCCTCCCGACTGAGCTTGCCATAGGCTGCAACTTCGCCGTAAGCCTTGGGAGCATACGCGGAAGGGATTTTTACCGCCACCTCAACCTCCTCGAATCTTATGGGGATAAGAGGCCGGATGGCCTTCATGGCGATCTTGACCAGCTCATCGATGGATTTCGTGGGGTCGATATTGACGCGAGCCTCGGTCATGGCCTGCTCGATTCTTCCAGGTGGGTGAGGAGTTTTGGTCTGGGGATTGATAGCATTTCTGGCTATGACCTCTATGACCTGGCGGCGTTTATTCTCGATGAACTGCTTTCTCTGCTCAGCCGTCAGGCTGATATCGCCCTTTTTGATGATGATCTCGGCAATGGGCAGGACTTCCAACGTGCCGAAGGCCTTTTGCAGATCTTCTTCCGGGCTACGGTCTCCGCGGGAGGCATTTTCAAAGATATCCTCTACTGCCAGGATATCTTCCAGGTTGACGCGATCCCCCCTCTTCAGGGCCAGGGCTCCATCGGGATCCACTAAAACCTCAAAGGTGGTTCCGTGGGTCTTGAGTCTGGCAGGAACTGCGTCATCCAGTCGGACCATTCCTATGCCTCTCCTTTTTCTCCCTTCTCAACTTTGCTGGCGGCGACGGCTGCCTTCATACGTTCAACATATGTGGCGACTTCATTCTCCGTCAACTTGTAAAACTTCTTGTCGCCCAGTTTGATGATGCCAATCTCGGTTGTGGCCGCTTCTACCTTGCCTTCCGCGGCCTTGTAGAGCGCCTCCAGGCCCAAGAGCACGGCCTCATCCATGGTCAGGTCTTCTCTATACTTCTCCTCGAAGACCTCCATCACTGATGATCTGCCGGCTCCAATGCCCGTTGCCTTGTATTCCAATAAAGCGCCGGACGGGTCGGTCTCAAAGAGGCGAGTTCTATCTTCTTCTGCGCCAATGATGAGCAGCGCCGTTCCAAAGGGCCGGACTCCGCCGTACTGAGTATATTGCTGCTTGAAGTCGCAGATCTTCTTGGCCAGGGCCTCTACACCAATGGGCTCATCGTAGACCAGCCGGTTTATCTGGCTCTCTACCCTGGATCTGTCGATCAGGACTCTGGCATCTGCTACCAGGCCAGAAGTGGCGGCACCGATGTGCGTGTCTATCTGAAAGATCTTCTCAATGGACTTGGGCTCCATGAGCCTGCTGGTGATTCTCTTATCTACCAGTACAGCCACGCCGTCTTTTGACTTGATGCCCACAGCCGTCGTTCCTCTCCGCACGGCCTCGCGGGCATATTCAACTTGAAATAATCTGCCGTCAGGGCTGAATACGGTAATAGCCCTGTCATAACCCATCTGCGGTGCCATCTGCATCCTCGTGTCCTCCACTTAAATCAAAAGAGGTCAGCCCCAAATATTGGGTATCTGATCCTATGCACTTATTGCGATCGTCCGGACATAGATCGACTTTTACACCATGGGTGCGGATAATACACCCGGAAACGTCTTTCAGTTCGATTCTTCTTCCGTCGCTTTCAGCACATATTTTGCTCAGTCTTGGTAAATACTTTTCTGTAGCGGATTTGATTGTTCCCGAGACGCCTTTTGAATGGATGGCGACTCGAATCCCGTGAATGGAATGAACCGTGGCCAATGTTGCCCGTGTCTCCTGCGCATGAATATGGGAAAAACGGATCAGGCCATAGCGGCCATTGAAAGCGATCATTTTGAGATGGTTTTTCGCTGCTCCCTCGTCGCCGAAAAGGGAAAACTGAGATGAGTTAATCTCGCTCATCAGATCTTTGGGCGAAATTTCGCCTTCCGACACAAGCTCGAAGATCATGTACCGTCTTCTGCCCCGCAGCACGGGAAGTCTGCTTCTCATAGGAGCTCTACTCCCGGACCTACCCATTTTCTGCGATTGAGTGCCAGCAGTATTCCCGACCGAGAGAGAGCTTCCTTTGCCTCATCCTGCTCAAAGCCCGCCACCTCTGCCATAGCGACCAGGTCACGGGGAGAATGCAGGTCAAGGTGAGAATTCGCGCTCGCGGTGATAACCGGGTGCAGCTCGAACTTTCTCACAAGCTGCAGATTGCGGCGAACCGCTTGCAGCCAGCGAGAACGCGAGGCGCCCCGCAGGTGCACCAGGCCACTTAGGTCAAAGCCGATGGAGACCTGATTTAGCTTGGCGGCTCGGGCTGTGGCGATGCCTAAAGGACGCCGTACGTCGCAGGGATGCATGAGAAGGTCCACATTGGGATCTTCAGAGGCCGCCCGGATTGTCTCCTCCGATCCGGCCCGAACCACGATAAATGGATATCTGGAACGCAGAGATGAGATGCGGCTTTTCAGCGCCTTGCTGCCAGGCGCCGTCACCTCTACGCCGACGGCCACTTCGATTCCCTTGATCATCTCGGCTGCCTGGGGCATGAAGATCCGACCGGGCTCGCAGTTGCAGATGATTATGCCCTGATAGCCCAGTCCCTTGGCAGTCAGGGCCATGCGGCTAGCTGAGGCTGCACCTTCCGGAAAGGCGTTCAAGCATTCGAAAAAACTCATATGAGCTCACTGATGATCTTCAAGGCCGACTCGCGTCGGGCGGGATAGGTCTTGACGAGAACGGTTGTGTCCAGGGCATCCTTGGAGTCGGTCAGGCGCAGCAGGCCTTTGTAGGCGGCCGGTTTGTCCAGGCGTAGGTGGAAGTGGCTTTCGCCCTCCAACCGGTCCGGGATCTCCCGGCGAAGCCTTTGCAGGTCTTCGGTTGGAAGCTGCTCGCGAAGAATTTGAAAGAAGGCGGCAGCCTCGCGCTTGCGCAGCTCCGCCTCCAGTATTTTTATCTCGTTTCCGAAATGGCCCTCTGCAGTAACTCCTGAGATCCGGTCCAGAGGAACGAAGACGGCGAGCGCCTCGCGCACGCGGCCCTCGTCTTCCGTTGCTGCCACAAAGGCCCGGAAAGAGACCTTGTCAATCACTTACTTTCCTTTTCCGTCGTGGGCTCTGATGCCGGGCCTGGTCTTCTCAGTGCCGAAGCCCTTGTGCCTCTGGCCTCTGCCCTTGCGACCGGCTGAGGTCTTGCCGCGCACGGCCCTGCCGCGATGAACATCATTGCAGACCCAGTTAAGGTTCTTATCATTCATGATGGAGGGAGCACAGGGGTCCACTAAAATGACCTCGTAGAACTTCTGCTTGCCATCCTCGGCCACCCAGTAGGAGTTGAGAACTTCCATGTTGCGGTACCGTCTTCCGGCCCGCTCCTCAGCGATTCTCTGAATGGACTTGCCCATGCTGATGGCGTTCACGCCCATCTTGCTGGTCTTTCGGTTCCTCTCGTAACGGGACTTGCGCCGACCGCCGCGTCTTACCTTGACACGTGCCATGACAATGCCCTGCTTGGCCTTGTAGCCCAGAGCGCGCGCTCTGTCCAGGCGGGTGGGCCTATCGATCCTCTGCACGGTGCTTTCCTGGCGCCAGGCCTTGAGCCTGTCCTGCCGCAGTGCGCCTACGTATCCCTCTCGAGGAGAGGACCAAGCATCACTGATATAACTGTAAAAAGACTTCATTTCTTTTCACCCATACCGGTTCGACCTAAACAGGTCACATTCCGGAACTAAAGGAGGGAAGAGGTGATAGGAGATAAAGGTTTGCCAGTGAAACTGCGGCGGCGCACCCACGCGCAGCAAGTTGCGGAGTATTGCGTTTTAAAATCAATCCAAAAAAGGAGTAAATATTTACGGGGTTTCAAATTTGGAAAATAATAATTAAACGCGTTGCAAATGAAATTTATAGGGCGTATCATATTTTCAAAACACTTTTATATGTAAATTGCGTTACAGGAATCACATGGTTCCGCAAAAAGGTCCTTATGAAATCAAGTCCCTGCGCACAATTTTAATAATATTAGTGATATTAGCAGCTATTATATCCTTATTTTTGCCATTGAATATACCATATATTATTAAATTAGCAATCGGCTATTCATCTGTTGGCTTTGGATATATAATCGCAAGAGTTGTTAAGCCGCCTGTAGAAAAGCAAATTGAGGCACCTGTAGAAAAGCAAATTGAGGCACCTGCAGAAAAGCAAATTGAGCCACCTGCAGAAAAGCAAAATGAATGCCCAATCATGATGCCAAGCATAAAAGAAACAATGCTCGCGAGTATTAATTGTACTGTTAAATTATCCGATAATACATATTCGTGGTTGGACTCAATTCCCGAAAAAGATAGATCGAAAATGTGGTTTAATAAACACAATGAAGCTGAATTTTTCCATAGATATGAAAGTGAGCTTTCGGAGATGTTCGCAAAAGCAATTCAAGAGGACTTGAGCCAATTTTTTTTAAACCAAAATATCAGTATGGATAACTTGCTAAAAGTCAAAATATACAAAATAAACTATGGATCGATACAAATTTTTTCTGACATAGCATTTCTTGCCCCGTTGGCCGTAGCTTATGAACTTCTGAAAATAGCATTGGAATTATGGGAAAACACAAATAAAACAAAGCAAATGCTTCAAACAACTGGACAAGCCCTCGAAAATAAATTTAATAAATTTATCAGGTCAAAATTGGAATTGATTGCACCTAACCCACCCCAGGACGTAGCTACATCAGTGCTATCTATAAAATCAGATAATATATCATATGTCATATCTTCTTTTAAAAATATGGACACACATAAAATACAACTTCAGGTGGACTTATCAAGAGATAAAATCAAATTGACTAATTTAAGCGAAGATGAACTCGCATTATCCCGAATAGGAATATTTAAAAATGATACTCCTCAAAACGAATGGATATTTCCCAATTCATATCAAGGGAATTCAGCCAAGATAGGTCCTATGGATAATATATCTTTGAATGTCTCCGATTTCGTGAATTGCAACAAAGTTAAGCTAAATATCCCGCAAGACCTGCCTTCATATATTGATTGCTGGTTGGAAGATATAAAAGGAATTTATCTAGTAAAGTTCTTATTAATTCCAGGCAGTTTTGAGCAGACCAAAAGATTGGAACTTGCGTTAGCTATTGATGGGGATGCTATTACATTATGTAACACGGCAATAGATCCATCCTCTATCATAAAAAATATAAATCTTGGAATATTTAAAAGCAAAGCAAAAAAAACGAATTGGTATTATATCGAATCCTATCAAGGGATGGTAGATGCCTTGATGCCGCACCATACTGTTAGAAAAAATTTCAATGAGTTTAAAAATTCCACTGAAAATACTCTAATGGTCAAAGGTGAGATCCCTCTTTGCATCGATTGCTGGGTTGAAGACCAAAACAATAGTATTTGCGTTTTTCTGCTTTATTTAAAAGTTTAAATAAAAGCAAAGATCGCCCTCTAGCTATTTATTTTAGTAATATTGTGAGTGGACAATGTGCCTTGCCTTTGTGAACGGCTTGCCGTTCTTTGCGCCAATCAAGGCTTCGCGTGAGATTCGACCGGGTCTGGTTTCACGCGAAAGCGCGAAGCTGCGAAGTAAAGACAATGGTTATTTCTGCCTCGCTATACTAGCTAGGCCCGGACGGCCCGGCTCAAGGGCAACGCCCTTGAGCACAGCCGGGACCACGCCAACGATGCTGCACGCAGACTGCCGGACGCTACTTCCGGTAGCCCGCAAGGATCGTCAAGCAGTAGAATTGTCCCGAACCTTCGTTAAGAGGTCGTATCTGTGCGTTATTTGTGCGCTCTGTGCCTCTGTGGTAAGATAGTTAGTTGTTATGTTATAATTATCATCTAATAGTAATAGCGAGATGCAACATCGTCCAAAATCCCGCGCCCGGAAAAAACGCCCCGCCAAGTCCACAAGCGGCTGCCCACGTAGGCACAAGCGCCTCCGCCCGAGCGCACGCATGCGCATGGCCTGCAGCCCGGCAACTGCTCCGGCATCAGCATCTTTGCCAGCTCCGATGTGCTTCAACAGGCAATGGCGTAAGGTATATTTCCAATACCACCCGATATAAGCTCAATATGTTCGCCGAGTATATTGAGGCGGCTCTGGAAAGGGCTGTTTACAAAACCATCGAAGATGAGGACCCTATCTTTGTTTCGGTACCAGAGCTTCAGGGCGCCTGGGCTACGGGCAAAACCGTTGAAGAGGCCCGCAAAGAGCTTATCTCGGTTATTGAAGGCTGGATCGCTCTTAGGCTTCGCATGGGACGGTCCATACCAACAATTGGAGATAGGCACAAATCTAATCTCTGAGATCCTTCGAGAAGGTGAGATCACTCGTGACGAGTGGCTCTTCGCAGATTAGCTATCCTATTTTTTGCGACACCACAAATTAAGACAGGAACGATATGCAGGCAGACGACGACACGGACCCAGACGACCGGTCCACTGGCAGCGAACGGAAAGCGATCCGGGACCAGCGCCATCTCTGCCACACGGTCGATAGACTGCCGGGCGCTGCGTCCGGTAGCCTGCAAGGATCGTCAAGCTGAAGACTGCATCGGAATCAGCTAAAACGTCTTACGATTATTAACCGCAGAGTCGCAGAGTTCGCAGAGCCGTTCAATCTGCTTATTTTTCAGCACTTGGAAAAAAGCGCACTGGTTCTGAGCAATAGTCGTCTCCGTCCGTTCGTCCTCCGTGTGCTCTGCGCCTCTGCGGTTATATTCGTAATTGTTCGGTTATAATTATCTGCTAATAGTAACTGAAAGTCACCGTTGCTTTCCAAAATCCCGCGCCCGGAAAAGCACCCTTCCAAGCCCACAGGCGGCTACCCACGCGGGCAGCAGCGCCCCCGCCCGAGCGCACGCATGCGGGGCCAATCCTTTTCTCGTGTTGCCAAGGTGTGGAATCGCATCTTTGTACGCGCAGACATCATTGAGTAGTATTATATGCAAATAGAACTCAAGTAAACCCTGATGAAACGCCTTTATGACTACACAATAGTGCTCCGCCCTGAAGACAACGGCACCTATGCAGCCTACGTCCCTGCTATTCCAGGCTGCCACTCCTGGGGCCAAACACCCGAAGAGGCACAATCTGAGCTGATAAACGTCTTCGAGATGATCCTGGAAGAGTACAACGAAGAAGGTCGCATGCTTCCGGAAGATATCGATGTGAAGGCCGTTCATGCCTGCCAAAGCTCGTGACCTGCAAAAGGTCGCAAAGAAGCTCGGATAGCATCAATTCGAAAGACATATTTCAACCAGGCATCCGGGCCCGCCCTGGCCCTCGGGAAACGAAACAGAAGCGCAATCGGTATCTCGCCAACGATGCTGCCCACAGGCTGCCGGGCGCTGCTTCCGGTAGCTCGCAAGGATCGTCAAGCAGTAGAATTGTCCCGAACCTTCGTTAAGAGGTCGTCTCTGTGCGTCCTCCGTACGCTCTGTGCCTCTGTGGTGAGATCGTTAGTTGTTTGGTTATAATTATCGGCTAATAGTAATAGCGAGATGTAGCATCTTCCAAAATCCCGCGCCAGGAAAAACGCCCAGCCAATCCCACAGGCGACTGCCCACGCATGCACAAGCGCCCCCGCCCGAGCGCACGCATGCGGGCCGAAACCCAACTGCGAAATAATTCTCTGCCCAAGGGCTAAACCCGTGAACTACTTCCATATTGAGCACAGCCTGAAAGGTGGTCCGCAACTTTCCTGAAAGCACTTAATGATACCGGCCCGCTCGGTCTCTTACCATGAAGAGACAGTCGCTTGCTTTTCGGCTCGCCCTTCTCCAAATAAGTCTGAAGGAAGCTTAATATGCAAACATCTCCGATTAGGGCTTATATGAAATTTCATATTACTTTTGAGCGGGACGAGGACGGAAGGTATGTCGCTGAGTGCACCGATTTGCCTGGGTGTCTTTCAGAGGGAGATAGCCCGGAAGAGGCCATGGAAAACATAAGCGAAGCTATCATCGGATGCCTGAAATCCAGGCTTAAAAAAACCGGAGAGAAGCTCAAGATCCCATCCATTGATGGAAAGTTCGATATATCTATCGATGTCACAGAGCCAAAATATTGTTTGCCTCAAGATCACAATTCTGATGAAGATCTAACCGACGATCAAATAATCAATGGCCTGATGAAACGAACGGCAGAATCATTAGCAGAAGAACCCGATTACTAATATGTGGAGAGCGCCCGGTAAGTAGACTCTTGCCTGAATGTCTCACGATCTAATCAGATCAATAGCCAGAAGACACTCGATTTTATGCCAAAAATTATTTAGTGAGACGTTTGAGTCTTAGCGAGCAAACGACCCTATTTCCCCCAGGCCTTCTCCACCAGCCCCCAGCCTCGATCTCGGGAATAGCCCTGCAAGACCTCCTGCACCAGACCCATGAACTGCTCCTGAGTGAGGCTGAGCTGCGCTGCCAGCCTCTCCACCAGCGGCTCGACGTTCTTCACATCATCGCTTTTGATGCTCCTTAGAACTATGGCAGCCAGGGCCATGAGCCGCAGGCCTTCTTGCATCTTGTCCTGCTGCACGGCCAGAGCCCCGAGCTGGAAGAAGGCTCCCGCTTCCGCTGGTCTATCGGCCAGCTCTTGATTGATCAAAAGGGCTTTCTGGAAGCTTTCTACCGCCTTCTCTTTCTCTCCGGACTGAGAATGAATCATGCCCAGACTGTGCAAAATAGCGGCCTCGCCGGCCCGATCGCCCATCTCTGCAAAGAGCGGCAGAACCTCTGCATACTCTGCACCTGCCGACGGGAAGTCGCCCTTCTCCAGATCGAGGCTGGCCAGGTTGAAGTGGGCAAAAGCAGTGCCTTTGCTGTCTCCGGCTGTTTTAAGAAGCTCCATTGATTTCACAAGCCCCTGGCGAGCGGCATCATAATCACACCGGCTCATATCCAGGCGGGCCATCTCCTGTAAAGCCGCAGCTTCCCCCTTCATATCTCCCAGGCTCTTCATGATCTCTACAATCTTCTGCAGCTTCTCGGCAGCAGCCGCATTCTCGTTTTTCAACATGTCAATGGAGGCCAAGCGGCTTAGGCTGGCTGCTTCCCCGGACAGGTCGCTGGCGTTATGAAATGCATCAGCAGCCTTTTGCAGGCTCTCTTTGGCCAGGTCATATTTTTCCTGGTGCAGGAGAGCCGTGCCTAGATCGTGGTAGGCGGCAGCGTCCGGGGCGATTTGCAGTGCCCGCCCGTACCACTCAGCCGCCTTTCTGTATTCGCCCTGATCCAGATAGGCTCGGGCGATCCAGGCTGTGGGCCCGGACGTTTTCTGGTCCAGATCCAAAAGCGCCTGGTTTTGTCTTATCAGTTCGTAGTAGTAACCGCGCCTCTGCAGATAGCCGCTGATGTGAGCCGTCACAGCCCCAGCGGCTTTCAGATCCTGGGCCGCCAGATAGTGCCCGCGCGCCTCCAGCAAGACATCTAACCGGGAGAGCCCCAGCTCCGAGCTGCGACTGGCCTTTGCCAGGTCTCTCAGAAAATCGCCCGCTGCCTTTTGCGCCCCGCGCTGTTCCTCTGAGCTTAAGGCCGCCTGGAGTTCGGCGCGAAGGGATGAGGGCACCGCCCACAGCACTCCCACCGGATAGGCTAACGAGAGACCCTGCCACTCGCCTGCATTGGCGGCGGCCTGCTCTTCCGCCGCGCCGGAGACGGCAGCCAGGCCGGCCGGGCTTATGGCCATGTTGTAGACCGCGGCCTGGGAGAGAGCATGTCCAGAGGCAGAGCCCAGACGGGAGGTGAGCTTGGCCAGCGGGTCCTCGTTTGCGGCGAGATCTCCCCCGCTCAAGGCCTTGCCTATTTGGGCCAGGCGTGAAGGAAGGCCCGAAGCGGCATGGTAGTGCGCGGCAAGCTGGGCATAAGTGATCTCGCCTTTTTTATAGCGATCCGCCAGGCCTTCATCCCGAAGAAGATATCTAATGAATGCCGCCTGGCCCAGGCCTTCCAGCTTCCACTGCACCGCTCGGGCCGGTAAGGTCAGGGCATCTGCTGGCAAAGCCCGGCAGGTGATGATGGCACGTCCTGCGGTCATGCCTTTTAGCATCTGCAGGTAGAACTTTGCCAGATCCGGGTCCGAAATTTTGCCGGTCTTGCCATCCAGCTCCAGACCGTCCCAAACCATCAGAATGCGAGAGGCTTTCAGCACATCCAGCAAGCTTTGCAGCCGCTCTCTGACGGTGCGCCTCTGGTCCTTGAGGTTTTTTGCCGTAGCTTCCTCGCCTATTCCGCTCAAATGGCTGACTGCCGCCTCCAGCAGCCGGGCGGAAGTTATGCGGTTATGTGGCGAGCTGTAAATGGGTAGAATGCTGTAGCCGGCGGGCACCAGCCGGCGGGCAAGATGAGCTGCCAGAGCGCTCTTGCCCACACCATCAGGACCGGTGATGATCAGAGCCTGCATACCACCCTCTCGCAAGGCGGGCAGGAGCCGCTCTAGATCGCGTCTCCTGTCCACAAAACACTCCGCCCGTCCTTCCGTCAGGCCCGGCAGGGCGAGCAACTCCGGGGCCAGGGGGACTGGCGCAGCTCTCTTTTGTGAATCGTAAATCTTTGGCAGATCATAGATCGAGTACAGCGCAGGAACTGAAACGAGAATCGGAGAAGTGGCAGAAGCTGCAGCGACCTCCCGGCGCACGGATAGCAGCGCTTCATCCATCGATTGACCGGCGACCAGGGCCCGGTATAGGGGCTTGGTAGCAGCAGTCGGTGCATCCCAGACTACGGCCAGAGGAATGCTCTCCGCCAGCCTCTGGCCGAGCAGATGTAGAGCTAAGGGGGGCTCGCTCTGCCGACCGCTCAGGATGATGCCCACAAGGCCTGAATCCTTCAGGGCCGCGGCCATTCCCTCTGCCAATCGCAGATCGGCCCGGCCCGCCTGCCCCTGCATTGAGAATGCCGCACTGCCGCCGGAGGCTTTCCCCTGGCCTGCCAGGTGCACCAGATGGGGCCGGAAGGTCTCGACCTGGTCCAACAGCTCCTCCCAGGTGCCGCTCTCAGAGATGACGAGTGTCATGTCCAGCCCCTCCGCCACCTTTTGGATCGACTGCTCTTCTTCTTCAAAGTCTAACGGCTCAGCAGCCGAAAAAAGTACGCGCAGCGGCCCCGGCGAAAGCTTCGTCGAGGAGGCAATAAGCCCGTCCGCTGCCTTTGGCAGGCGAATGATGCTGCCTTCCTCACTGCCGCCCGGCTGCCTGGAAAGATGGAGCAGCTCCCAGGGCAGTTGCAGCACCTCCGGGATTTGCGAGGCAACCGTAAGCCGTGCACCCGGCAGGATCATAGCTGCAAGATCCTGCCCGCTTGCCTCCAGGAAGAGATGAAATAATCCGTCCCGAAGGATGGGCAGATAGCCTTTCGCTCTGGCCAGACCGGCACCCTGCAAAAGAGAGAAGTACTGAGATGCCATCTCTTGAACCTGCTGAGTCTGAACTGGGTTAAGTGTTCTCTCTGCCACGACATTGCCCTCAATCAGAATTCTATAGGCAAAGGTCCTGACGGCGGCAGTTCCCGCCTCCGAAACTGTGATTGTGATATTTTGCATCTTTGCTCATCCTTGCATTTTTAATTTTTATTATTACTTAATTCCAAAGCCGTCCGGGCCTTCAGCTCGCAATAGTCCTTGGGCTCCAGATGCACGACCACATCCCTGACCCCTGGAATCTTGCTTTTTATTGAGCTTTCTACGTCTTCACCCACCTTGTGGGCGGCATCTATGGAAAGCGACGAGTCCACACCAATATGAAGATCCACAAAAATCTCCCCCGCCATGCCACGCGTCCGGACGCCGTGGCAGGTGCAGACGCCTTCTACCGATTTTGCCAGATCGACAATCACTCTCTCTTCGACCAGAGCTTTGTCCAGCAATACCTTGGAGCTGTCTTTTACAATCTCGATACCTGTCAAGAGAATCAGGCCGCAGATGAGCAGGGCAATGACCGGATCGGCCAGAGGATAGCCCATCTTGACGGCGAACAGTCCCAGGATGACGCCAACGGACGCAAAAACGTCGCTTCGCGTATGCAGGGAATCGGCCACCAGGATGCTGCTCTTCAGCCTCTTGCCAAAGATATATTCGTAAGCCGAGACGCCGATATTGATGAGCAGGGTTATGCCCATAACGGCGAAAGACATTTCGGTTATCTGGGGAATGGACGGGCTTTGCAGGCGATTTAGTGCTGCCAGTACAAGTTGTATAGAGCTGGCAAACAGCAACGCGGCAATCGCCAGAGAGGCAAAGGTTTCGAACTTGGCATGGCCGTAGGGATATTCTTTGTTGGGAGGGCGGGCCGCCAGGGAGATGCCCACCAGGCCTATGATGTTGGAGGTGCTGTCGAAGAGGGAATGCAGGCCGTCTGCGCTCATGCTCAAAGAGTTGGTGAGAAGGCCATAGCCCCCCTTGGCTAGAGCCGTGGCTATGTTAATTACGAATATTATTATCAGGATGCGCCGAACCGTCTCATAATAGGCCATCATGATAGATATGCGAGGGGGCGATAAATAATTATTTGACCGGGCAGCAGATCGTCTTTCCTCGTGCCCGGAGTTAAATCACCGTTATCACCGTGGGCAGACCCAGGCCCCGCAGATCCTCCTCTACCAAGACCCGACGGTTGCCTTCCCGATCCACGAGTGTCAAATTCTGCAGATGCCACTCGCCCGTCTCGTTGCTCAATGGTAGAATCATGGTTGCGTTGTAATATCCGTCCTTTGCCGTTCCTGAGGTCCGGTTTTGGGCAGAAAAGAGCGCGGCTGCTTCCTTTCCTAGAGGGCCGGAAAATATCGCCTCCGCCGCCCAAACACCCTGGTCGTCGATAAGGTGTGCGGTCAGGTTGATGGGCCGGGGCCGGGCGGCAAAGAGTTGCTGCGGCTGGAAAGCAAATCCAGCAACGTTGGGCGGCTGATCGTCGGCAAAGGGGCCAACGGCCCCGCTTTGGGGCGGGATGAGGGGATCGGCAGCGCCGGCTGAGGAAAAGGATTCGCTGCTGCTTCCAATCTTGATGGTCTTCTCAATGGAAAAGGAGCCCACCAGGTCCTCCACGCTCTTGCCATAGGCAGAAGCCGGGGCCGCGAGGGCAAGCAGAAGGAGAAGGGCTAAAGCTAGAATTCTAGTATGCAATACTTCGTTCACCTCTAACGCAGTTGGCAGACGGAGACAAAAGTCTTTTCCCAGGCGAAACTAATAAGCGGGCTGGAAGACCTGGAGACAAAAAAAGAAGTTTTGGAATATTATCATGATATAATCGAGATCACACGATGTCACAGACGAAGTACATCTTTCCCGTATCTCGCATGGCTTTGATGGGAATGCCCAGCTTCAAGGTATCGATCTTCACGTGCTCGGGATTAAATGGATCTCTGCCACCTACACCTTTTCCTATCTTGAATGAACCCGCCAGTTCGCTGGCTGATTGAGCGGAGGAGGCACCTGCAGTAACCATGGGTGCAACACCGGCCATCTCGCTAATGTTAGCGACTACAATGGGTTGGCCATTCACAGTGCTTAGATTCTGAGCAGCATGACTTGCTGCCCCAATATTTAATGCAGCATCTTTAGAATCATTTGCAGGTGTGGTATTGTTCAGAATAGTGCTATTCAATGCGGCATTATTCGCGGTGGCATTGGTCTCCTGAGCGGTCACGGCAAATGTTGCCGCCATTGCCAGAATCAGAATGCCTGCAAGATATATGAACTGCTTATTCATGTTTGTCCTCAGGTGGGGGAAGATAGCTTAGTAGCATATCAAATTAACCATTCCAAAAAAAAATATCCTGGTAACGCCCAGGAATCCGTTCGCAATACGGATGCAATGATCTCAGATTTTGTTGACGAAAAACGGCAAAGCGCTCAGGTCCATTATTGTCTTGGCAGGCAGGCCGACTTCGTAAGCCCCCTGGGCCAGGGCTTTGCCGTCGATTGAGAATTGATTGGGGGTTTTTCCGATACCGCCAATGGCATAGACCGTCCTTTGGGATGATCCTACCTGCATTGCCCCAGGCTGCAAGACCGGGCTGGCTTTAATCGGCTCTAATACGGCAGTGACATTCTCAGACAGAGTGGTATTTTGAGCGGGAGCGGTCTCGTTTTGAGCTGCGATTACCTCTATCGGAGTGGAAGCGGTCTCATTTTGCACCGGTACTGTCTCATTTTGGACCGGAATAATCTCACTTGCAGCCAAGGCAGACTCATTTTCCGCAGAAACGGTCTCGTTCAGGGCCGTCTCATTAACAGTCTCGGTGGGCAAAATTGGAGCTTCAATCAATGTGGTGTTATTGAGCAACGTCGTGTTGTTCAGGGTAGCATTACTCAACGTCGTCGTGTTCTCCTGAGCCGAGACGGCGAAGATGGCAGCCAACATGAACAGAACGCCTGCAAATTGGACAAATCTTTTACTCATATAATTCCTCAGCTTAATGGCATAGCTTGGGGGTTTATCAATTCTATGCTCTCTTTATCTTGCCGTCATCCTCTCCCAGATCACAGCTCTCACTGGTGACAAAGCCACCCTCCGTGCGCCTCATCTCGCAGACGAGCTTGCCGTCCACAATGCGCAGGATGCGGTCCGTCTTCTCGGCTAGTGTCATGTCATGCGTCACTAAAATAAAGGTCTGGTTGATCTTTCGGTTCAGCTCCCGCAGCAGGTTATAGATGAGATCGGAGCTCTTTGTGTCCAGGTTGCCGGTCAGCTCATCGCCGATCACTATGGACGGCCGGTTGGCCAGGGCCCGGGCCACGGCTACTCGCTGGTTCTGGCCGCCGGAGAGCTGATTGGGCCGGTTGTCCCGCCGATCAGCCAGGCCCACCGCAGACAGGAGTTCCAGGGCTCTCTCTTTAGCGGCAGCCCGGCCTTTTTTGGCGATGAGCATGGGCATCATGACGTTCTCTAAAGCGGAGAACTCCGGGATGAGGTGATGGTACTGAAAGACGAAGCCCAGCTCTTGATTGCGCAGCCTGGCTCGCTCCTCCGGGCTGGCCCGGCTGACATCTATCCCTTTGAGAAAGATCTGGCCAACGCTAGGCGTGTCCAGAAGGCCGATCATGTTGAGCAGCGTGCTCTTTCCGCTGCCGCTGGGGCCCACAATGGCCACAAACTCGCCCGCCTTGATTTTGACGCTGACCCCGTCTAAGGCCCGTACCTCTACGCCGTTTCCATAGATCTTGCTCAGATCTTTGAGCACAATTATGTCGTCACTCACTTGCTATCGCCTCCACGGGATCAAGCCTTGCGGCCGCGTAGGCCGGATAAATTCCAGCGATGAAGTTTAGGGCCAGGGCAAAGATCATGGCATAGACAAAGTACTCCGGGCGGGCTACAATGAGCACCCCGGCTTTGCTGCCTGTGCTGGTCACATCCAGGGGAAGAAGTGATATCAGCTTAGCCAGGCCAAGGCCGAGCAAACAGCCTAGAGCCCCAGCCGGCACGCTGATGAGCATATTCTCCAGCAAGAATATCTTGAGTATGGAGCGTCTTTCCGCTCCCAGGGCCATGAGGATGCCGATCTCCTTCTTCCGTCTGCTGACCACCATGATCGTCGTATTGGCTATTACAAAGGCCGATATTAATAGTATGAATATGTAGAAGAGCATGTTTGTCACATTTTGATTGCCCACGAATCTGGCTATCTCCTTGCTGAAGTCCTGCCAACTGGTGGTCTTGTATGGGCTCTTTCCATTTAACAGCAGGGCCAGAGCCGGAGCATTTGTGAAATCCACAAGTTTCACCCCGATCTCGGAGACCACATCGCCCTGGCCGATAAGCTCTTGGGATGTGTCCAGAGAGATGTAGACCAGTGTCTCATCCTTGACGGTTCCTTTTTCCAGCAGACCGATGACCTTCAGCCGCACGGAATTATTCTTAAAATAGAGATAGAAGTCGCCGCCAGGCCTGATCTTGAGGCTCTGTGCCAATTTCGCACCCAGTATGGCTCCCTTCTTACTGAATATCAGGTCGGAGAAGTTGCCAAAGATCATTGACTCCTGGACACCCATGAGCTGATTCTCCTCTTTGGGGTGCACACCCACAAATTCCACTCCCTGCACCTTGTCCTGGAAACGCACCGCTCCCTGGCCAATCAGCCGGGGCGAGACTGATAAAACGCCCGGATAATCTGCCATTGTCTCAGAGAGCGTCCGGTACATATTGATGTAGCTTTCTGTCTTCTTGGGATTGATTATGAGGTGCGCATTTTTCTCGATCGTGTTCTCCAGGATCTGCAACCTCACCCCTTCCGTAAGTCCCAGAGACATGATGATGATGCCTACCGCGATGGCAACAGAGATCATAGTGAAGGCGGTGCCCCTCGGGTTGGTCACCACATGCCGTCTGGCGATATCAAGTTCGAACATATCCTTCGCCCTCAGCCGCCCCGCAAGGCCATGACCGGATCGAGCCGGGAGGCTTTTCTTGCCGGATAGACGGCCGCCACTATGCTCAAAGCTACCGCCCAAAAGACGAGCAGGAAGATCTCCCATGGGTTTATGATGAGAGGCAGAGTGGTTATCTCGCTACCTGCCGCTGCTATCTCAAAGGGCACATTTCCCAAGATCAGTACGCCCGCCAGGCCGAGGGCAGTCCCTGCTGCCGCACCCATCAAACCCAGGATAGCGCTCTCCACCAGAAAGATATCCCGGATATTCGATCTTGTGGCACCCATGGCCATGAGCATGCCGATCTCTCTTGTCTTCTCCACCACGAGCAGGTTCATGATGCTGGCCACGCCGAAGAAGGCCACCACCATAAAGAGCAGGACTGAGAATCTGGTCCAAAAGCCGCCGATGTTTATGGCCCGCATGATCTCGGGATTGTTCTCCTGCCAGCTTAATGCATTGTAGCCCCAGGCGGAGATCTGGGCGGCCAGCCCTTTTGCGGAGCCGATGTCCTGCAAGCCGATCTCGACGGCATTTATCACATCCCCCATATCACGAAAATTGCGGGCGGTCTTCAAGGAGACAAAGGCCACTCTTTCATCCAGAGGCGTGCCGGTAAAAAAGATGCCGGTAACGGTTAGATCTGTTGCTCTGGCATTGGGAAACGTGGCGTAGACCTTATCTCCCAATTTGATATCCAGATTCTCTGCTAAGGTACGGCCGACGACGGCATTTCTGGTCTGCTGAATGCTGCCTAAGTCGCCCTGCACCATTGATGCCCCGATCTTGTAGATCTGGTCCATTTCCAGGGGGTCCGATCCCTTTAGCAGAGCGTTTTTAGTCTTGTCTTTGCGAGACAATGTGGCTGCGATCGAGAGGGACGCCGCACGGGATTTTATGCCCGGCAGTGTCCCTATCCTATCCAGAAGGCCCTTGTAGAGGTGAATGAATTCCAGTCCTGGCTCTGGCTTAACTACAACATGAGGAAGCTTCTCTTCCACGAGGCCCGTGAGAATCTGCTGCTGGCCGGTGACAAGAGATGTGAAGATAACCGAGATACTCACCGCTAAAGCTACCGCCAGCACAGAGAGAATGGTCTGGCGTCTTCGGGAGATTATGTGCCTGATGGCAATGGTCGCGGCCAGAGTATCGATCATCTTTTTCAGATCCTTTTTAGATAATGCATAGTATTTCTGTCCTTTGTATCAGACGTTTCGCCTGGCTCACAAATATCGGATGTAGAGGTGGTAGGGGGTAGGGCTGAATAGTTAATTTTTTTATTCCAAAGGTACAGCCGGGGTGATTCAAGTTTAGAGAATTCTGGGCCTAAGTAGGGAAATGTAGGTACCTAATTTTTCAAATAGTATGAGGTGCATTTATGTTAGTGATGAGCAAGAGTATTGAGATATGAGGATGAAATTATGAAAAGAAATAGACTATATCCGATAATATTAATATCCGTTTTATTGCTATGTTGCTCTGCCGTTCAAGGAACAGCCGGAAACAGCCTGCGGATAGAGGGACCAGATGGCTGGACAAAGCATCTGGAAGTTGCCCAGGGATCAACCGTTTTTCTGGTGGTGTTAGTTACAAAAGAAGGCGAAGGCACACTTTATGATCAATATCCAGATGGAAGCACTCATAACATCATATATTACTTCCAGGGTTACGATCGTCTGCCTTTCTGTGCAAACATACCAGGAAGACACGTATTGTCCTATGTCATAGACGGCAAAAAGAGCAACCCGGTGGTAATAGATGTAAAAGGCACTCATGCGCCAGACTATTGCCCTTCACCTTCAGCTCTGCCTCAAACTTATGTTATGCCCCTAACAAGCATTCGCGTACCATCTACCCGCTTCATACCCCGCGTTGCGCCAATTTCTCTTTCCCGGGGGATATCAATTGATCCCGTGATTCTTGGGTACCATCCCGTAGGTGCTCATATTATGAATTACCAGAATGGAATTGTCATTCCCAAATCAGCACAACAATATCATTTTGGCAAGGACTTCTCGTTGGGTACGATAGATAGCAACTATCCAGGCACACCATTCCTGCTCCAGTATCTTTCCGATCCATAAAAAAATGGTAAAAGGAGATTGGAACCTATCCAGGCTCCTTTCTTCCAGAATCGCTACACTCCCTTGCAATTTCCCCGCAAGAGGCAGACGATGCCTGCTGCCAGAAGCACGGCGATGATGCCCGTCAGGAATATGCCGTCGAAGACTCCGGCTCCGCCGATAGAGAGAACCAGGGGGCGGGCCTGGTGCAGCTCCAGAGGCGAGAGGGCGGGCAGTATTCCGGGGGTGAGCAGGCTTAAGAGGTCGGCTCCAATCAGCGTTCCCAGGGTGCCGCTGATGTAGGCCAGGGGCGGAGCGCGGCGAAAGCCGCCCGCCAGGAGCAGACCCATGGCTGCCGCTAAAAGGGGGGAGAGCCAGACAGGCAGGACAATGCCCTCGCCGGGAATGGCCTGTGCGATCCAGTAGGTGATGGCAGCTACCACGGCCATGCCCAGCAGCGCCTTTTTCAGGCTAACCTGGCCGCGCAGGAGAAGGTGGGCGGATATGAGCAGGGGAATGATGCACCCCCCCAGGTTGACGGCCAGGTAGAGGGGATGAAAGGTGGTGGAAGCATCTATGGAACTCAGGCTTTGCAGAGAAACATACCAGTCCGGATAAGATGAAATAGGGCTTCCCGTGAGCGGAAAGTCCACCAGGCTTCCTAGAATGGAGCCGAATACGGCCAGGGTGGCGTGCCAGTGAGAAAAGCCCACCATCTCAAAAGCGGTTTCAGAGAGGCGGAGAAAGAGATAGATGATGATGAGGGGCGCGACTAAGATCAGCAGCATGATGACGATTGTCAAAGGCAGGAAGAGAAGTTCGAACACAGATTTTTGCACCCGCAAATAAGTTATCTGTGATAGTTAATAGAGCTTTTGAAAGGTGTTATAAGATGACCATTATTACCGGCAGCCAGGCGCAAAACCTCGTGGAATCCATGATCGACCCAAAAACGCAGACGCAGATGTGTGGCATGGAGTTGACGCTGCAAAAGATTGAGCGCTTCACATCCGCCGGGGCGGTAGCCTTTGATAACATTGAGAGAGAGCTGCCCCGGACGGAACCGATGGATTTCGACCCGTCAGGCTGGGTTGACCTGGCCGCGGGCGCCTACCTGGTGACCTTCAATGAGATCGTGAACATTCCCAGAGATGTGGCCGCCCTGGCCCGTGCCAGATCCACACTCCTACGCTGCGGAGCCGGCCTGGAGACGGCCCTCTGGGACCCGGGCTACCGGGGCCGAAGCCAGAGTTTGCTGGTGGTCTACAATCCCCACGGGCTGCGGCTGAAGAAGAACGCCAGGCTCATGCAGCTGGTATTCCTGCGGCTGGAAAAAGAGGCGGAGAAGGTGTATTCAGGGAAGTACCAGGGAGAAAATATCTGAGCCAATCACAATATCAGCTTTCTTGCCAGGCATAGCTCAGCCAGGCTCATCTGTCCGGGAGCCGTGTTCTGTGTGACAAAGCAGTAGGTAAGAGCGGAGCCATAGAGGGGAGCTACGACGCGCAGATGCCTGCCCATCCGACCCATGGCGATCATGCAAAGAGGCGTATCTGCATCCAGCAAAAACTGCAAGATCCTTAAATTATCATGGAGGCTTTTGGGCGTCACGGCGATCTTGGCAATGGCAGCTTTTGTCCTCTTCATCTCCTCGTAGATGCCGGTCAATTGCAGATCATTCGGCATGCCCTGGAAGTCGTGATAGGAAACGATCACCGGTTTCATCATTCTGGCAATGGCATTATCTCTTTGATCCGCTAGGAGCTCCACATCCACGTAGTCGGCATAGTAGGCGGCCTTGATGAGCAGATCGATTCTCTCACTTTCGCTGCCCTGAAACATTCCCCCTTCCGTCCTGAGACGAGCCGTGGCGATGATCGGCTTGGCGGTGGCCTTTCGCACCGCCTTTATGGTTGGAAGAGGATCACCTGGGCCGAGCAGGTCCAGTCGCAATTCGATCATATCTGCGTCGCCCGTGGCCTGAACATCTTTTTCTGCATCCTTTCCCAAGACGGCTACTATGCACGACCTGTTATTCATGATTTTATTGCTCCACAATGCTCTCCTCAATCTTCATGCCGAAATGGCGGGCCATCTCTTCCAGATGCACCAGCACCTCGTTCCCGACTTTGAGATCGGTCACCGGCCTGAGCGTGCCGTCGGAGCCGACCAGTTTTATGGTCTCGGCATTTTGCAGCAGAGTGCTTATCCTCTGCCCATTGGCCTCCGCCTCGATTAGGATCATGGGCCTCTTCTCGATCTTGGCGCGACCAACTATCGCCGTTCTGGCTAGGCCCTCCTTGCTGACGATGGTAACCTCATCTCCCGATTTTAGCTCGGAGAGGTAGCGCGTCTTCTCTCCCACTCGAATGTAAGCGTGCACCGCGCCGGCATTCACCCGGAAGGGCCGAGCTGCCACGTAGGGGCTCTCTTCAGACTCACTGTGGACCAGGAAGAATCCTTTGGCCTGGGAACCAATGAGCATGCCCTCTCCAAAAGACATCATGCTGGCCGTGTCCACGCAGACCCGATCGCCCATGCCCACGGCTTTGACCGCGGTCACCGTGGCTGAAACCAGCTCTATTTTGCCTTTTTCCGACTGCTCGACCGCGTCCATAACCCTCTTGATCTCAGAAGGATCACTGTTGTCCAGCAGCACTCCATCGGCCCCCTTTTCCAGAGTAGCCAATGCCAGGCGCGCCTCCTCCGCCGTATTGACGCCGCTGATGATCTTGACTGGTGCACCCTGCAGTCCAGCAATCATGTTCTCCAGGGGAATGACCTTCCAGTCCGTACCGATGACGAGAAGATAGTCTACAATCCGGCCCATCTCCACGGCGAACTCTTCGTACTTCTTGTTGGCAATGACCACCAAAGCAGCCTTTGTCCCAGAAACGGTCTTGACGAGAGCCCCGTCCAGAGAGCTGCTCTGCTCTTTCGGCAGAGCCACGGTTCCGTCGCCCTCTCCGTCCTTGCCCACAACGAAAATATCCTCAGTCCCTCTCTCTGCACCAAAGCCTGCCACCTTGATCTTGCCCAGCTCCCTCACGCGTTCGATGTTCTCTCTGTCCACCAGTACGCAGTCGAAGCCAGACTCGAGGGCGGTGGTGATCCTGGGTTTGATCTCCTGCCACGACCCTTTGGCCATGAGCCACTTCTCTTTCATGGGTTACACCAGGGCATTCCATTACTAATCTCTTTTGCCGGTTAAGCTTAAAAAATTTATACGGGGAGAAGAGAATGAGTCTATGGGAAATCGGTTGGTTTATAGCCCTGTAAGCTTGCTTTTTATGCTACTACTTGCATTCTTGCTCTTTGCCGTGGTAGGCTTTCTATTTCTGGACCTGGCCAGGACGGCTTTTACCAAGATCGGCTTTTCCTGGGGCCAGGCGCTCTTTGTCCTGCTCGCCTCCCTCCTAGGCAGCAGCATCAATATACCTGTGACTAATCTGCAGTGCAGCACTCCTCTGGTACGGGAGCGACAGGTTCGGGCCTTCGGCATCGCTTACCGGGTGCCTGTAGTAGATGTAGTGAGCTGCCATACCCTGCTGGCGGTCAACGTGGGCGGAGCGGTGATACCAGCTCTCATCTCCATGGCGCTGATCTACCGGTTCCCTGAATCTCTGAATTATGCCCTCGTCTGCATTGCAATCGTAGCCGTCTTAACCAATCTTGTAGCCAGGCCCGTGGAGGGTTTGGGAATTGTCACACCCGCTCTTCTTCCACCCCTCAGTGCAGCAATCGCCGCGATCCTCCTGGTCTATGTAGGGGGAGCTCCGCATGATCTCATCTTTATCATCGCCTATGTGGGTGGAACTTTGGGGGCGCTCATTGGCGCAGATATCCTGAACCTGAATAAGATCCGGGATCTAGGGGCGCCCGTAGCCAGCATAGGCGGAGCCGGAACCTTTGATGGTGTCTTTCTGTCCGGCCTGATAGCCGTGCTCCTGGTATGAGCGAAAAGACATGAGTGAAATGGAACGAATGGAAAAGAGCTTTAAGATAAACGTTAGAAAGGTAAAGCATGAGCTTTAGGGGTTTCCTTGCTGATCTAAAGAAGGACGGACTGCTAAAAGAGGTGCATGAATCCGTATCTTCCGTGCTCGAGGTTACGGATCGTGCCTGGGGAAAAGGCCCCATATTATTTGATAATGTGGATGGTCATAAGTGCTGTCTGAACATCCTGGGAACGCGCCGTCTGCTGGCCCGGGCTCTGGGAATTGCCGACAAAGATCTGGTATCTCATCTCGCCTGCATCGGCTACGAGGGTCCCGTTCGCGAGGTGGACTCTTCGCCCTTTATGGAGTGCGTCTCCAAGCCCGATCTCTCCCGGCTGCCCGTTCTCACCTATTTTAAAGGGGACGGCGGCCCCTACATCACCTCAGCAATAGTCGTAAGCCAGTTTGAGGGAAAACTCAATGCCTGCGTGCACCGGCTCATGGTCTTAGGCAAAGACCGGCTGGCGGCGCGTCTCGTTCCAGGTCGGCATACTCATCAGTTCTATCAGGCCGCAATGGCCAAAGGGGAAGAAGTGCCTGTGGCCATCGCCATCGGCGTGGACCCGCTGCTGCTCATGGCCGCGTCCACGCGCGTTCCTCCTGAGAAGGAGTTTTCCTATGCCGCCGCTCTGCGGGGCTCTCCCGTGGAATTGATGCGCCTGGAGAACGGCGTTCTGGCCCCCCATGCCGAGATCGTGCTGGAGGGCTACATCACCGGCGAGCGTGCCAGCGAAGGGCCTTTCGTGGATATTACCGGCACCTGCGATCTCGTACGGCAGGAGTCCGTCATCCGGCTCACCAGGATGATGACACGCGAGGATCCCATCTACCATGGCCTCCTGCCGGGAGGAGGCGAGCACAAGATGCTCATGGGCGTGCCCTATGAGCCGCTGATTTACAAAGCAGCTTCAAAGGTTGCAAAGATCAAGAACGTCATCCTGACGGATGGCGGATGCAATTACTTCCACGCCGTGGTGCAGATCGAGAAGGAGACGGAAGAGGATGCCAGGCGTGTCATCGAGGCCGCCTTCCAGGCGCACGGCTCGCTTAAGCACGTCCTGGTGGTCGACACTGACATAGACATCTACGATCCGTGTGACCTGGAGTTTGCCATTGCCACGCGCATGAGGGCCGATGAGGATCTCGTCATCCACCCCAATGTGCGGGGCAGCACCCTTGATCCCAGGAGCGTGAATGGTATCACGACCAAGGTAGGAGTGGACGCCACCGCCCGGCTGGAGCGGCTCTGGAAGTTTCAGAGGGTCACACCCCCAGGGCAGGGATAAATCCTCTTTGCTCTTTTGTTCAAATCTCCAGGTAGAGGCGTATACTAAAGACGACGCCCACCGCCAGGATTACTGAAAGCATAAGGGCCAGGATCTGCAACATTATCTCGCTCATTTTATCACATCTATCTGTTTTTCTCTTTGCGGCCGAAATCGCCGGGACTGGGATGGCGCCAGAACCTGGGCCGATTTCACGCCCGTAATTATGGCCATCAGTCTCACCTTTCCGGTAAATTCGGGCCGAATTCTCGCCCCCCAGATGACGTTGGCCTTGGGGTCCAGTTCTTGAGTAAGCGCCCCGGCTATGGCAGCTGCCTCTTTCATGGTCATATCCGGCCCGCCGGTCATGTGCAGAAGGCAGGCCCCAGCACCGCGATAGTCTACATCGAGCAGGGGATTTTTCAAAGCGGCGCGCACGATCTTCTCCGGGCTGCTTTTCATCTTGCTTTCGCCCACAAACATGAAGGATGCACCACCGGCGCTCATAACGGTACAAACGTCGGCAAAGTCCAGATTGATGAGGGAGGGACTTGTCAGAGTCTCGCAGATGCCCTGCACGATCTCGGCGATGATCTGATCGACGACGGAAAAGGCGTGCTGAAAGGGCAGATGGGGCGCGCATTCTAAAAGGCGGTTGTTATCCAAGACGATTGAGGTGTCGGCATAGCCAGAGAGCGCCTCCAGCCCCTCTTCGGCCACAAAGATGCGCGCCCTCTCCAGGTGAAAGGGCGTGGTCACCATGGCCACCACAATTGCGCCCCGCTCTTTGGCCAGGCGGGCCACGACCGGGGCCGATCCCGTGCCCGTGCCGCCGCCCAGACCTGCAATAACGAAGACCAGGTCGGCTCCCCGCAGCATGCTCTCCAGCTCGGCTGCTGCCAACTCAGCCGCCTTTCGGCCTACCTTGGGATCGCCGCCCGCGCCCATGCCCCTGGTGAGCTTTTGCCCAATCAGGATCTTCTCATCGGCCTGGGCCGTTTTTAGGTGCTGGTTGTCCGTGTTGATGGCCACGGTCTTTGCCCCGGCTAGACCCATCCTGGCCAGCCGGCTCACGGTGTTATTGCCTGCTCCCCCACAGCCGACGACCAGGATCTTGGGCATGCCAAAACCGTCTTCGTATTCTTTAGACTCACGTAGATCTGACTGCAATTGCCTTTTTCCCCCTCATTGCTAGATTAACTAAATAGTGATATATGTTAATAATTATTGCGGACAAGTGCTTGAACGCTTTAAAGTCGTTTGTAGACGATTGAGACAACGACCCATCTACGCCCCTCAGCACTCCAATTGCTTCTCCAATCCCTAGGTTTAAATCTTTTGAAGATTCAATACATACCTGACATGTTCTGTGAATACATTCATGCGGCGCTGTCCAAAGCAACCTATGAGATCATTGAAGACGAAGAACCATTTTATGGAGAAATTTCAGAACTGCGAGGTGTCTGGGCAATCGGAAAAAACCTGGAAGAATGCCGCGAAAATTTAAAAGGCGTTGTCGAAGGCTGGATCGCTTTGAGGTTGAGGTTGGGGCTGGCAATCCCTCCTGTCGGCGGGCATACCATAGAAACACCTAGCAGGGTTGAAGCAGTTGTCTAGGATTACAAATGTCTCCTGGAACGAGCTGGCCAGGCGACTGCGGGATCTTGGCTTTGAAGGACCATATCTCAGCAGCGGCCCGCATCCTTACTTTATGAAAAGAGGGGATCTTACCGTTGATCTACCAAATCCGCACAAGCAAGATATTGGCATTGGTCTCCTCATGAAGATCCTGAAACAGGCAGAGGTCAGTCGCGAAGAATGGCTTTCCGCTGCATAAATATGTGCTTTTTTGCGCGAGGTGTCTATGTCATTATTACGGGGTGCAGATGATCTGGCAGAGTTCATTGCCGAAAATTACAAAGGCCGCGTGGTCGAGGTGGGGGTGGGCTACTTTGCCGATGTGGCCCTGGGCCTGCAAGCTCGGGGCCTGGATGTGGTGCTCACCGATAAAGAGGAGCGGCTCCTGGGCAGCCTGCGGGTGGAAAAGGACGACATATTCTCGCCCCGCCTGGAGCTTTACCGGGGGGCAAGCCTGCTCTACTCCATCCGCCCCCCTCTGGAGCTGCAACTGGCCATGGGCCTCTTGGCGGCGAAGGTCGGCGCGGATGTCCTGGTCCGGCCATTGATGGATGAGCTGGCGCAGTTGCCAGGCTTTGCCCGGCGGCTGGTCAATCGCGGGGAAGCGAGGTTCTATTTGTTTTCGGCGAGGGATTAGTTAGCTGCTTTCCCAAAAGAAAGCTGATGGTTATACTTCAGTCCGTTATACTGGCAAATATTTTATCGCTGTATCCTACTCTTGCCATTCCGACAATTTTTGCTGCACTTTTTCAGCATATGGGCTTTCGATTTGCTTGAAAATCCTAAGTGCCGCCTTTGCATGACCGATCGCCTCAGGCCGATGGTCTAGCTTTTCAAGCACAAGGCTCATGTTGAATCGGGCATCGCCTTCTCCCCGGAGGTATTCGATCTTCCAGGCGATCTCTAACGATCGTTCGTAATAATCGATGGCTTTGCGAGTCTCGTCCAAGTCAGCGAAGACTTTGCCAAGGTTACATAGAACTTCGCACTCATTCTTTCGGTACTCGATCTTGCGAACAATCGCAAGCGATTGCTCATAGTATTCTATTGCCTTGTTTGTCTCCCCTAAGACCGCATAGGCTTTTCCGAAATTGCATAGATTTTCTCCTTCAATCCATGGGTCCTCGATCTCGCGGCTGATAGCCAGCGCCTGATCGTAATATTCGATGGCCTTGCGAGTCTCGCCAAGATCAACGTAGGCTTCGCCCAGGTTGCCCAGGTCAGCTCCTTCGCCCCTTCGGTCGCCTATCTCGTATGAGATGGCAAGAGCTTGCTCGTGGTATTCGATGGCCTTGCGTACCTCGCCCAGATTAGCATAGGCACCGCCCAGGTTGCCCAAAGCACTTCCTTCCCCCCGTCTGTTGCCGATCTCGCGGCTGATGGCCAGCGCCATATCGAGGTACTCGATAGCCTTGCGTACCTCGCCCAGATTAGCATAGGCACCGCCCAGGTTGCCCAAAGCACTTCCTTCGCCCCGTCTGTTGCCGATCTCGCGGCTGATGGCCAGCGCCATATCGAGGTACTCGATAGCCTTGCGCACCTCGCCCAGATAGATGTAAGCATCGCTCAGATTGCTTAGGTCAATTCCTTCGTCCCTTCGGTCGCAGATTTCACGGCTGATAATCAGTGCCAGATCGAAGTACTCGATGGCCTTGCGGGCGTCGCCCAGATCAGCATAGGCACCGCCCAAGTTGCCCAAAACGGTTCCTTCGCCCAGTCGGTCGCCTATCTCGCGACTGATGGCCAGTGCCTGATCATAATATTCGATGGCCTTGCGTACATTGCCCAGATTTGCATAGGCACCGCCCAGGTTGCCCAAAGCACTTCCTTCGCCCGATCGGTCGCGGATCTCGCAGCTGATGGCCAGCGCCTGATCATAATATTCGATGGCCTTGCGGGCATTGCCCAGATTAGCATAGGCACTGCCCAGGTTGCCCAAAACGGTTCCTTCGCCCAGTCGGTTGCAGATCTCACGATTGATGGCCAACGCCTGATCATAATATTCGATGGCCTTGCGAGCATCGCCCAGATCGGAGTAGGAATTGGCCATACTCGTTAGAATGGCGCCTTCTTGTGCTGGTTTATTTGATCGCCTCGCAGCGCACAACGAAACATCAAGCCAACGAATTAGACTGCATGGATGCAATCGCAATGAAAGGATACTCGCCGAATATGCATAACTAATGCAGAGGGAGGCTGCATTCACATTTGTCTTGGCATTTTTCTCAACCCACGTCTGCCCGGCTTGAATATTCGCCAACTCTCGATCGAGGATTTCCAGCCCAAGAATAGTGTTGTCTCCACCTTTTTCATAAAGATCATGAGCTTTAGAAAGAACTTTCAGGTAACGCACGAAATAGCGTTGCAGGGCCATGGCATGTGCGGCTTCGCCATCCTCTTTCAGCAGACTTTTAGCTGCGAAGATTCGTGCCAGATCGTGTAAACGATATCGACTATTGCGTTCGTAGAAATCAACCAGGCTCCAGCGCACTAATTTGCTCAATCTTTTATGGCCCTTATCCTTGCAGAGAAATTCTTCTGCATTGGCATCGAAATCGGCAGGAAAGATCGAAAGCAGCCGGAAAACACGTGCTTCATCTGGTTTAAGGCGACGATAGCTTAGGTTGAAGCTAGCCTCAACATCAAGATCAACACCTTCCCCACCAATTCGCTCAAGTCTTGTCCGTTCGATGCGCAATTCTTTTAGGTATTCAGCCAATAAGAGGTCATGCTCGTTAGCTAACAGGCTACTCGCTGCCCGCAATGCCAATGGAAGGTGGCCACAAAGTCTGGCCAGCTCCTCTGCATGGTCACCAATTCTACTGGCGATCTTGAGCAGTAGGGCGCATGCATCGGAAGGCTGCATAACATTGAGGTCCTTTTCCTTCAATCCCGGCAGGGTGAATTTCTCGCGCGAAGTCACGATTAGGCCACATGAAGAGGGGGGAATCAATGGTCGAACTTGATCATCATTCGCCGCATTGTCAAGCAATATCAGAACTCTCTTGTTGTGCAACTTTGAGCGATATGATCCACTCAGCTCAGACTCACTTAATGGCAATCGGGCATCAGTGTCGTATGCGTGAATGACTTGTGCCATGGCCCCGGCAGCTGTCAGAGGCTCATCGCTTGTTCCATTCATATCAACCAAGATTTGACCATCCGGATAACGATCGACCAATTTCTCAGCCAACTTAAACGCCAAGGCGGTCTTTCCAATTCCACCCATGCCGCGAAGGCCGGTGATGGTTGCACCCTGATTGCTCGCGCCTTGATTAAAGTGATCGAGTAGATCCGTTAGATCATCATCACGACCAGTGAAGTCCGCTGGTGGTGGAGGAATCTGATGGGGAATTTGAGAGCTGGAAGCTTCGCTTGGCGGCGTTTTAATAGGAATATCTATCGCATCTTCTTGTGAACAGTCAGCAGGATCAATGGGGGCAGAAATAAATTTAGGAATGATAAAAACAAACATTCCATTTGGTGGGTGCGAATCAATGTCTTCTCTCCATCTATTCAATGAGTCACTCCAGCAACGCAAGAAAACGACACATCGTCCACTATCAAAGTCCAGATGAACAAAATTATATGCGTTACTGTAACGCAAGTCATCGATGTAACGACGATAGTAGGAAGCTCCCGCAGGAATTATGACACAATCTCCTATCGTACTCTTAATCACAGAAACTTGGGGCTTATGCTGGTGACCACGGAGAATGAAATCAGTTTCCCTCATAAGGCGCGATTCAACCTTATTACGATCGAACTCTGCTAACCATTCAAATGGATGATGGAGAATTGCGATTCTAACATCGGCTTTAGAGATTTGCTTCAGAGATCTATGAATCTGTGGTTCGCCCACAAGAACATATCTCTCATCATCTATCTTGTCTGTTGAATCTAGATGGCGCCCACACATCCAAGCAGAGTTGAGTCCAAGAAGGGCTATCGTCTTGTTATCTATTGGCAATATGCGAACATTTGCGTAATCAGGTTTGTCCTGACCAGTGTAGGTATTTACAAAGTCAGAGAATGCATGAAATGGTCCAAGGAGGATCTCTCTCTTTCGTTTGTCCTCAAGCCATTTCTGTACCTCGATATTGGAACTAAGAGGCTTTGAAAGCACGGGAGGAAGGTCTTTTAGATCATCTCGGTTCAGATCGTGATTTCCTGGTACGATGAAAAGCCTGTCAGGGCTTAATCCTCCTGTAGCTTTCAAAATATGTTCGAATAATTCTTCCTTGGCTGCTTGGTACTCTTCCGGTTTCGCACTATTGGCAACATCACCGCTGAAAATGATAAAATCTATCTTAGCTAGATCGGGACTGATGGCTTCTCTTTTTTCCAAATCCTCCAACAGTTTGTCCCGCACTACTTCGCGATCAAATTCTTTGCTCCCCTGATGCCAATCAGAAAGATGAAGCCAAGTCAGTCCCGTCATTCTTCCCTCATTGATTGAAGATTGTGGCGGAGTAGATATTACTTCCTACTGGTTGGAGAATCTCTTCCACCTTATCTTTATTCCATTTCTCCACGATAACTCTGAAATTCCATGAGAAGGACCTCTTGTGCTTATTAGACCTGGGCATTCCTGTCACAGATGACAAACAAAAAGCATATCTATCACAGATACCTTTATTATCATATCACAAAAAACTGATACCACATATCACTGATACATTTATAAACATATCAGTAGATAATGATATGACACATGAAGACAATCTCACCTTACGACCCAGAGCTAATCAGTTTGCTACGCACACAGCTTGGATTCAGTAACAGCGCCGTAATAAGGCAGGAGAGTACATTCCGGGATTCCTACCCCATTTTGTTTGACCAGATCATTGAAGACGGCACCAAAACGTACATAGTCGAACTAAAACGGGTCGTTCGCCTCGATTCACTCTCCCAGCTCGGTTTTCTCAAGCTGCTCTTGAAAGATAGCGCCTTTCGTACCTCCGATATCGAATTCATCATGGCAGGAAAACGGATAACACCGGAAGCTAAAGACGCCGCAGAAAAGACCGGCATTCAATTCATCAAGCTGCCTGCTGATTTGAACCTGGAAGAGGGCCACGGCAAGCCCAGCACCATACCCGTGAAACTCACATCCCCCAAGTCCTGGCAGGTTATCTCGCACCTCCTCAAGATGAAGGAGGCTTCCATCCGGCAGCTTTCAATTGAATCCGGGGTCTCATATGGCTGGAGCCATGCAACCGCAAAGGCTCTTATTTCAAAAGGGATCGCATCAGACGCAGGAGGCCGTCTAAGGATCGTTGATATCAACAAGCTCATCAACGGCATCGCATGGGAACGCCCCTTCGAGAGGCTCTTTGCCCAGGAGATTAAGATAGCTGCCAAGAACGCCATTGTGCTTGCCAAAGAAATTTGCCTTGTATGCGATGAGCAGCAAATTGCCTGTGCTTTTACCAGCTTCACCGCAGGAGAAATTTACACAGGCTACCGCGCAAGGCACGATTCGGTGTACCTGTATCTTGATAAGAAAAACATCTCCGAGCTTGCCGAAATGTTTGACGTGCGGACCGAAGGAGAAATCGCGGTACGAATCTATGCTCCAGATCGCGATGTGTTCAAGGATCGCAGGACATTCTCTGTCGAGGGAGTTTGGCTCGCCTCACCGGCAATGGTCCTGCTTGATTGTGCAGGCCAGGGATATGCCGGCCGCGACCTCACACAAAAACTGGTGGAAATCTATGACCAATTGTGGCACTAACCGATTTCTCACGCGAAGCCGCGAAGACGCGAAGGCTAATAAACACGATCGCATGCATTGGACGAAAAATAGTAACAAATCAATTATGGTCAGGAATTTATTTCATGAACTTCGCGGCTTCGCGCCTTCGCGTGAAACAGTATTTTGTGCCAAGCTGCAAATGGTGCAAGAAAAATAGAATCAAAGCTCTACCAACACGGAATCACGAAGAGCCAATTTTTCTCGCAGCCCAGCATTTCTGGAATGCTGCCAACTCTGCCGCCTCTTATCGTAGTAGCACCGCTACCAGCCTTTTCCCGGCGGCTGGTCAATCGCGGGGGAGGCCAAGTTTTACCTGTTTTCGGCAAAGGCGTAGCGTGGGCGTGCTTTTGATGGCCATTCCTCAGGATCTGCTTTCTGTTTCCTTCCTGTCCCCGCCCGCCTAGGCCCACGGGCCCGTCTGCCCCTGCGCGCGAGAGGCCGCGCGGGCATGGGCCGCCCTGCTGCAATGCTTCAGAAGAGCGGGGGTAGAGTGGCTGAGGCACGCATCCACAGGCCGAAAAAAGGCAACAAGAGATACGATGCAGAAAAACCCGATTAGAGAAACCAAAGAATGTATGGGAGAGCCTTCAAGATGTATCTAACCTGTACGATTTGAGGCCTCTCGGAGGCTCCTATAAATTGATAGTATTTTTAAATATTTAAATTTAATTAAATCTGCATAGTGCCATTATTGAGGAAGGATATGATCCATAGAATAACCCTCTGCGAGGACTTCTCGCGAAACCACCGCGAGGCTCTCCCCGCTGGATAGAAGACCGCCATCCATCCACCCTTGGCCGGCAGCTCGCGAGGGTGCACAAAAGGCTGCCTGGAGAATGGGAGTGTATGGAAAGATAGATATCTAATATGTGCAAAAAGAGATGATCCAAGACCAAAACCTCGATTTCCCAAATGCAGTGTACCCGGGCTTTTTAGTTTAAAAGCGGCATTTTTTGGGGGCCTGACAAGTCCATAGGTTTATGCAAAGAGGTGTTAAGACATGAAAAAAGCAAACGCGTTTCTGGTCGTTATTGTGTTGCTTGTCGCTGCAATAAGTATGGTTAATGCAGCTCAACCAGTTATCCGTCCTGGCAGATCGATTGAATCAATGCAAAACCCACAGCTAAATGCACCCACTATCAATATCATTTCAATAAAAATAGCACCAGCGTCAGCTGGCAACAGCGAGCCAGTAAATGTCGGTGTCAAGGTTATATCCGGTGCGACTCACCAGGATATTTGCGGATTGGATGCATCCAATTTTAATTTGGACACGCTTACCGTACCTCCTGGCGGTCCGGCGATCGTTATAAAAGAGGTCTTGCCCACATCTTCAGTAGCTATAAACCAACCAGTAAGCTGCGACTATTGGCTCTACCTAGTCCCAACCTCGTACCAGGGTAACCAATATACCTGGTTAACAGGAACGTATACTCTCAAATTATATTACGTAGCAAATGGCCAAAAACTCGCTGATAGAACGTTTAGCTTTAGGGTTTGAAACGTGCCAATCCTAAGTATTACGTGATGAGGGACAAAAATCGGTAGGGGTAGCTGAGCCGACACAGCGTGCGGGCTCAAGCCGTAATCTTTGTCTTGGCGATGTACTTGATCAGCTTCGAGCCTATCCTGGCCTTCCTCTGAATCTGATCGGCCACATCGTCCGCTGATGCGCCGCCGGCGGCCAGGGCGCGAATCTCCTTGTATTTGAAATTTTGAGGTTGCAAAGAGTTATCCCCTGGGAGATAGAATAGACATTTGTGAGCCGTGATCTATCCCTGTTTTGGTCCATTCCACCAGATGAGCTGCTCAAATTGCTCGATGCAAGGGAGACGGGGCTGGATGAAAAGGAGGCCCAAAAAAGGCTCAAGCAATACGGTGCTAACCTGCTTAAACCTCGCAAGAAGTCTTATTCTATCCTTTTGCTGCTGGCTCAATTCAATAGCCCCATAATTCTGCTGCTGGTATTTGCGGCAGGCCTTTCCTTCTATCTTCATCAAGTGACTGGCGCATCGATTATCCTGATCATAGTTTTCATCAGCGGCCTGCTAGGTTTCTGGCAGGAGAGGAGAGCCGCAGATGCAGTAGCCGGTCTGCTGGCCATAATTCAGATCAAAGCCTCTGTTCTTAGGGACGGAAAACACAATGATGTCCCGGTGGAGTATGTCGTGCCCGGAGACATTATAGTTCTGAGGGCAGGAGATATCGTCCCGGCAGACTCCAGGATTCTTCTCTGCAAAGATCTCTTCATCAACGAAGCATCACTTACCGGAGAGACCTATCCGGCTGAGAAAATGCCTGAAATTCTGGACAGTGAAACGCCTCTAAGCAGGCGCATTAATTGCCTTTTTATGGGTACAAACGTTGTCAGCGGGACAGCTACCGCGGTAGTCGTCCATACAGGAACGAATACTCAGTTCGGACGCGTATCTCAACGACTTGGGCTTCGCGAGCCTGAGACTGAGTTTGAACGAGGGGTCAAACACTTCGGCTACCTGCTTCTTGAGATAACGATGGTTCTGGTAGTGGCCATTTTTGCCATAAACGTATACCTGGCCCGTCCCGTTGTAGACTCTTTCCTCTTTTCTTTGGCCCTGGCCGTTGGCCTGACCCCCCAACTCCTTCCGGCCATTATCAGCATAAATCTGGCCCACGGAGCCAGGCAAATGGCCACCCACAAAGTCATAGTCAAACGTCTGGCTTCGATCGAGAATTTTGGGAGCATGAACATCCTATGCACCGACAAGACAGGGACACTGACGGAAGGGACGGTAAGGCTCAACAGCGTTCTGGATCTTGAAGGTAACGAGAGTGAAGAGGTCTTTCTCCTGGCGTATGTCAACGCCTTCTTCGAGACCGGGTTCTTTAATCCTATCGACCAAGCCATTCTCAATTTTCGTAAACTCGATGTTTCAGGCTTGAAGAAATTGGATGAGGTGCCTTACGACTTCATTCGCAAGCGTCTGAGCATTCTGGTATCAAATGGCTTTGAGCACACTATCGTGACCAAAGGTGCCCTGGTCAATGTCCTGGAGGTCTGTACATCCGCCATGAGGGGCCAGGAAGTTGTGGATATCTCTATGGTCAAAGAACCGGTCCAGGCCAGATTCCAGGAGCTTAGCGGCAAAGGATATCGAGTTCTGGGCCTGTGCAAAAAGACGGTGAAATCCGATGTACTCCTGGCCAAAGATGAAGCGGAGATGACGTTCTTGGGATTCCTGGTCTTCTTCGATCCACTCAAGGAGAGCATCGCACAGACCATTCGCGACCTGTTCCAATTAGGGATTGGCCTCAAGGTAATCACCGGCGACAACCGACTTGTGGCCGCCAGTATCATCAAACCGTTAGGCCTGCTTGGTGGTAGAGTCCTTACCGGCCCAGAAATTAGTCGGGAAAGCGACGAAGCCCTGCAAAAGCTAGTTCAGGTGGTTGATGTCTTTGCCGAGGTGGAGCCAAAACAAAAGGAGAGGCTTATCCTGGCCCTGCGAAAAAGTGGAAACGTGGTGGGTTATATGGGCGATGGTATCAACGACGCCTCCGCCCTTCACGCCGCAGATGTCGGCATCTCTGTAGAGAGCGCCGTGGATGTGGCCAAGGAGGCCGCTGATATTGTCCTCCTGGAAAAAGACCTCAGTGTGCTTAAGCAAGGCGTCATAGAAGGGAGAAAGACCTTCTCCAACACCATGAAGTACGTCTTCATGGCTACATCCGCCAACTTCGGAAACATGTTAAGCATGGCCCTGCTTTCCCTGTTCCTTCCCTTCCTCCCCCTTCTTCCCACACAGGTTCTGCTCACTAACCTCTTGACCGACCTTCCTGAGATGACCATTGCCGGAGACAGGGTGGATCCCGAACTGGTATCACACCCAAGGCGATGGTCAATTGGATTCATCAGGAACTTCATGGTGACCTTCGGACTGCTGAGCTCTTTATTTGACTTCTTGACCTTTGGTGCGCTCTTATTCCTGCTACACGCCAATGTGGATCAGTTCAGAACCGGCTGGTTCATCGAGTCGGTGGTTTCGGCCTCCTTTGTCGTGCTGATCATTCGCACCAGAAGACCATTTCTTTCATCCAGACCAAGCCGTTCATTGATAGTAGTGACGCTTTTGGTTGGCCTAATGACTTTCCTCTTGCCGTTCAGCCCGCTATCGGAGCCCTTTGGCTTCACAAAAATTTCACCTTATTTTCTGGCCGTCATAGTAGTTATTGTGGGGATTTACATCGCATCGGCTGAGATTGTCAAGAAGATCTTCTATCGTAGGGAGATATCCTGATAAACTCACATTCGTGCCAACGCCGGACTTTATAAAGAGTGGTTTCAAATACTGGCGTATGGAGTCCACAATAAACATCGAGAACGTGGTGGCATCCACCAAGCTGGCAGAAGCGTTCGACCTGCACAAGATCGACGCCGAGCTGGAGGGGGCCGAGTACAACAAGAAGAAGTTCCCCGGTCTCGTTTACAGAGTCAAGGTCCCTAAAGCTGCATTTCTCATATTCACTTCCGGCAAGGTAGTATGCACCGGATCCAAGAACGTCGAGGATGTTCGCACGGCTATCATCAATCTGGCCAAGACTCTCAAGTCCATCGGTTTCGAGAATATCAATATGGAGCCCGAGGTCCACATTCAGAATGTTGTGGCTTCTGCCGACCTGAAAACCCGTTTGAACATGAACGCCGTCGCCCTGGGCCTGGGCTTGGAGAACATAGAGTACGAGCCGGAGCAGTTTCCGGGGCTAATTTACAGGATCAAGCAGCCCAAGGTGGTGGTGCTCATATTCGGCTCCGGCAAACTGGTGATCACGGGCGGCAAATCGCAAGAGGACTGCGTTGAAGGCGCAGGGATCGTCAAGATGCAGCTTGAGAACATGGGGCTGCTTTAGGCACTTCCCCGGGCCTACCATCCTCATGGCCTTAGGGCTCGCTCACTTAAAATTATTATAGTTTTTTAAGGTGATGATGTTTGTCCCACCCAGCGCTCGCATTTCTCGCCTAGCTCCTTCTTCCAGACCGGTGCTCTTTTTTTCAGCTCCTCAATTATGTATCTGCAACCGGAGAAAGCCTCCTCCCGGTGTGCTGCCGAGCAGACGATGGCCAAGATGTTCTCGCCTACGGCCAGCGTCCCCGTCCGGTGCACGACCTCCGCCGCGATAAGATGAAAGCGGCTCATGGCCTCCTCTTGAATGGCTTCCAGCTCCATTAGAGCAGCCTCCCGGAAGGCCTCCACCTCCATCCTCTCCATGCCGTCATCCCGAACGGTGCCAAGGAACGTGACCATAGCTCCGGCATCCTTGCTTCTTGCCCTTTTTATCATCTCGTCCAGGGAGATCTCCGTCTCAGTTATCTGGATCATTTGGCATTAGCCTCCGGCCAGGGGAGGGAAGACTGCCAGCTCGTCTCCCTCTTGCAGAGGTCTGGATAGGTCCAGGGTAGGATCTATCCTCTTTCGGTTAACCATAAGCAGAACATAATCGCGAAGAGCGCCGGTGTCGTCAAAGGCCGCCTCTTTAAACGGCGGCCTGGCCGCGGCCAAATCATCCAGCAGATCCTTTACCGTTGCACTCTCTTTTAGGTGCAGCACCCGCTCTTTTCCGAGAATCTCCCGGAAGCTTGCAAACGCCAGAACCATAATCCGCATGCTTCAACCACGTCTATTTCTTATACATATCGGCAAAGCTGGTGGGAGCAGGTCCGGAATCGGCCTTGCCTTTTAGGCCACCCAGCTTCAAGGACTTCTTGATCTTTTCATTCTCATTTTCCCGCAGCCGGGCGATCTCTTCCTCGGAGTCGATGCCCATGACAAAGGTGCCGTGACAGGGCTTGACGTAGGTGAAGAGCATCTCCGTTCCCCGCACGCCCATGGCCACGGGCGGCACGCCGATGATGTAATAGTCCTTAAAGATCTTGTAGCCGGGATCGACGTAGTAGACCTCATCAGAGTTCTTCTCTATGTACTCGCGTGCTTCCTTGAAGGAGGTGCGCTCCAGGTGCAGCTTGTATTTCATCTGCTCGACACAGCTCATAATGCCACCTTATCGATCTTGTTTTTAAGGGGATTGGGATTGTGGGTGGCCTTGGCCACGATCTTCTCGGCAGGAAAGTCGATGCTCTCCCCCAGAGCCTCGGCATTCTTGCCGAATACCACCGCAAAAAGCCTGGCCTTGGAGATGGCACTGAATGTGGCAGCGTAAGTCATGCCGGCATCGCTGTGCATGAAGGCGAAGCATACGTCAAAGTCGATCTTCTTTTCCACGACGTCGCCAATCAGCTCGTCCAGATCGACCGTTTTTTGCACATAGTAGCTCTCCGGGTCAGCGACCTTGAGCAGCTTGACGGCGGCATCCGTGCCGGCCACGGTCACATCCCATCCGGATTTTTTCAGCTTATGGGTGAGATAGATTACCATGCTCATCTGCACCGGCACTTCCGGACAGCCCATCACCAACAGCGCCCTTTTTCCTTCGCTCATATCTTCCATCTCTTAGCTATTATACCAAATTACGATTATGCTCAATTGCTATTAATACTCACTATCAATGCTCAACTATCCCTGCACTCCCGGCAAGCCGAATTGCGCTCGCAGGCCATCTCGTCCAGGCAGCCGTTCAGACCATCCCAAAACAGGAGGCGGTTCTCCAGAAGCTTCCCTGTGCCGGTAACGTACTTCACGGCCTCGGTCACCTGGATGGAGCCAATCACACCGCAGGTGGAGCCCAAGGCGGGAAAGACTGATGCCGGAGGGGCGCGAGGGAATATGCAGGCGAGGCAGGCAGTTTTGCCGGGAATGATGGTGGTAGCCTGGCCCTGGTAGCCGCTGATAGCTCCGTGAAAGAGGGGGATCTTTCTTTGCAGAGCAGCCCGGTTCAAAAGATATCGAACCGGGAAGTTGTCCATGGCATCCATGATAATGTCGCATCCTTGCAGGAGCTGATCGACATTCTCTTCTGAGATGGTCTCCAGCAATGCTTCCACTTCGATCTCCGGGTTTATGTCGGTTAAGCTCTCATAAGCCGACTTTGCCTTGGCCCGGCCCACGTCGGCACTTCCATGCAGTATCTGCCGGTTGAGGTTAGAGAGCTCCACAGTGTCGCAGTCACAGATGCGAATCTTGCCGAAGCCTGCTGCTGCCATGTAAAGGGAAATGACGGATCCCAAGCCCCCAGCTCCGGCTATGAAGACGCTGGTCCTCAAAAGCCTCTCCTGGCCGTCCTCGCCAAAGAGGCGGATCTGGCGAGAGTATCGCTTTTTTTCGGCATCATTCAACATGACAATCCTCAACTACAGATAATATTAGTATTAATAGTATTGTTAATACTAATATATTTTAATAAATTAAGCCTCGTTTCAAGTTGCATTCGTTCTATCCTCCGTGCACAAACCGCACGATCTTCAGCTCGTCAGAGCCGCCTGCCGTCTCCTCTTCCGAGACGATCCTGCCATTTTTGGCCACGATGACCTCTTCGGGATTTATGCAAAGCTGCTTGAGGATGTCCTCAATGCGGGCTATGTCTCCCGCGATCTCCCTTCTGCTGCCGTCCGGCAAGGCAATTAACATTTTGTCTCCATCAAATATTCCTGCAACGGCTTACTGGGCTGTCCTTGTGCAAAATGCTTCTGGTAGCCCAGGCGAGCGCGCCCCTGCGGCCACTCTCGCGAAAGTGCACGTTAGCGCGCGCCCGTTGGTAAGTTCGCATCCTCTGAATGCACGCACATAAAGGGCGCAGACGGAGTTCACGATTGTGAATAGGACACTAGAGGTGGATTTGCTATTTAAGAGTTGGGGATGGGGCGGCTTTGCACGTAAAGCCCATTCTGCACATAAAGTGACAGATATATGCAGTTAATTGGTTGTATTATCAGATAAGTATTTTGTTCAAACTGATATCGAAAATTTAGAGTTGATATGAAACCGAAGCACCAAGTTTATATTTCCTTAATCGTTAATGTGGCGTATGTCCGACAAAGTCTCAGATGTCAATAAAGCGATAGAAGAACATGGAATTGAAGCTATTGCTAACGAAGAAGTAAAAGTTGTTGTTGAACGCGTCGGCAGTAGGTCGGAGTTTTACCGAGTAATTACGCCAGACATCTTCATGGGTGGCATGAAAGAGGGATTCATAGAGATGATCGCGGTGTCATCCAGAACGAATGCCATCGAGTATTTTTTATCTAGCAAACAGAAAACGGAGCTAATTGAAGAAATCAATATTAAGCTCTCTCCGCAACAGGCCAAAAAATTGACACAATGGTTATTACGGAATCTGATATTATATGAGAAGGCGTTTGGGAAAACCACACTGATAGAGGAATTAACGCCTGAACAATTGATAAATGTTGAGGATAGGAATACTTTGCAAAATGAAGTAAACACGAAGTTGGATGAACTAATTTCCGGCATTTGATTGTAATAATGAGGGTATTACTATGGCTGGAATGGTGGGTGTAGCCCCAAAAAATTGTGATTTGTGGGTGGGTCATATATTTCCGGGGTCTATTGGAAAAACATGCGAAATCTCCCGATCCGATCTTGAATTAATAACCCAGAAAAGAAAAATTAAAGGATACTCTGAAATAGAAAGAGTTACAAATAACGGTGAAATTATGATTTATGGTCTGGACGGAGGTGACAGCATACTACCATCTGAGGTGGAAAGGAGTTTTGAAGTATCTCTAACAAGGAGTGAAATCATAGAGAGTATATCAGGGGAGAATCTGCCGAGTATAGCGTCGCCTGAAATAATTACCTCTGCTAAAACAGATATTATGGTCGCAATTGCTGAGATTGCTAAGAGAGAGAACGTCCTGCTTACTGAAGAAGAAAAAGAGAAATTGGCGAACTTCTCTGTATATCTGTTAAAAAAATTAGGGTCGGTGGTTTGATTGGCGGTCCCAGATCCAGCAACCATTTTGAAATTAATACCAATATTAGCTAACGCAGCTCAGAAACTTGGACTAACTCCTCAGCAGGCAGTGTCGGCTAGTAACTCTCTTAGCTCAGTACTAGAATCCGCAATTAAAGAACTTCCAAAAAACAAGCTGATAGATACGTTAAAAGAAAAGAGCATTACGGCCACAAAGAAACATTTTTTAATTCCCACAACATCAATCACAGTAAAGTTTGAATAAATTGAATAATAAAGACTATGAGAGATAGGATGCCATCATAACGCCAGTTTTCTTTTTTCCTCTCTCACATAATTAACTGCTATATAACTCATCAAATTGCTTAATGGAACCCCCGTTTCTTGTGATTCTTGCTCTAAGAACTCTCGTGCGTCTTCTGGAAATCAAAGAATCCAACCGCCCAGGTAAACGAGCGACTGGCAAAAATTATTGCGTACAACCTTACAGTAGTAATCCATGAGATGTACGAAAATGGGATCAATCCTGAGTTCCTGCATCTGACGCAACTCAACATAAATAATATCAATTTAATCTATTTAACAGAATGGGTGATTTGTTTATGTACGGAATTTGGGTAGAGCCACGTATTAAGATACACGGGGCGATCGATGAAGTTATGCTTACAGAAACACTAAAAAGATATGAAGATGAACTTATAAAAAAGATATTTGTGCGCCTACGTTGTCGAGAATTTGCCTAAAAAAAATCCGTCAACTGCGTCGACACGTAAAACGAGAAAAGATTTAGTAACTGTCACAGTGCGCGACGAACTCCACAACGAGATGTTCTTCAAATAAATTACGTCGCTTTTTTCTGTACCGTCCTTCTCATCGGGATGGTCAGAAACGTTTGCGGCTTTTTCCACCGATTCTCTTAATGACTTGCCCATTATGTTAGCTATTTCTATTGATCCTGGCTCACTAGGGGACGTTTCCAACGTTTCAGCTATACCTTTAAAATAATCCGATGGGGGGATTAGATCCCCCGATATGACCGTGCCGTTAACAAAAAGCGTTACTCCAGTTGAAAGTTTCCCATCGAGGTCATTCACGAGGCCAAATAACCAATCAAGTACCACGAATTTACTCATTCAAGTTCACCTCAGTGACTAAAGCATGTTGATGCGTTAAATGTGTCGGTTTGAAATTGTTGGTTATGTATGATAAGTCCAACGTCTGCGTCAGCTGGTTCAAATCAGGCAAGAAACGTGCGCGCGATTGAAAAAATTATAAATTATTACTGATATTAGTACTGCCCGCGCGTAAAGTCGGTCAAAACGGGTACTTTACGTGCAAAGCTGGATGGGGCAAGGATAAGAGGCGATTGATCAAATCATGACAAGCCATATGGAGGATGCCAAACGCTTAACCCTGGAGCAATACCATAAGGCCTGGATCAATCTGTCCCAGGGAAAGGTCATCGAGGTGAAAAGCCCGCCTGCATCTGTAAGGCAGATAGAAGAGGATGTGGAAATATGATAAATGAGCCTGAAAGGATATGCTCCTGGCAACATGCATGGTTCCTCGATAATTGGGTCCGAAGAGCCATCCACAACCCGGATAGGATTATTGGAAAATACATTGAAAAAGGCCAGACTGTTCTGGATCTGGGCTGCGGTCCAGGCATGTTCTCCCTGGCCATGGCAAAAATGGTGGGGGAAGATGGAACGGTAATTTCTGTGGACATTCAGGAAGAGATGCTCCATATTCTGAGGCGAAAGAGCGAAGATTCTGGATTGAAATCTCAGATCCACCTGCATAAGTCTGGGTCGGACGGGATAGGCGTCAGAGAAAAGGCCAACTTTGCCCTGGCATTCTACATGGTCCATGAGGTCCCTGATAAAGCCGGCTTCCTTAATGAGGTCGCCACCCTCATCAAACCTCTGGGTAGGTTTTTGATCGTCGAGCCAAAGCTTCACGTATCAAAGTCCTCGTTTGAAGAGACCGTAGAGATTGCACAGTCCACAGGACTAATACTGATCTCTCGACCCAAGATTCTCTTTAGCAGAGCTGTCCTTCTTCAGAAGAATTCCGGCTAGATCCAGGAAACCGGGGTTGGATTTAAGTATCTGAAAAAAGGTCTCTTTCCTCAGGTTAACTAAATAAATTTCAAGGTGATTTATTTTGCATAAAAGCGTAGTCAAGGATCCAAGCCTCGCCGCAGAAGGAGAAAAGCGCATCGAATGGGCCCGTCGACACATGCCTGTTCTGGAGAAGATCAAAGAGGAGTTCGAGAGGGAAAAGCCCCTCAAAGGCGCGCGCATTGTGGCCTGCTTGCATGTCACAGTGGAGACAGCCAACCTCATCACCACCCTTGTCGCAGGCGGCGCCGAGGTGGCGGTCACCGGCTCCAATCCGCTCTCCACGCAGGATGAAGTGGCGGCAGCTCTGGCGGCGCGGGGGCTCTACGTCTACGCCTTCCGGGGCGAGAACGAGCAGGAGTACTACGACTGCATCAAGAAAGCCCTGGAGCTAGAGCCCAATGTCAGCCTGGACGACGGAGCCGATACCATCGCCATCATCCACAAGGAGCAGCCGGAGCTGGCCGCGCAGATGTTCGGCGGCTGCGAGGAGACCACCACCGGTGTCGTGCGCCTGCGGGCCATGGCCGAAGACAATGCTCTTCTCTATCCGGTCGTCGCCGTCAACGACGCCGAGACCAAGATGATGTTCGATAACCGCTACGGCACCGGCCAGAGCACTCTGCACGGCATCATGCAGGCCACCAACTTCCTCTTCGCGGGCAAGACCGTAGTCGTGGCTGGATACGGCTGGTGCGGCCGGGGATTTGCCATGCGCGCCAAAGGTCTGGGAGCAAATGTAATCGTAGTTGAGATCGAGCCGAGAAAAGCCCTGGAGGCGGCCATGGACGGCTATCGAGTCATGCCCATGCATAAAGCCGCGCCCCTGGGTGATCTATTTGTCACTCTTACTGGCAACATAAACGTGGTTCGTAACGAGCACTTCATGCAGATGAAGGACCAGGCAGTCCTCGCCAACAGCGGCCACTTCAATGTGGAGATCGACATCCCTGCTCTCGAAAATATGGCCGCGGCAAAAGCAGAGGTGCAAAACAATGTCACCGAGTACAAACTACCCGATGGGCGTCGGCTCTACCTGCTCGCGGAAGGCCGGCTCATCAACTTGGCGGCTGCCTACGGCCATCCACCGGAGGTTATGGACATGTCCTTTGCCAACCAGGCACTGGCCGTGCGCTACATAGTGGAGCAAGGACGACATCTGGAGAAAAAGGTCTATGCGGTTCCTGTGGAGATCGATCGCAGGGTGGCGGAACTGAAATTGGCCTCCATGGGTCTGGAGACGGAAAAGCTTACCGCAGAGCAGGACAAATACCTGCATAGTTGGCAAATGGGAACTTGAAGAGTTCACGAGAAGCAATAACATTAGGGGTGTCTTGGCCTTGGATCTGAAAAAAAGTAATCTGGAAGCATATCTGCAAAGCCTTTACGGGCGAGATTTATCGCTCCTGAGCACTCGCAAGATGGGTGAGACCATACCTACCACAGAGGACGTGAAAGGATTCGGATACGGATCGCCTCTGCTGGTGGAGTACGATATCAAGGGAAAGAAGGGCTCGGCCGTACTCTCCTCCATGCGCGTGCAGCATGGCTTCGGCCACGACCACTTCTCCGACCGGGCAGGGATTATGATCTGGCAGAATTCGACCTTTGCCAATCTCCCCAAACACGTCCCATCTCTCGACGTGGGCTACTTCACGAAAAAAGGGACGCTGGTCTCGGCGGGAGACGCTCGCGAATACTTCCTGCTCATGGAGAAGATTGAGGGAAAAGAGTACTTCTTTGACCTGGAGCGGGTAAAAGAGCAGGGCGCAACCGACCTGGACTACGAACGGGTCATCGCCCTCTCCAATTACCTGGCCGAGATTCACGCCGTCAAGAACGACTGCCCGCCCCTCTATCAGCGTAAGATCCGGGAGACAGTGGGAAGCGGCGAGTGCATCTTCGGCATTCTGGACGACTATCCGGATGCTCCCAGCTTCCTGGACCCGGATGAGTTGCAAGAGGTCGAGAAGGTCTGCGTGGAGTGGCGCTGGATGCTGCGCAGCAAAGCCCGCCGCCTCTGCCAGGTGCACGGCGACTTCCACCCCTGGAATATTATGTTCCGGGAGGGCACGGACTTCTCTGTTTTGGACAGAAGCCGGGGGGAGTGGGGCGAAGCTGCGGATGACATCACTGCTCTCGCCATGAACTACATATTCTATTCCGTGCAAAAGAGCTTGCGCCTAACCGGAGACCTGAAAGACCTCTTCGAGCTGTTCTTTGAAAATTACCTGGAAAAAACGGGTGACGAAGAGCTTCTGGAGGTCATCGCGCCTTTCTTCGCCTTCCGGGCAGTGGTCGTGGCCAGCCCCACCTGGTATCCGCTGCTCTCCGATGATGTGAGAAGAGCCCTCTTCAACTTCCTGGAGAACGTCCTGGGTTCTAAGAAGTTCAATTACAGGGATGTGAACAGCTACCTGGACTGAGGATGACGACTTACGCCTTCGAGTTGTCCGGAGAACATGAGACCCTGCCGAGAAGCGAGGCCTTAGCCCTGGTGGAGATTTTCTCCACTTGCTTTCACGAGGTCGCTTTTCTGGACCAGTGCCTGATAGTGGAGGCAGAAGACCTCGATGTGCAATTATTGGGCAGTCGTCTGGCCATGACTCATCGCATCATCGAGGTACTGGCGATCTCTGACGCAACCCTGGAGGCGCTCGCAAAGTCTGTGAGCCTCCTGGAGCTGCCCCAGGAAAGATATCTGGTCAGGGCCCGGCGTATCAAGGATGCTGCGCCTGGCGCAGATGCCGTAGAGCGCGAGGTGGGACGCATCCTTTTTCAGAGAGGCTACAAGGCGGACCTGAAAAATCCAAAGATGGTGCTGCGAGCCGTCATCACCACGGGAAAAATCGTCCTGGGACGCGAGGCTGCCAGAACCGATAGAAGCTCCTTTGAGGCGCGCCGGCCACACCTCAAGCCCTTTTTCCATCCCGGCGTGCTTATGCCGCGCATGGCCCGCTCATTGATCAACCTCACCCAGGTCCGGGCAGGCGAGATGCTGCTCGATCCCTTTGCCGGAACCTGCGGCATTCTGATCGAAGCCTGCTTGATCGGCATCCAGGGGCTGGGTATCGAGGTTCAGACCCGGCTGGTGAAGGGTGCCTTATGCAATTTGCATACGCTTGACTGCTCTCTTTTATTGGGAGATGCCAAGCGCTTGCCACTGCAAAACTCTTCCATCGATGCTGCCGTTCTGGACACGCCCTATGGAAGATCGGCTAAAATCCTGGCAAAGTCGAAGGAATTTCTTTTGCAGGAAAGTTTAAGCGAGCTCTTCCGGGTGATTAAGCCCGATCGACGCATGGTAATCGTGGCAGATAGCTCGCTTGATGCCTTGCTCGCGAATGCGGGCTTCGAAATAATTCAAAAGCATACGGACCGCGTGCACGGAAGCCTGACGCGGCAAATATTCCTCTGCCAAAGATAATGCGCAAAGTGACTTCTCAGGCCTCTGCCGCCTCATAGTCGGTATCGATGGTGTCCGCTAGACCATCCTCGGTGTGGGCTGTCACCATGCGCTCGGAGACATCCTGATCGGAGAGTATCTCCAAAAAGCGCTTTGTGTATCCATCCCTCTCCGACGCTTTCTGGCTGTCAAAGATATTCCTGTACTCCGATATGGTGGACGGAGCTACTCGCAAACTTCCAGCCATCTCTTTGACGGATTTGCTGGCATCTGCTAGGCGAAGAAACTCATCCATGTCGAAAGGAGGCTTCAAATCAGTCTCCCGGAATAAGTGGAGCTTAATTCGGGCCCGGCTGACGGTCTTATTAAGGGCTCGATCTCCCAGTTGCTCTGCGATCTCTGTATCACTTAGTCTCTTATAAAATAGCCTGACAACTGATGATAACTGCTCGGCAGTCAGCTTTGTCTGTATGCCGTATTGTTTTATCATCTCCCGGACTACGCCCAATAAAGCGCGCTCAATCTCACCGCTTCCCCGGAGACTACCATGACGGGTGGCCTGCTTCTCCACGACCTTGGTTGTGGCGCCAATCTTCATAACGAGGTCCCGAAGCTGATCAGTCCTGCCACTCATTTTAGATACTCACCCCTTGGAAACACCTTTGTTTATAGTATAAAGAGATTTCCATTGTATTACAAACCTTTTTATACACGAGATTCGTCTAAGGAGGCGGAATGTCCGAGACCAGCATATATGTTGTGAAGACCACTGCGAATCAAGAAAGATCGGTGGCCAACATGATCGCCCAGATAGCACGCAAGGAAAAGTATGATATAAGGGCACTGCTGGTACCAGATGTGCTGAAAGGCTACGTTCTTGTGGAATCACCAGCACCAGAGATCGTAGATCAGGCGATTCAAGGAATACCCCACGCACGCTCTGTGATAAAAGGGGCCTCCAACATCGGAGAGGTTGAACACTTTCTCTCCCCCAAGCCGGCGGTAATCGGAATTCATGAAGGGGCCATTATCGAGCTCATATCCGGACCGTTCAAGGGAGAGAAGGCAAGGGTCAAACGCGTGGACGTTGCCAAGGAAGAAATAACTTTGGAACTCTTTGAAGCTATGGTGCCTATCCCCATCACAGTACGGGGAGATCACGTGCGCGTGCTCAGTAAAGATGGAACTTAATAAATTTAGAGGTGACAAGTATTGGCTAATGTCGTAGAAGCATTGGTCCCTGGCGGAAAGGCCAGCGCGGGGCCACCTTTGGGCCCGGCCCTGGGACCTCTGGGCGTAAATGTAGCTCAGGTAGTCGCCAAGATCAATGAAAAGACCAAAGATCTCAATGGAATGCAAGTTCCCGTCAAGGTCATCGTGAAATCCAGAACCGAATTCGAAATCGAAGTCGGAACGCCTCCTACCTCGGCCCTGATCATCAAGGAGATGGGCGTAGAGAAAGGCACTGGAGACAAAACCATCGTCGGGAATATAACTATGGAGCAGGTACTCAAGATTGCAAACATCAAGAGAAAAGGCCTTCTCTCCAAAACCCTGAAGAACGCGGCCAGCGAGGTCGTCGGCACAGCAGGGTCTGTAGGCGCATCCATTGATGGTATGCAAAGCAAAGAGGCTCAACTGGCTATAGCCAGCGGCAAATACGATGAGATATTATTATCTGAATTATGATTCTCTTTTTTGAGAAGCCGTAGAAGACCTAGAGTCGTAGACTACGGAGGATTGAAATGGATATAGAAGAAGCCGTTAAACAGGCTATCACTGAGGCACCTGCCAGAAAGTTCAGCGAAAGCGTGGATCTGGCTATTAACCTTCATAACATCGACTTAGCCCTGCCGGGAAACAGAGTCGATGCCGAGGTTATCCTACCCCACGGACTTGGTAAACCGACCAAGATCGCTGTATTCGCTGCAGGAGAGACTGGCCTTCGAGCCAAGAGCGCTGGCGCAGACCGGGTTATTTCCGCGGACGAGATCAAAGAACTCGCCGGAAATAAGAGAGCTGTGCGCAAACTGGCGGACGAGTACAAGTTCTTCATCGCAGAGACTCAGTTCATGCCCGTCATAGGTAAGAGCCTGGGTTCCATTCTCGGCAAGAGGGGCAAGATGCCCACACCTCTGCCGCCGACACAGGACGTAACCCCACAGATACAGAGGCTCAAGAACATGATCAGGATCAGGTCTCGGGACAAGCCGACCTTTCACCTGACTGTTGGGAACCGAAATATGAATACCAAAGAGCTGGCCGAAAACATTGAAGCGGTCATCGTCAAGCTCGAGCAGACCCTCAAGGATGGTCGACATAACCTGAAGTCGGTTTATGTCAAGACCACCATGGGGCCTTCCATAAAGGTGATTTAAATGGCAACAGATCGTCACACTGCCCACATACCTGAGTGGAAGGTTAGGGATGTAGAAGAGCTTGTCGAAATGATTAAAAAAAGCCGCGTTGTAGGCGTTGTAGGCGTGCGGGAGATACCAGCCGATAATCTGCAGCAGATGCGAGGCAGTCTTAGAGGCAATGTCGAGATAAGGATGGTGAGGAACACCATCGCTCGCCGCGCCCTGGAGGCCTCTGCCCCGGATATCAGACCGCTGGCAAATTTCATTGAAGATCAGACTGCTTTGCTCTTTAGCAATGACAATCCCTTCAAGCTGAACGGCCTCTTAGTGAAGGGCAAACAGCCCATGCCCATCAAGGCCGGTGCACGTGCTCCCAAAGACATAGTGATTGAGGCTGGAGTGACCTCGTTCTCGCCGGGACCCATGGTCGGCAAGCTTCAGGCTGCCGGCATTCCTGCCGCCATTAAGAGCGGAAAGGTGGTCATCAACCAGAAGATCACTTTAGCCAAAGAGGGAGAGGTCGTTTCCGCCAAGACTGCGGACATTTTGAAGATCATGGAGATCTTCCCCCGAAACGTGGGCCTGGAACTACGAGCGGCCTACGAGGGTGGCTTGATCTTTAAGGCCAAGGATCTTTCCATCAATGTGGAGACACAGATCTCAGAGCTGTTCGCGGCTTCTGTCAAAGCATTCGGCTTTGCTGTTGAGATTGGCTATGCTACGCCGAAAACGGTCGGACCCATGCTGCAAAAGGCTCAGACCAAGGCCAGAGCCCTGGTACTGGAAGCGGGAATACCCGTGCCCAGCATGATGAAGATGCTTTTAGCCAAGGCAGCTGCCAATGCCCGAGCCGTCGCTCGCCTGGCCAGTGGAGAGGCAGCCTTGGAGGCTGCCGCAGCCCCGGCCCCCGCGAAGGCCAAGAAAGAGAAAAAAGAGAAAAAGGATGAGGGAGACACCGCTGCGGGACTAGGTGCTCTCTTCGGATAAATTAGATTAAAGGTAAATTCGAGGTAGATTCAAATGGAATATGTATACGCTGCATTACTGCTTCACAGCGCAGGCAAAGACGTTAACGAGGATGGAATTAAGAAGGTCGTCGAGGCATCCGGTGCCGCCGCAGACGAGATCAGAATCAAGGCCCTGGTGGCCGCTCTAGAAGGCGTGGACATCGCAACTGTCCTTGCCCAGGCCGCTGCCGTGCCCATAGCCGCTGCAGCCGCAGCCCCTGTCGCAGCACATGCCGCCAAGGGCGAGGCCAAGGCAGAAGAGCCGGAAGAGGATAAGGAAGCAGCAGAGGAGAGCGGCGTAGAGGGCCTGGGCGCCCTTTTCGGCTGAATCTCCTTCAGCTTTTCTTTAAAAATTTTTTTTGGCAAAAATATTATATTAAATCTCTTCTAACTTCTCAACGCCCAGCTTCTTGACTTTCGGCTTCCAGATATCGGCCGGCATCCAGGCGGGGGCATTGGCGGGCTTAGGCACCTGGATCCGCTCACCTTGGAATATGTGCACATTTCGTGTCCCTCTCTCCCGGAGCCTTATATCAGTGAATCCGCGGTTTGCTGCCTTTAAGGCTGCTTGGCGGGGCTGTTTTCCGGAAAAGACGCCGATCTCATTTCCATCCTTGTCCCGCAATGCGAAATTTCTTTTTTCTATCATATTTTTATACCTCGCTTAAATGCATGTGCTGTGAAACATAAGGTTTGCTGCATATCTATATATAAGGTACGCTTATATTAATCTTTTGTTTGATTTCAGAATATGTCAATGGAATGGTTTTTTATTCAAGAGGCCATTTCTTATCAATTATGGCATGGGTCATGTGGTTCACGGGCCTTCCTGGCTGTGGGAAGACCACCATCGCTGATAAAGTCTTGACGATTCTATCGGAAAAGGGAATTAGCGCCAGGATCCTGCAACTGGATGAGATCAGAAGAGCGATAACTCCCAAGCCCAAATATACAGAAGAAGAACGAGATATCGTTTATGCCAGCTTAGCCTACATGGGCAAGCTCTTGGCAGATGAGGGAATAAACGTCATCATAGATGCAACCGCCAATAGACGCCGTTATCGCGATTTTGCCCGCCACCTGATCCCCAATTTCGCCGAGGTCTTTATCCGAGCGCCTCTGTCCGTCTGCATGGAAAGGGAAGCGAAGCGTAAGGCCAAATTCTCCCCCCAGGACATCTACAAGAAAGCGGCTGGTGAGAAGGCTGCCGTGCCGGGAGTCAACGTAGCCTACGAAGAGCCGCTCTCTGCCGAGATTGAAGTTGATACTACGAGCATGAACCTGGAAGAGAGTGCCCGGTTTGTTGCCGATAGAATCATATTTATGCCGATGGCCGGGAAGTAGAACACAATCCCGGAAAGATTAAAATATAGTCACTTAGACTCTTATTCAGGAAGTGAAGATGCTTGAAGTCCAATGCTGGTTTTGTGGGTTTTGATGGAACAGAGAATAAGCGAACTCTTTTGGCTTTGGCGCTGGTCAAAAAGGCCGCCGGCATCGAGGGCGACCTGAATGTCCTGCTCAGAAAGCCCCATGGCCGGGCCTTGACTATTGTATCCAAGTTCAATCGGCTGTTTGGCGTAAAGGCCTTCGTTAGCGATACTGCTGATAAAGTGAAGTGGGAAAAGGCAGGAGTCAAGATAGAAGGCGGATATGATGACTTCTTTGCGGCATCAAATTTCTTGATGGTGGGCGCGCCGGGCGATGAGGAGCTTCCTTACGTTGAGGCAGGACTCTCGCACGGCTGCTTTGTCTCACTCATGGGCGGTGCAGATCGGCCCGAGCTTTTGAAGGGATTAACGGAGAGCGGGAAGGTCAAGATCTCGGATGAGCTGAAGGCCGACTTTGCCCGTGAGTTCTTCTTTGGTCTCGAGAACTACGAGATGTTCCAGAAGGCCAAGCCCAGACTGGTTCAGTGCACCAGTTGCAATACCACGGGCCTTTCCCGTCTGGCTCTGGCGGCGCGGCCCCTGGGCCTGACGGCCGTTCTGGGCAATATCGATCGTCGGCATGGCGATCCGCACACCGTGGTCAAGGCCTCTCCCAGCGCCATCCAGTTCGGCAAGGGCGCCGGGCACCAGGGCACGGACGCGGGAACAGTCTTCGAAGAGGTCAAGTTTGCTGTGCGCGCCAGCAAGGTGCCCACAACTGTGCCCCACACCAACTTCTTGAACCTGGTCTTCCCGGGAAGTGTCACACCGGCGCAGTTGGTCGAGCAGTTAGCCAAGACCCGCGAGGTCGTGGTCATGCCCTACCAGGATGAAGGCAAGAAGCATGATTGGACCAGCGAGATCCTGGAGGCCTTCCTCTCGGCAGTGGAGCGGCCCATCAGCCCGGAGATCTTCGAGCTGATCGTCTCCGACGCCATCATTCCCTTCAAACTGGGAGACAATACCATTCTGCAGACGGTCTCCATGGTGGAGCAGATGTCCATCGCCGTGCCCAATCACGTTGAATCCTACCTGCTCTCCGCCGGCTATCCGGCTGCCGATGTGCACAGCCTGGTGGACAAATCCCTGGGCGTCATGCACGGAATCTGGCCGGACAAGCTCGCCTGCTAATGTCCGAAGAAATAATAGGCCGGCTTATTGGCGATAAGATTATTCTCGGCGCTGGAGCCCTGTCTGATCTTTATGAGCAGGGCTACTTCGGCCGGCCCAAGGACAAAGGGCTGGAACTCTCCCTGGTGGAAGCCGCCTATCTCCTGGATCGCTCCCGGATCAAGGTACTTTCCGAGGGGAAAGAGCTGGACTTTCAGGCTTTTTTCCAGACGGCGTCCTCTCGGGAAAAGGGCTTTGAGTTTCGCTATGTTGTCTACAAAGACCTGCGAGAGCGCGGCTACTATGTCCAGCCCGGCCGCCCCGATTTTCGTGTCTATCCAAGGGGAGGCCATCCGGGAAAGAGCCCCGCCGAGTTTTATGTTCTTGTCATCTCTGAACGCATGCCTCTTCCCCTGCAAGAGATTATGCAGCCGGTAAGGGTCGCAGGCCAAATGAGAAAAAAGCTGATGCTGGCCATCGTCGATGAGGAGAGCGACATCACCTTTTACGAGGCCAAGGAGAAGGCTATGTCCGGCCTGATGGCAGAGGTGGAGGTGGGCGGCATGGCGACGCTCTTGGAGGATCGCGTGGTGCTCTGGGATGTGGCGGCATCCAGCCGGCTGCATGAGCATGGATTTTACGGCAAGCCCGTAGGGGGGCGGCTTCAGCTCTCCCTGGTCGAGTCGGCTTATCTCCTGGATCGAGGGGTGATAACTCTAGTCGATCGCTCCGGTGGAGCCATGGACCTGAAGAGCTTCGCGGCCAGAGCCAAGCTGATCGAAGGCGACTTCGATCTGAAATTTTGCGTTTATAAAGATATGCGGGACAAGAGCCTGGTGGTTAAGACGGGCTTCAAGTTCGGCACGCACTTTCGGGTCTACAAGCAGGTGCAGGGTCCAGGCAAGGTGCCTCACTCCGAGTACCTGGTGCATACCGTGTCCGTTGACCACGTCTTCTTGCCCCCCGTGCTCTCCCGCGCCGTGCGTCTGGCCCATTCGGTGCGTAAGCTTATGATCTTCGCCTATGTCAGCGATGAGGTGCGCTACCTGGAGATCAAAAGGCTCAAGCCCTAAATCCTATGCCTCGGGCTTTGGGTCGTCGTTCTTCTCCCACATAATCGTCCCGTCATAAGTGATGCGCCGGATGCGGTGGAAGGGGATGAACTTCGTCTTCATATCCCATTCTATCTCCATCCAGCCCTGCTCCAGGAGGACGATTTTGTCCCCCCAGACGGTAGACCTGTCGCCCGGAGCACCCCTATCGACAAATTCCACCTCGGCTCTGCAAAAATCGAAATGGGGATCATGTCGCAAACGCAGGAGAAGTGCATGACTGGTTCTCATGACTTGACCATTTCGTTATCCTACTCGCCAGGCTCCGTTCTTCAGGTCGGGATGAGGCAGATGACCCTCATAACCGCACATTTTGCAGCGTACATTCACAAACACACCATCTTCGCTCCAAGCCTCGGCTACGTAGCCGCACTTGGGACAGTTGTTCAGGAAATGAGTCATTGTTATAATCAATATCTACAATTATCTTATTTATCTGCTTTGATGCATATTCCCACTTCCGGCCCTTTCTGTACTTGAGCTCACATCATATTCTTGCATCGCGGAGTTTGTTTGCGGGAAAGGTTAATAGCCTGGAAGCCACCAGTGATTGCTTGTGGGCTCGTAGGGTAGTGGACATCCTAGCGGGCTTCGGTGACTATTGTCGAAGATACCCGCTGACCTGGGTTCGAGTCCCGGCGAGCCCGTTACTTTTTCTGGACAATTTTATATACAATTAGATTAAACCGAACAGTGCAAAAGGAGGACTAAGGGATGGGAAAGTTTAAAGCTGCCTTCATGTTCGTGACGCCGGACTCCGATCCGAAGATACACAGGACGAGCATCTCCACACCAGAAGTCTTGGACTTGGTGGTTGTGGGCGTAAAAGACTACGAGCAAGCGGTCAAAGTTGCCCTAGAGCTGGTTGATAGCGGAGTGACGGCTATCGAGCTATGCGGCGGTTTCGGCCAGATTGGGGTAGGCAAAGTAGCTGCTGCGGTGGGAGAGCGGGCCTTTGTGGGAGCAGTCCGCTTTGATCGCCATCCAGGACTGGGATATAAGAGTGGGGACGAGCTTTTCATGAAGTGAAACGGTTACGGCCAAAAAGCTAGCGGCATGAAGAAATCAAAAAATTGATAGGTGGGATTAAAACATCGTGGAATTAATTTGCGTAGAATTAACCTCCGTGGAATTTTGATCGACATCGGGTGCCGAACTTGCGTCTATTTTTGTATACGTTATCGCATGGTTATTTGAGTTATCTGGGTCCACCTCTGCTCCGTACACATAGGCAGTATTGGATACCTGTCCCGGAGGCGCGTCGAGGTGCACTTGCACAGTAAGCACCAATCTTGCGCTGTGGTATTTGGTCAAGCTTCCCAAGCTCCAAATTCCTGGATCTGGGTCGAAACTGCCCTGGCTGACGGTTGAAGAATTCAATTCCAATTCTGGTGGCAGGAAATCTTGCACATTAACATCAGTTGCACTGTCAGGTCCTCTGTTGGTCACCGTCAGCACGTAGTTAAAGAAGCCACTCGACGGAGCCGGATTCGAGGTAGAGCTCATGGATAAAGCCAGGTCGGATTTGCTCAGGGGTTTTGCTGGTACCACGACAATGAGTACAGGTTGGGATACGGCAGTGGTATAGTCTGGAACCTCCAGATCTTCTGTGGCTTTTGCTACAATGTTGTACACACCCGGTTTTACGTTCTTCCAGACAAAGGTGTAGGACGACTGGCGTTGTGTTGTGTTCCAAATTTTTTGTGAATTTGCATAGAACTCAACACTGCTCACAGGATTGCTGTCGATTACTTCTGCAGTAATAATAATATCATCAGAAGCTGTAAATATTTCCCCCTCAAGAGGACTTGTAATCCGCACAACCGGTTGGGAAGGGTTGACGGTTATAATAACTGGGAGAGATGGACAGCTATTTTCGCCAGTACCGGAAACAGCTTTTGCGGTCAAGATATGAGTACCTACCGGGAATTCATAAAAGATCGTAACCGGACAGTCTCCTCCAGTATTCTCACAGTCACCCGAATCAATTGGACCCGGATTAAAATTATCAAAGAATTCTATTGCTTGAACATCCCCGGAAGACGTGGCATGAATAGGTATCTCTACTGAGTACCCAGTTTCACCAAACTGACCCGGATAAGCCGTAAATATTTCCCCATTTCGTGGGCTGCGGATCCTTACGGTAGGGGGATGGGAGAGCGAAAGCACTTCAATCGAGACTGAAATATATTTTTCGATTCCCATTGTGTTGGATGCGCTGACAATAAATGAATCATTGCCGATGTAACCCTTATTAGGCTTGTAGATTATATTCGGCGCGGTTCCGCTGACTTTTCCATTAAGAGGCGAGCTGATGAACTTATAGCTCAATAGATCGTTGTTGATATCCTTTGCAGAAAATTCTATGATCTTGGCGGTATCGTTGCCAATCATAACATTTTGAACCTCTGGCGAAGACGATTGGTTCTGGAAATCAAACGCGATCATGACGGTATCAATTGCGTTCAGGTTGGCGAAATCGTTTTCACTGCTGTCGGATACCTGTGCAAAAGCAACGTTATCTTTGGCCAGCAAACTCCACGAAGGTTTGCAGTTCCCATCTCCATCGCTACATGGCTCTTGACCACCGGACGCGATAGTCAAGAATAGCACCATGAGTAATGCCATCTTGAGCATTGCCCATGGAACCTTAAATTCCAATCTAACACCCATAATAATTCCCCGTATTTTGTTTAAGTGATAGATAATGTTGGGTGCGAGTATAAATAACTTTGGAAGAAATTTTATTATTTATAAAATCTGCAAAAAGGAAAATCGATCCCAATCAGATTATGTGCGTATGCCTAACTTAATAAAAATATGTATGTAGTTAGATATTTTTTGAAGGGACGTATCATGCATTAATGTAAAGCCAAAGCTAATAGTAATGCAGGGGCGCATTTTGAACAACGTCTGGTCCAGTACTGCTCTGGATATTGCACAATGCTCTGCCGATCAATCCAATTAGATCATTGGCTTGAAGAGAGCCGGCAATACTGCCATGGCATAGATTACTACTCCGACGAGTACGGCTTCGATGGCGTAGAGCCCTATATTGAAGGGGTCCATCTTATTTTCGGCATGTGTCATATTCTTGCCTCGAATATCTATTGTCTGGCCTTGCCCGGAAAGCCGGACATATTGTAGTTAGGCTGCCCAAGTATTAAAGATTTCTTTACAACTTTATTCTTCTTTCCCATGCCACATTGATGGGTATATAAAGTCAAAAGTTTCGGGACTACACAGTTTTGGGCCTCTACAAATCAGCATATATACCAAAAGAGATATTAATGATCACTAGTCTACTATTATGATCTAAGGAGAGATCAGCAATGAGGACATACGCAGAACCTATAGGAACCGTTTGCAATTTATGCGGGGGAACGAAATGAAATTTGATGTTCATGCTACTCTCACGGCATTGTTCTTGGTAGCAGCAATCTATATTGGCACTGCCGTAGCATTAAACGCAACGTTTGATTCCTCTATCCCGTCCGGCTTAGAGAAGATCGATCATTTCGTCTTCATCATGCAGGAGAACCGGGCTTTTGACAACTACTTCGGCACTTATCCTGGTGCAGACGGCATACCCAAGGGCATTTGCCTTACAAACCCCAAGGGAGGTCCTTGTGTAGCTCCCTATCACGATACCAACGATACCAACCGCGGTGGGCCTCATGGATGGGTTAACGCCCAGGCGGACATCGATGGAGGATTAATGGATGGTTTTCTGGCCGAGGCATACAAAGGCAATAGCGCGAACGGTACCCCTGCCTGCAATCCGACTGATCCGAATTGCGCTCAGGGCGCAGATCCCAGAGACGTTATGGGATATCACGATTATCGCGAAATTCCCAATTACTGGAATTATGCTCGACTATACGTTCTTCAGGACCACGTGTTCGAGTCCGTGGCCTCTTACAGTCTGGTTGCCCATCTTTATATGCTGGCAGCCCAGAGTGGAGGCTATACAGGATACCACCAGCCCAGACCCACTACATACAACTTCACTGAGATCACGGAACTTCTGGGCAGCGGCAAGATAAACTGGAAATATTATGTTACCTCGGGCCAATTACCTGATACATTGGACCCCGAGGAGGTCGGAGTGAATGAGGTTGAGACTCAGACTCCTGATAAATATACCGATTTCAATCCCCTGCCGGCCTTCCCAAAGGTACAAAACAATCCAGAACAACGTAACCGTTTGGTAGATGCATCCCAATTCTATATTGATGCCCAAAACGGAACTCTGCCCCAGGTCTGCTGGGTAGTACCGGAGATGAATGTGAGCGAACACCCACCCTCGAGTATTAGAGCAGGCATGGCCTATGTGACTGGACTTGTGAATGCCGTCATGGAGGGGCCTGATTGGAACACCACTGCCATATTCATATGCTGGGATGATTGGGGCGGTTTTTATGATCACGTAGCTCCACCGAACGTGGATGAATACGGGTTCGGGATAAGAGTTCCTGGTCTTGTGATCAGCCCCTATGCTAAGCAGAACTATGTAGACCACCAGACATATTCCTTCGATTCCTGGTTGAGAACTCTGGAGGAGAGATTTGGAGTCAATCCGATGACCGCCCGAGATGCCAATGCCAACGACATGCTTAACGCCTTTGACTTCAGTCAAAATCCCAGGCCACCGGTTATATTGAACGCCACCAGGGAGGGTTCACCATACCCACATCCACTACAGTATGACTATTGGTCTCCATGGGTAACCAAAACCACAACAAATTCGGCGACCATTAACTGGCGGGGAGGAGACAACGAGTCGGGCTATGTAGACTATGCTACGTCGAGTTATTTTGATCAGCATCATAGTTTTGAAAAGACGGTGTCAACTCAGAAAACGGGCCTATATCAACACGTACCTCTTACCGGCCTTGAACCAAATACTTCGTATACCTACTGGGTGAGACCATCCAGCGATAGGTTTGCATTTGGCAATCGCACATTCCGTACGTTCCCGATTAGCGGGCCATTTACCTTTATTGTAATCGGCGACACGCGGGAAGGTATCAATTATTCCGAGACACAACGGTTCAAGTACGTAGCAGATGCGATCGCGAATGAATCAAATGTGCTCTTCGTCCTCCATGGTGGGGATTTTGCCAGGTTTGATAATACACCTAAATGGGCCACATTTTTCCAGTGTGCTGACAAGATGTTGGCGAATACCGCATTTTTCCCGGTCATAGGGAATCACGAATATCATAATCGTAGCAATGAAATTCTTGACGAAGAACACTATACAGTTTGTCCTGGAAATTGCTTACATTGTAATAACTGTTCCCCAGGTACTGATGCCGTTAATTACAAGTCGGCATTTGATATGCCACTGAACTATTCCTTCGACTGTGCTGGTGTCCGATTTATTATCTTGAACTCTCCTGATCCGATCTCTAATTGTTGTGATGATCCCCAAACTTCACTGAACCTTTCAGAGGCTCAGGCGCCTTGGCTTGGGAAGCTTCTGAAGCATAACAATGAGGGGGTGTTCACCATACATCATCATCCTATCTGGGATGCTGGACGTACAAAAAACAATTCGGATCTAACTCCATGGGACGAACTGTATCATAAATACAATATCAGTGCGAATTTCGCCGGCCATACACACAATTACCAGAGATACAACATTAGCGGGATACCATATCTCGTGGTCGGCAATGGGGGTGCTCCCAATGATGATGTCAACAACTCTACCAAGTACCCTAATGGGAAACAGGTGGTTTTGCCAATGCAGCTAGGGTATCTTAAGGTCACGGTTGATCCAGAGAACAATACGGCAACTGCATGGGAGGTTACTGTGGCCAAGCTAAGTTGTTGGGAATGCCCCACAACACCTCAACTATATAATCCACCGGTCATTAATGACACATTCACTTTCCACCTTAAACCAGCGCCTTATAATCCTCCCACACCTACCCCATCTTACAACTTGAGCAAAACGATAAACAAAGAGCAGATAAAGATAGGCAACAAGCATGCGAAGGCATACGAATCCGGTACAGCTGCTAACAACATCAATATTGTAACCACTCAGGGACCGGGAGCACTATAATGTAGCCCCCTTGGGGGCGGCTTTTTGGTCCTTTTCTATTTTCTCAACCCAGAGCGACCAACTCCTAATACTATGCATAATTTCTTTGCGCCAATCAAGGCTTCGCGTGAGGTCCAGAGGCTGCGCCAGGCAGAGGCCGGGCCTAATTAGAGCCATCTTCCAGTGAGATTCAACCGGGTCCGGTTTCACGCGAGGGCGCGAAGCTAAAACATTGATTTTTGCGGCTTCTTGTGCTGCGCACACTCTGGATTGCGGGCGGCATCAGGCTCCCGTCGCCGGGTGTCAGGCTCTTGCGGGGGGATTGTGCTCTGTTTTCGCGCATCATAACTGCGGGGAGTATGTGCAACATGCAAAGATTTCCCCTTTATCTTGACAAGACCAAAATCGCTTTTGCCTATCTGACTGTTCTATACTTTACGGAATGGTTTATCGACAATTGCTAGCTATCGATTGATCGCTATCATTGATATCTAAATTGTGCTGTGGTATCTGGAGCGCAACATCAGACCTTACGAGGGCGAAAGCATGTTTATAAAAATATCATTGGCTCAGGTTCTGGCCGGGGGAAGTTGTGTATTCAAGTGCGTGCAACTTGCAGGTCATCAAGATAGAGTTGTGAACATGTTATAACCACCCAAAAGTTTTTCGCTAGATGCACTAATCATGAGACCAGCTAAGGAGGGATTATAAAGTTGAAGAAAATGTCTGTCATTGCTTTTTTGTTTTTGAGCATGTTGCTAGTAGCACCTGTATTTGCATATACTGGAAGTGCCGATTTTCCAGAGCTATTTAAATACAGCGATCAGAAAAATGCAAATCTAGAAACTGCGTTACTCTCCATTTCTAGTTCTTTCAAGGACAATTCAATTCCGATCACACAGGAATTACTATCTGCTATTATGGCAACGCTTGACAAGGAAGTTGGAAGCGACTATTTGCCTATCGAAGAAAATGGAGATTATGGTATGGGTACGGACTGTACCTATAAGGAAAGTGGCTCCTGTAGGTCAACTTCGTATGACGGTGGGGTTGACTACAAAGGTCGCGGATATATACAGATAACGGGCAAGTCTAATTATCAGACGTATTGTGGCTCGGACTGTGTTGGGACTTCAACACCAGAGCTTGACATATGCGGGTGTAAGAATCAATGGCAGTGCACGGTCACAGATGCGTCCATATGTCCACAAGTGAAAGCTCTTCAGCCGGATTATGCAGCAAAAATATTTGCTTTGTATTACGTTACTAATAAACTAGTATCTGTATCAAATTCAAAGAACTATTGGGACGTCGGCAAGATAATAAATGGCGGCAATGCATATGCTTCTGATTTTAGCATCAAGGCTAACGAATATCTGACGCTATTCAGCAACAATTCCGACAAGATCCAGAAGCTTCTAACATGGCTGGACTCGGGTACGTCGGCATCCACTCCGGTTGCTGATCAAGAAATAACTGTGACTGACACCAAGGATGCTCTCCTTCAGAAATCTGCGGAACAATCCGCTATCTCAAATCCACGAACTACCTCGATTGAAACATGGAACAAGACATTTGGAAGAGGCGCTTTCTATTCAGTTCTGCAGACCAGCGATGGTGGATATATTGCAACAGGTTATACATATAGTGATGTTGGAGTCAGCGATGTCTTGCTAGTTAAGACAGATGCATATGGCGACGAGCTTTGGAACAGAACTTTCGGGGGACCTAATGCTGATTGGGGTAGTTCTGTGCTGGTGACTAGCAATGGCGAATATATTTTGGCAGGCTGGACAGAAAAAGGCGATTGCGAAACGTTCCCATATTGTCAATATGAGGCATGGCTGATCAAGACTGATGCTAATGGGTGCTGTGTCGCATAAACTTATATATTATAAATATTAAGTTACTGCCATGAGTTATGTTGACAATAGAGATTGGCCAGAATATAATGCCAAACTCGTCCGAAGAGGCGAATTCTATCTTGATTTGAGTTGCGTAAAGAATT
>JAPKXZ010000018.1 GCA_026394555.1 Methanothrix sp.
AAAATCGAGGAAATTGTAACAATATTGAGCATAATATTGGAGGATCGGTGCCTATTTTAGAAAATAATTCATACTTTTCTCAATAGTACTCAAAATGAAGCTCCATAGGACTAAAATCAAGGGCTAAACCGACGCCCTCGATATATCAAAACTCAGGAAGACCTGGGACCCCGAATTTTCATTGGTATCACCTATATCCAAACCGTAATTCCAATTTCCAGACCAGACACGACCACCCTCAGAGAATATATTTGTAAGAGTTATAGTACTTGGCTGTTGTTGCATTACATTGCAGACGGCAATTGCACTGACGCTTCCCGCATCATTTGTTGCCGTCAACCGATAGACAGTATCCGTCGTGGGGTATACGATTTTTGTTCCCACAAACTTCACGTTTCCTGTTCCATGGTCTATCGTGATGGTTTTCGCACCATAAACATACCAGCTAAGTGTGGTGCTCTGACCAATTTTAATCGGATTCGAACTCACGACAAAAGATCCTATTCCAGGCGGATAACTATCTGCACAAATTCCAATAGAGACGAGGAGAAGAAATGCCACAAGCATTACTCTAGTTCTCATAAAAGCCAATTAACTTATCTATATTTAGCTCTGACGATATTTTTATACGATTAAATTTTTATTTTCTTAAATTGATTATGCGGCGACATGTTTAAATATTGAAGTTAATTTATACTTATTTGATACAAAGGTTTATACTTCTTAGGGATGCATTACGTACCTATGAAACACGATCTGCTTGACATTTTGGCTTGCCCGCTCTGCAAAGGCAACTTAACTTTAGAAGTATTCGAAGAGAACGAGAAAGAGATTGTAACGGGCAAGCTCTGCTGTCAGGCCTGCAAGGAATGCTATCCTATTGAAGACGGCATACCCAATATGCTGCCGCCCGATCTGAGAGATTAGTCTTGGACTATGCGGACTGCAGGCAAGGCATTCACTAGCAAAATATTTATACAATATTATGTGATATGTAGTGAGGGGGAGTTTTGGCATTGGATCATGTTGTTCACATCAACAATGGCGGTGGTGCGGCCAAGCCCATAGTTCTTCGTCTTCTTCCCGGTGAGGAGACCATATTCAATCTCAAGGTCGTCAATCACGGGGAGCCGTCGAATATTTCTCTGCAGGCCAGCAGTCCTGTCTTAAAGGCGGTGCATTTGAAGAAGCCGGATCACTATGTGGTCCAAGAGGAGATCATTCCCATTCTGGCCAGGATGCCAGCCAACAAGAAGCGTCTGGATGGCGAGATTCTTCTTTGTGGCCGCGGTGGAGAAAGCCGGGTGCCTATTACTCTTTTACGCGATTCAGAAGATCCGGGCGATGATTTGGAAGACCCCGGCCTGCAGGGGGACGAGGAATTGAAAGACGAGGAAGTGGATGAAGAAGACGAGGATGCTGATCTTGCCCGGAAAAGAGACGGAGGGGACAGAGAAGAAACCGAAGATGAGGACGAGGATGAAGAAGAATCCCTGGTAATTCGGCGAGTGAAACGGTCCGATGACGAGGATGATGATGAAGACGGGGACGAAGAGAAGGAGAAGGAGCCACGGCGCATAGCATTCTCTCGCGATAAAGATCTGCAAAGATACCGATCCGCTACCCGTCAGCAAAGAGCCGGCGGAATAGAACGAAGCAAGGAGAAGCGCGGCCAAAAGCCGGCAGGAAGTCGTGTCGATAAAGATAGGCGAGACGCTGAGGTTGTTGAAAATCGTTACGATGAAGATGATAATAATAGCCGCGTTGAAACTCGCTTTAAGGCTCGTATTGATGATCGTTTTGTAGACCCCAGCAATAGGCAGGACGAAGGCCCGCGTTTCGTCCCCAGGAAGGTACCTCTGGGGGGCCAGGAAGAGAAGAAGGAAGAGTGGAAGGAAGAGGGGCAAAGGTTCAACTCCGGCTATGAGGAGGACCGCTACCAGGGCTTCCGGGAAATAGACAGCGAGAGCCGGGAGGAGATCCCCACTTCAGCTTCAGCTTCAGCAGTCGAGAGGGAGCAAAGATCCGAGGAAAGGGCCCCTGAAGAGCCGGAAGTGTACGTCGAGCCGGATGAAGAACCAGAGTCCATCTATCTGGACCGATTGGACGCCTTTGGCGGCCTGGGCGCATTAAAAATCATCCCTGCGGCCCTATTCCTGGCGTTGGTTATCGTTTTGGTTTTAACGTTCATCACAGAGAGCATTCCGGAGTTTCCCGGCGCTTTGGCTTCGTCCATCATGATCGTCACCCTTATCATATACGGAGCGGCTACGCTCCTCAAGGCGTGAGATGTAATTTATGAGATATATTGTGGTCACAGGCGGGGTTATGAGTGGGCTTGGCAAGGGCATTACTGCGGCGTCCATCGGCAGGCTGCTCATGAACAGGGGCTATAAGGTTACAGCCATTAAAATTGATCCTTACATCAACATCGATGCCGGACTGATGAGCCCATTCCAGCACGGTGAGGTTTATGTCCTCAAGGATGGGGGCGAGGTGGATCTGGATCTGGGCAACTACGAACGCTTTTTAGATGTGGAACTGACCCGCGACCACAACATCACCACCGGCAAGGTTTACAGCACGGTCATCGAAAAAGAGCGTAGAGGCGAGTATCTGGGCAAGACGGTGCAGATCATCCCCCACATCACTGAGGAGATCAAGAGGCGCATTCGCCAGGTTTCAAGGGATGGAGGCTGCGAGATATGTCTGATCGAGGTAGGTGGGACGGTGGGCGACATCGAGTCCATGCCCTTCCTGGAGGCCATGCGCCAGCTCAAGTATGAAGAGACGGGCAACATCTTCTTCGTGCATGTCACCCTGGCCCCTTCCACCATGGATGGCGAGCAGAAGACCAAGCCCACCCAGCACAGCGTGAAAGAGATGCGCCAGCTGGGTTTGCAGCCGGACATGATAGTAGTAAGATGCGAGCGCCCCCTCCTGGAGGAGACCAAGCACAAGATCGCCCACTTCTGCGATGTGCCCATGGAAGCTGTGATCAGCGCCCACAATTCCGACGACATTTACCGGGTCCCCTTGCAGATGGAGGCGGAGGGCCTGGCCAGGTATCTGATGAAGGCCATGCGGCTCTTTCCCCTGGAAGAGAGGAAGGACTGGGACGAGTTCGTGCAGAAGATGGACGCAGCCGAGGGCAGCGTCAAGGTGGCCATCGTGGGAAAATACACCGTGGGCTCGCAGTGTGCTGACCCCATGGAGGATGCCTACCTTTCCATCCGGGAGTCCCTCAAGCACGCCGGCATTGAGGCCGGGGTGAAGATTGACGTGCAGTGGATCGATGCCGAGGAGCTGGAGCACGGCTCAGCAGACATCATCTTGCGAGACGCGGACGGCATTTTGGTTCCGGGCGGCTTCGGATCTCGGGGCACGGAAGGCAAGATGAAGGCCGTGCAGTATGCCAGGGAGATGAAGGTTCCCTACCTGGGGATATGCTTTGGCATGCAACTAGCAGTGATAGAGTACGCCAGAAACGTCTGCGGCCTGCAGGGCGCCAGCAGCACGGAATTTGGGGCCACACCTAACCCCGTGATTGCGCTTCTACCGGAGCAGGAGAAGATCAGGCACATGGGCGCGACGATGAGGCTGGGCAACTATCCGGCCCACCTGAAAGCGGGCAGCCTGGCGCACAGGATTTACGGCACAGACGAGATCGTGGAGAGGCACCGGCACCGCTACGAGGTCAACCCCGCTTACATTGCCCAGATTGAGGAGAAAGGCATGATCTTCTCGGGCACAAACGGGGATCTGATGGAGATATGCGAGATAGCCGAGCATCCTTTCTTCTTTGCTTCGCAGTTCCACCCGGAGATGAAGTCACGACCGGGCAAGCCGTCGCCGCCGTTTTTGGCTTTTGTGGAAGCGATGAAGAAAAGGGCGAAATGATCTAAAGAGAACGCTAGGTGTCATTCAAATTTTTTATAATATTATAAATATTGTCTGAGTTCGTCATAGAATTCAATTCCATCGTCCGAAAAGAGATTCCGTGTTGGAAATCCTTCATTGCATAACATCAATAGGCTATGTTTGGCTTCAGATTCCGGCAGACAGTAATCAATCATATAGGCAAATTTTTCTTTTTCTATTGGCATATTATCAATTTTGAATTTTCTAAATAAGCGCAATTGTGACGAAAATGCTAGAAGAACATCGCAGCTCCTAAAATCATAAATTTTGTTAGCTTCGTATTTTATTTGATCTCTTTCAAAGTATTGTTGAAAAGAACAAAGTGGTAGATTAAAGTCGAGTTGCATATAGCCGTCAAATGTATAGTTCTCCCTATTTCGTTCGTCACTCAATAAACCGATATCCAATTCACCGTTATCTCTTGTTTTCGTTGAAAGAAGGCTAAACAAACCCAAATTTTCCACATGTAACTCTGAATAGTCCTTCCAAACGACTTTATGTGATTTGATACCTTCGTTATTAAAATTTATTTTGCCACAGTCATCCTCAATATCTATATCAAGGCGCATCGAATAGTATGGTTTGGGACTTTTCCTTCCTGCAAGTTGGTTTGAAATATCCTTTATAAAAAATTCTTTATTTTCTGATATACCATAACTTTGTTTACCTGCCAAGATTGATATGCTTTTTGCAAAGAAAAGTTTGGCATAATATAGAGATACGTTTATCCAAGGCTGCATACCCCCAAAATATAATGACCTAGCAGCAAGGTAATTATAAAATCCTTTATAAAAGTGAAACAGGGATTCATGAAGCAAGACTGGCGCAAGGTCCTTACATTGATTTTTATTAAGCTGTAGGACCAATCCTTTATTCGTATTCTTGATATTATTCTTTAGACTTTCCTCATAAATTTTTGAAAGTATTAGAGGAAGATGAAGCTCTTTTGGACGACATGGAAATCTATTAGCTGGCCAATAGTCTATTCCATCGTAAAAAGCTTGAATTTGATCGTGAGTTAAGGACATTATGTTATTGGTTTAATAAGATCTTAGAATAAATAATTTCGGACAAAGACGTCATGGAGACGGTAGGCCAAAGTGATGCATCTCGATACCGCCAAGACATCCATCCGTGCTTCTGCAAACTCCGAGCCCCCGTGGTGGAGCCTCCACCCTGGCCGTTTTCCGGACCGTTGGTCGCCCTCTGGCAGGGGCCCGACCGCGCCCTTCCCCCGCTCCCCCAGATTTCTGCAGGGCGACTGCCACGCCGCCCCAGGCAGGCGCCCGCACGCCAGCACGCGCTCACGCGGGTGAGCGGGGGGACGACAAGGCAGTTGCCTAAGTCATTGATGGGAAGATCAGACAGCTCGTCCCGCTCTTTTTATTCATGGTTTGTAGACATCAATTTCATTTAACCGCTGAAAATCGGAGTCATTAGTAGCGATATTGGAAATGCCTTCGGATTTCATAACCGCCAGGTGAGTGGCATCGGATATTAAGAGCCCATATTTATTCGAGAGATTAACTGCCATGTCAAGCACAGAATCATCGCAACTGCAAATTATAATTGGATAGTCCTTGATAACAGAATAGGTCTTCCAGACCTGAGAAAGTCCCCTGATTTTCGCAGGGTCTTGCTTTAATACATTCGCGACGTCATGTTCTGAGCGCAGACCATAGGTATTTGTGGCTTCAGCGAGAATTAGTTTGTGAAGCACTTCATTAAGCACAAGAGTTGATGTGAATCCATTATACGCACCTGATTCAATTGCAACAAAAAAATTATGGCAAGGCAGTAAGAACTTGGGACGCCTCATTATATGATATAAAAATATATTAGCATCTATAAATACATTTGAAGATAAAGGCAGTGCTTCCAGGGAATTTATCACAACCAATCCTCAGATTCGACAATTTCATCAATGAGATCTACATCATCCAGTGCTATTGATCCTGCTAATCTCTCCGCAATGTTCTTGGCCGGATTGATGAGTATCTTTCCATCTTTTACATTCAGAAATAATCTTTTGCCTTCGCTTATGTCCAACTCGACCATAACGGAATTAGGAATCTCAATTATCCCGCCTTTCTTAACAAGAACTTCCATAGATCTCACCACGATTTTACTAATATGCTTTGCCTCTAAAAATAGATTTCCCAATCATGAGATCCAAGGCCCGGCCGCGCCCTTCCCCCGCCCCCCCTGATTTCTGCCGATGACTGCCCCGCCGCCCCAGGCAGGCGCCCGCACGCGCGCACCCGTGCCCGTGCGCGTGCACCCGCGGGAGATATTCACAGTCAATCATCAGATTCAATTATCTCTTCGATCAGTTTTTGATCATCTAATTTGATCGAACCAATGAGCTGCTTAGTGAGGCCCTTGACTGGCTTGACATGTATCTCTCCATCCTTTACGGTTAGAGCTACCCGTCTCCCTTCACAAAGGCCGATCGCTGATAATATTGAGCAGGGAAGCTCTAACAATCCACCTTTTCGAATCACAGCTTCCAAATCAGTCACCTGCTGGTTGTTTCTCTATTATGAGAGACGATCCTGGCCGCGTACTCGATCGCCGCCCGCACGTCCTCTCGCTCTACCCCGAACCCCTGGGCAGTCTCATCGATCTGCATGCCCCCGGCCAGCGCACCCAGGATGACGGCCACAGGCACTCGCGTTCCTCGTATGATGGGCTTGCCGTGGGCGATCTTGGGATCGACGACGATCCGCTCATCCCGCGGCAGAGGAATCTGGCTGCAATCATATCCACTCTCCTCACAATCACGGTAGAGCTCTTCAATAAACGCCTCATTGTAATTGGTCTCGCCCACAAAGCCGTAATACTGACGGGTCTTGGATTGCCTGCGAGCTGCGGTCTTGTCACCTGCAATATCATCTGTCATCTTTTGCAGCTCCCGTTTTTTCTTTCTTCATTCTCTCTATTCCCTGAAAGATCTCGTCAATTCCAAGATCACACACAGAAGAGCGCTCTTTGCTGTAGTCACCCTTCCCAGGATTCTGGCTCTGCCAAAGGCGAACGGCATCGACAATGTTATGGCATTCGCCGGGATGATCGTGGTGCTCTTCATCGCCGGGCGCGGTCGCTTCGTTATCATCATAATCCCAGATTTCCGATTCGATGATCTCGTCAATCAGCTTCTGGTCGTCCAGCTGAATGGAACCGGCCAAGCATTCAGTGATGCTCAGTTTATGATCCATGAATCCTCTAATTTCGTGTCTATCCGGCCCGTGGCGCATCATCCGTGTTTCATCTTTGCGCGAGTGCCTCCACCCACCAAGGCACGCGCCCGCACGCTCCCGTGGGTGGGCGGGTGGGTACGACGAAGCAGCAGGCCCGAAGGGGGATCGTCGCCAACGTATACTACGATTATTATTATTATTATCCTGGCCTCATGCGGGCCTTGATCTCCACCACATCGCTCTCGATCCTCTGCAGCCGCTCGTCCATGCGACCCTTCAGATCCGAGCGCAGGCCTTGCACTTCGGAGACGACGTCCGCACGGGCTTCGTCAATGGCATCTATTACATAGTCTTGCTTTGCGGAGAACTCTTGGAGCAGGGCGTTGTTTTCCTTGAAACCATCCCTCGTCTCAGCGATCATCTCGTCCTGCTTTCCGGATAGCTCTTTGAATCCGCCTCTCGTCTCAGCGATCATCACGTCCTGCTTTCCGGATAGCTCTTTGAATCCGCCTCTCGTCTCAGCGATCATCTCGTCCTGCTTTCCGGCTAGCTCCTTGAATCCGCCTCTGGTCTCAGCGATCATCTCATCTTGCTTTCCGGCTAGCTCCTTGAATCCGCCTCTCATCTCCACTATCATTTCGTCCTGTTTTTGGGAGATCTCTTTCAGGCTGCCGTCCATGCCACCCAGCTTGGAGACCGTTTCCTTAAAACCGTCTTTCACTACCACAATCAGTTCTTTAAGATGACCGGCAGCAACATCAAGCCGGGCATCGGTCTCATTCTCGCCAGCCACCTTGAAAAAGTCGTCGTAAGCACCCAATGCATCGGAAAACTCGCTTTGGATATCGTCAACTTTGATAAGAGTATTCTCAATTTTTATGGCCTTAAGAAACCTCTCCAGGTCGTCAAGGGGGCCCTCGGCCAATATCTTCACTCTGCCGTCCTGCATATTTCTTACATACCCTTTAAGCCCAAATGCTCTGGCTATGGTCACTACCTTGGATCTGTAGCCGGCCATCTGCACTTTTCCTGAGATAAAGGCGGTGAGTTTATGCATCAATTTAATTATTCTCTCTGTTCATATTTGGACTTTTACATGAGGTCGCTTGCAATCGCAGTTCTTCACAACTCCTTCATCTCGTCGATGAAGGCTGGCTTTCTCCTGTGCTCTATCCTGAGCTGCCCCACGATCTCGGAAACGGCCCCTTCGTAACCGTCCATGCTTTTCATCTGCTTCAGATAAGATACGACTTCCTGATAATGTTTCCTTCCCATGCCTTTCTCAGCAAATGGAATTATCAACTCCCGGTAGACGTTGAAGTACTGCTCAGGGTAGCGGAAGGCCAGATCATTTTGATACTGTCTTAAGGTGGAGAGGCTTCTCTTGGCCAGTACCTCTGTCAGCGCCTGATCGTACATCTTCTCTTTAAGATAGATATCAATTAGCTTAATGCTGCCGGACCAGTCCGTAGATCTGTTCTCTGCAAAGTGAGCCAGTAACTTGCCCAGCCGCTCTTGCCACTCCTCCGGCTTAGAGGACTTCTTTAGCGGCCCGTAATACTGCCAATCCCCGCTCTGCAGAAATAGCGACTGTAGTGTATCCCGGTACTTTTTCGGATCAGAATCTTTGTAGATCCCGCTTAGGAAATCTCGTAACTCCTTTGTAAGATGATCTTTAAAGATGGCAACGCCCTCCTCAGCCACCTCCCGCGCCTTCGCTTTCGCCCCATCGGCCAAAAGCTGCCGGGCATACCTGAGACAGAGATCATCACTGGTACGGTAATATTTCTCGATGAGCCCATAAAACTCATCCTTCTCCCCGAGCTTGAGGTGAAGGTCAAGCTTCATCGAGATCAGCCTCATGGCTTCACTGTGGTGCCACCAATCCTGATCACTGGGAAGCTCGCCAGACAGGTGCGGCTCCAGCAGCTCTTTCCAGTACCGCCAGTCCAACTCTTCGCGGCAGAGCTTATCTAGAGCCTCGCAATAGTCGCTCTGGAAATAGTCAGGGTCACCTCGCAGGTACTTGTTGAAGATATATTTTATGTAAGGCCTCCTGCCATCGACATTCAGTCCGGCCTTGAATATGCAGTCTGTGAATGCCTCCAGGCTATTGGTGAACTCCTCTCCAAAGTCGCCGTCTGAGTCGTCCACATCATCCATTTTCTCAGCTATGGCCTCAGAAAGGGCCTGGTAGATCTTGGCTGCCTCCCGGAAATCGCCTTTCTGAATATAAAGCTCAGCCAGCTCGCTGAGCGAAGAGAAATCTACGTCCACTCCGTAAGGAACATAACCGTGATGCTCGACATCATCGTAGAGCGATTCGACCTCCGCCTTATAATCATCCAGACTTCTTCCCTCGCCTTCTTTGCCAAAGACGGCTTTGAATCGATTAAAAAGATCGGGTCGCCTCTCCATTTCGGAGAGCAAGAAGCTTCGCAAAGCATCCGCATCGGCCAGCTTAAGGAGATTCTTGGTATCCTGCAATTCGGAATTGCTTTTCTTATATGCTTGCATAATCCACCCCAATCGTAAGGACAGTCGCATTCGCCGGAGAAATCGTCTGCAGAGGACTCGTCTTCGTGCACAGGTAGAGAGCGAAGAACCCCTGGCTATGCGTCGCTTTTTCTATCCTAAAGCCTGCTCTTTCGATCATGCCTTGCATAATCCAATCCATAGTGGAATATTCGTTCTTCACGTGGCTCAAGATGCTACTGGCGAACTGGGGGCCTGCCCTCTCCGCTGCCTTCGAGATAAACTCATCCAGGAATTCCCCGTGCTTCACCGGATCAAAAGAGTAGACTACATCCCGCAAGCAAAGCTTTCCGCCTTCAGCCAGCAGGCCGGCCATGCGCAAAAGCGCGATCTGCTTCCAGAAGTCAGGCAGATGGTGCAGAGCAATCTGGCTGACGATGGCGTGCAGTGGCGCGCCCTCATGCTGGTAGGTGAGAAAGCCCCGCTGCAGAAATTCGACGTTGGCCACACCGCGCATCTGGGCCTTATTTTCGGCATAACGCAGCATGCCTGCTGAGAGGTCCACAGCGTAGACCCGGGCGCAGCAGCGGGCGGCGGCCAGGGCGAACTCACCTGTGCCCGTGCCTATCTCCAGGATGCTCTGATCGGGACGGAGGGCGAGGAAGTCCAGGACCTCTTCAATCTCGCCCTGCACATCTCTAAACTTCTGCATATTGCGATCGTAGATCTCGGCCAGGGCGTCAAAGTCGGCGCCGGGGTGGTCGGGCTCGTGGTATTGCCAGGCGGGGGCGGGCATTTTTGGATCTCCATGCTATTTTGCAGAGCCAGCGGAAGGGGCCGGTTTTGCTTATTCCTGGGTTTTATCAGACCACATATTTATAGATCAGCGATCATAGCTTCGTGGCTTCATGCGAGATACCGATTCACGCGAAGTCGCGAAGTCTAGTCCTTGCGCTCAAAAAGCATGCCCTGCATCTTCCGGCGCAGCGTTCGCACGCTCCACCGCTCCACCCTGGCCATTTCGGCATAGAATTGTCGCTCTGGACCAGTGCACCATAACATTATTCTGCAAATTGATATAGTGTCCATTTAGCTTTTATCTTGCATCATTTTTCGTGAATTCCCATTTTATAAGATATAAAAATTGCTTTATGGTGCAATAATATATGGACACTGGTCCGGAATGAGAATTAGACGGGTCTTAACACCATTCCGGTTAAGGCAAAAAAGAATAAAATTGAGAATAATGCTCCCAATAGCCTCTCGATGATAAATACTCGTTTCATTAATGATGAAGTTGGTCCTTGATGATTTTGGATGGCAGGTTGATCGACAAATAGCTTGGTGCCAGAAAGGAATACGGTGGCACTAAAGAAGAAACCTTCAAATAAATTGCTGGATCTGAGTTTCTCACGGAAATATTCTTCATTCCCAGCTACGGGTCGTGAATCTTTAATAGGTTTTAATTATATGATATGGAAATGTCAATAATTCATGCAGGCTCCAGATATGATCTATTAAGCCAGCTTGCTTCGCGGGGCAGTTGAAATTTATTTTCCCCTGATCATCCCTATACTTT
>JAPKXZ010000070.1 GCA_026394555.1 Methanothrix sp.
AGCAATAGATCAAGTGCGTCGCGAGGAGCAGCACCACAATGCAGAATTAAAGAATACACGATATGTGTGGCTTAAGAATCCGAATAACCTTTCATTGGTTGAAAAGAAAAAGCTGGGATCTCTCAAAGATATGAATTTAATAACATCAAAAGCATACAATTTCAAGCTAAGTCTGAAAGACTTTTGGACGTACAATGATAAGCTCCTTGCGGAGGATTTCCTTAAAAACTGGTACTATTGGGCATCACACAGCCAAATTGGCCCCATTATTGATCTTGCCAAAACCATAAAATCACATTGGACTGGCATAATAAATTATGCAGAAACCAAAATATCCAATGGCGTTTTGGAAGGAATAAATAGTATTGTTCAGTCGGCAAAGAGCTGTGCAAGAGGCTTCAGAACAACTAAGAATTTCATACTAATTATATATCTTAGGCTTGGAAAACTCCAATTCAATCTACCCACATGAAGTAGCGAGGAACCAAAAGAATAAACCGGAAATAGATTTAAGAATTATCTCGATAGATAGTCCGCAAGCGCAAAATTATAAAGGAGATGGGAAGAAGTTTGTTAAGCCTATATTCGATATCCTTCAAAGAGGTCTAGAGGGAGGCTTTAAGACAACCCCGATTTTGCATGCAAAGTGCGTAATAACTGACAATGCTATTCTTATATCCTCGGCAGACTTAACTCCAGAACAGCTTCGAACCGAATTCAATATGGGAATATATACGAGGAATCCTGAGACTGTTGAGGACGGTGCAAGAATATTCAAAGATCTATGGGATAATATTCAATGAAATCATTCACGATTAATCTTAAGGAAGTCTACATACTTATCTCTAGAATTGGCCCAACTGAGACAATCAATCCAAATAGTAGTGTGTGCTCTTTTTTCCCATTATGTATTGGACTGAAATTTGCCTCTAGATAGCAGGAATACGCTCATTTCAGGTTTGAAGTTCAAATAGACTTTTACCCGAAATTGAATTGTTTTTTGTTTTTTAAGTTTGTTAGCATTAGCAAAACGCATAAAATCAATTCAAACATAGGCATTAAAATGATTTTCATGGCCAGTATTCACCAGAGAAATCCCTGCCCATTTTGATGATACCAGGCAGCATTACAGCCTCGCCGCTCTCTGTCTGAGAAGATGATCGGCCAGCACCAGAGCTACCATGGCCTCGGCCACAGGCACAATTCGGGGAGGGATGGCCGGGTCGTGCCTGCCTTTGATCACGATTTCTGCCGCCTCGCCCCGAGCAAGATCGACCGTGCTCTGCTGCTTTGCGATGGAAGGCGTGGGCTTCACGGAAATGGTGCAGACAATTGGAGCCCCGGTGGAGATGCCGCCCAAAATGCCGCCTGCGTGGTTGCTCTCAAAGTCAACCTTGCCCTCCCGCCAGAGCAGGGGATCGTTCATCTCGCTACCGCGCAGAGCGGCGCACTCCCGGCCCGCGCCTATCTCCACCGCCTTCACCGCGCCGATGCTCATGAGCGCCTTGGCCAGGTCTGCGTCCAGTTTGTCGAAGACCGGCTCGCCCAAACCGGCAGGCACGCCCTCTGCAACTATTACTACTACCCCGCCCAGGCTGTCGCCCTTCCCGCGCACGCTGTCCAGTCGCTCCAGCATCCGCTCTGCGGCAGCGGTGTCGGGGCAGCGAACGGCATTGGACTCGGCCTGGGCCTGAAGCTGCATCAGGTCTGTTGAAGCAATTTCTGCCACAATTTCGCCTAGCTGTGTCACGTAGGCCACGACCTCCACACCCGCGGCCAGCAGCAGCTTCTTGGCGACGGCTCCGGCAGCGACCCGGCCCACAGTCTCGCGCGCCGAGGCCCGGCCCCCGCCCCGGTGATCGCGCAGGCCATATTTCATCTGGTAGGTATAGTCGGCGTGCCCCGGTCGGGGCTTGTCGCGCAGGAGATCGTAGGCAGATGAGTTTGCATCCTTGTTCCAGACCAGCAGAGAGATGGGCGTGCCCGTGGTCTGCCCCTCGAATATGCCGGACAGTATTTCAACCTGGTCCGCTTCCTGCCGGGCCGTAGAGGCGCGAGACTGGCCGGGACGCCTGCGGTCCAGCTCTTTCTGAATATCCTCTGCAGCCAGGGCTAGGCCTGCCGGACAGCCGTCCACGACCACGCCCACCGCAGAGCCATGCGACTCGCCCCAGGTGGTGATGCGAAATATAGTGCCAAAGGTATTGCCTGACATCTTGAATTCCCGGACTTCCATCCTCTTTTGCGATTGGAGGGTCATACTGCAGGCGGGGCTTTTCACGAGGCAGACCCGGCCATATGCAAAGAGGCGCACCCTCTCATGATGCGCTCAACCTGTTTATTCTCCTCTCAGGGAGACCATTTCCCTGCATCAACTACTTAAGCATAATATACGCTTTGCAAACAAGTAGATTTTAGCAGATCTGTGACGTAGGAAGGTGGAGCTTATGAATGTTCACCTCATTAATCCTTGTATGTCAATTATTTACTCCAATGAACTTGTAGGGTGGCGGCTTCCTCTCTACCCAAAGGATAGGAGCTTTATGTTATCATCCACTATCCTATTACTATGAGAATTATTTCTGCAGAAGAGATGACAGCACTCGACACCAATTGCAGATATTTCGGCCTGCTGCCCTTGCAGCTCATGGAGAATGCGGGTGGCGCAGTAGCACGGGAAGTTATGACTAAAGCCAAGGGAAAGAGGATCGCCATTGTGGCAGGCCGGGGCAATAACGGCGGCGATGCCTTTGTCGCCGCCCGCCACCTGATTGGCTCTGATGTAACCGTTTATCTTTTGGGCCGTTCCAGGGATATCGCTACAGAGGAGGCGAGACGGAATTGGGAAATTCTGGTGCGACTGGGCTATGACTTGCGCCCAATTATGGACAGCATGGATCTGTCCCTTGGTGAATGCGACCTGATAATAGACGCAATCTTCGGCACGGGCGTACGAGGCCCCGTCTTGGGTCTGGAGGCCCAGGCAATAGAAGCCATCAATTCCTCTGGAAAAACTGTGATCTCGGTCGATGTTCCCAGTGGTCTCGGAACCAACCAGGTGGTGAGGGCCGATGCCGTGGTGACCTTTCACCGGCAAAAGCCCGACATGACCGGCAATGTCGTCGTAGCGGATATAGGCATACCACCGGCAGCAGAGTTCTTCGTGGGAAAAGGCGACCTGTGGCTGATGGGAAGAAGGTCCCAGGAGAGCCACAAGGGCGACTCCGGACGGATACTGGTAATCGGCGGCGGACCATACACCGGCGCTCCGGCACTCTGCGCCATGGCGGCTCTCCGAGCAGGAGCGGACATTGTCACCGTAGCCGCACCAAAGGCCGTAGCCAGAACCATCTCCTGCTATTCTCCCAACCTGATTGTCCAGGAGCTGTCGGGGGATCACCTCTGCCCTGACGACCTTACAATTCTGGAGGAGCAGATTGCCAGGCACGATGTGGTGGTCATGGGCATGGGACTGGGAAGACATAGAGAGACGATTGCCACATTGGCAAAGATCATGCCTCTCTGCAAGAAGCCGGTGATAGATGCCGATGCCCTGCAACCGGATCTTCCCTTGAAGGGCATTGTCACGCCTCATGCCGGCGAGTTTAAGCGAATCAGCGGCATTGCTCTGGTCGATCTGGACTACAGAGAGAGGGTAGAGCCGCTAAAAGTTTATGCCCGCGAAAAAGGACTGGTGGTCCTGCTCAAAGGCAAGGTCGATCTGATCTCCGATGGCGAGGTGGTGCGAGCCAATACCACAGGAAATCCGGGCATGACCGTGGGCGGAACGGGAGACGTCCTGGCGGGAATTACAGCCGCATTTTACGCTCGAAGCTCGGCACTAAGGGCAGCAACGGCAGCAGCCTTTGTTAATGGCAGGGCAGGCGATCTGGTCTATCCGGAGAAGGAATTCGGCATGGTTGCCACAGACGTGATCGAGAAGATTCCCGAGGCTATGAGGCTGTGAGATCTTGGCGGAAGATGAGAAGCTGGCGGGAATGGTAAATATCACGGAAAAGCCGCCCGTCTTCAGAAAGGCCACGGCCACGGGATCGATCCGGCTGCAAGAGGCTAGCGTTGAGGCCATAAGAATGGGCCATGCGAAGAAGGGGGACGTTCTTACTACGGCCAGGCTGGCGGCCATCCTGGCGGTTAAGGACACGCCCCGTTTGATCCCACTCTGCCACCAGATACCAATCACTGGGCTGGAGGTGAACTTTGAGATTGATGTGGGGCGAGTCAGGGCAACAGTCACTGTGACGTCGTTGGGCCGAACGGGCGTGGAGATGGAGGCCCTGACTGGGGTTGCGGTGGCACTGCTCAATGTTTGGGATATGGTCAAGTATCTGGAGAAGGACGAGACGGGCAACTACCCGGAGACGGAGATTGAGGAGATACAGGTGATGGGGAAGAGAAAGCAAACATCAAACTTCACCGATTAAGAAGAATGCTAGATATAGATTCACATTGGCGTCAACTACCACGGCCTAAAGTCCGTGGCTTGCGACTACGCAAAAAGTCGTGTCGCTATCGGCTGGTTGACATTTGGGTAGCGAACCCGCAGAGTTTCACTCGACTCAGGCAGCCTGCTAAGCATGGAGATCTTAACGCTGTTGTTGCTGAACCTTTCCGTTCACGCTCAGACCATCCTCTTACAAGGATCATGCCACGCAAAGCGATTGATTCACGTTCACCGTCTCTCTGAAGTAGAACTTCAGTGCCCTACCTTCCGTTTAGAAGGCGTGAATCGGTTTCCTGGACGTGCCAGGAAACTAAGATCTAATCATCTTGAAACTATATCAAATCGAGCAGCGCGGGACGAAAGTAATCTCGCAAGGGGCTCGATTCATCCGCACCCTGAAGGATGCGGTCTTCTCTGCCCCTTGACCCCAAGAGATAAAAATTCGTAGTTCCAAAAATCCATACTTCAGGATATTGGGAAGTCAGGGCAGAATATATAATAATATTTACCCTGACTCGCCCCCCGTTGGTGCAGATGCAATTCTTTTGCGACGCCCCGTGTTGCACCCTCAGGCACGTGATTCTTTAAGATACTTTCTCCTCTTTTTTACGGGCTGCCTCTTCTTTCAGTCGCTTCTTCTCAGCTACATCTGCTTCTTCATCACGCTTTTTTGCCTCGGCTACAGCTACGTTGTCATTTTTCTTCATCTCAATAGCTGCGGCTTCATTCTCAAGCTTCTTTGCCTCAGATGCAGCTGCATCGGCCTTTTTAATCTTCTCAGCAGCAGCTTCGTCCTTTCTCCTATTCTCAGCAGTAGCGGCTTCAACAGCACTACCTGCAGATCTCGATCCGAAGTAAAAAGCGATTATTATGCCAACAAGCTGTATGTACTGTGTAATCAGGCCATCGTTTTCGATTTTCGTGGTGAGGGCGAAGAATATCACTACGACCAGACCGATAACCAGAAGTCCTGCAATGGTTTTTCTCATCACGCCAGTCTCTTTCTCCTTCAGGCGGCTATGCATCTGACACATGAATATTACAGAGCCAAAGATAGCAAGGCCTAATAATACAGATATCATTATCAAGAAGGCATTGCTAGTATTTACTGGAATCACTACCTTCCCAATCAGGAGACTGATCAAATAGAGCAATAGATAGGTAGATAAGAGCAACAGAGCGATTCCCATGATCATCGCAAGAGATTTTTTAAAAAGATCGTTTTCTTTGATTTCGCCGGGTTTTAAAAAATCACTATAATTATTTTTTAGCAACAAAAAGCCAAAAATGCTGGTTATCAAGATCCCAAGGAGCGCTAATGCAAATGAGATGTATTTGATAGTCTCCAAGATGGAATTGGTTTGATCTGTCGTGTTGGTACTAGCATTTGCTTTTTGACCAGGATTGTTCAAATCTGCATGGATTTGTGGTGAGATGTTTTCTTGCTGGAGTCCGGACGCATTCTTTTCATTAATCGGATTATCATTTTCTCCTGAGCATGCATAAATAGAAATAAACAGCAGCAAGAGAAGTACTGCAAGTGCTTTCCCAATCGCAGAGCCATTCCTAAAGAGCTGTAACATTTTTCCACCCATAAATTATTTTATTACTATGTGTATATATTTTTTAAATTCGTCTTATTCCAACAAACGGAATTCCCTTCGGATATATCTATTCTATAGTTATAAATGCATTTTGCTGTAACGGGAGATCACATATCAAGTCTAAATGCACTATCTAATATAAAAATAATAAAATTTTTACATTATATGGAAGTAACAAAGTAATAATACTATTTTGGTCCATCTTGATTATAAATCAGTTTTTGATCCCAAACTCCGGCAGCCTCTCTTTAGCCGCCTCGCGGGCCTGCTGGTGCTCACGCAGGAATATTTCGATCCTCTCCGCCACATCCTTCTTGCAGGTTCCACACATGCGCCTGCCCGAGCGGCATTCTGCATCCAGCTCCAGCAGTTCTTTGTCGTCCTGAGAGAGATGGAAGACCAGAAACTCGTAGATGGAGCACTTTTCCGGCTCGCCCCCCAGCTTTTTTTGCTCGGCCAGGCTCTGCCGGCCACCCGTGATGGCCCGCATGATCTTCTTGCCTGCTTCTTGGGGATCTTCCGTAAGAGCAATGTGACTCTCCGGCTTGGAGGAGGACATCTTGCCACCGGTCAATCCGGTCATGAACCGGTGGTAGATCGAGGCCGGAGGAATAAAGCCGTAATGCCCATGCTCAATTTCTAATTTTATTATGAGCCGATCGATTGATTCCAAAGGATTTCTTGAGTTGATGGTGTCATCTATATTCAGGACATTTGTGACATCAGTGACATCGATATGCTCTTCGTACCTCTTCACCTTGCCATATCCCGCATTCTTCAAAGCCAATTCAGCCGACTGCATCAGCTCTTTGCTGGCTGCCTTGCCTCGAATACTGATGTAATCCTTGCGCTGCTCCACCAGAAACATCCTCATGCGGTAGGCCAGATCGCGAGTGAGCTTGATATGAGGATCTTGGTCAGCCCCTACCGGGATGACCACTGGCTTTGGTCCGCCGAATTCCTCTAATTGAGGATGAAGAATGTCGGCACTCTGAGCCATGACGCTCTCCATGTGAGAGATATGGGTCTCGCCGGAAAATCCATAGATAGCACTGACTTCGGAGAAGTTGGCCTCTCTGCCCAGCTCAAAGGCCAGATTCCTCATCTTGTAGTTCTCTGACTGGAAATAGATATGGCTGCCATCTTTCGGCTCAAAACCGAAGGCAATGAGGCTGAGGATATACTCGTTGATGCCAAGGGTTCTGCATTTCGCCCAGCTTATTCCTCGCACGGCATGAGCTTCCATGTCGGCGATAGCTGCAAAAGCGTCCCCACCTTGTTGCTGGTGCCAGATGATCTCGTTCATGACCATCATGTGACCGAAATGAGCTCTGCCGGAGGGCATGAATCCGCTCATGACGGCAAATGGCTCATGCCTTTGCATGGCACGAAGAACTGAGTCGTAGTTTCTGTGGCCGAAAATGATCTTATGCGCCATGTAGGGATGAGGCTCTTCTAGCTTGGGAAGGATCTCATCAAAGCTCGATATGCCAAATACCTCAAAGAGCTTGGTGTAATCGTCTACATGAACTGCGCCCCAGGGATCAAGCTTCAATTCCATGACCCAAGGGAGTGAAAACGATGATATATCTATTTTGTGTGGTTCGCCCCCCTTATGGATATGCGGCATAATTCCATTTTCTTGAATCTATGAATTGAAAGTGATATTATCATTACGCGAAAGGATTATCTTTACGCAGTTGCATATTTGTCGCATAATCTTAGGTCAAAAACAAAACGTATTCGAGAAATAAACTATTTATATCATAGGGTATTTCTTATATCTTATTATGAGACAATTCTCGGTAAAAGTTCTGGATGATGCCGACAGGGAGTTTGTAGAGGTTCTGCGAGAACTCAGCATTCCCAGAAATGTGGCCAGTATGATTACTTATCTAGCCAATGTGGAGGAGGCCACCTCTCGGGAGATCGAGATCGGCTCGAACCTGCGTCAACCAGAGGTGAGCATTGCTATGCGCACGCTGCGTAGCAACAACTGGGTGGAAGAAAGAGAGATCAAGAAGGACGGAAAAGGCCGGCCCATGAAGGTCTACAGGCTTACTATATCCTTAGACGAGATCATAAAGCACTTTGAGGATGAGAAGCGAAAAGAGTCGGCTAAGACCCAGGAGAGCATCGAAAAGCTCAAGGAGCTAAGTAGGGGCTTGAGTGTAACGCCGTCATAATGCAAAGCAGAGAAAATTAATCCGAAAAAAGGGCTGCCAGATGAGATAGGCAAGAATGCATCCCAACACAAGAAGGATTTATTTCTCTTCTTCTCCCCTACCCCGGAGGTCATCGAGGTTATCTTCCATGAGCTTCTTGCTTTTGATCTCTTCTTTTTTGCCACCCTTTCTCTCGGTATTTCTTTTCTTAAAATCAGCCAAGAATCTCACCTATATTTCATCCACACAGGGAACTGTAATTAACCTTTCCATTCATCCGTCCATCACAGCCAAATAGGCCCACTGGTCATAAATTCCCCTGGAGTCGCGATTATCGATTACCCTGCCATTCCAGCCCACGTCCCCAAGCGCCTTCGCGATGAGTTCCGCTTCTTTTTGCGTGTAAACAGTAAATAGGACCATATTTTTCGCGAGGCGGGAAGCATTAAGAATAATGTCCCTCCAGAGCGGCCAGTTGAAATCATCAATCAGTCCCACCATGAACCCCAGAACGGTGTGGAATGACCGGGCTGGAAAGATGCAGGGCAAAAGCCGGGCATCCAGGACGAAGCATCTTTGGGTGTCCAAAAGTTCGCTCTTTAGGGCCAGACATAGATCGCAGCGATCGGAGTCCATGGAGAGGGGACGCTGCCCCAGGCGAACAAGCGCCCGTGTGGCCATGCCGCCGCCGCAGCAGATCTCCAGGATGCTTTCATCTTTGGGCAGTATCGGCTGCAAGAGTTGCATTAGCCTCTCGATTCTCTCATCTACATAAAGAGGCGCTCCTTCTAGAGAGCAGCTCTCACAGAAAAGTTCTGCCGCCAGAGAATTAGAAAAGTATTCCGTCAGAGCTGGAAAAAATTCTGCCTCATTTGCCTGCACCGTTTTGATGATCCTCGAATGCCATTTTTCGGCATGCTCCGACAAAATCTTTTGGGTGGAATATTTATCCGTGAGAAGCAGCCATAGCTCTGCCGGCTCGGATAAGTGCAGGGCAAATCCCAGATCTTTAACCTCGATGCAGGCATCTGTATCCAGATCCTCCTGCAGTATCTCTCTTGTGACGGGCAGCTCCAGCAGATCTTGCCAGGACTCTTCTGCGAGAAATATACTCTCCTCCTCTCCCAGGTCCAGTAGACGATTTAGTAGCACATGTCTCCTTCTTTTGCCCCCGGAATATCAAGCTTCTCGCTATATTGAAACCCATCACCCACTCTATGCCGCCGCAATGCCGCCGGAACAATTATATTATATTCCTGGTAAAATGGGGCTGTTTGAAACTGGTAGATCTGCCCGGCGTGGGCTCTCGCATAAGAGAGCGCCTCATCGAGCAATATGGGGATGAGGAAAAAGCCCTGCAAGCGGTCTTGAATGCCGATGTGGCCGGACTATGCAGGGCTCTTAGCGAACGCCAGGCCCTCCTCTTAGTCCAGCATGCCAAGGGTTTGAAGTATGCCGTCACGCCCGAGCAGTTTCTGGCCACGGATGAAGCAGCCAGGATTCAACAGACGCTCATCTCCCACCTGGCCGGCTATGCTCATACCGAATACGCCCGGCTTAAGATCGGCACTCTGTTTGCCTCTTCCTCGGCACAGCTTCTGGCTGAGAACCGCATGAATGCCCAGGCGGCGGCGAAGGCCGCAGAGATCGTGCAGGGGCAGGGCTTGGAGGAGCTGCTGAAAAAGATCAGGCCCCTGCGGGAGAAGGCGGCTGCGAGGGTTCGAGAGAGGGCGGTGGCCGCCACCTCGACCGAGGCCTTTCAGAGGCTGAAGGCGCGAGGATTGGACAGGCTGATCGATCTGCATCTGGCAGAAAGCCCAGCGGAGATGATGGACCTGGCCAAAAGCTACAGCCACGTTTGCCTGGTGGGCGAGGAGATGGACCGGCAGGCAGCGGCGGAAATAGAGCAGGCCGAGTCTTTGGAAGAGTGGTATCTGGTGCCAGAAGCGGTCCTGGGATTTTATGAGGATAATTTAGAGTGCCTGCTGGCGGCAGCTCAGGCGGCAGGAAGGCTGACGGGCGCAGGCGTAGCCGGCTTTGCGGGATGGGAGGACCTGCATAAGCGGCTCACCAGGCTGAACGAGAGCGGGGACTCTGAAGGAGAACGGCTGGAGAGGCTGGCGGCGCGCCTGGGCGGGTGCGTGAGCGAGGCCGTCTCCTGGGCCAATGAGGAGTTGAAGAGCAAGATCGAGAAGAGCTCGCTAACCCTGGGCGGCACGGACCTGCTCCTGGTCATGAGCCGGGGAGAGGGTGTGCGAGAGCTCTTGGAGGTGCAGATGAAGAGCGTCTTTGCAAAGGTACTTAAGGAGGCAAAGGCGCGCGCGGCGAGCGAGCTGGAGCTACAGGGAGCGGAAGCGGTGTGGCTGGATGAGATCTTCTCGGCAGAGGTCTGCTATCCTCTAGAGCTGGACCGGCAGGCACTGCGCACCTTTGAGCAGGAGCTAAGAAGCCGCAGGGAAGGACGGGGCTTGAAGACAAAAAGAGAGAACGCACGGGGCTTGCAAGACAAAAGGGACGAGGCTCTGGTCCTGGTGCATGCCCTGATGGAGTTTGACTATGCTTATGCCCTGGGGCAGTTTGCCTTGACTGAGGATCTCACCTTTCCCGAGATCACGGAGGAGCCGTGCCTCTCCTTTACGGAGGGCCGCCATCTCTTCTTGGACCGGCCCGAGGCGGTGAGCTACTCCCTAGGAAGCGCGGATCACCCGGAAAAGGTGGCGCTGCTCAGCGGCGTCAACTCGGGCGGCAAGACCACGCTCCTGGACCTGATCTCCCAGATCGTCATCCTGGCGCACATGGGCCTGCCCGTGCCCGCCCGAGCCTGTCGGCTCTCCCTCTTTGAGGAGTTTTACTACTTCAGCAAAAGCCGCGGCACACTCTCGGCCGGGGCCTTTGAGACGGCCATGAAGAAGTTCGCCGTGGTGGAGAATGAGAAGAGAAAACTGGTCCTGGCGGACGAGCTGGAGGCCATCACCGAGCCGGGAGCCTCAGCGCGCATTATTGCCTGCATGCTGGATGAGCTGAACCGGCGCGGCTGCGTGGCCGTCTTCGTGAGCCACCTGGCCGAGGATGTGCGCCGTTATGTCGAGACGCCGGTGCGCGTGGACGGGATCGAAGCGGAGGGGCTGGATGAGAACAACAACCTCTGCGTCTGCCGAAGCCCGCGCTACAACTATCTGGCCAAGAGTACCCCCGAGCTGATACTGGACAGGCTGGTGCGCTCCACCAAGGGGCGGGAGCGGGAGTTTTATGCCAGACTGCTGGCGAAGTTTAAATGAAAAGGTGCTCCTTTTATATTCTAGAGACAGACTATTTTTATGGAAATCTGGCAGATAATCGTGATCTGTATTCTCATGCTCCCCCTCTTTCTCATCGCCAACTACATCGTCGTCAAGAAGGCGGCATCGGAACGCAGGAGTCGCGACGATCGGATCGAGCGGGCCGTCTCCGACAGCGTGGCGGCCAGCTACGGAGAAAAGGGGATGGCCCGGCAGAGCTGGCCCAAGTACAGGGCGGCGAGAAAGAAGAGAAAGGAGTGAGATTTTTTATTTTTAAACGCAATACCCCGCAGCTTGCTGCGGCTGGGATAAAGGGCATACGTATTCAACTAAGGATTAGATCTGCGTAACCTGGTTCCGTTTTCATGCGGCGGCGCCTTGGATGCCCCGCAGCTTTCTGCACGGGTGCGCCGCCGCTGCTTCACCTCGTTGCCCAAGAGTGGTCCCATCCGCGGGTAGAGTTTTCTTTATGGCTGCCCTGATGTGTGAGCATGGTAAGACTTTGCAAGTCTGAGGTCAACCGACCAATCGCAGCCCGAATTTTTGCGGAGCAGCAAGCCGTGTCCTTTAGGGCGTGGTAGTCGATTCCGATCGAATTCATTTCAATTAGTATGGCTTCTGCTAGTAGCTCATTATATTTCACAACTTTATTCTTGAAATCATTTTCGGGCAGATTAACATAATTTTGAGTTTCTCTCGTATTATCTGCTATGCATATTTCATGCAAAATTTCTTCGCGAGAATATTACTATAAATCTATGATTTCTTCGTAAAAAACACCAAAAAGTATATATATAATTGAAACTTAGTTAAGTACAACCTAAAAGGATTAATGGGGTGAGATTATTAAAAGAGTAGCAATGTTCTTTGTACTGGCTATGGCATTGGCTGCATTTGCGGCTCCTGCCTTGGCTCAGACGGCAATGATTGGAAGCGGCGGCGTAGACATCCTCGGTCAGGGCATATTTGAGACTGGATCTAGTGCCTTCAAGTTCCCTGCCGCAGTCAATGCGAACTACGACTCGATTGATGTTGGAAACGACAGAGCTAGAGCAATTGGTGTTGGTGGCCCACAAAATGGCGCCTTTAATGACAATACCAAACAGGTCACAGCTCAGAACAACCTGAAGATCAAGAAGAATCAAGATACCGGCGACAGCCAGACATGCTCTGCCTGCAGCCCCAAATATAATATCGAGCAGGTCAAGGTTGGCAACAGAGATGCTCTGGCCATTGGAGTTGGAGGCTTCCAGGGTGGAATTTTCAACGACAATGCCGCCTCTGTACTGGCCCAGAACAACGTAGAGATTGTGACCAACCAGCAGTAACTTCGGGGCCATCAGCCCGAGGGATGAAATATGGAAAAAATACAAGGACCCACCGGTCGTCTGCTGGTGGGGGCCGTTTTTATTTGTCTTCTTATTTCGCTAAGTGCGTGCGCGGCAGAGTCGCCGTCCAATTTGCCTGATCTGCAAAAAGAGCTGAAGGGAGCGCAATCCGGCCCATTCAATCAGGATCATCGCGAATGGGGGATAGGGCTGCTTCATCCTTCCGACCTCGGACCTGATATCCTACCATCAAAAGAAAAGATTGCTCTGAATGAATCCGATTCAAGTGAGCAGGTATCGGATCTGACCGCTATGAATGCAGACCGAGAGAGGAATATCATTTACGACGGCAAGCAGTATGGTGATCCAAATGCACAGGGTCTCGCCAATTCCCTGGATATAGCTGTAACCGGGCAGGAGGAGACGAAGAAGATCTTTCCCAACGAAAATTGGGATGATAGTTATATAGATCAAATTGTTGATAGTGCTTTGAGCACCAGCATGAAAAATGAGGGAAAAAGTGGCCAGTTGGCGAGATGTGCCAAGTCACAGCCGCTCGGCAACAATCTGGATATTGATGTGAGCGGTATATCGGTTCGCGCAATAAATACCGTGCCGGGAGGCAGTGCCGTGGCCACATCCAATATAATCATAAAACCGGTGCAGATCATCATTTGCACCTCTGAGGTCGAAGAGAAGCTGAAATAAGAGCCATCACAAACTATAAGGGCATTTTGTTTCATTCCTTTTGCCGATATGACCATCCAGAGACCAAGAGGCACCAGGGATTTTCTCCCTGAGGAGACCGAGAAAAGGGGCCGGGCCAAGAAGGCCATGCAGGATGTTTTAGAGCGCTGGGGATACCAGGAGGTAGCTACTCCCACTTTTGAGCATCTCGAGCTATTCACCATAAAATCGGGTGCATCCGTGGTAGAGGAGATCTACAGCTTCACGGACAAAGGTGGGCGTGCTCTTGCCTTGCGCCCGGAGCTGACAGCACCCGTGATGCGCATGTACGTCTCCGAGCTGCAAAATTCCTCCAAGCCGCAGAGGCTCTGGTACTTCGGCAACTGTTTTCGCTACGAGCGGCCGCAGAGGGGGCGATTTCGGGAGTTCTGGCAGATGGGCTGCGAACTCATTGGCGGCGCCAAGCCCGATTCTGAGGCAGAGGCCATAGCTCTCGCGGACAAGATGCTGAAAAGCGTGGGCGTGGCCGGGGATATTCACGTCGGCTATCTGGGATTGATCCGCACTCTGCTCAGCAAGATCGAGGCGGAACACCGCTCCTCGGTCATGAGGATGATCGACAAGAAAGAGCGAGTAGCTCTTGCCGCCCTCCTGGAGGATATCGGGCAGAGCCATCTCGGTATCTTGGAGCTGATCGATCTGAAGGGGCAGAGCGCCCTGGATAAGGCAGCCGAGATCGTCCTGGATATGGGGCAAGGGCCATCCTCCGTCGGAGAGGCCGCGCCCGCGGATGCGCCTGCGGGGGCGCCGGCGTCTGGTCGCAGCTCAGCGCGTCAGGGGCGGGCGGTAAGCTCCGAGCTACGGCTGGAGGAATTCCAGGAAACGGTAGATCTTCTGGAGGCTTACGGAGTCAACTTCACTATCGACTTTGAGGTCGTGCGGGGTCTCGAGTACTAC
>JAPKXZ010000047.1 GCA_026394555.1 Methanothrix sp.
AAACAGCTTTTCGGGCGCTGGATTTTGGTTACGCCGGCATTTCGCTATTACTATTAGCTGATAATTATAACCTGACAACTAACGATTTCACCACAAAGGCACGAAGGCACAAAGGACGCGCAAAAAGATTCGAGACTGTTCTCCTGCTTAGCGATCCTTGCGGAACGGTGGGCAGCAGCGCCCGGTTGCCGCTCGACCGTGGCTGCATTGCTCGGCTTCCTGCTGTCGCTCGTGGCCGCTGCCCGTGGGCCGGGCCTGGGCTGCGCTATCGCTTGGGCTGGCTTGCCCGGCAGGCGATCGTGTCCGGTGGCAGGGGGCCGGGCGGGCCGAAATCACGGGTTCACGCGAAGGCGCGAAGTTCCGACGAGAGAAAGATCGTTCTTGCCACATCCTATTGATTTCCGCCTCAGCCGATGACGCATCGGCGCTCGCCCTCCCGGCCTGGCAGCCATGTTGGTGGCGGCCAGGTGGGCCCGGGAGACCGGAGGCGGCTACCGCTCACAGGCGCGGGAGCACGCGGGCGGGCACGCAGGAAGCCCAACGAGTAATATGATAGGAAAATCCAAATACAAAAAGAGATGAAATGTATTCGATGAAGCGGCTCACAGCATTTGTCTCAGGCAAAGTCCAAAGGGTAGGCTATAGGGCTAGGGTTATCCAGTTGGCCAATGGCTTGGGTCTAAAAGGCATAATCGAGAACCTGAGCGATGGAAGAGTTCGAATCATTGCTGAGGGCGATGAAGAAAAGATGAAATTATTCGAGGGAGCTATTGACATAAAGAATACCTTCATTCAAGTAACTTCTATTGAAAAAATATATTCGCAGCCTTATGGCGAATTTGGTAGTTTCTATAAACTTGTAGGAACGGGGGAGACTGATTCTCGCCTGGATGAAGGAATTGGCGTACTGAAAGACATGAGAGATCTGCTTATTTCAATTTGTGGCATGCAGAAACAAATGCTGGGCAAGCAAGACCAAATGCTCGGCAAACAGGACGAAACCCTTTTCGAGATCAAGGATATGAACAGCAGCCTGAACGATAAAATGGAAAAGGTTCTGGACAAGAGCGACATTATTGAATTGAAGGGCGATGTGTCTGAGATGAAGTCCGCTCTCAGGGCTAAGGGTATCATCTGATTCCATCTACCATATCATGATATCTATGAGCATTTCTGATTTTTATATATATTTTTATACGAATTGTTTTAATTTCCTAGTCGTCCGGAGCCTGCGGGCGCTCGCCCTCCCGTCCCGGCAGCCCCCTGGGGGCGGGCCCGGAGCCCGGCAAGCGATCGTGCGAGGGGGCAGGAGGCCCGGTCGAGCCGGAGGGTCAGGTGGAGCTGGTCTCCGGAATGGGCAGCTTTTTGGGGGGCTGGATTTTGGAGGCGATGACGATTCGCTAGTATTATTAGCAGAAAATTATAACCGAACGGTTACGGGCCAACCACAAAGCGCACAAAGCTCACAAAGGACGCACAAAGAGTTTAGCTGAGGTCTCCAGCATCGTTATCTTTGCGAATCGTGGGCTAGCCTCGCCCGGCTTCCTGCTGTCGCTCGTGGCCGCCGCCAATGGACCGGGCCTGGGCTGCGCTATCGCTTGAGCTGGCTTGCCCGGTAGGCGATCGTATCCGGTGGCAGGGGGCCGGTCGGGCCGAAATCACGGGTTCACGCGAAGGCGCGAAGCCGCGAAGTCCCGATGAGATAATGATAATTCTTGCCACGCCTTATTGATTTCCGCCTTGACCGATGACGCAAGGGCGCTCGCCCTCCCGGCCTGGTAGCCCTGTGGGTGGCGGCCCAGGCGGGCCCGGAGCCCGGCAAGCTATCGTGCGAGGGGGCAGGGGGCCGGTCGGGCCTGATCCCGGGAAGAGCCGAGCCGGGGCAAACAGCTTTTCGGGCGCTGGATTTTGGTTACGCCGGAATTTCGCTATTACTATTAGCTGATAATTATAACCTGACAACTAACGATTTCACCACAAAGGCACGAAGGCACAAAGGACGCGCAAAAATATTCGATACTGTTATCTTGCTTAGCGATCCTTGCGGGGCGGTGGGCAGCAGCGCCCGGTTGCCGCTCGACCGTGGCTGCATTGCCCAGCTTCCTGCTGTCGCTCGTGGCCGCCGCCAGTGGGCCGGGCCTGGGCTGCGCTATCGCTTGGGCTGGCTTGCCCGGCAGGCGATCGTGTCCGGTGGCAGGGGGCCGGGCGGGCCGAGAGCACGGGCTCACACGAAGGCGCGAAGTTCCGACGAGAGAAAGATCGTTCTTGCCACACCTTTTGATTTTCGCTTCAACCGATGACGCAAGGGCGCTCGCCCCACCCGGCCTGGCAGTCCTGTGGGTGGCGGCCAGGCGGGCCCGGTGCCCGGCAGCGGCCACTTGCTCACGGGCGCGAGAGCACGCAGGCGGGAACGTGGCGGTCGGCCCGGTTGTGCCATTGAGCAAGGGTGGCCGGGGATACTGCTGACCTGAGGGAGGCCCATGCAATTGCATCTTCCTTAACCGATGACCAATGGAGAACAACCAGGATTAGATTACTTTCGCCCCGCGCTGGTCTAATTTAAATAGTATATAACCACATATACATATCAATGCCACGAAAAGAAAGACATGTCGTTAAAAAATTCTGAAGACGGTTGGGACGTTAAGAAGCCTCATGCCGAGCAAGTATAAGCTTTTTAGTCCATAAATCCATTAGGTAAATGGCTAATGTCGGGGAACTGGGTTTCAAAATGCCGCGCACAAAAGGATCCAACGTGATACGATTATTTACGGGAATTGGCATAAAATAAAGGGAGATGAAATGGTGAACTATTTATTCGCTGACCTTTGTGCTGGAATTGGTGGATTTAGACTTGGCCTTGAAAAGTTGGGTTGGAAATGCGCATATTCCTGCGATATTGATCCAAAGTGTGGAAAAACATATCAAGCAAATTTTAATGAACTCTTTGATTGTGCAGACATAAATAACGTTGATATGAATAAATTTTCTAATATCGATGTAATTTGTGCAGGTTTTCCCTGTCAACCGTTTTCCATTGCAGGTAAATGCAAAGGTTTTTCTGATCCAAGGGGAGAGACTTTTTTTAAATTAGCGAATATTCTAAAGGAAACAAGACCTAGTGCTGCTATCTTTGAAAATGTGCCCAACCTAGCAAGTCACGATTCAGGAATAACCTTTCAAAAAATTGTATCCCTTATCCAAAATGCAGGATATTCCGTATATAACCAGATTTTAGATAGTGCTAATTACGGCGTGCCTCAGCATAGGAAGAGATTGTTTATTATTTGCTTCCGAGATGATTTAGGAATAGATCCCTTTACATTTAATTCTATTTTCATGAAAAAAGGGGGACTACCTCAGCCATTTAGACGTTTTGTCAATAGAGGTGATTATTCCATACCAATATCAAAAAAATGGCAATATTATATAGATTTATATACCAAAAAGATTGATATAATGGATGTACCTTTTAAAATACCTAAGACACGCCTAGCCATAGAACGACAGGCCCCATATATAGATTTAAATGATTGTATATTTCAAATGCGATCGAGTGGTATTAGAGCACTTGATATTGATAAACCGTTGCCGACTTTTGCTGTAAGTATAAGTGGTGGTGGTGCGATGATTCCTGTGTATTCAAAGGAACGTAGACATCTCAGTTTAATCGAAATGAAACGCATGATGGGTTTCCCTGATAATTATAAATTTCCTGTTGCAAGAACTTTTGCGATAAAACAACTTGCAAATGCTGTGTGCCCACAGGTAGTGGAATCAATCGGGTCTAACTTAGAGGAAGCATTAGGATAATGTTATTGATGCAAAGGTGAGCGGTTGAGCATATCGGATATATCTTCATTGGTCGGTACTATGATGCTACTTTTTTCAGGATACGCTAAGACGCATTTCTCACAATTTGGACTTTCGCAGATATTGCATATTTGCCATTTAGATTTATTGCAATAAAAACATAATAATTGATAATTCTCAAATTCACTATTACCGCCCATTTCTACGGGTTTTCTATGGTCAAAAACGCCTCGACGTCGATCTTTGCAGAATGCTCTATCGGAGATTCTTCTCGATCTTACGCTAGATCCGCAAATATTGCATCTCGATGCTTGTAGAGCACAAATCTTGAGTTTTTCTTCGCGTGAAGGTTGTCGCCGACTCGCTTTTTTGTTAACACTGATCTTAAATAATTTTTCATGATCTTCCTCTCTAAGGACGTACATCTGGCTTCTTCCACGTCGTTGTCCAACAGGGTTCGTTATAAAGTAAAATCCCTCTTCGTTCCATAGCTCACTAAAAGGCTCTGTACTTTCCAACTTTTTGATATTTTTATAATATTTTCTAATTATATCTGGCTAAAAAGTTCGTATTAAAAATTAAAGTATTTATACTAGGATTAGATTCACTCCCTCGGGAGTAGAATGATCAAAATATTAAAAGCACCATTACAGTTAGAGCCGTTTTTGGAAGAATTTGGGGATTTATTCACGAAACCGAGCTATAGATCATTTCGGGACTTGTGTGCAGCGTTAAGCGTGTGTGATAAATCCAAGACCGTTGCTAACCTTTGTGATACTATGGCAGACTGTCGCAAAGGGAAAAAGGCACGTTCTTCGTACAATTGGTTCTTTAGCGATGCAAATTGGGATGAAAATGAAGTTGCACAACGAAAAGTGGATCTTTTTATTGAGCATTTATCTTTAAAAAATGATGATAAAATATTGCTTATAATAGACGATACATACAATGAGAAGGAAGGAACCCAGACAGACGGCGTTGGCAAATTTTACGATCATAGTAAAGAAGCATACATCTGGGGTAACAATTTTGTTACATCTGTAGTCCAATCAAAAGGACTATTTATTCCACATAAAGCTAAGATGTATATCAAAGATGAGCACGAAAATGAGAATTTCAAAACAAAATTGGAACTCGCCTATGAGGATATTATTGAGCCATTAAAAGTTCCAAAAAACGTTCGCCTCTATATAGTTTTCGATAGCTGTTGGTTCTCTGCAGATCTATTTAATAAGTGTTTAAATTTAGGGCATAATATAGTTTGTCAAATCAAATCGGATAAAAAAGTAGGAATTAATAATATTATGTCTTACCACGTTAAAGATATGGCAAATCAAATTGAAGATAAATATTTTATAAAAACTACAGTTAATGTTCGTGGGAAAAAGAAGACATACTATGCATTTGAAAAGGATGTGATCCTAGATAAAATTGGAGTGGTTAAACTTGTCATTTCCAAGAGAAAAAAAGATAGCACAACAAAATATATTATAAGCACTAATAAATTTCTTTCTTCAAAAGAGATCATTTCGATTTATGAGGATAGATGGGATATTGAAACCGCCCATAGAGAAACAAATCAAAAATTGGGTTTCAAAGATTACCAATTAAGAGAAAAACACTCAATTGAAAGATTCATTCAGATTGTTTTTTCAGTATGGACTGCAATCCTCTTATGGGAACTTGATAATCCTCCATCTAAGGATGGTTCAAAATCGAGAACCATGGGCGATATGATTGATCGAGTAAAAATGCAGGCTGCTGGAGAAACATTCGAATATGTGATGACATATTTTAATCTGCCCGTGCCTGACGGAGGATTGCTTTATATACTTAAGAGCTTGGGATTAAAAATATGAGTAGTAAGATAATATAAATAATAAAAATTTAGGAGAAACTTGGAAAGTACAGTAAAAGGCTTATTGGCATCTCCATAGTAATCCTTAATCAAATTATCCGGTGCTTTTCCTATTACGATTTGTCTAATTTCGGGTATTCTCTTAGATCCCTGTGCAAGATCTGCCTCACATCCATTTCCGTACTTTATTAATATTAATAATGCTATTATAGTTCTTCTCTTTGTTATATAGATTGACCTACCATCACTGAAATTTATGTCGTAACCAATTCCAGAATCGCTCCTTTTTATCTCAGTGATTTCTGTGACAGCGACGATGACTATCGCCTCTTATTCGTAGTATTCGCAAGGTATTGGAGGATCATGGTTTTTAATCAAAACCAAACGCATTAAGGATTTTGTGTATAATATGTACATTAAGTGTTATATGTGTACAATCTAATAAGATATCGTGGCTCCACCTGTAGTAAAAGCACGTTCACGTCAGGGCACGAAGTCTTTAGATCTAACGATTCCAGTAAAAGTAGCTAACGAGATGGATATTAAAGAAGGAGATGTTTTTATAGTCCAAGTAGGCAAAAACAAAGATGGCAAATTGGAACTAATATATACTAGGGTATTCAATGGAATTATATAATTTTAGCTATTGAGGATTCCTAATTAACCTCTGATTTAGGCATTCTCTTTATAAACGGTATACAAAAATATTGTGAAATCGAAGAATCTTTTCCCTAACCTTCGTCTCTCCATTCCCACCCACCCCAATCGATAAATTGATAATGCCACCCGCCCAGCATATCTCAGCTAACCAGAGGTGTAACTGAATTGAAGATAATCGGTCTTTCCGATCCGCAAGTGCAGACCAGTCTGCGCGCCGCCGGCATAGGCATGTCCGTCCCGGAAGCGCGCACCATTGCCGGGGTGCTGGGTCGCGACCCCACCCTCACCGAATTATTCTGCTATGATGCCATGTGGTCCGAGCACTGCTCCTACAAGAGCTCTCGCGCCACCCTCAAAGAATTCCTTCCTACCGACGGCCCCAATGTGGTTATGGGCCCTGTGGAAGACTCCGGAATCGTGGCCATCGATGACAAATGGTGCGTCGTCATCTCTCACGAGAGCCACAACCACCCCAGCCAAATCCTGCCCAACGAGGGCGCAGCTACCGGCATCGGCGGCATCGTCCGCGATGTCAACTGCATGGGTGCCACTGTGGTCGCTACCGCCGATCCCCTGCGCTTCGGCAATCCCTACGGCCCCAAGGCCAACAAGGTGCGCTGGGTGGCAGAGGGCGTGGTGGACGGAATCTGGCAGTACGGCAACGCTCTCGGTGTTCCCAACATGGGCGGAGACATCGTCTTCAATGACAGCTTCGACGACAACTGCCTGGTCAACGTCGTTTCTATTGGCATCGTGCGGCGCGACCAGATCATTCGCTCCCGCGCTCCGCCCCTGGCCGGAGAAAAGGGCTACGACGTGATTTTGATCGGCAAGCCCACCGATTCTTCGGGCCTGGGCGGCGTCACCTTCGCCTCAGAGGCCTTGCGAGAGGAGGACGAGGAGACCAACCGCGGCGCGGTGCAGATCCCCGATCCCTTCTTGAAGAACGTGCTCTTCAAGGCCAACGACGACCTCTTCCGGCTGGTCCGCGAGTCGGGCATCGAGATCGGCTTCAAGGATCTGGGCGGCGGCGGCTTTACCTGCGCCACATCAGAGATGGGCTCGGCGGGAGGTTTCGGCATGGAGATCAACCTGGACGACATGCACACGGCTGCCGACTTCCCAGCCGAGGTTTTGAGCATCGCCGAGACCCAGGAGCGCTTCCTCATCGTCTCGCCCCCGGAGCTACGCGAGAAGATTCTCAAGATCTACAACGAGGACTGGGACCTGCCCAACGTCTACGAGGGGGCAAGGGCCAGCGTGGTCGGAAAGATCAATACCGGTGATCGCTTCACAGTCACGCACAAAGGCGAGATGGTCTGCGATGTGCCCATCCAACACCTGACGGAAGGCATCCGCTATAATCGTCTGGAATTGCCGCGCACCATCCGCGTGCAAGAGCCGGATGTGGCTGAGCCGGCTGACTACAATCAGGTCCTTCTCCAGATTTTGCGGTCGCCCAACATCGCCTCCCGGGAGCACGTCTACCGCTACTACGATACCGAGGTCATGGGCAACGCCGTGATCCGGCCGGGCGAGGCGGACGCCGGACTGATTGCACCGGTGCGGGGCGAAAAGTTTGGCATTGCTCTGGCTGTGGACAGCAATCCCTTCTACGGGCGCATCAGTCCCTACTGGGGCGGAGCGACAGCCGTGGCCGAAGCCATGCGAAATGTGGCCGCAGTCGGCGCTGTTCCTTCCACTCTGACGGACTGCCTGAATTACGGCAACCCGGAAAAACCGGAGGCCTTCTGGGAGTTCCGGGAAGGCGTAAAGGGCCTGGCCGAGTCCTGCAAGAAACTGTACCTCAAAGGTTACGAAGCCCAGCAGCAGGCCGTGCCCATCGTCTCCGGGAACGTCAGCTTCTACAACGAATCGCCCCAGGGATCAGTGGACCCCTCGCCCGTGGTGGCCTGCGTGGGCATCATGAAGGACTTTAGCAAAGCCATCACCATGGATCTTAAGAAAGCCGGTGACAAACTCTTCCTCATCGGGCCCAGGTTTGATGAGCTGGGCGGCTCCGAGTACTACCGAACCATATTTGGAGAAACGGGCGCTAACGTGCCCATCGTTCGCTTCGATCTGGAGAGGAATATGATCTACGCCGTCATCGACGCCATCGATGAGGGCCTGCTGGCCGCAGCCCACGATATCTCCAACGGCGGCCTGGCGGCAAGTGTGGCCGAAATGGCCCTCACCCGGCCGGCCCGCTTCGGAGTGGAGCTGGACCTGGACTGCGTCCAGGGCGGCGACATCGGCATGAGGACCGACAAGCTGCTGTTTTCTGAATCCTCCGGCTTTGTCCTGGAGGCAAAAGCGGGCAGCGAGGCCCGGCTGGAGGAGCTTCTCAAGAGCTACAGCCTGGAGCCGATGCAGATCGGCATAGTTACAAGCAAGAGACGGATTGTGATGTCAAGAGCAGGCGAGTGTGTGGCCGATCTGGACCTGGACGAAGCGAGGAATGCTTGGACGGCAGGCCTGGTGGAGGCGATGAGATGAAGATTGCAGTTTTGCAGTTTCCCGGTACGAATTGCGAGTTTGAGACCCTGGTGGCAGTGAAAGCAGTGGGCATGGAAGGCGAGATCTTTCGCTGGAACCGGCCGGCTGGCGAGCTTTCGGGCTTTGACGGATTTGTCATACCGGGAGGCTTCTCCTATCAGGACCGGCTTCGGGCCGGAGTTATAGCCTCCAAAGAGCCGGTCATGAGCGCCTTGAAAGAAGAGGCGGGCATTGGAAAACCCATCATCGGCATCTGCAATGGATTTCAGATTCTGGTGGAGACGGGTCTTCTTCCCGGAAGCATAGAGAAGAGCTCCGGAAATGTGGACATGGCCCTGGCCCAAAACGTGATGGTCTCCCAGGGAAAGATTGTGCGCCGGGGCTACTACTGCGACTGGGTCAACCTTCGGCATGAAGCGCCTTCCAAAAGGTGCAGCGGCTCTTTTGCCATCGAGAGAGGAGCACTGCTCAAGATCCCCATCGCCCACGGCGAGGGTAATCTGGTCACTACCACGCCAGGGTTGATGAAAAAGCTTAACGACGAGGGTCAGGTGGTCTTCCGCTACTGTGATAAGAACGGGCGAATCATAGACGAGTTTCCCTTCAATGTGAACGGCAGCACAGAAAGCATAGCTGCCATCTGCAATGAGCCGGGAAATGTCCTGGGCATGATGCCTCACCCGGAGAGGGCCTTTTTCGCCTGGCAGCTTCCCGCCTTCGATCCGAGAAAGCAGCGGCCCGATGAGCCCGGTCCCGGCAGAAGGGTCTTCGAATCCATGAAACGCTACATCGAGGTGAACGCATGAGCATGAACCGGAAGATCAATCTGCGCGTCTGGCTGAAGATCCCCGATGCCGAGGCGGCCACCGTTAAGAACACGCTCATCCGGCGCCTGGGCTTTGGCAATGTCCTGGACGATGTCAAGAAGGAGCGCTTGTTTTCCATCGAGGTGGATTCCGGCGATCCAGAGGAGCTGGCCAAGAGCTTTGCCAAGGAGCTGGTCAACGAGAACAAAGAGAGTCACATCGTTCTCATCGACGAGCTCAAGTTTGAGGAGGACTACGTGCCGGTCAAGGTCGCCCTGCATATCGAGGACGGCGAGGCCATCTCTATCAGAGAGCGCTTGCGAAGCCGCTTGGGCTTCGAGAATGTGGTAGATGTGAAGAAGGCTACTGTCTGGAAGCTGTACTTCAATACACTCAAGCCGGAAGCGCAGATTAAGGCGGGAGAGATTGCAGAAAGGCTGCTCATCAATCCGCACAAGGACAGCTATGAGATTATGATATGATGAGGCCGAGAGTTGTCCTCAGGACTATCAACTGCTCTCATTTTTTTGTATGTGTTATTTCTGTTCCCGTCGCAACACTCTCTCTGCCCTATTATTAGTCGGCTCGACCCCGGGATTAATGATAAATATATAATTCAAATCGGGTTGTCTGAGAACGTTATGTAAAACTGATCATCATTATTTTTCCATTATTATTACATACAATGGCAAATAATGTATCTAATACGCAACTTGTATAAAAAAAATATTAACCTATGATGTCTCATAAATTGAAAATTGGATAAGTATATCTAGTATGACATTGATATTCAATTGATTTAAACAGTAACAGCGTATAAACAGAGGCAGTATTACTGATAATATTTAAAAAAACGAATTATTTAAATGGAGGGATTTGAACTGGAATGGTTTGCATTCGCATTCTTAGGAACGGTCTTTTTCTCTGTCGCTGGGTTACTGGATAAGTTTCTGCTCAGCAGCTACGTAGACGATTCCAATGCGTACATCGTATGCCAGGTATTAGCTTCGCAGCTCTTTGCCATCCCCGTGTTTTTGATAGCAGGCGCAAACTTTGTCTTCCCGCAATCCCTCATTGCTCTTCTCTTCGGAATCTTGCAAGTATTTCCATCTTTTTATTACATGAAGGCCCTAAAGGTGGAAGAAACATCTAAAGTAGCCGCTCTGGAATACGTTTATCCTTTGTTTGTATTCATAGGCTCCGTCCTCTTTTTAGGGGAGGTGATGGAGCTAAAACATTGTGCTGGAGGGCTATTGCTTCTCGTTGGCACTCTGCTAATATCTTACAAAAAAACTGGATCTTGTAGCAATGGTTTATACAGTAACAGCTGTAATAGCAATAGCTTAAACATCAAGCCATTTCTAAGTGCCCTATCTCCTGCTATCAAGCCTTTCCTGTCGTACTGGATCTTAACCGCCGTCTATTATCTTTCCCTCAAGTATCTACTCATCTCCATCGATGAATGGAATCTCTATATCTGGTCGTCCCTGGGCAGTTTTTTGGTGGTCTTGTCCCTCATGGGCATTCAATCCATACGCAGCGAGGTCAAGAACTTCTTTAGTCAGGGCGGCTTGGCCGTGGGAACTTTGATCTCAGAGGAGATCTTCCAATTCCTGGGGATCATCTTCTCGCTTTTCGCTTATGCCATCGGATCGGTTACCATGGTATCAAGCGTAGGAGCACTTCAGCCTCTCATGACGGTGCTCCTCATCCTTGGCCTGGGAATTCTCATGCCGAAGCTGGCAAAAGTGATGAACGAAAAAACGGATTGGTGTTCTTTGAAACAGAAGGGAATTTCTTTCCTGGTGGTAGCGATAGGCATATACTTTGTAAGCTAGACCCAACGGCTTCAAAGCCCTCGCAAGGCATCTATGTAGCACAGGTAGGCTTTTGTACTAAAGCAGACGGCAATGACCTCGATTTCGTCACACTTCTCCAGGAAAGTGCTCATCTCTGCAAGGGCAATGCGGCAGGCCCGCTCCATGGGAAACCCATAAGCTCCGGCGCTGATAGCTGGAAAAGCTATGCTCTTTATGGCGTGCTGCTCTGCCAGGGCAAAAGAGTTCCTGTAGCAGCAGGCCAATAGATCGTCCTCGCCGTTGTTTCCGTCTCGCCAGATGGGTCCTACGGTATGAATGATCCATCTTGCAGCAAGACGGTAGCCCCGGGTGATGCAGGCCTCGCCTGTCGGACAGCCTCCGATGCGCCGGCATTCTTCCAGAAGCTGTGGGCCCGCTGCTCTGTGGATGGCACCGTCCACACCTTTGCCCCCCAGGAGAGAGTTGTTGGCGGCGTTGACGATGGCATCGACCTTGAGCGTGGTGATGTCGGCCAGTAATATGGATATTTTTGCTGGATGCCTGGGATGTACGTCCATAATGAGATTTGACTGGAGGGCTGAATAGTTATAACTTTAGTTCCCTTAGTCACACAAAAGCAAGCTCGCCCACCTTGGCGCTGTTGCTGTAGCCTCTTGATTCCCAGTAGCCTCTCACCTCTCCGTCCACGACCTCGATACCGGTTATCCATTTGGCCCATTTGTAGCCGTATCGGCTCCTGGCAACCAGTTGCAGTGGAAAGCCCCGCTCATCCGGCAAAGTAACATCGTTGATGCCATATGCCAGCAAGATCTGATTGTCTCGCAAATAGTCCAGAGGCAGGCCGGTGGAGTAGCCATCTATGCTGTGGAATACCACATAGCCGGCTTTTGGCGAAAGGCCGGACATATTCAGTAGATCCGACACCCGAAAGCCAGTCCACTTGGCATCAAATCCCCATCCTTCTACGCAGGGCATATAAGCCAGCTCGGTGTAAGCGGGAAGCGCGAGCAGTTCCTCGTAGCTCATGCTCAAATTTCTCATAACCCGTCCCGTGACATTAAGCCGCAATGCCTCCCGGTCGAGATGCTGCGTGCCGGAGAGGGCATTGTTTCCCTGCTCGGAAATAGGCACCAGCCTCCTGCCCTGATATTCGCCGGCCTCGGTCTCCGGCAGGATGCTGGAGGCATTCTCTTGAAGATTGGGCATTGCAGGCGAAGAAGGCATTTCTGGCATTTTGGCATCATCTCCGCCGAACAGCCCTCCGTAAAACAAAATAATTCCGCTAAAAAGTGCCAGCAAGACGAAAGCAGCCGCCACGTAACCTATCCCGCAATGCGCTTTTCTTGTCAGCCTGTGAGCGATAATTGCATCCACAAAAAGGGAAACCGAGAGCAAAAAGGCGATCAAGCCCAGAGCGGAATGCAGAACATGTTGATCCAAAGGATAGAAGATAAAATTTCCCTGTTTGAGATAGCCCGCCAGCCCAAGAGTCGCAAACAGGGCCATCACAAAGCTCAGTCTCCGGTGAGAATTGCGCTGCCCACTCCGCCGACCTAGGATTGCCAGTGCAATTATCAGGAGGGCTGAGAGAGCAGAAGGAAGGAGGTGCCAGAGGGAAAAGACCATACTGCTTCCCTCAAAGCTCATCCCGCCCTTTGGGAGCGCTCTCTGCTGTGCTGTTTGTCTTCTTGACTTTGGCAAGCCTAGCTTTGGTGGCCTTGATGGAGCCAGCCAGGCTGGAGGCGGCGTCCTTGGGGTTCTCGCAATCAATGCATTTCTTCGTATCCGGAATGGAGTGGCTCAGGCCCGCCTCGGCATCTATATTCATCTTCAGGGAGCTGTTATTGGAATACCTGTAGACCAGCTCCACCGGTCGGCTGAGCGGCGAGACGGAGTTGAAGATCAGGCCGGATCTAATGGTCTCATTTTTCTCCAGCACCGTTGCCAGCATGCCCTTCTTTGCGTAGTTGTCATACTCTTTGCTGTCGTATTTCCAGCCCCACTGGTCCAACAATGTGAAGTTATTGGCATCAATAGCAAGCTTTTTTGTGCCGTTATTGGTTATAGCCACATCTAATTCGATTGTCTTCTTATTGGAGGATATGCTGGATCGAAGCACTCCATAATAGAGCAATGTCACATTTGCATTGCTGGAGTTGACAAGCTCGGGAAAACGAACCGAGAACTGCTCTCCTCCCGCTTTGTCATGAGACAAATCTATAGTCAGGCTCTTGGCAATAGTCTCCTTGGGGACGACAAAACCAATCAGCCGGCGGCCTGGCTGTAATTCTTTTATATTTTCAGAGCTGGTTTGAAAAACCCGGTCATTTCCATCGGTTAGGCTGTAGGCAGCCCGAATTGGTGCGTTGTCGCTTCCGTTTATTCGGGTTAAGCGAGTGTCTACAACCAGTACGGAATATGAGTCGGAATAAGAGGGTCCGGAAAACCCGGGGTCCTTGAAGGAGCCGAAAATGGTGCAGTTGACGACACCGTTGCTCATTTGCAGAGGATAATCTTGAGCAATTCCTGGTAATAGGATCATGAAAAGTGCCAGAGCCAGCCATCTCATCTATAACATACCTCCAATGTTATGATATATTCTTTTGGGTCCTTGCTTCGAATGGATAAATGCCTGGGAGATTCCCAGGCCCGAGCACTGGCTCGAAGAACCTCATTCAAGCTCAGGCGGAAATGCTCGATGAGCTATTCGAGGCGTTGCTTGATGTGTTGGCGGTTACATTTGTATTCGGTGTCTTTTTATTCAGCCCCACTTTCATGGCCGCGAGCCGCGCTTTGCTGGCTGCTAGTGTATCATTGATAGAGTTTTTCTTGGTGCCTGTGGTCTCGCTTTTTGCCGGAGCCTGCACCGCCACGTTCTGTGCGGCCGGATTCGAGGTCGGCAGGACCGCCGCAGGTGCCGGCACTACGCTGGCCGCGCTCTTTGTGGCATTGGCACCATAGACCGCTGCATCAGAAAGCGGCGCGTAGTCTCTCTCAAACATTATGATGATCTGGTTGGATGCCCCATTGTCATATGCCAGAGCTACAGGACGGCTGAGAAGCGAGATGCCGGTAAAGCCCAGCAAGACACGAGATGTAGGTTTTTTCGGCTCGATGGTCTCCGCATCAAAACCTAAGGTGGGACGATAGGGCCAGCCCCACTGGTCCAGCAGGGTGAAGTTCTCCGGGCTGACAATGAGTTTTTGAGTGCCGTTATTCTGTACGCGCACCTGAACTACTATCCCCTGTTCATCTGGATTTATCAGCCAATCTGTGATTCCGTAATACCTCAAGACCATCCGGTCATTGCTGCCTTTGGGTGTCGCCCACCAATTGATGTTAATGGGTTTTCCGCTCTCAGGAGTCGCATTTATGAGCTTAAAAAGGCTGTCTTTGGGAACCAGGAAATAAACAAGCTGCTTTCCGGAAGAGAGCGGCTTGTACAGGCCGGGCAGGTAGATATTATTATTAGCATCAACCAGTTGATATGTGGCATTCTCAGTTCCCATGAGACCGACATCAACCTTTAAGATCTCCTGTGTGGCGTTCTCATCTTCCAGAGGCGTCCTAGTCGCCCCGAAGAGCACCACTGTCGCGTTTCCATCGCTGCCTTGCAGCGGCGTGGCCTGGGCTGTGCCCAAGGCCAAAGCCAGCATAAGGGTTAGAACAATAATTCTCATCTGAATACCCCCGTTAGATCTATAGTCTCTAATTCTATTTTCTCTAATGTTATATATACATTTTATCCTTTTTCATTGGAACCGGCGAGACTGCCCTGGCTGGGAAACCTATATCTGCCTGTTTCATCATAAGCAGAAGCGGTGTTCTAGATTGTCATCGCCTATCCTTGTAACCTGCGGCCTACCCTATGCCAATGGGCCCTGTCATTTAGGCCATTTAAGAACTTATGTACCTGCGGACATCTTCGTTCGAGGGTTGAAAAAGATGGGCAAAGAGGTGCTCTTCGTCTGCGGCTCAGACGCCCACGGAACTCCCATCGTTGTCAATGCCGAAAGCTTGGGAACGACGCCCAAAGCGCTCGTGGCCAAATATCACCAGCACTTTGACGAGGTCTTCAAAGGGATGGGCATCGACTTCGACTACTTCGGCGACACCGACGATCCCTCCTGTCACAATCGCACGCAGGAAATGGTCAGCGCCCTCATGGACGGCGGCCACGTTTATTCCAAGGAGATCGAGCTGGCCTTCTGTCCCAAATGCGAGCGTTTCTTGCCGGACAGATATGTGGAGGGAGAATGTCCCTACTGTGGAAAGAGTGCTCGCGGCGATGAGTGCGACATGGGCTGCGGTCGCCATCTGGAGCCGGGGGAGATTAAAAACGCAGTCTGCAAGGTCTGTGGCGGAAAGGCCGAGTATCGCAGGCAGATCCATTATTTCTTCAGGCTATCAGAATTCAAAGATTTTCTCCTCTCGTATCTAGAGACTTTGGGAGGGACGACATCGGCCCGCAATTACGCTATGGAATGGGTCCGCCAGGAGCTGAAAGACTGGTGCATAACCCGCAATATGGCCTGGGGCGTCAAGTTTCCCGGACATGACGATCTGGTGGTCTATGTCTGGGTGGATGCGCCCATTGGCTACATTGCTTTCACCGAGGAGTGGTGTGCCAAGAACGGCCGGGACTGGCAGACCTATTGGAAGAATGATGCCAAGATCATACACTTCATCGGCGGGGACATCGTCTATCATCACTGCATCTTCTGGCCGGCCATGCTCAAAGGAGCCGGGTACACCCTGCCCAGTGCCGTGGTGGCCAGCGGCATGCTCAAGATTGATGACAAGAAGTTTTCCAAATCGCGGGGCAATGTCATCTGGGTCAAAGACGATTACCTGGAAAAGGGCCTTCATCCCGATCTGCTGCGCTACTATTTGGCCAGCTACACCGCTCACAACAAGGAGGTCAACTTCGCCTGGAAGATCTTCGCAGATAAGGTAAACACCGAGCTGGTGGGAGCGTTTGGAAACTTCCTCAACCGCGCCCTGACCTTCAGCGTGAAGAACTTCGGGGGTTGTGTTCCACGGGGCGAGATCGACCCGGAGGTCAATGCCAGGATAAAGCAGACCTTAAATGAAGTTGTATCCGGCCTGGAAGAGTATGAGTTCAAGAAGGCTGCAGATAGCGTGATGACTTTAGCGGACTACGGCAATATCTACTTCCAGAGCCACGAACCCTGGAAACTGGTCAAGAGCGATAAAGCAGCAGCTGGCGTCGTGCTGAGAAGCTGTCTGCAGATCGCCAAGGCACTGGTCCTTTTCATGGAGCCGATCATGCCCTCTAAAATGCAAAATGCCTGGAAGCAACTGGGCCAGGAAGGGTCCGTGGCGGAAAAACACTTCCAAGAGGCTTTGCAACCCATGACGGAAGGATCAGCGCTCGGCACTCCCGAGATCCTCTTCTCACGCATGGAAGAGGATTTCGTCAAAGAGCTGGACAGGATCTTTAAAGAAAGGGTAGAAAAAGCTGAAGTCAAGGGGAAAGTAGAGGAAAAGGCGGCCGAAAAGAAGGGTGAAATCTCTTTTGAGAATTTTGGATTATTAGACTTACGTATAGGTGAAATTAAGGAGGCCGGCCCCATTAAGGGCTCAAAAAAGCTGCTCAAGCTCCTGGTCGATATCGGAGGCGAGACTCGTCAGGTGGTGGCAGGCATTGCAGAGGCCTACAGGGCTGAGGAGCTGGTAGGCACGCAGGTGGTCGTATTGGCCAATCTTAAATCGACCAAGCTCTTTGGCGTCGAGTCACAAGCCATGCTCCTAGCGGCAGATGCAACCGGCAAGGCCGTGCTGCTCCGGCCGCGTGAAATTGTGGAAACGGGAACTAAAGTAAGATAGGAGGTTTTTATTCTGCTTCAGATCGAGAATCTGTCCAAGACATACAGGGTGAAGGACAGAGATGTTGTGGCTCTTGAAAATGTCAGCTTCACCACCAGGCCGGGTGAGATTTTAGGATTGGTGGGAAAGAGCGGGGGAGGCAAAAGCACTCTCATGAAGATCCTGAGAGGCATGGATAGTTTTGATTCCGGCAAGATATTCCTGGATGGCATGACCATCACACCTGATTCCAGCGACGAGGTGAAAAGGGCACAGATGGCCGTTACAGCCATACATCTGCAAAGAGATTTCGCACTCTGGACAGAGAGTGCCCTTAAAAACGTAGTGCGAAGGATTCATGCCAGGAAAACCGGTTATGAGCTTCTGCCTATTCCCGAGGACGGGGACTATGATGAGATGTACCAGGAGGCCATGTACTACCTGCGGCTGGTGGGCCTGGGAGACAAGGCGCGCCATCTGGCCACCATCCTGAGCGGCGGCGAGAAGCAGAGGCTTCTTATTGCCAGGCAACTGGCCAAGAAGCCCAAAATATTGCTGCTGGATGAGCCGGCCACCATGGCCTGTCCGGCCACCAAACAAGAAGTGCTGGATGCCATCAAGAACGTGAACAAGGAGATGGATCTGACCATAATCGTAGTATCACATCTGCCCGAGATTCATGAGTATCTGGCACATAGACTGATTTGGCTGGAGAAGGGAAAGATCGTTGCCGATGGGAAGCCTAGAGAGGTCCTGGACCAGTTCATGGCAGGGATTGGAAAAATGGAGCCTCTGGCATCCTGGCCAAATGCAAAGCCTCTTATTAAAGTGAGAGGTATATCTAAGAGAGGCTGCCAGATTTGCACCGGAGAGGTCCTGAATGTCCTCAGAATGGAGAACCTCAACTTCGACATATTAGAGGGAGAGATCACATCAATCATCGGCAACAGCGGTGGGGGAAAGACCACTCTTCTCAAGATCATGCAGGGCGTTCGGATGCCGGACGAAGGAATCGTGTCTTTTCGGTACGACGATAAATGGGTAGACATGATGAACTACTCGCCCGATAGAATGAATGTGCGCCGCTCTTTAGGCATCATGTATCAGGAGTTCGCTCTTTATGCTGGTGAAACCATTCTCGATCAGATTGCCTATAAGATGGGCATCAAGGGCAATGATGTGATTGACCATGCCAGGGATGTGGCCGAGGAGCTGGGCATAAGCGACAAGGTGCTTGATGTCATTTATGCCATGACGGATATGTCGGAAGAGGACGCTAAAGCCGCCCTTGAGTCACTGGGACTGACCAGAGACATATTCAAAGATCTGTTTCCCAGATTTCCGACGACTGTGGCCCGCGAGTATGCTGAACCGATCTTTGATCTGATAAACCTTGATCGAGAGGCCATGTGGAAGCTGCCCGAGCAGCTGAGCGGCGGAGAGCTGGTGAGAGCATCTTTAGCCATAATCCTGGCCGCCCGTCCCAAGATCCTGATTCTGGACGAGCCATTCGGTGATATCGACCCCATCACCATGCGTGAGGTCTCGAATGCCATTAAGAAAATCAATGCAGAGCTTGGCACCACCATAATTCTGGTCAGCCACCATGTTGATTTCGTCAAGGAGATCTCCCACCGGGCCATACTCATTGAAGACGGAGCCATTGCGGCGGACGGAGACCCGGCAACGGTCTGTAACGCCTTCCTGGCCTCCTGCCATGCTCCCTATCTGAAGTACCTGGAAGAGCGCTATAAAGTTCATGGATGATAAGGATGGACGAGAAAATAGAGGAGATTTACCGGCAGCTGGCTGATCAGATAACACCGGAGGATTTCCAGGCGAGAGTAGAGGAGAAGGTAGCCCTCATGGCCGGTCTGTGCGACAGCAGGACGGCGGCATTGCTCGTGGCCCGTGACCTGGGCGCATCTGAGGTGCTCACCAAGATTGGCAGCATCCGGCCGGAGACGGGAAATGTCACATTCACGGGCCGGGTGCTCGCCGTCTCCGAGATACGCGAGTTTCCCCGCTCGGACGGATCCCTGGGAAGGGTCGCCAACCTAACGCTAGCCGACGAGACGGGATCGGTGCGCGTGGCTCTCTGGGATGAGACGGTAGAGCTGGTTCGCTCCGGAGATCTGAAGGTCGACCAGTGCCTCAAGATAAGGGGTCTGGCCAAAGAGAGCTACGCGGGAACTGAGGTTACCTTAGGCAGAAGCGGGGGCATTGAGGAGATCGATTTAGACATAGTGCCAAGGACAACGCCCTATAAAATTGCGGAGATAAAAAGCGACATGGGCGAGGTCAGCCTTCTCGGCGTCGTTGTGGACGCAGGCGAGATCCGGGAGTTCCTGCGTAAAGACGGAGGCCAAGGCCAGGTTCGCACCGTGCTTTTAGGAGACGAGACCGGCAAGATCAGGCTTACCCTCTGGGATGAGCAGGCGGCAATGCTGCTCGAGAAGGGCGAGACAATTGAAGTTAGGAACGCCTCATGCCGGGAGAGGTATGGATCGCTGGAGATTCAGACGGGAAGCTACAGCAACGTTTTGAAGAGCAGCAAAAATGTGCAGTTCTCAGAGATAATGACGCCCATAGCCGACCTCAAGCCGGGCATGCTCTGCAGCGTCTCTGGCTTTGTGACGGGTCTGGGAGAGGTGCGGGAGTTTCAACGAGATGACGGAAAAGCCGGACGGGTGGCCAATATCTACATCTCCGATGAGACGGGCCGCATCAAAGTGGCTCTTTGGGCAGAGCATGTTGATCTCTTGCGGACCCTGGATCTGGGCTACAAAGCGGTGCTGATCGATGCCCTGGCCAAGAGCGGCTGGAACGAGGAGCTGGAATTGTCTTGCGGATGGCGCACCAGGATTACTTTCGCCCCGCCTGGATAACCTTGTTAAAGAAGATCAGCTGAGGAATATTCTAAGGAACTGAGAAGATGCCGACAAAATTACTGGAAGATCTGCCGGGTGTGGGTCCGGCCACTGCGGAAAAGCTGCGCGAGGCGGGCTTTAGCTCTGTGGAAGCTATAGCGGTTGCCTCTCCAGGCGAACTGGTGGCCGCGGCAGAGGTGGGGGAAGCCACGGCGGCCAAGATCATTGCCGGAGCCCGGGAAGCCGCGGATGTGGGCGGCTTTGAGACGGGAGACCGAATACTAGAGCGCAGAAAGCTGGTGGGCAAGATCACTACCGGCAGCAAGGGCTTCAATGAACTTTTGGGCGGGGGGATGGAGACTCAGTCCATAGTGGAGCTCTACGGTGAATTCGGCTCGGGCAAGACGCAGGTGGCCCACCAGCTGGCCATAAACGTGCAACTGCCCAAGGAAATGGGCGGCCTGAACGGTTCTGCTATCATTATCGATACGGAGAACACCTTCCGGCCGGAGCGCATCGCTCAGATGGTGAAGGGCCTGCCCCCCGCGCCGGACGGCCAGGAGCGCGATCCGGCTGATTTTTTAAAAAACATCAACGTGGCCAGAGCCTTCAACTCCAATCACCAGATCCTCCTGGCGGAGAGCGCCATGGACCTGGCGGAGAAGGCCAAGGACTCGGAATATCCTGTGCGCTTGATCATAGTAGATTCCGTGACAGCCCACTTCCGGGCGGAGTACGTAGGACGCGGCACTCTTGCCAACAGGCAGCAGAAGCTGAACAAGCACCTGCACGACCTGATGCGCTTTGGCGATCTGAACAATGCCCTGATTCTGGTGACCAATCAGGTCATGAGCAAGCCGGACACCTTCTTTGGCGATCCCACCAAGCCCGTGGGCGGGCACGTGCTGGGGCATACGTCCACTTTCAGGTTGTACCTGCGAAAGTCCAAGGGGGAAAAGCGCATTGCTAAACTGGTGGACTCGCCCAACCTGCCGGACGGCGAAGCAGTCTTCACAGTGACCATGGAAGGGATAAAGGATTGATTCTGGTCCACTATGATAGATTTCTAAGGTTCGTGAAGGAGGGATGAGCAGGGGTTAGTTTTCTTATCTCAACTCTGCTCATTATTTTAAAAAAATTTTCGAGATGTAGGTCCTATCTGCTATTCTCCTTCTTAGTTACATCAGCTGAGAAATAACTACAACTATCACAAATATCCCAGCAAACACAGCGATTATGTTCCTTGTATCTGGTCTTTTAATTCCATATTCCTTACCATGCTTTGGCCTATTCTTATAAACCACTTCCATGTCTTCCCCATATTTGCGCATTTGATCATTTATCCCAGTTACTGACATCTAATTTCACCTCAACCTTGTTTTTACTTCATAGGCTTTTTCACCTATTTTACCTTTTTGGAAGAATAACTAAAACAGGAAATTTAATTAAGGGAAAAAGGTAAATAGCCAATAATACATCACATATGGTAGGTGATAGAAAAATGGATGCTCGCCTAATTGGCCCGACCGCACTATTTGTTATTGGGATCGTCGTGATGTTCATTTCAGGTGGAGATAAGATGTTCCTGGTTGTAGGGGATGCTTTTGTTGCCCTTGCTGGTATAGGTTTTATGATTATTAATAACAAATCTTCAAGCGTTATACCTTAGATGGCCTCTGGAACATGAATTGGAAGAAGGGGAAAAATTACTAAATGGGAGAGTGAGAGATGATACGAATCTTGGTAGACAAGAACTGGGTGTGTACCCTTTTTGGATAGGGTTATAGGTGCTTGTTATCATCGTATTGATTCTATTAGGTCTTTGAGGAAGATGTCGATAAATGGGCACACATATTTTTAGGTGAATTAAATGCAATTGAAAAATAGGTGAAAGACTTTGGCAAAAGGAACAACAGATGCTCTAATATTAGCCCTATTGGTGGCTGCCACTATTACTTGGTGGTGGGTAATGATCAGACCACAATGAAGGTGCTCTCATGGGGTGGCCTTTGCATAGATGCTAGTGTAATTGCGCCATCAGCTTTGTTTGCAGTCGGTATTATTATGATTATTCATTTCAGATGTAGATATTGGCTTTTTCGATTGAAAGACTGGATAAGAACATGAATTGGATGAAGATGATTATCGGATTTGGTTGGGAAAAGATTATTACCATTGTAACTATCCTTGGGATCGCCTTCCTCTTTTTATGTATATTATTTCAAAAATAAGGTGGTCTGGCGAGAAAGTACATGAGACTTTGGAGGTGGTGCATTTGGCAATAATCGTTCGCGCTGAATCCTTTCTCGCCAAAAGGCTTTTTGACCATTCATGATATTTAGCCCTTTCGGGAAATAACTGGAAATAGAGACCAAGGTTTCTCCTTTCCAGAATAACAAGCACAATTCAGGGCAAATCTTCCATAGCCTTTAATACTGATGAAGGTAGACAAGAGGATAAAAAAGGCCCGGCGAGAAAATGCCCAGCGTCAAATATACCAGAATAGAAATAACCCAAGAGGCATACATGGCTTTAGAGGCGGAAGCCATTCTCCAAGGGAAGACCTTGAAGAAACTCGCGTCAGAAATGATATTGAACGGGGCTTCTAAGAAGGCTCTGAATTTTGTCCAGGAATCTACCTTTTCAATCGAAGCCAACTTGAATTTTAGCAGAGATAGACTATCAAGAGTGATTAGTGATATCGGCATAATAAAGATAAACATCGATGAGGGGATTATGGAGCATGTCCAAAAGAGTCTCGCTGATGAAGGATATCAGGGAGCAATGTTATATGTGGCTCAACATACGGCATCGATGCAAAGGGACGAACTCTTTCGGATATTGACAACCTGTCAGCTTGATAAAGTGCCTTCGGTAATGGCTGTGGATATCATTAAGAGTTTGAAGGGAATGCGGCCGGCAAAAGAATAAGTCCTGTCTACGTATCTTGAAAGCAGTTCGCACTTGCTCCTATTTCATTTTAATTGCCCTGATTCTGGTGACCAATCAGGTTATGTCCAAGCCTGATACCTTCTTTGGCGATCCCACCAAGTCCAAGGGCGAAAAACGCATTGCACGCCTGGTGGACTCACCGAACTTGCCGGACGGCGAAGCAGTCTTCACAGTGACCATGGAAGGGATAAAGGATTAAAGGGTGAATGGTGATAAGGGCATCTTAGAAGGGTTACAGTCTTGGTCGATACAGGAAGCCCCCTCACCAATTACTACGTAGTTACATCAGATATATATTTCTTTTGTCATGCCAAGAGTCACAGCATAAAGCGGCCTTATGGCTAACTCCGGGAAGGAATCTGCAGACATGAGTAGAGGGAGATCCGGGTAAAGGAGGGAGAAATAAAACCGTATTTGCCGCGGATCGCCGCCTTCCCGTTCTATTCTCAATAGATATAGACGATTGCGATAGTCTGTTGCGGCTAATCCAATGAGTAAAAGCTAATGCAATCTCATTTCGTCCCAGCGAACCGTTTGATGGTCTCCCTCTTGCGCTGCCATCTGCGGGCCTCTCTTGCTTTGTCTTCCTCCAATATGGCCATGCGCCCTGACTTATTCACCGATTCATTCTTTTTCTTCTCGGTTTGATCTATAATCGGTTGATCTGCACTTGTTTGATCTATACTTGATTGATCCATGCTCATTTCACCTGATTTGCATTTCTCCCTAAATTGTGGATGAATTTCTGTTGAGAGGAGATCGCGCGAACAGAAAGTACTTGGACTTTAAATGGAGATGATTCTATTTAAAGGCTATTGTTGGGTTGCACGGATTATCTCTCCGTTTATTTCGGTGACCTTTTTTACGGGAATCGTCCCACCCAAAGCTTTAATCTCACCTCCTCCTATTCCCACTCACCATGAACTTCGGTCGCCTCTTTAAGTCCAAACCCTCGCCCCGCATTGCCGGTAGCCCGCCCTTCAACTACCTTGATCTTCACAGCAAACCATTTTACATCGTGGCCTCGGTGGAAGTGGGCAATACCACCACCAAATGCATACTCACCGCCACGGACATGAACACCGGCAAGACCTACATCGTCAATAAGACGGTGAAGATGACCAGAGATGTGCGTAGACCAAAAGCGGGTGAGGAGGTATTTGCCCATACCATCAACGGGACGCCTCTTACCAAAGAGTCTATTGCCGAACTGGTGAAAAACACCCTCATTGAGAGCCATGATAGGGCACGTCTGGACATCAAGACCGATCTGCACTTCGTGGTGCGCTCCACGGGCGTGGTGGCCGAGCTGGATTCCCCAGACCAGGTGGGCGCCTTCATCCAGGCCCTGGCCAAGGGCTGCCTCGATGCCGGCGTTCCGCCCCGGCTCATGACCCCCGCCATGAGCATCCATAACATCCTGGATAAGTTCAAGCGATACACCATGATTGAGAAGGTGATCTTCATGGGAGCCGTGGCCTCTTGTTTTCCGCCGCAAGGATCGACAGGCGTGGAGGTAGTGGCCAACGAGATGGAGGGGGAGCTGGCTACCGCCGGCATAAAGGAAGGCAGCCGCTGGACGGATGTGGACTTTAGGAATCCCTGCCTCTCCATGGACTTCGGCACCACACTGGACGGCAGAGTGACCAGTGGAGATCTTCCCTATGCCTACACCATAGGCAATCTTCTCGGCCTGGCAGGCGCCATTCCCGATGCCGTTGTCCAGGGAACGGGACTGGTGGACAAGATGACCGGAGCCACACTGGATATCTTTGACGGCAATATCAAGCCTGACTACGGCAAAGAGGCGCAGCAGTACGCGGATCAGATCGACGAGCTGGTAGTAATAGAGAAGGTTCCGGCCAGCCGCACCAAATACGGTCTCGTGCCCGTGTGCCCGCAGGCTGCGGTCTTGAATAACGTTGTTCTCATCGGCTGCGATGTAGGAGTGAACGGCAGCGACCTCGTAAAGCTCTCCAAAATAGGAGAAGATCTTTACAAATCCAAAAATTTGAAGATACTTTTCGGCACCCTGGACATTTCCATGGCTCGCGTGGCCCGCCGGCTGGTGCAGGTGGGTGTGGAAGAAGGAGTCGTCACCAGAAATACAGCCCTGGGAGTTACCGGCCGGGCGGGAATCAGCGGCGGCAAGCCGGCCCTTATTTTGGAGGAGATAGAGAAGCTGGGGCTATACGAGCAGGTGGAGAAGAACGTGGTCTTCGTGGACGATGGCCTGGCACGGGGTGCGGCGGTCATGGCCCGCTGCATGAACTCCATGGGCACTCCGAAAAACCCGCTGGGCGGCATGAGGGGCGGCAAATGCATCCTCAAGGAGAGAATGGATTATGAGTCCCGTAAAGGGGTTGCGCCCGTGCCCCAGCAGGCACGAGGGGACAAGGACACACAGGCCTATTTCGTGGGAGGCCACAAGAGAGCTTAAAGATGCCCTCGAAAAAGCGCAGCCCCCTGCCCGGGGAGGGAAAGGAGATACCAATATCCGTTCAGTCCATTGAGCGACGGGAGGAGATGCTCTGGACGGCGCATGAGCCTGCGCAGGCGAATGCCTTTCCTCCCTGCATCAAGGGCATAATGGCCGGGGGGGCGGCAGCCCAGAGCGGCAAGCACAGGATCGCCGCCATCCTGGCCGCATTCCTGGGACAGGCAGGCTACAGCCGTGAGGAGGCAATGCAGCTCTGGTCGGAAGTAGCTGCTGTAGAGGAACGGATCTTTGAGGAGTGGTTCATGAAGATGCACTGCCCCAAATGCCGGGTTATGCAGCGGCAGAGCAAAGGCTACCCAGATCTGGGTGTAGCCGATCTGGGGCTGTGCCGACCGGATGAGGCATGCCAGGAGTTCGACAGTCCAGTGGAGTATGCCTGCGGCATACGATCGATTGAGGATCGAAGGAAGGGCACACTCTTGCATATCAAAACCCAGTACCGCGTCCGGATCTTTGATTGGTCGACGGGCCGAGAGGGCGAGATCGAATTGTCGGAAAGGGAAAAGGATACTTTAGAGGCTCTGCTGGCGGAGAAGTCCTTGCGGAATGATAAAATCCTGGTCTATGCCAGAGTTAGGGTCAGGGGAAAGCTGAAGCCCAGATTCTTCCTGCGGGACTCGGAAGGCCCGCGCCGGCAGATGCTCTCCGATGTTCTTTGATCTACTCCACCCGCCGTCCTCGCCCCCATCACCCCCGCCAAAGTCCGCAGCCCGATGTGATGGAGTTGACTCTGTACGATGGATTCGCAAGCGATATCTGAGCAGATGCAAAGCCTCCTGGAGAGGATCAGGAGGCTGGAGGATGCCGACAATGGTGGCTGGATCTCGGCGGTGGAGGAGAAATGGACTTATGCCTCGGCGGACGATCCTACTTTTACCCTGGCCATTCCCGGAGACTTTTCCTGGAAGTATTGCAGAGGGCAGAGGGTGAGACTGCAGCAGGCCGGTGGGGCGATCAAGTACTATCATAATAACCGGCGTGAGCTATTCCTCGCCCAGCACGACTCTGACCCTCTACGGCGGCACTGACTATGACCTGGCCAATTCTGCAATTAATCAAACTGCGCGCGGCCACCCCACCCTAAAGGGATGGGGTATGCTTCGGGCCGCGCGCCCAGGTTGACCGGATTTCAGGAACATCCGAACCTTCGGTTTCCTGGATATGCTTATCAGAATAATTGCATATTTGCGTTCGGCTGCATGATAGCCTTGTTAATCAATCTCAAGAAAACATGAAATCCGGGCGAGGGTTCACTTCATCCCCAACCTAAAGGATGGGGAATTCGTGACCCTCCGCACTCCCGTTGTATTAAGGAGGATACAGAGCCATGGAGATATTTGAACTGATAGAAGATTATCTTATCGATCAAGATGACGGATTAAAGAAGCTATTGACCTGGTTCTTAAACCTGGTTATGCAATTGGAAGCAATACAGCAATCCGGCGCTGAGCCCTACGAACGAAATGAAGCGCGAACAACTCAACGAAATGGCTATAAGGAGCGGTCTCTCAAGACGCGCGTTGGTGAACTGATTTTAAAGAAACCGCAGTTTAGAGATCGTTCATTTAAATCCTGTATTTTCGATAAATATTCTCGCGTGGAGTTAGCTTTGACAAATGCGATAGCAGAGTCATATCTACAAGGCGTTTCAACAAGAAGAATCCGAGAGATAGTAGCTCACTTAGGCGTTGAGCGTCTTTCCGCCTCTACT
>JAPKXZ010000053.1 GCA_026394555.1 Methanothrix sp.
AGCAATAGATCAAGTGCGTCGCGAGGAGCAGCACCACAATGCAGAATTAAAGAATACACGATATGTGTGGCTTAAGAATCCGAATAACCTTTCATTGGTTGAAAAGAAAAAGCTGGGATCTCTCAAAGATATGAATTTAATGACATCAAAAGCATACAACTTCAAGCTAAGTCTGAAAGACTTTTGGACGTACAATGATAAGCTTCTTGCGGAGGATTTCCTTAAAAACTGGTACTATTGGGCATCACACAGCCAAATTGGACCCATTATTGATCTTGCCAAAACCATAAAATCACATTGGACTGGCATAATAAATTATGCAGAAACCAAAATATCCAATGGCGTTTTGGAAGGAATAAATAGTATGGTTCAGTCGGCAAAGAGCTGTGCAAGAGGCTTCAGAACAACGAAGAATTTCATACTAATTATCTATCTAAGGCTTGGAAAACTCCAATTCAATCTGCCCACATGAAATAGCGAGGAACCATTTTTACTAATCCTCTCTACCCTTTACCTACAATTATTGTTTTGATTGTTGCCTTTGCAAATGCAATCATTCTTTTTGGTTCTCTAAGTCTTACTTCGATTTGGTTCAAACGATCTCTCCATTAGCGGTAGCATCATGGCTTCTCAAGGACTGAGGCATGGATGTGGAAAGCAAGGGTAAAAGACTGATGCAGAAGTGCCGGCGTTCCGTTCTTCTTTAAGCAGTGGGACGGGCAGCAAATCAATATCTTTAACTCTTTTCAATACACTGATCCTATCTTGAACTGGATCAAGGAAGTAATTCAAAATGCCAAATCCCGTCTGGTCCCCCCGTTTCACCCTCACCCCCGCCATCGCCCGCGGCCTGATGCAGATCGAGGCGGCGCGTGCTTTAGTGGACCGCACGCCGCTCTCGCCTTTGGCGGAGGTCGCCCTGCGTGCCCGTGCCCGTGTGCGATCCTCCCACTTCTCCACCTTCATCGAGGGCAACCGCTTGACTCTTGAGGAGGCAAAAGCCGTCATCATCGACGAAAAAACCGAGATCGAAGGCAGAGAGCGGGATATCTGCGAGGTCCGCAATTACTGGAATGCTCTCCTGCGCCTGGAGGAGTGGGCCAGGAAGAAAAAGCCCCTCACCGAGGAGCTGATCAAGAGGCTGCATGCTCTGGTAGAATATGGCCCCAGAGCCAGGCCCACACCTTACCGGGAGGGCCAGAACGCCATCTTCGAGACAGTTCGACTTAAGGCGGAAAGGTGTGGGGCCGAGGGCCACCCGGAGAAGCCCGAAGCTCTGCGCCGCCTGGACCACCGGGCGCGGGTAGTGCTGGACCTCTTCGCTAGTCAGGATCGCATCACTGCTCCAGAGGTGGCCGCCGAGCTGGGCCTTTCTGAGCGCATGGTCCGAAACCTTCTCAAGAGCTGGGTGGATGACGGCTGGCTGGAGGTGGCCGACCCATCCCGGCGGGGGCGGGCTTACTCGTTATCGGCAGTTTATCGGCAATACATCGGCAGCTTATCGGCAACGACTGAGAGGCAACCGTGATATATCCGCTCGCCAATTCCCTTTTCATGCGCGTTGCCATCATTGTCTCCGACCCACTGGATTGGACGGCCCAGGCTCTCCTCGCCTCTTTCTCTGCAAAAGGCATAGATGCATTCTTCCTGAACTTCTCGGACCTCCTGGCCAGCATCACGAGCAACCAATCCTTTAGCTGCGCCGGAGTCGATCTCCTCAATCTGGACGCCCTAGTGGTGCGGGACCTGGGCCGAAGGGGGGCAAGCGACGTCGCCTTCCGTTTTGAGGTCTTGCAGGCCCTCCAGGAAAAGGGAATTGCCATCATCAATCCGCCCAGGGCAATCGCCCAGGCGGCCAACAAGTTCGCAACTTCCCGGCGGCTGCATGACGCAGGAGTTGCCACCCCCAGGACTGCTGTCACCACCAGCGTCAAGGAAGCCCTGAGAGCCGTGCATGATTTTAAAAAGGCCGTCTCCAAGCCCCTCTTCGGCTACAAGGGCAAAGATATCGTTCTTCTGCAGGACGGCAGCGATTTGGACCAGGCCCGGCTAGAGGACATCCTGGAAAGCCAGGGGCTGGTCTATCTGCAGGAGTTCATCGCCCTCGCTTCACCCCGAGATATCCGGGCCTTTGTGGTGGATGGCAAAGTTCTGGGCGCTATCTATCGCGTTGCCCCTCCCGGCCAGTGGATCAGCAACCTGGCTCGGGGCGGCCGGGCAGCCGCCTGTCCTCTTACCAAGGAGCTGGTGGAATTGGCGGCCAAGGCGGCAATGGCGGTGGGCACCGTCTACTGCGGCGTGGATCTCCTGGAGACGGGCCGCGGCCTCACCGTCATCGAGGTGAATGCAACGCCCTCGGGAAAGGGCATCTTCGAGGCCCTGGGCGTGGATGTGACTAGAGCCATAGCCGGCTATGTGCATCAAAATTGTTATCTACGTGGTCGTTAAATTACGTCTCATGTTTACGATACTCACCGGTGCACAGTTTGGTGATGAAGGCAAAGGCAAGGTTATTGATCTGCTGGCCGAAAATTACGATGTAGTGGTTCGCTTCCAGGGCGGCGACAACGCCGGCCATACCGTGGTAGTAGGCGGCAAGAAATACAAGCTGCATCTGGTTCCCAGCGGCGCCATCTTTGGCAGAAGGCTGCTCATCGGTCCGGGCGTGGTGCTCAACCCCCGCGTCCTGTGGAGCGAGATTCAGTCCCTGGAATCAGAGGGCATCAAGGTCGATATCGGCATCGACGCCAAGACGACCATCATCATGCCCTATCACATTGAGCTCGACGGGCTGCGTGAGAAGGCCAGGACGGAGAAGATCGGCACCACCAACCGTGGCATTGGGTTTGCCTACGTGGACAAGGTCGCTCGCGAGGAGGTGCAGATGGGAGACCTCACCGACCCGGCTCTGCTGGAGGCCAAGCTTAAAGAGATCGGTCCGGCCAAGGAGAAAGCCATCGCCGACATGGGTGGTGACCCCACGGTGGTCAGGTATGCGCCATACATCGATGAGTATCTGGAGATCGGAAAACGCCTGAAAGACAAGGTGACGGATGTCTCGCGAGAGATCAACCTCGCTCTCATCGAGGACAAGTGCGTTCTGGCCGAAGGCGCTCAGGGAGCATTCCTGGATGTCATACACGGCACGCAGAAGTTCGTGACCTCCAGCTTCACTACCGCAGGAAGCGCCTGCGCCAACTTAGGCGTTGGACCGGTAATGGTGGACAACGTGGTTGGCGTGATCAAGGCCTATATTACCCGCGTCGGAGAAGGTCCCATGCCCACAGAGCTAAAAGACGCTCTGGGCTTGATGATGCGAGAGAAGGGTGCGGAGTATGGCACGACCACAGGCAGGGCCAGACGCTGCGGTTGGTTTGATGCGGTCCTGGGCCTGAAGTCCGTACACCTGAACGGCTATACGGAGCTGGCTCTAACCAAGCTGGATGTGCTGACTGGCATAAATCCCATAAAAATTTGCGTCGGCTATATGCTCGATGGCGAGGAGCTGGGCTATCCTCCGGAGAGCACATTGGACCTGGCCAGATGCAAGCCCATCTATGAGGACATGCCTGGTTGGACTGAGGATATAACCGAAGTCAAAGAGTATGACGATCTGCCGGCCAATGCCCGGGCTTATGTTGAGCGGCTGGAGGATCTACTCTATATTGAGCCGCTGGATAACTGCATTTCTGCCGTCTCGGTGGGGCCGGGAAGGGAGCAGACCATCTTCCGGGATGAGCCGGAAGAGTGAAGCTATTGCTTTAAAGGACGGTGAGCCGGGCCTATGTGTTGCGGCTCATATTATTTTTGTAGCGTTATATAACATTTTTCCCACAAAAAATATATATTCTTATAGATGCGTATCTATGAAGAAATGGGGGTTTAGTCTATGAAAAAGTATCTATCAATAGTGATCCTGATAATGCTGATCAGCTTATCGGGCGCTGTGTCCGAAAAAAAGCTCGACAGCCAGGTTGGGTACAGTTTCGCTGGTGTGAAACTCAATCAGAATGCCGATCCATCCGGTTCTGCAACCACGATAAATATCAAGGACAGCTTATTTCAGCCATCCAGCTTGGAAGTGCCTGTTGGAACGAAAGTAGAGTGGCATAATCAGGATGGTATGCAGCATACCGTCACCAGTGATATGCAAGGCTTATTCGATTCTGGTGCGCTAAATCCAGGAAAGAAGTTCGACTTCACTTTCAAAACTCCTGGCAGCTACAGCTATCACTGCAACATTCACCCCGGCATGCAAGGGACGATCACGGTAACGGGAAGTGCCGCTTTGCAGGATTCGTCATCCTCTGGATCGGAAAAGGCTGTCTCAGGAAGATCTGTATCGGCATCCTGGAGCGAAAAGCCCCTCAGCTCAAGCGATCTGGTGAAGTCTGCGAATTTGCAGTCCGAAACGAAGGTTGCGACTGGACTGCGCAGCCTGCCCCTCCCCTCCAATCCAGCCATAGACCAGAGCGCCGGCCAATCATTAGGTCAAGTATACGGTCAGGCCATCGGCCAGGATTCAAGCACAGCTTCCAGTCAGGTTGCTCTGCAGAAGTTCTCTAAGTACTACCGTTCAACCTCCGAGACACCTCAAGATCAGCTCACCGCTCCTACTAAAATCGATTTGAAGGAGGTGGAGCCTGCCATGCTCTACTTCGGCTCCACGCAAAAAGCGGTGTCCTATGCTCAGTATCAGACCTATGCTCTTAGCACCGGCATAAACTCTCTCTGGATTTCAGGGGCCTCCAGTTGGACTCAGTATGCCATGGTTCCTTTGGGTTCCATGCTCAACATGATCACCACCTCGCCCGCCGGTGGTCAGGGCTATCTCTATGAAATCTATCCGGACGGCAACCTGGATATGAACAGCTACTACTTCTATCCCTACAACCAGATAGGATTTTATGCTGATAAGGTGGGGCAGCATCAGCTGTTCTTCAATATTGCCGGCCAGCCCAGCAATGTGATAGTAATAGATGTAGTGCCCTACCAGCCTCCCGCCCAGCCCGTTAATAATTTCGCGGCAGTCACCATCAGCTCAACCTGGCTGCGAGGGTTTAATGTCTATGTCGATGGCAGCTATCAGGCCACCGAGGGAATGACGGGAGAGACCGACGGCACCGTGACCATCAATGTGCCGGGAAATGAGTATCACAACATCGCCATAGATGGCAGCGGGTTCACGTTCTCGGATTACAAGAACTTCCAGGCCGGCTACGCCTACCAGCTCAATGTGTAGGCCTGGCCGCTTAATCATTTTTTATAGGATAATGAATGAAATGGCCGATGTCTTGATTTATGGGGCGGGAGCTATTGGCTCATTCATGGCATATCTTCTCTCAGATCCTGGCGATTTGATCGGAAGCAAAATCGAAAACGTGGCTCTCCTGGGAAGAAAGGGCCACATAAATAGAATAAAAGATCTCGGCCTGCAGATATATCTTCCTGAAGAGAGAGCGCATATGCTGTTCAAACACTGCTTTACAGGCCTTGATGACCTGAAAGCATCTGATTTTTGTCCGGAGATCATAATAGTATGCGTTAAGACTTACTCTCTGCCAGAAGTATGCGATGAATTGAGGAAGTCCGGCCTGTTACAAGGGCGGCTGAAGAATGCCTTCTTCATATTGTTGATGAACGGCATGGGAAATAGGGAAGTCTTTAATGAACTTGGTCTGCCCGATTCTCAAGTATTAGAAGGCATCACCTCTCTAGGAGTCAAGCTCTCAGAGGACGGCACGGTGGAGCTTAAAGGAAAGGGAAAAACCATTCTAGAGGATAAAATCGGCGAGGATAAGAAAAAATTTATGATGGAGAGGTTTTTGGAGAAGGGCTTTGAGATGGAATTTGCTCCGGATTTTAAGGAGCATCAATACAGCAAGCTCTTCGTCAACTGCGTGATTAACCCTATAACGGCATTAACTCGCCGGGAGAACGGGATTGTTTTATCCACCATCCTCAAAAATACCGTGCAGGGCGTGGTCAAGGAAGCCGTGAACGTTGCCGCAAAGGAAGGCATAAAGCGAGATGAGACGAGCGTTAGGAAAATGGTTTATTCCGTAGCCGAGAAGACATCCGGCAATACCTCCAGCATGCTCCAGGATGTGCTAAAGTTTAGGATGACTGAGATTGATTCCATAAACGGCTACATCATTCGCCGGGCGAAAAAGCATAAGATAGAGGTTCCCGTAAACGAGGCATTATACGAACTGATAAAATCAGCTACAATTAGAGAATGACTCTTCTTTCACCCTCTCAACGATAACAATCTCGAGAAGATCCTCAATACCCTCGATAGATCTTATCTTATCGTTTATCAATTCGTTGAGTTCTTCAAGGCTTCTGGCCCATACTTTGAGAAATAGGTCGTATTCTCCCAGCACACTATAGATTTCCGAGATTTCGGGGATCTTTGAAAGCTCATTTTTAGCGGCGTCATGTTTATCGGCATCTATCTGTACGAGCATTATAGCCGCCACTACATAGCCGATTGACGCAGGGTCTACTGCTATTGTAAACTTTTTTATGATTCCATGCTCTTTCAGCCGTTTAATTCTGAACTGTACCGTTGCATCTGAGATGTTCATACGGCGAGACATCTCTAGGTAACTCATTCTAGAATTTTGCTTGAGAAGTTTAAGAATATTGGAATCGATTTCATCCAACACAGATCTATTGCCCATGTTTATCTGATTTTCTCCTAAATTATGGCATTTATGAATATAGTACCAATATACTATATAAAAGCTTATCTATTCAGGTATTTGCCTGGTATTTAAGAATTTGATTGGTAGTTTACCAACATAATTGATAATAATATGAATATACACCGTAATCTTGATAAAGCATGAACGGAATGCCTGCAATTAATAACCGGGGCCATACATATGCTCGCATTCAGAAATCGACCAAGAAACCGAATAGGCCAAGGCCTTCAGAGATCTGCATTAGACACCCCGGAGAGATGATATTGGAGTTTTGGGCCAGTCTTTTTTATAAATATCGCAGACTCATAAAATGGTTAAGCCTTTACCTAGCGCTTGCCGGTCCTGGCATAATCGTAATGATTGCCGACAATGATGCCGGCGGAATTACAACCTATGCTGCAACCGGCGCCAAGTTCGGTTTTAGTTTTATCTGGTTTGTAATATTGTTAGGCCCAATAGCTTATGTGGTTCAAGAGATGACCGTGAGGCTCGGTGCGGTCACCAAGAGGGGGCATGCTGAGGCCATATTCGATGCTTTCGGGCCATTTTGGGGATGGTTCTCTCTGATCGACCTTGGTATTGTGAATTTTCTTACTCTGGTCACGGAATTCATCGGAATGACTGCGGCACTCAATATATTCGGTGTCCCCCCATTGGTAACGGTGATCGGCGTTTCAGCCCTGATGATCGCCATCGTTATGTATGGTCGGTATTGGACCTGGGAAAAGATAGTTCTTCTCTTCTGTACTTTGAACCTGATCTACATTCCTGCTGCACTTATCGTCAGACCGGATTACAACCAGGTTATGGGCGGATTGATGCCTGCATTCCCTTATGGATTTAATGGTGAGGTTTTCTTTTTCTTGATGGCCAACATCGGAACGACGATAGCTCCCTGGATGATCTTCTTCCAGCAGAGTTCCGTTGTGGATAAAGGCATGACTGAGAAAGATATTCCGTTTGGGAAGCTCGACACCGCCATAGGAGCCATTTTCACCATCCTGGTTGCAGTGTTCTGCATAATTCTCACAGGATCTTTGTTATTCAAACCGGGTGGAACAGATATAGAAAGCGCGGCAGATGCCGCCCGAGCAATCATCGGCAGCCAACCACTGGTCGGCACGGCCCTGGCCATAGGGCTATTCGATGCAGGATTGCTGGGTGCCATATGCATCTCCTTAGCAAGTTCGTGGGCGATGGGTGAGGTGCTTGGATGGGCGCACTCTATTAACAACAAGCTTTCGGAAGCACCCATGTTCTATGCATTCTATTTCCTGAGCTTACTTGGTGCCGGTATAATCGTGCTGCTTCCAGGAGCACCATTAGTCCTCATAACTCTGTTTGTGCAGGTAATTGCCGTCACGCTCCTCCCTGCTGCCCTGGTCTTCCTTATAGTGCTGCTGAACAACGAAGAGCTGATGGGGAAATACAAGAATACGCTGTTTCAGAATGTTTTGGGCTTTTCGATTATCCTCATGATAATCATCCTTTCCACACTATACGCTCTGAGCGTGCTGTTCCCGGAGGTATTCAAGTGACCAGTGCAAACGAAAAAAGTGAGGGACATGTGGGGAAAAATATGGTCCAAGAGTGGATTGGCAAGGTGAAAGAGATCAACCATAAGTACAGCCAGCCCCGCTTGCACATGACGCCCCTGGTCAAAGCATCTCTTCTGGCTTTGAGAATCTATTTGATCATATTGGTCATGATATTAGTTTATAAATTTTATTTGGTGGTGCGATGATCGGCTTTGATAAGACTAATATTAGTTCTGGGACAAACTATTTGCCGGAGAGCACCCATTTTTTGAGTGATGTGCTTAATGCCAAGGTCACAATCGGTGGCAAGAAGATAGGCAAGCTCTCGGATCTTACAATCCTGGACAAAGAAAAAGCGGCAGAAGTTACGCATTTAGTTGTCACTCGACCTTTTGGTTATCCTTCACTAATGGTCCCCTGGGAAAAGGTCAGGTTGTTTGATGCAAAGGAAATCGCCATCGATATTGACGATGCAGAAAAATTTGCATGCAAAATTCCCGAAGGCTTTGTTCTGCTAAGGGACCATATCATGGACAAGAAGATTCTCGATATGGAGGATAACGATGTGGAATTGGTCTACGACATAAAGATGGTGATGAAGAAAAATAAGCTGTACGTTACTGATGTCGATCCTGCCAGCTATGCGCGTTTGAGGAGGCTGGGCCTAAGCTGGCTTGCAGATCTATTTCATAAGGGGATCGATAGAAGCGAGGATAAGCTGATACCATGGCTCTACGTTCAACCATTGCCCGCTGACCTTGGAAGTTTCACAGGCAACGTAAAGCTCAAGATACTGAAAGAAAAGCTGAATGACCTTCCGCCGGTTGATCTCGTGGAGATCTTGGAAGATCTGGATCATGAGCAAAGAGTGGCAGTTATAAATCAGCTCGATACTGAGCAAGCTTCGGATACGTTAGAAGAGATAGGTCCGAACATGCAAAGGGAGATAATCTCCTCTCTAAAGAAAGAAAAGGTGGCACAGCTGCTAGACAAGATGACACCGGGACAGGCTGCAGATGTGCTATCTGTCCTGGCTTTCGAAGACAGAAAAGCCATAATGGACTTGATGGATGAAGAGAACATCGACAAGATTAAGTCCATTTTGGATAAGCTGCAAGACACTATTATCAATATCATTACTGAAAAATATATACGAGTTTCGCCTGATGAAATCGTTGAGACTGCGCAGAACAGATATCCTAGAATTGCCAAGGACAAAGATGAAGTGATGTATCTCTTTGTCGTCGATGAGAGGGATAAGCTGCTAGGTGTGATCGATGTGAAGGATTTGCTCAGAGGCGACGATAAAGCCTTATTAAAGGATATCATGGTCAAGAGCGTCATAACCTTGAAGGAAGAAAACACATTGGGAGAAGCCTCGGCTATGTTCTCAAGATATGACTTCAGGGCGCTGCCCGTTACTGATAAGGATGATAAAATGGTGGGAGTGGTCCGATACCGCGATGTTACACAACTAACGCATCATTTCCTTGAGTAATCGAAGCGATCCAAGAGTTCAACCGGTAGTGTCTCGATATTGATGTAGAATAGTAGTAGTAATCCTGGCGGGTCGTAGTTTGCTGTCAGGTTCTTGGCAGCATTTTGATCATCCGGCGGATTTATAATAAACCCTGCATCCTGGACCATCGTCCTCGCTCGCCCCCGCGCGTGCAGCCCCGGCCATGTGCACCTTCAGCCCCTCGTTATCCACCTTTGTCTCAATGGCAATCTCCAGCCCCAAAGGCTCAATAAGCTTGGCTACCGCCTCCCGGCTGCGGTCGGTTACAATGGCAATGGAGGGGCCTACCGAGCTCATGCCCACAAATTCCAGGCCCGCCTCGCGAAGTAGGCTCATCTGCCGGTAGATCTCAAAGCCGTGGTGCTCCACCTCTGCCCTCTTCGAGCCGCGAAACTCTATCTCCCAGACGATATCTCCTACCTTTTTCAGGTCGCCCTTCTCAAGAGCAGGGATGAGATCCATGAGCAGAAGATAGGCTTTCAGTTCTCGGTCCTGATAATCCAGGTTCCTCGCCCGGTTCATAAGCAGGTCAAACTCCGCTCTTCCCGCTGAGGAGACGACGGTAGGTGGTATGGTGACAAAGACGTTTTTACCTTCGGCAAAACGGTGGCGGTAGGCCAGCGCCAGCTCGTCGCCGGTAATGACCATGCCTCCGTAGGTGGCAGCCGCAGGGCCCACGCCCGTCTCAAAGCCGCTGGTCACCCGTCCATCCTCTGTCTCCTCCACATAGTTGTGACCCAAAAGCAGGCGGATCTGCTCAGAGCTAAGTGGGGAGCCTAAAGCAGCGTTCAATGCATGGCCCAGGGCCAGGAGCACTGATCCGGTCGAGCCCAGGCCGACGTGCTTTCTTTCGTGGTCCTGGATCACAATCTTAAAGCCGCCCTCATAATTCACCGTCTTCTTAAAGACCTCTGCGAAATGACGGATAATGGGCTCACGCGAGTAATCGATCTCAAGGCCGGAGACGGTGCACTCTACCTTCGCGGAGCAGTAGATCTGCAGGGCAAAGCCCACGCCTCCGCCGCCCGGTCGATTGGGAGCAAAGCGGTTCATGTCCAGCACAGTGAGATGAATGCGACCAGGGGCCGTCGCCTTGACTACTCCGACATGGGGCATGAGTTGGTAGTCTTTTTCGAATCCCAGTGTGTGGATGCATTCCCCAGGTTGAAAAGGCTGGAAATCATACTCCACCAGGTCCAGATCCCCGCCTCTAATCTTCATTTTAGCCAAGACTGCTCACCTAATCTTCAGATCGGTCTATCAAAATAGATGCTCTTTCCTGAGGCTTTGAGGGGCAGAGCGTAAGCCACAGCGCACCCCTCCAGCCAGTTCAGGGAGAGTGCCGCCACTCCTGCCGAGAACATGACGCGGTTGTCGACATTGTGCAGGCTGGCCGTCTTGGCAGCCGAGCCCAAAGCAATGCCAAGGTCAGCCATCTTGATGACGCAGTTGGGGCCGTGGAAGGACTTTTCCGGCTGCAACTCCCGGAACGGTTTTTGTGCTTCCTGCATCTCTTTGCAGTTGGCATAGCCGCATCCTCCGCAGTCCAGGCCTGCGCTGTCAGCCGCTTTGCAGCCTAATAGCAGGCAGGCATCGCTCTTCTCCAGGTTGCCTGCGTCCCGCAAAAAGAATTTGATGCCCCGCACCTCACCCAGACGGCGTAGCTCTCGAGAAAGCTCCACCAGCTCTTCGCCTATTACTACTCTTATTACTATGGAGTCCTGGCCCCGGCCTTTGGGCGCGGTGCGCGCAGAGAGAGCCATCAGCTCAGCTACCATTTCCACGGCTTTGAAGGTCATGAAAAGAGGATAAACGGATTCGTATTTATAGGATTCTTTATTCTGTCAATGCCATTCGTCCACTACGGTATACTCGTCAATGTCAATGATTTGATTCTTTTGCTTCTTGCTGCTCGCGCCCGGACTTTCTTCGCTTCCCTTCATCATGGCCAGCAGGATAGCAGCGAGGGCTGATAGTGCCGCAGGCCCGGAAAAACCGCTTCGCTTGGCAAACCGGAGTAACGCTAATTCCGCTATGCCCTTGATAAGACCTGTAAGAAAATTGGACCGACTGTTGCCAGGCACTGACTTTACCAGTTTGGAGAAAAATGCCATTATCCTTGACCTTGTCGATGGCCGGAGGGTCCATTTCACCAATTTGACCAGCGTGACTATTAAGGCACCTCTGACCGCTTTGTTGAGCAGAACGGCGCTAATAACGGTTTTTATCAACTTTGCCAGCATTCCCATCAGGACTGAATACTGCTTGCACTGATATATTATCTATCGGTTTGAAATCTCTCCGGCCAGATCATTCTCTCTTTGCTTCTCTGTTTTATCATCTCCTCCGCATCGACAACTGTGATGCCAAAGACCTCAGCCAGGATCTCCTGGGCGGCATGAAGCTTCATATCTATCAGGTCATCACCGCTTATTCGCGAATTTTCGCGAGACACAATGGGTTTTTTCTTCGCTTTGCCCATGTTGCCCAGGACTTTAGCCATATAGGAAATACTTATGCATACATTTGATATAAATATAATGCCTTTTCGCAGGGCGAGCCCTTTATGTGCTGGAGCGATTGGATTGAATCAATATGTCGGAGAAGTTCGTTATAACCGGTGGCGCGGGTTTCATAGGCTCCAACCTGGCCGAATATCTCTCAAAAGATAATGATGTGCTTGTCATCGATGATCTCTCCACCGGCAAGATGGAAAACCTGGCCGGCCTGGATGTGGCATTCCTAAAGGGAGACTTAACCGATCTGCTGCTGCTAAAGGAGGCCTTTGCCGGCGCTACTTGTGTCTTTCATCAGGCGGCCATAGCCTCGGTCAAAAAGAGCGTGGAAGATCCCGCGCACACTAATACCGTTGGCATCGATGGGACTCTTAATGTGCTGATCGCAGCCAGAGATGCAGGAGTGCGCCGCGTGGTGCAGGCCTCCTCGGCGGCAGTCTACGGCAGCTCACTAGAGCTTCCCAAAAAGGAGGATATGCTGCCCGAGCCAATGTCGCCCTATGCCGTCTCCAAGCTTGCCGCCGAGCACTATGCCCGCGTCTTCCAGGAACTGTACGGCCTGAAGACCGTATCCCTGCGCTATTTCAATGTCTTTGGCCCCAAACAAGACCCCTCATCCGAATATTCGGGAGTGATATCCAGGTTCATCTCCGCTCTCCAGAGTGATGAACAGCCTGTGATCTACGGAGACGGAGAGCAGACTCGCGACTTTGTCTACGTTAATGATGTAGTCTTCGCGAATATTCTCGCCAGCCGGGCTCCGCCCGCCGTTTATAACATCGCTTGTGCAAAGAGCATCAGCCTGAATACCCTGGTAAAGGTGATCGGCAAGATCCTGGCAAAAGAGGTCCGGCCCAGATATGAATCCGCCCGGGCAGGAGACATCAAGCACTCGCTGGCCGATATCAACCAGGCGAAAGGGATGGGCTATATTCCCAAATATGATCTCGAAGAGGCTCTCTTAGAGACGATCGAATGGTTCAAGCAAAAAGATCATTTCTTAAAATAGAATCCGCAGGTTTGAATATTATTTATATCCTCGGGCGTCAGCGGGAAGGCCTTGCATATGCTGGGCCGAATACCGTATACCCTACAGCGCTTATTTTTGGCATCGTGGGCGAGGCACAGCTCACAGCATCTGCCGCATCGGACACACTCTCCGCACCTCTTAACCCGCCACGCCAAAACCTGGCTATTCTTTAGGTACCAGACAATCCTTCTTCTAATCCATCCGTCTAACATGAAAAACCTGCTCATGGGCGCTGTGATACTGCAGCTTTTGGCCTCGCGCTTCAGCTTCGCATTCTGAGCCACGGAAACGGTTAAAAAGATTACGGCCCGAAGTCGCCATTTTGAGCCAAATTATGGGGGAGACAAAAGCAATCGCTGCCAGCGGATCATTGGGGGCCAGAGGTTTTGTCCATAGGTTTATCTAAATGCAACATGATATGAAATGCGATCAAAATTCCAGGTGATGCAATAATGAAGAGCCTTAAAGGCACCAAGACCGAGAAAAATCTGATGACAGCATTTGCCGGTGAATCACAGGCCCGAAATAGATATTCATTCTTTGCCTCTCAGGCAAAAAAAGAGGGCTATGAGCAGATTGCTGCTATATTCCTGGACACAGCCGACAATGAAAAAGAGCACGCAAAAGTGCTTTTCAAGCTGCTGGAAGGCGGAGAAGCAGAAGTTTTCGCACGTTTTCCCGCAGGAGTCATTGCAGATACTATTGCAAATCTAAAGGGGGCAGCAGAAGGCGAGCGATATGAATACGCAGAAATGTATCCATCCTTTGCAGAGACAGCCAAGTCTGAGGGCTTTCCAGAGATTGCTACAACCTTCCTCAACATAGCCGCCGCCGAAAAAGGGCATGAAAGAAGGTACCTCTCCCTGAAAAAGAATATCGAGGGGGGCGCAGTCTTCAAGAGAGACGACAAGGTAGTCTGGAGATGCCGCAATTGCGGATATCTACATGAGGGAAATGCTGCTCCGGAGGAGTGTCCGGCCTGCAAACATGAACAGGCATACTTTGAGGTCTTTGGCGAGGTCTATTGAGAAATAGCACAGCATATTTATGCCACGGCACAGATGACTGATTTGGAGAATGGAATGAAACGTATGATATTGGTTATAGTGGTACTGATAGCTATTGTTTTTTTTGCGCAAAGCAAACCATTAGTCAACCTGGGAGGCAGAGATGGAAGTCTGATCTTAGGCGGATTGACGAATAATTCAACGATCAATTCATCGTTCAACCTCTCAGAGAACGCTTCTGCCCTGCATCTTGGCGGAGACGATGGGAACCTATTGCTGCAAAATCTGACAAATGCCTCAAAGAATCTCTCCGATTGGGGTTCCAAGCCCCCTAAGGCACCATTGCCTCCCAATTATGATCCTAAGATGGAAAAGACGATCGCGATCCTAAGAGCGAATCATGGATTTTGAGGAGATTAGATGAGAGCTTTATTGGTCGCAATTATCTGCATATGCATCAGCTTGATATGCATACCACTATCTTGTGGATTTCAAAGTGTAGGTGAAAACTTTGGTACTTCATGGCTGGAGAATTACGGGACCAAGCCGGTAAGTACCCTGGAAATTGCCAGCGGCCTATGGAACTGGGGCAGTGCGCCCAAGGGATTCGGGCTTCATAACGGCACCCTCTACCCACCGGGAACTGAACCTCAATGGTACTATCCCAATAGCTATTCGGACTACAATCCGATCATTATAAATCGAACGGGTTCAAGCGAATTTCCATCCCAGAATAGCTTAAATGTAGATCCATGGCTGCTGGCCCAGCTCTCGGGAAGGCCTGTGACTCTGGTCAAAGAGCCAAAGGGCACCCTATTTTAAAATTTTAGATGATTAGAACCAAAAAAAAAACTAAATGGCGGCGTATTCCGCCGCCTCGTCCAGCTGCTCCTGTATTCGGAGAAGCTGGTTGTACTTGGCCGTCCTCTCAGAACGGGCCGGCGCACCGGTCTTGAGCAGCTCGCAGCCCAGGGCTACAGCCACATCGGCAAGAGCCGAGTCCTCGGTCTCTGCCGAACGATGGGAGGCCATGACCTTCCAGCCCGCCCGGAAGGCCATGCGTGCCGCATCAAAGGCCTCGGAAACGGATCCGATCTGGTTGAGCTTGAGCAGCAGGGCATTGCCGGCACGCATCTCTATGCCCTTCTTCAGGCGCTTTATGTTGGTGACATAAAGGTCGTCTCCTACTATTATCGTGCCCGGCAACTTCGCTGTAAGCTCGGCAAAGCTGTCATACGCCTCCTCCTCGAAGGGGTCTTCCAGCAAGATAATGGGGTAGGTCTTGACCAGATCGACATAGTAATCGATCAGCTCTCCGGGCGAGAGCCGATTTCCATCCACAGAGTAGCCGCCTTCCATGTAGAAGCTGGAGGCTGCCGAGTCCAGGCCGATCTTGATCTCATCGCCATAGCCGCTGACATCAAGAGCGCTCATTATGGAGTCCAGGGCATCGCGGGTTCTCACCAGCGGCGGTGCATAGCCACCCTCGTAGCCGACGTTGGTTGCGCCCACACCATACTTGCCCTTTAAAATCTTGCCCAGAGCATGATAGGTCTCAACAGCCATGCGTAGGCCCTCGGAAAATGTCCTGGCCCCGGTGGGCTCAATCATGAACTCCTGGATGGAGAGCTCATTGCCGGCATGCTGACCTCCGTTGAGGACGTTAAAGGAAGGAATGGGCAGGCGAGAGGTATTCACTCCGCCCAGGTATTTGTAGAGCGGCATCTCCGCGGAAGATGCGGCCGCTTTGGCCACGGCGATAGAGACGCCTAGAATGGCATTGGCACCCAGATTGGACTTATTGGGCGTGCCGTCCATCTCGATCATGAAATCGTCGATCTCCCTTTGAGCTGAGGCATTCATGCCCAGCATCTCGGGAGCTATAACCTCATTGACATTCTTGACCGCCTTGAGGACGCCCTTGCCGCCATATCTGTCTCCTCCATCGCGTAGCTCCAAAGCCTCGTGCGTGCCCGTGGATGCGCCGGAGGGCACAGCCGCGCGCCCGAAACCGCAGCAGGTGTAAACATCGACCTCTATAGTCGGGTTTCCTCGTGAGTCAAGGATCTCACGAGCATGAATTTTCTCGATCTGAAATGACATGTTATACCACGCCAGATGCTTGGAAGGCTTCTTTATTAAGGTTGGCGTGGGTAGCGTGCCGAGTTTTTTGTAAAATAGCTGGCCCCCTATCCACACCCATTCACTCCACGATCATAGATAACTACTTTCTACCAGTCAGCCATTCCTCGTTGATATCCATGAGAATGGTAACGCCAAGCCTGAGAAGCGCTCCATCATTCGGGAATGCACCGACTACTCTACTTCTCCTCTTGAGTTCCTTGTTGATCCGTTCCAGCCCGTTGGTGGTTCTAATCTTCTTCCAATGCTCTTTTGGGAACGCCCGGTGGTTCCAGATGTCCTGACTAAACCGATCAATGCCTTGTCTGAGTTTCTCTGCTACCACTTCTTTGTCCTTATTTGGAATATTATTCAGCACCGCGCGGCTGAAATGAACCTGGCACATTTGCCAGGTTGCACCCAAGAACCTTGACGAAACGGCACTTTGTATTCCTTTGTGGCCA
>JAPKXZ010000014.1 GCA_026394555.1 Methanothrix sp.
CACGGGATCGAGCGTCCCATAAACTTGTCGGCCTTCACTGCCCATATCCGGCTTAACGTGAACGGATAACAATATGTGGTTTTCCATCCGTCACGTGTGAGCCCCTGCCTGGGCTCATGTGCGTTTCAATCCTTGTTTTTGTGGAACTCGCCCTCGGAGTTTAGGAATTGTAGTAACGGGTGAAGCAATAGTAGGTTTCAATCCTTGTTTTTGTGGAACTCGCCCTCGGAGGGATCTATAGACGCAGTAAATTCACTATCAGTCTTGTTTCAATCCTTGTTTTTGTGGAACTCGCCCTCGGAGGTTCTCGACTTTCGGCCAACGACGTGGCAACTCCTGGTTTCAATCCTTGTTTTTGTGGAACTCGCCCTCGGAGTTCGCGCCGTCGACTGAGCAACGCCCAACTGCCTGATGTTTCAATCCTTGTTTTTGTGGAACTCGCCCTCGGAGCCCAAATGCCCAAAGACACTGTTCTAGCTGAAGCCAGTTTCAATCCTTGTTTTTGTGGAACTCGCCCTCGGAGATGGAAGCCGCCGAGCTTGCGGGATGTGGTGGCGCTGGTTTCAATCCTTGTTTTTGTGGAACTCGCCCTCGGAGTTTGAATGAATGTCTCTGACAGTTTCCCTCCCTTGGTACGTAAATTTTCCATTAAATGGGTTTCAATCCTTGTTTTTGTGGAACTCGCCCTCGGAGAGCTATCCCTCAGCTCGATGATCTTGTCTGTTAGGAGTTTCAATCCTTGTTTTTGTGGAACTCGCCCTCGGAGCCTCGTTTCCGCGTTCTTTCCGATGATGGCCCCCGAGTTTCAATCCTTGTTTTTGTGGAACTCGCCCTCGGAGTTTGAGATGATCTTTGTTCAAGAAATACAGAAGAGTTTCAATCCTTGTTTTTGTGGAACTCGCCCTCGGAGGCGGCTTGCCTTTCTCCTCCAGCGCCCGGATTCGCTGGTTTCAATCCTTGTTTTTGTGGAACTCGCCCTCGGAGTCGATCTCATCTTCAGAAGGCACATAGAATCAATCCGTTTCAATCCTTGTTTTTGTGGAACTCGCCCTCGGAGATTAGCCGATTATGCTGGATATATTTGGTTTATAGATGGTTTCAATCCTTGTTTTTGTGGAACTCGCCCTCGGAGACTGTGGCCGCCGCTCAATGTTGACCTGAGTGGATGTTTCAATCCTTGTTTTTGTGGAACTCGCCCTCGGAGCGAGGGGGAGGTCAAGGCCCTAATGGTTACGAAGAATCCTCGAACGGTTTCAATCCTTGTTTTTGTGGAACTCGCCCTCGGAGTCACGCCATCGGTGATCGAATCTGAGGCAAGCTTGCGTTTCAATCCTTGTTTTTGTGGAACTCGCCCTCGGAGGTAAAGTTTTACACCTCACCCATTCAAGTCAACGCACGTTTCAATCCTTGTTTTTGTGGAACTCGCCCTCGGAGATTGCATTCGATAGTGGCTGCCCTGGATTTTGGGGTTTCAATCCTTGTTTTTGTGGAACTCGCCCTCGGAGGAAAACGCCAAGAATCATGACGTTTTCTTCAGAAATGTTTCAATCCTTGTTTTTGTGGAACTCGCCCTCGGAGCCTGAAATCGGCACCGCGCTCGCTGCCGATGTCAGGTTTCAATCCTTGTTTTTGTGGAACTCGCCCTCGGAGCATCCTGGCTTGAATGGCCCGGCGCGCTTTTGCTGTGTTTCAATCCTTGTTTTTGTGGAACTCGCCCTCGGAGGCCAGCCGGCGCCTAGCTTCGTTCTCTGTCTTGGCCGTTTCAATCCTTGTTTTTGTGGAACTCGCGATTGCTCGAAGTCTGTCCTGCCATCTCCACGTTTCAATCCTTGTTTTTGTGGAACTCGCCCTCGGAGTCTATCGAGATGCCCCCCACCGGCGCGCCACCAGGATGTTTCAATCCTTGTTTTTGTGGAACTCGCCCTCGGAGTATCTGCTAAAACTAATTGAAAAGGTTCCAGTGAATGTTTCAATCCTTGTTTTTGTGGAACTCGCCCTCGGAGTATCGAGATGCCCCCCACCGGCGCGCCACCAGGATGTTTCAATCCTTGTTTTTGTGGAACTCGCCCTCGGAGAGCGGCTTTTTTTCGTCCGTTTCCTTGTTTCTCAGTGTCAAACCGGCCTTTTCCCACCCTCCTCAAAGCATGAGTGGTATTTATTAGAGGGCTTATAAATTCATTCCGGCAGGTGGGCCCAAAAATAGGCCTCCTGGCCCAAAAACAGATGACGCAGCTCAATTTCCGTTTTGCAGTTGCGCTGTAACCTTTGCAAACTGATTTCCTATGTCTAAATATCCCATCTAGTAGAAATAGGTTTTTATGAATAGGCATCCATAAGACATGCTCAATGTGCGAGAGTTCAAATTCGGAGAAATACTCCCGGCGTAAGGTTTCCTTCACAGATGACGGTACTGATGAAGATGAAAAGAAGATGGCGGAGACCTTCACTAAGCTCTCAGGGCATACAATAGCTAAACTTATTGAGGATGAACCAGATGTCTATTCCATCGAGGATGTGAAAGTCAGGTACAAATGAAGGGCGATATTGTTGAAGAGACAAAGTCTTAACCTTTGTTTTCCGGAAGCTTCAGTCCAACAACCGCCCCGTAACCTCTGGAGACAGACTTGCCCAGTCCCAGGAAATCCGGGATGGCAAAAGTTGTGGTGAACTCTCCTCTTATCCCCGTCACCTTCGTCCCCTTCAGCAGGCAGATCTCATCCTGCATCCGGCCCACCTCCAGCCGAATGTGCTCTTTAGCCACGTAGCCCAGCCCCTTGGAAGCGGAGAGGAGGTTGCCTACCATTATTCTTCTCAGCAGATCCCTTTTTTCCTCTCGGTTGGCATTTATGTATTTGGGGTAGTTGTCCTGGCTCAGAGCCAACCAGGGAGAGGCAAAACTGTAGCTGTGGATATCTTCCGAGCAGCCGAACTCCTCACTCTTCAGGGTAATGCCGCGCTCCATGATGCGATACTTGCTCTCGCCCAATTTTATCTCATCGAATTTATCATAGATCTCTTTCAGGACATCTGCCCCCTCGTTGATGCCCAGGACCAGGGGGGTGCCCTCCAGCATCTTGTACTGGATGAGAGGATATTTGTAGATCAGCTTGTCTGTGACATGCTGGTGCAACAACGCATGCTCGTTGAAACTGGTGGCAAAGAAGCCGCGTAGCTTCGATGCGTCCCCGTGCATGGGCGCGTCCGAGTGCAGGGTGAGGCGGAGGATTTTTAGAATCATGGCTATCCTTTCTTATCGAAGAACTCTTCACGACTAATCCCCGCCTCTTTTAGAATCTCATTCAACAACCCTTTGGGAACATCATAACTATGAAATGGAACCACCGTTGACTTTTTGGTTTCAGGGTTGTGGTAAAAATGATGGCTGCCGCTGATTCTCTCCAGCTCAAAACCACATTTCTCAAGTATTCTAGCCAGCTTTTCCGGCGGGATGCAGGGTAGTTTAGCCATGCCAATCAGGAACATGCTTTCAAGTTGCTTAAAAATTTAAGCATTAGCCTCGACTGCAACAGTGCATATCATCGAATCATCGGATTCTATCGGCACTTCTTCGCCTCGGGCGATCATGCAGGCTATAAAGCCCTCAATGGCCTCTTTTGCCATCGCTAATGCCTCTTCAACTGTTCGCCCGAAGGTCAGGCAACCAGGTAGTGAAGGCACAATCACCGTGTAAGTTCCATCTTCCTCTTTTCGGAGCATAATTTTATAGCGCAATGTCTTCATCATAGTAGTCTCCTATCCTGTATTGATATTTGATACTGTATTTGATCTTGCGGCTTTGTGGGCTCCCCGCGCATGGACGCGTGCGAGGGCGGGGTGAGGCGGAGGATTTTGAGTAACATGGTGTCCTCAGTTAGAATACCAGACTTCCGCTGACAGAATTCTTTGGATCGACATCCAGCCCCACACCTTCTTTGTCATAAAATTGCTCGTCCAAAATTCTAAATTTTTTAATTTGATCGATTGTTAAATCATCAGGTCTAACGGGCATCCAACTTCTAAATTGCATACTAACAGAATTAGCTGCGATTCGTTTTCTGAGCCTTTTTATTGCGTAACGTCTTTGCCATCTATCTTCTATAGCTATCGCTTTTTGAAGTTCTTCTTTTAACCTTTCATCTAAAGAGGATACTATAAATTGTTCTTGATAATCATCTCCTCGTAACAATTTCTTTATATCTACAACTTCCTCTTTTCCCATCTCCACATACTTATGAGTATAGTTAGCATAAGCGTTTACAATTTTCATGGATTGCCCCAAATTTGCCCTCATCGACTCAAAATATTTATATCCGAGATCAAAAAATAGTCTTTCTTCTATCTCAAGACCTACACTACTTAAACTGCGGGCTGTTGAATCCAATGCAATGCTGTCGTAAATCATTTCAGAAAAGGCTTTTCCTTTATCTGACTCTAGCCTAACAATTTCTACATGACCGATATCCTTTTTACCATTGCGATTACATCTACCGCATATTTGAAAAATGGAATCTACAGGTGCCCAATCTCGCACGATGTAATCTACATCGATGTCAACTCCTGCTTCAACGCATTGAGTTGTCACAATCAGAGGTTTTTCTTCATTGTCGATAGCCCTTTTTATCCTTAGTATACGGTCGCTACGCTGGGAAGGCACAACAAGAGACGATAAATATAATGTATGGCGTATCTCATTTATCTTTTTATATACTAATTTGCTGGTCTCTCTCGTGTTTAATACTATCATCATCGATTTATCTGCATGTTTATCCAAAAATTCTGGCAATTCTTCTAAAAAGGACTGAAATTGCTTTTTCTCTGGGTTTATATGTAGTTTAACTCTTCTACGATTTTCAAAATACCCTCTGCAATCCGGAACTCTTTCTATCGCATCAGGCAAGAATCCTGGTTGTGTTGCCGACATTAATAGGATATGCGTGTTCCCTACCACAGACAATATTCTAAAGAACCTTTCGAAAGGTTTCCAAAGTTCTGAAGGTAACGCCTGGACCTCATCAAATATAATTATGGAGTTGAAAAGATTATGGAATCTCATAAGCGGCTTGGATCTTAGGGAGAATACAGAGTAAAGTAGCTGATCAAAAGTTGAAACGATTATTTCAGCATTCCAAATATTCAAGAAAAAATCTACGGAGTTGTCGCTTCGTTCTGTATCGTCAACGCCATCGCGATATTTGAAATCAGCTATGGAATAGGTTGGAATGTACAATCTATCCTCGTATTGACTATATAGTTCGCCTAAAATGTTTTTATAAATTTCGTCGGTTTGCTCGATGATGGAGAGAAATGGGAGTGATATGATTATCTTTGGAGAGAATCCTTTTTCTTTTTGAATTCTATTTCTAAGTTTTAGTGCCCATGACGCAGATAACAAGGTCTTTCCTAAACCTGTTGGTAGGGTAATAGAGTGAAGTCGTTGATTTAGCGGAAATTGGCTAACATCTCGAATTGTCTCCCTATAAGCTCTATTTCTTTCATCATCTATCGACTTACCACCTTTTAATTTTTTTAGATGTTCATCTACGAGGTTATCTGGAATTTGGATTGAGGTTCTTTCATATTGATCAACATTGTCTGATGCTAGATACGCCTTATCTGCCTCTAATAGTATAGAATATAATAATAACGCTAAAAGCCTATGCTCTATCTGGATATCTAACCATTTATCTTTGTCGTATCCTTTAGGTATTTTCCCATATTCTCGGTGCAATTTTCTAAATTTACTTGATATAGACTCTATTTTGTTGATATCAAAATCTACCGCTTCTGAAAAATTGATATCATTGAACTCATAATTGAATATTTCAGGCTTAACGCTTTTGATTTGCTTTTCCAACAAACTATAATTTTCACTAATGCCCTTCAATACTTCATCTATGCTTTTATATGTCCCATGATGCCCCTCTATTGCCAGGTAAATTGCGAACGGTAAAAAGGATCTCCAATGATCTTCCAATTGATTTTTTAGGAGCCATTTTTGTGTCATATAGCATCCAAAAAAGGCTGAAATAAGAGAATGTGTTTTTTCTTTAGCAGTTCCGTTAAAATCTTTATTCTCTGCTATGCTATTTATATATTCTTGGAAGAATGTTGTACTTTTCCCAAAATCATGACATGCTGCAACTAATATACAAAGTTCCTCTATTTGTTGTGTAGATAACCCATTAAAATTTAGCGACTTTTGAGATATTAGAGAGCTTGCAGCTCGTACAACTTGATCTATGTGATCCTTTAATTTCAAGGTTTTATTTAATGAATGCGAGACAAGTTGGTATTCCATAGTCATCACTCTTAAAGAAATGTAATAATTTTATCCTTAAATTTATACGGAGCGATATTCATTCTGACAGGTAACGGTTTGGGAAACATATTCAATAAGTAATATTTAAGTGTAAATATCCTATCGGAAGTCGCGCTATAGGGAGCTTTAACCTCTTGGATCTGATGCCCATCATCGGGCTTCAGGAGTTCAAATTGTAAAGAACATTCCTCTTTGGATATAACTGTGGATACCTCATAATCTCCTGGGCTCAAAGGTTCAGCTGATCCGCATGAAATGTATTCTAATTCTGCAAGAAATTCCGACAATCCTATTGCAGGTGTATAAAAATATCTCTTATTTTTTATTCTATAGGTTAATTCATCCATATCATATTTTAGATTGATATATAGTAGGAACGATGGATTCCTTAAGAGTTCCATTGGTATCTGTGTTGCTTTGTTCCACTCAGGAGTGTTTTTCAATTTAGCTGGCTTCCAATTCTTTTTCGGACGCTTAATCGAATAGTCCACTCCACCAGAACCATCTTGCCTAAGATTTGTTACATGAGTAATTGTTTTTGTACTTTCTTCTATTTCAACTGCTGCTTTTAAATTATTTTTGTCGAATTTATCAGCAATTTCTCCCTTTGGAATGCCAAGAATTGCTCCCAATAATCCTGCTATTGCTGTCCTTGGTGGAAAAGGATAAGAAAACGATGACACATTGCTATATGGCTTTCTAAAATGACCATATTTTCCAGAGTATCGAAAAGAAACTATAGGGATGGAATCCATATCAATCCCTCTCTTAACCAAGCCTATCGATATCTAGGTTTACAACTTTCTCCGCTCCAATTTCTGCCTTTAAATTGGAGAACAAATCCACACAGTAGAGCTTTTCGAACTCTGGTGATAAGCAATATTCTATACGTTCTATCTTATCTTTAGCTCTTTTTATAGCTTCAATCAATTTGGTGAAATCAAGAGTATAATCTCCGATCTTCCGGATATTTATTTCTTCTTTTACATCTGGCGTTGGCTTCAATGTGACCTTTTCTTCCAATCCACCAATATGATATTCCGTAGGGATTTCCTTTTCCACGCCATTCTCATTTACTTTGATCCGATATTTATAAACTATATTTAGAAGCATTCTTGGCAGTTGGTCTCGCTTAGTGCGAGTATGAGCAGACGTGGTTTCTCTAATGCCTTTCCAAAGTGCAATTTTGAACTTACTGAGATCATCTTCCGTTAGCCCTGTTGTAATAGCAGCATTCTCATTAGCAATCCCATGAAATCCAATAAGCCCATAAGGAATAGCGTAATATGTTGTGAATGTCCCCATTTTCTGTTCAGAGTCCTCTGTCTCTCCTTTTGACCTAAATATGCTCGTTCCATGGAACGTTACTTCTTCTACTTTGTTCAGTGTTTCGCCAAAGTTGATCTGAATTGGACCTGTAACCTTGCCTGTCTCGCCCCAGGCATCTGGTGCACCTTTAAAAGCAAGAGGACTTCCAAACATCCTTAGATCTATAAAATTGGTTAACAGGAACTTCATTAGATCTTTACCATCTAAGTTATTTTTTTCCAGCCGATCTCGAACTCGGTCGGTGAGATTTACAGTTTTGGAACCTAGTTTTGTTACCAGGATGTAATCTTCACCTTTCGTTTGTATTAAATAATCTCTTATGAATCTTTTTAATCTTACATCAGTGACATAGCAATGTTTAGTAACGTCATCGATACGTGGTCTGTTCTCATCGGGATCACCATTGGGATTACCATTTTTTATATCATACATGAAGAGGAATTCATTTCTATTTTCTATACTAATTTTTTCATCAGTTTCCGCGAATTGTTTTGCAGAATCTAGTTCTTGTGTATTTTCATCAGTCATTTTAATCACTCCTTTTAGATTGATCCTCTTTGCCTTTGCTTGGGAGATAATATCCTGATAGGCTCTGTCCTAAACATAAGTAGTAGGCTATTTCTTTCCGATCTATATCCCATTTATCAATATCCGAGCCAAGTGCTCCAATTGCCTCAGCTACACCTCGCATCTCTCCCGACCATGCACTTTTTGGCGCACTATAGTCGTCCAGCTTTCTCGAGGTCTTCACAAATATTTCCATCAAATCATTTTGGCTTATCTGGAGCCCGTTCAGCCATTTCAAAGCATTGGCCGAGATTTGCTTTGCAAGCTGAATGCTTACTAATTTTCCGAGAAGTAATCCCAATAAAAATGCGTATTCTTTTTCTTTTGTATCCAAGCCTCTGGCTTTATTGCTTAGGAAGTCGTTCAATGGTCCTAAGCCTTCATGCTTTTCAAGATACTTATTCACGAAATTATTTCCGGAATTCATACCGATCACATCCAACTTCTCTAAAAATAAGAGTAAATAAATCATTTTAGCTATATTATTTCTGATAGAATATATTTTCTCTTCGTCTTTCGGAGCCCCTAAAAAATCATAAGACAATTTCGATGAAAACTCAGCTAATAAATCTTTCAATGGATAGGCTCTTTTAAGGAAGATTGCATTTAGGATATCTAAGCTATTAACAAATGATGCTTTATATGGGTTCCTTTTGCCTTTAGGAGGCTTCATATATTTGGGCATCCCCAGTGCGTCTTGTATTATGCGAAGATTCCCATTAAGTGGTGGTAGATTAAGCTTCCAAGGATGACTTATTGAATACTCATCATTCGCTAAATTTGTCTCGCCAATAGCCCACCCAATTTTAGAGAGTCTCGATGGGACAACATCTGGAATGACCTTTCGTATATTTTCTATGCTCTGACCTGCCACGTCACCCATTAAGAATGTAACTGTAGCTATGCCCTCATTTTCAGATAAATCAATCATAATATCTTTTTCTGTCCTTTCGGCGCCGACTAGATCCTTCTTTAAAAGCTCTAGTTGGGTTTTGACAATTTCCAATCCCTCTTGTATATTATTACCTTTAATTAAATGAGGAATAATTAGAGTCTGATATCCTGCAATATTTTGACGAAGTTTTGAAGAGCTACTAAATACGTGAAATTTTGCAGCATACAAAGCTTCTGCACATGATGCACATATTGGAAACGCTTTGTTTGAGTTTTCTATGGAGACGTCCGGAAAGAACACTGGTTTATCCACGTTTGCAATATTTATGCCTGCGCCAGAAAGTACATTAGGATACAATTCGCCCTCACAGTTGCATAAAATGCATTTAATACCGGGAGAATTGAATGATTTAGCTTTATCAGTCTGAAAGATCATTTTTGGTTTATTTGTTAAAGCAAAATCTAGGAGCTCTTTGATTTGAGAATTATATTCGCCATTAATCCTTACTGAAAAAACTTTTAACTTTTTATTCTTTTTTGACCAATCTATAACCTCAAAAAAAGATTTCTTATCTAAGTTTCCATTTTTGTCCAATTCTCCGATTTCTATATCTTTTGCGGTAAATATCCTTACCGTTTTTTGCAGCCAATCGGCATCATTATGCTTAGCCTCTTCAATATATTTTTCGACTGTTTTTTTAAGTTTACTTTGGCTTTCTTTCCAAGTAGGCGTTATGTATGTTCCTTGTGATGCCGTCTTTAGGAATAAATATTTCCAACTATCTTCTGTGACGTTTTCTTCTTGGAATTTTATCCTTCCAACTTCATCAATAGCAAATATTCCTATTCGATCAGAGGTTATAGGTTCAAACTGAAGTTTTGCATAGTCACCACTTTCAATAGCCCTCTTTCTCTCTTCCAAAAAGGATTCAACTGAATCTAAGGCACTAGGATCAAATTTAATTTCCTGAAATGCATCAATCATTTTCAGGATGCCCAGATTTCTTATCGCTTCTAGCATCAAACCACTTCGTTCTTTTTGCTTTTCCTCAATATTTTACAGGCATATATTCCTGTACGTGCAGTCCACGCACCTGGCCTTCTGCTTCGTCCCATCGGGAAAATATCCCCTCTGAATTATCATCAGTATCTCGCGCACAATCTCCTTTGCCTTCTCATAATCTTTTTGCCGGAAGTCTATTTCCGCCACATAATTGTTGCTCCTGGTGTAGCAGACGAAGCCCCGCTTCACATCCACGCCGAAGTGCTCCATGATGAGTATGCCGTAAAGAGCCGCCTGGAACTTGTGCGTCTTGTAAATAGTGTTCTTGAACTCTGCGTACTTGTAATCCAGAGGCGCGGCCGTTCCATCCTCCAGAAAGAGAACCTCGTCCACCTCTCCCTTGAAGTGGTACTTGTGCGAAGTCAGATAAACCGAGATCTCTTTCTTCGTGCAGTTCAGCTTCTTTCTCACGTAATCTCGGTTCACCTTCTCGCGAACTTCGTGTAGCTCCCTGCCCTTCAAGACCTTGTACCTTTTCTCCTGGTGCTCAGGTATCATCAGGCATCGTTCGAAGAATATGAACCTGGGGCAGAACAGATACTCCAGGGCATCGGATACCGTGATGAAAATCTCCTGCGCAGGCACGGGCGCGCTCTCCCCTGCGCCCTCCTGCGCCTGCCCGCGCGCGGCCTCTGTCTCAGTTTCCGTCTCCATTTTGCCCTCAGAACACCTTGGTTAACATCATGCCCGCCACCAGCTCTCGATCGAATCCCGTTCCGATCAGCTTGATCTTATCAAAGCAGTCCTCGCACATGGGAAAGACGTAAACGGAATCCGATTCTTCGACGACTGCCTCGCACTCCAGGGCCAGAGAGTCGGACTGATTGCGGTTCAGATCGCCCAGAAAGGCGCTCTTCTGCACCCGGAACCTGCCGTATCTCTTACAGAGCTTCGCTACCTTAAGTCTTGCGTATGCAAAATTATGGAGCGAGAAGATCTCTCTCAGATTAGTCCTCTCTATTCAGGATAGCCGATCCCCCAGATCCTCTCAGCAATCTTTCCGAAAAATATTACTACTAGATAAGCGGCTTAAAAGGGACAGACTTGTTCTCTTCGTCCGGGCAATCTTCATTTAGCCACTCTAAGTCGCCATCGCTCAATTGGTCTATGACGGCATCTAAGTAAGCCCCTTTATCCGTGACGATATGCCTTTCCCGCATAATTTCAACTGCCATTTAATCTCCTGGTCATGCATCTGCTTTCTATCTATTTAATCCTTTAGACAAATGGATTTTTGTAGAATATAATCAAATTCTATAGTCTGTATTTCTCCTCTTGGTTATTATTATATCTTCCACATCAACAATGTGCGCGAGGTCATCTACCGTATATTCTATTCTTGTTTGTGCTCCTATTCGGATGCGATATTTGCGCGGATTAGATCCCGCTATCGGTGAGATATCCATCATTGGGCGAGGTGTATATGGGTCTATGCTTAATTCTTTTATGCGATCCGATATACTAACTGCCGCCTCGTGGTTCAGGTGATCGAATTTATTTAAAACCTTATTCGCTCTCTTTTTTATTGTAATCTCATATGGCAACCTTTCTTCTCCTTAAATTCCTACGGCTAGATGCAAGATCTGCTAAATGGAATAAATAAGTTTCTAGAGTGCGATTTTGGCCAAAAGGATTTGAAATGATGAAAATCTCCGGCGCGGGCACGGGCGCGCTCTCCCCTGCGCCTGCCCGCGCCTGGCTGCCATCTCAGTTTCGATCTTCATTTTGCCCTCAGAACACCTTGGTTAACATCATGCCGGCCACCAGCTCTCGGTCGAACCCCGCTCCGATCAGCTTGATCTTGTCAAAGCAGTCCTCGCACATGGGAAAGACGTAGACTGAATCCGATTCTTCGACGACTGCCTCGCACTCCAGGGCCAGGGAGTCGGACTGATTCCGGTTCAGATCGCCCAGAAAGGCGCTCTTCTGCACCCGGAACAGGCCGTAGTTCTTGCACAGCTTCGCCACCCGGCTTCGGATTCGGTTCTCGGAGATGTCGTAAATGACCCAGACCAGCATCAAAAACCTCGATTATTACTATTATTATTTCGGATCTGTCTCGCCCATATCGCTTTGGTAGTGGATCAGGATGTGGCAAGAATTGTCTTTCTCTAATCGGAACTTCGCGGCTTCGCGCCTTCGCGTGAAACCGGACCCTATTCTCTCACAATTTTCATCACAATCTGCCTGTCTCGCAGGCCCCACATTCACCTCCCACTTCCTCCTCCAGCTCCAGGATATTCTGATCAAAGTCCTCCGGCAGCTCCTGGCCGGGCCGGATAAGAGAGTTGGCAATTCTGTGGCACTCCATTTGAATGGTGTTGCGGGTCTTGATATTGCGGCCCCGGTATAGGATTGTCTCCTCGAAGCTCTTGTTGAGCGCTTCGATGAGCGCTGCCTTGCCATCCTTGGAAAGGCCCATGCCCTGCTCCAGCGGCTCAAAGAACTCGTCCTTGATCATGCGCCTGCTGAAGAGATAGACCACCGTCTCATCTACGTAAATGCGGAACATCTCAATGATATCGAAGACCAGCGACATCTTGTTGTAAGAGTCAGTGTGCAAAAAACCCACGTAGGGATCAAGGCCCGCAATGATGCAGCCTTTTTCCACCATGGAGTAGAGAACGCCGTATCCGTAGTTGAGCAGAGCATTGAATTCGTCCTTGGCCGGATTTCTGCTCCGTCCTGCGAAATGGTACTTTTCAGGCATGATGGAGGAGAGAGCATCGAAATAGGCCCGCGCCGCCTTGCCCTCCAGGCCGAGCATGTCCTGCCGCCGGGCGTCGATGCGGCCCCGCAGCCTCTTCATCCGCTCTCTGGACTGCTCGATCTCCTCGATGAACCCATCCAGCTCCTCTCTCTTCTCCTCTCTGGTCTTCCTCAATTTGGCTAGCAGCTCGATCTGGTTGTCCAGCTTCTTTTGCCCCCACTCTTTCGCCAAATTCAGGCCTTCTGTTGTGTCGTAGATCTCCAGTTGCCTTCTGCGAATCAAAGTGGTACTGCCCAGCTTGGGATGCCATACCCTGCCGTAAGGATCACCGTAGGAATCGAGAAAAACGATATCAATGTTATTGTCCACGGCCAGCTTGATGGCATCGGTGGTGAGGTATGCAGACGTTGTAATTAAAATGCTGCTCACTTTGCTCACCGCCACTTCGAAGCTTTTATCCTCTCTCTTTACCAGAAAGCAGTTCCCGCTCTTGCGAAGATATGCCCCATAGCTGTTGATCACAAGCTGCACAGCATTACCTCTAACCTCTAGCAATCCCTTTGCCAGATGGTTCAGGGACTCTTCAGGTTTAATATCTTTGTACGCGGGGTGAATGTGCTTTTCGTCTGATCAGTTATCCCCATCGCCAGAATAGTACCTCTTCGTCTCTGTGCGTCCTTTGTGCGCTCTGTGCCTGCTGTGGTGATAGTTCGTAAACCCCTGGTTAAAATTCTCATCCCAGAATATATACATGAAAGGCCAGCTTGATCTTAGGCAGCTACCATTACCAATATCATGAAGCACTTGAACTTCTTTCAGGGCAAAGCTTCTTCCCTCCAATACCTGCAAGGAAAATCATTATGATCCAAAATCCAGTATAATCGTCGTCTCCGTTCGTTCGTCCTCTGTGCGCTCTGCGACTCTGTGGTTCTATTCCGTAAATCACCAGGGTTTAATTATTCAGCTACGAATATTAACCGCAGAGACACAGATGTCAAACCGTACAAAATTCGTCTCTGTGCGTCCTCTGTGCCTGCGGTGGTGATAGTTCGTAAACCCCTGGTTAAAATTAGCACCTCGGAATATAATCATGATAGGCAAACGAGATCCCACCAGCTACTACTACCAATACCCACCAGCACTTGAGCCTCTCCCGGGGCGACGCCCCCCTCGCACCCGTGCCCCTGGGCCCGACCGGCCATTTGCAGCATCATGCAATTGTCACAAAGGAAAAGCATTGATTGTGAAATACGGAGTGGAGGGCAAAGATTGCATCATCCTCATCCGTCCCGAAGTGGAGCCGGACACGCGCGGCGAGCTGATGGTGCAGGCCATCCGGGACCTCTCCCGCCAAATCGACAGCTCCATTGATCTGCAGATCCACCGTGTCAATCACCGGGATTTTGAGGGCATGGTGGTCTCTCTAAAAGCTCTTCTGGAGACTGCGGAGGGCCAGATCATCGCCAACCTCTCCGGCGGGCCGCGGGAGATCTTCCTGGCCTTTGCAATCGCCTGTCTCTCCTCGTCCGGGAAGATCTTTAAGACCACCAACTACAGCGATATCGATCGGAGCCTCCATGAGGTCGCCCTGCCCAATATCACTGCGGTTCTGGAAGACCGGCAAAAGAGGATTTTAGAGGACGTAAGCATGAATCAGCCTACTACTATTACTGATATCGCAAAGCGCCTCAATGTCTCGGAGAGTACCGTCTCCCGCCAGGTGGCCCGGCTGGCCGATCTTGGCGCTTTGCATCTGCTGCAAAAAGGCAAGACCAAAGAGGTAAGAATAACCCTGACCGGGAAGATACTGATTTAAGCAATCAGACTGACAAGACATCTACCATGAAAGTCCTCCTGGTCACGGGCAGACTGGCAGAAGCCCAGGTCAGATCTTTTGCAGAAGATGCGGATGTGCTGGTGGCCGATGTAGAGGTAGCCGCCTTCATCACACCCGAGCTGTTGCTGGAGGCTGCGCCCCGCGGCTACGACCTCATCTTGATTCCCGGCACCATAACTGCTGATTTTCGGGAAGCGGAGCGTGCCTTAGGTGCCAAGATTCGCCTGGGGCCCAAGCACGCGGCGGACCTGAAGGAGGTGCTGCATCACCTTGCGGGTGGGAAGATCGAGCTCTCCCGCACCGTTCCTGCTTGCCGGCTCTTGAGCGGAAAGATGAGAGAGCAGTCTCAAGGCGAGGTGGAGAGGCTGGAGGCCGGGGCCGACGCGCCGCTCCGAATTAGGGGCGTCAAGATTGGGGGCAGCTCTCGCATGAAGGTTCTGGCTGAGATCGTCGATGCCACGCGCTGCAGCCCGGCGGCGTTAACGAAAAGGATCCGCTACTATGAGGAGCAGGGCGCGGATATGATTGACCTGGGCCTCCCCCTTGATGGCGAGCCAAATCAGGTGAAAGCCGCGCTGCAAATCGCCCGAAAGGCCACAAATCTACCCCTGAGTATTGATACCATCAAGAGCGAGTTGATCCTCGCAGGCTTGCAAGCCGGGGCCGATCTGATTCTCAGCTTAAACGCCGGCAATCTTCCCCTGGTGGGCGAGGCGGTGGCCAGGGCGGGCACGCCGGCCGTGATCATTCCTGGTCCCGGTTCCATCAGTCTGCAGGAGAACCTGGCTTTGGCAAAGGAGATGGGAATAACCGTTATAGCAGATCCTGTTCTCGACCCGCCTCTGCAAGGAATGGCCGTTTCCCTGCAAAGGTACAGGCTCTTCTCGCAGGATCATCCCCATATCCCTCTCTTTTTTGGAGCGGGCAATGTTACTGAGCTATTGGACGCCGATACCGTGGGCGTCAATGCCCTTTTGGCCGCCTTGGGTGCAGAGATACGTGCCTCCATTCTCTTCACACCGGAGTTCAGCGCCAAAGCGACCGGAAGCGTGCACGAGCTTGCCATGGCTTCGAGAATGATGCTGCTGGCCCGAGAGCGCAGCGCGCCTCCCAAAGACCTGGGCCTTGACCTTCTCATCTTGAAGGAGAAGCGACACCTGCCGGAGGAAGCCATGCCCGAAACGTTCCTGCCGGCAAAAGAAGGTTACAATTACGAGCCGGACGGCTGCGGAAGCTTCCGGATATTTCTCACCCAGGGATCGATTATGGCTCAAAACGGCAGCGAAACTGTGGCGGGAAGGAATGCTCGCGACATCCTCAATACTCTCATCGAGAGGGGTTTGGTCAGCCGCCTGGACCATGCCGGATACCTTGGTCGCGAACTGGAGAGGGCAGAGATCGCTCTTCGCCTGAAAAGAAGCTATGTCCAGGATGAACCTCTAGGCTTCTCGGAGAAACGTTAAATATTTGGTCTCGCGACATAAGTGCGGATGAAATCTACGGCTAAGGCTTTTGCTATCTTTGTAGGCGCTATCATGGTACTGTCCGCCTTTGCAAGTTTCGTGATGATGGGCGGCAACCAGAACGAGAACGTTGTGCCATCGGGCAATGACTCTTTGCAGACCTTTGGGGTACAGGGCCGCTTAGTGGAATGGGACTTTGAGGGACTGAAGGATGTATTGCAGATGTCTCCAAAGAGCACCGTCATGGCATACTGGATCAACCTGAGTGCATCGCAGAATCTGACCGATGCCGCAATTGCAGCTCTGCCCCAGTCCCTGGGCATGAGCTATGGAAACCAGATTTACAGCACCAAGATTGAAACGCTGGCTCATGTCAATTTCAATGGTACCTGGACGGAGTTTCACGGGATAAAGCCCTACTTGGTAGGCTACAATGGCCTGGTAATTCCCTATCAGGATTACATGATGATTCCGGCAGGGACCGATTTCGCAATCGTGTATGGAAAGCCGGCCCTCTTTGGGACGCAGGACTCTGTGCGGCAGGTAATAGATGTGATCACAGGAGGCCTGTCCGCAGAGAGCTTCACTCTAATCGGTGATGAGCAAGCCGATTTGCAGGTGGCGGCTCTAGGCAGTGGCGGTAGTGGCATGCCCCTCTCCGGAGGATACAAGGAATTTTATCTGGGCGTAAAAATAGCCAAAAGCCAGGAGCAGGGCTTTGATCTGTTTGCCCGCTATTTGCAGCCCCAGGCAAGTGTGGGCAGCAAGGTGGGGGAAATCGCCACGAAAAACAATCTCAGCTATTCAACTGTTGGCTCCGAGATGAAAATATCCGGACTTGTGGCCCGGGAAAATCTGCAAAATGTGCTGATGGCCCTTCTCGGGCCGTAGCGCAACCTTTTTACATATGGAGCTAATGGCTGATCTACTGCGATGAATGATGATGGGCAAGCTGCCCGGAAGGAGATTAAATTATGGCAAGACCAATATTCGTAAGGTTTGATGTTCCAGCAGAGCTGGCCAGCATGTCTCTTGAGGCCCTGGAACTGGCTCGTGATACAGGCAGAATAAAGAAGGGAACCAACGAGGCCACCAAGGCCATCGAGCGCGGTGTGGCTCGCCTGGTTATTGTCGGCGAAGATGTTACCCCTCCTGAGATTGTGGCACATATTCCAGCTCTTTGCGAAGTCTACGTCAAGAAGCAGAGCGAGCTTGGAGCTGCTGCCGGCCTTAGCGTAAAGAGCGCCGCTGCGGCAATCGTGGAGCCTGGAAAGGCAAAAGAGTTGCTTGATGAAATCGTCCAGAAAGTGGCAGCTTTGAAGTAGGTGAGATCCGATGGAGGATGAGAACGGAGTAGCGGCAGAAGTTATCGAGGTCATCGGCGTTACCGGCATGCATGGTGAAGCGACGCAGATCAAGTGCCGTATCCTGGAGGGCAACAACAAGGGCCGCATTATCACCAGGAATTGCATGGGACCCATCCGCATGGGCGATGTCATGATGCTGCTCGAGACTGCCAGAGAAGCCAAGAAGCTTACCAGCAGGTGAAGTAAGATGGAAGCGAGAAAGTGTTCCTTTTGCAGTAAGACCATCGAGCCGGGCACGGGCAAGCTTTATGCCAAAAAAGACGGCACGGTATTTTACTTTTGCTCAGCCAAGTGCGAGAATAACGTAGCCCTTGGCCGTGTAACGAGAAAAACCAAGTGGGCCAGAAAGGGGGCATAAGCCCTGGCGGAGTTAGAGCGAACCTTTGTCATGGTAAAGCCCGATGGTGTGCAACGCGCTCTCATTGGCAAGATACTGCAGCGCATCGAGGAGAAAGGCTTCAAGATAGTGGCGATGAAGCTCGCTCTAATGCCGGTGGAGAAGGCCAAAGAGCACTACGTGGAGCACGTAGGCAAGAAGTTTTACCAGGATCTGGTAGATTTCATCACCTCCGGCCCCTGTGTCTCTATGGTAATTGAGGGGCGGGGCGCAATTTCCGCCATGAGAAAGATGAACGGCGCTACCAATCCGGTAGATGCCGTCTCTGGAACTATTCGAGGGGATCTGGCCATTGAGACCGGACGAAATGTGGTGCACGGCTCGGATTCGACCGCATCCGCGACTCGCGAGATCGCGCTTCATTTCAGCTCTGGCGAACTGGTAGCCTACAAGCGAATAGATGAAGAATGGCTCTACGAGTGAGATCAGGCAGGAAGCATTTCTGCCTCCACTCATCGGAGCTTTTAAATTCATAAGAATGAAACGTAATTTTTAGACTTACTTCTTTCAGGGCGCGACCGTATGCAACAGAAGTCCAAAAAAGCCGGTAAAGCGAAGGACGATGAGTCCAACCTCAGAACACCCATCGTAGTGGTGATGGGGCATGTGGACCACGGCAAGACCTCTCTTTTAGATAAGATCAGGGGAACGGCTGTTGCCAAGGGCGAAGCCGGGCTGATCACCCAGCACATTGGAGCCACAGAGGTTCCACTAAGCGTGATCCAGGAGTTTTGTGGATCGCAATTCGGCAAAGAGATGCAGATTCCCGGGCTGCTGTTCATCGACACGCCGGGACATCATGCTTTCACCTCCATGCGGAGCAGAGGCGGCTCTCTGGCTGATTTAGCCGTGCTGATTGTGGACATAAACGAGGGCTTCCAGCCCCAGACCATCGAGTCGCTGGCCATTCTCAAGCGCTTTAAGACTCCCTTTGTCGTCGCCGCCAACAAGATGGATCGCATCGGCGGCTGGCATCCAGTAGCCAATGCTCCCTTTGCCAAAAGCATCAAGGTGCAAAATGAAAGAGTAACCGGGGTGCTGGACACAAAGATCTACGAGCTGGTGGGCGAGCTCTACAAGCGCGGATTTGACGGGGAGCGGTTTGATCGAATCACCGACTTCACCAAAACAATTGGAATTGTGCCCATCAGCGCCATCACCGGTGAAGGGGTACCTGATATTCTCATGATTTTGGTAGGGCTGGCCCAGAGATTTTTGAAGGATAATCTGAAGCTAACGGCTACCGGCCCTGGTGTGGGCACGATCTTAGAGGTAAAAGAGGAGAAGGGTCTGGGCACGACCTTGGACGTTATCCTCTACAACGGCGAATTCAACTCGGGCGATACGGTAATTGTGGGCACGGCCCATGAGCCTATCGTCACAAAGATAAGAGCTCTGCTAAAGCCCAAGCCTCTGACGGAGATTCGTAGCGAGGAGAGATTTCTGCCGGTAAAGCATGTGGCTGCTGCGTCTGGAGTGAAGATTGCGGCACCCAAATTGGAGAACGCTCTGGCAGGATCAACCATTCGAGTGGTTACCTGTGTGGAAGAGGTGGAGGCCCTTTCCCTAGAGCTGAAGTCCGAGCTCGAAGCGGTGCGTATCGATGCAGAGAGCGAAGGCGTGATCCTAAAAGCAGATGCTATCGGCTCGCTGGAAGCGCTGGTGGGCGAGTTGAAGGCCAAGAACATAGCCATCCATCATGCTGATGTAGGGCCCGTTTCCCGAAGGGATGTGATCCGCGCTTCCGCCATCAAAGACCCCCTGCTCTCCGCGATTTTAGCCTTTAATGTGGAAATCTTGCCTGATGCCATCAGCGAGATTCAGAAGACCAATGTGCCCGCATTTTGCAGCGATATCATCTACACCATTCTGGAGAACTATGAGCAATGGACGGAAGAGCAGAAGATGCGCATCGAGCAGGAGCGGCTCGAGGCAGTCATCCGGCCCGGTGCATTCCGTATTTTGCCGGACTGCGTCTTCCGCCAGTCCAGGCCGGCCATTGTGGGGGTGCAGATCATAGGCGGTGTGGTCAGAACCCATGTGAATTTGATGAGAGAAGACGGTGCCAATGTGGGCGAGATTAGGGGAATTCAGGCGCGCAATGAAAACGTCGGCTCCGCGACCGTGGGGCAGGAAGTGGCCATATCCATCGACGGGCCCACAGTAGGCCGCCAGATCCATGAGGGCGATATCCTCTATGTCAACATTCCAGAGAAGCATGCTCGCATTGTGGAGCTGGAGCTCAAGCCCAAGCTGGCAGAGGACGAGCGTGAGGTGCTGGAGAATTTCCTGGATATCAAACGCAAGAAGGACCCCTTCTGGGGAAGATAATCGAAAGGCAATCCATAGAAAAAAAGCAGCGCTTTTTTGAGTGCGCGGCTTTCGGTCTATTTTTTGGATCTGACAATCAACACTGGCCGCTGTCCCATCCTGGCCACATCAGAAGCTACGCTGCCAATGGTGGCTTCAGCCAGCCAGCCTTTGCCATGAGAGCCCATGGCGATCAGGGAAACATTCTCATTTTCTGCTATAGTTAGTATTCTATCCGCGACTCCACCCACAGAAGCAAAGGGGGTGGTTTCAACCTTGACCATGCCACCGGAACCATAAGTTCTTGGCTCTCCGACCGAGGCAGAGACCGCGATGGCCTTGGCATTGATTCCTGTCTTTGCCAGATCTGCCTTGATTTCTTCGAGTTTATTCTCTGCCTTACCCAATGCAGCATCCACTTGCAACTGGTTTTCACCCTTAGCCACCACGTTCAGCAGCAATACGTTATTTGTAAGCTTCGACTCTTTTATCATTTCAATGGCGGCATTTCCTGCGGAGGAGAAATCAGTAGGAGCCATGACTTTCTCGAATATGTGCGAGCAGAATTTGCCCATTTCCTCTTTGTCTATCTTATGGCGCATAATGAGGAGATCTTTGTCGCCATAGCGAAGAACGCCACTGGAGACGCTTCCTAAGAGCAGGCCCTGCCAGATGCTTCTTCCTCTAGCCCCCATCACCACGAGCGAGACATTCTCCTCTCTGGCTACACGCTCTATTACCAAGTGTTCCGGAGTCTCTTCTGCGATTTCTGCTCTCACCTTGACGCTCAGATTAGCGTTTTGCAGGGCCTTCTTGTAAGTCTCCATTTTATTTGCAGCTTGTTTGATCTCATCACCGGGAGACCAGACCCTGGCCAGAGGATCTTTAAATAAAACATGCAAGAGAACTACCTCTTTTACGCCGGGTATTTCTCCAACACAATCAATTATTTTTTCTGCGTATTTGGAGAAATCCGTAGCTATCAAGATCTTTTCATACATAAACTCTCACCTAATTCTAGGTATATTATGAATAATAGTATTTAAAGATTGCATTCCAATGTTGAATTTCTTTGCAGGCACAACAATTATCAATACCAATAACGAAAACCGGAAAGTCCTAAATTCGAAAGGTGATTGAAATCGCGTTGGATGAGATCATAATTCCGTTGCTGGCCGTAGGCCTCGCCGAGATGGGCGACAAGACCCAGCTCTCCATCCTGCTGCTCTCTTCACGCACCCGAGAATACTTCCGGCTTCTCCTGGGTGTGATGCTGGCCTTTTTGCTGGCGGACGGATTTGCCATCCTGGTGGGCTCCTGGGTGACTAATGTCATTCCCGTGCATCTGGTAAAGCTCGCCAGCGGATTAGTGTTTATCCTCTTTGGCATATTGATATTGAAAGGTGGTCAGGATGAGGAAGCGGAGAGCAACCTCTCCGCAAAGAGGGCCTTTGTATCGGGATTCTCTATGATCTTCCTCTCGGAATGGGGAGACAAGACCCAGATCGCTTCCGCCCTCTTTGCCACGGAATACAATCCTCAAATGGTCTTCATCGGCGTCATGATTGCGCTTTTGCTTTTATCCATCATGGCCATATTCCTGGGCAAGTATCTATCCAGCAGGATCGATCGCAGAGTGATTACCAGAGTTGGAGGTGTCGTATTCTTGCTGATCGGACTGTCCTTCTTGATCTCGGCCGTCACATCATCGGCGTTTGCCGAAATGCTTTGAAAAAAAAAGTTGCCATTTTGAATACCCCGCAGATCCGCTGCGGGGTATTCAAAATGAGATCAGAGTATTATCTCAATATCCAGCTCTTCTGCCAGCTCTTTGTAGCGGTTCCTGATAGTAACCTCAGTCACGCCCGCCACATCGGCTACCTCGCGCTGCGTCCTTCTGTCCCCACAAAGGATGGAAGCGATGTAGATGGCGGCAGCGGCCACGCCCGTGGGCCCGCGCCCGCTGGTGAGCTCCTTTTCTGCTGCCTGGCGCAGTATCTCAATTCCCTTGGCCTGCACCTCGCCCTTCAGATTCAGACCGGAGCAGAAGCGGGGGATGTAGTCAATGGGGCTGGTGGGCATGAGCTTGAGTGCCAGCTCGCGAGATACAAATCGGTAGGTCCTGCCGATCTCCTTTCTGGAAACCCTGGAGACCTCTGCAATCTCGTCCAGGGTGCGGGGCACGTTGCACTGTCGGCAAGCGGCATAAAGCGCTGCTGCGGCCACGCCCTCAATGCTCCGCCCGCGAATGAGGTTCTTGTCCACGGCTTTTCTGTAGACCACGGCGGCTGTTTCCCGCACGTTTCTGGAAAGACCCAGGGCAGACGCCATTCTGTCCAATTCAGAGAGCGCGAAGGCCAGGTTTCTCTCCGTAGCATTGCTGACCCTGATGCGGCGTTGCCACTTTCTCAGCCGGTACAGTTGCGCCCTGTTTTTGGAGGAAATGGTCTTGCCGTAGGAGTCCCTGTTCCTCCAGTCGATCATGGTGGAGAGGCCCTTGTCGTGGATAGTGTAGGTCATGGGCGCCCCCACCCGAGACCTCTTCATGCGCTGGTCGTGGTCGAAGGCTCTCCACTCCGGCCCCTGGTCGATGAAATTCTCGTCGATGACCAGACCGCAATCTGAGCAGACCAGCTCGGCGCGCTCATAGTCGCGCACGAGGGTGTGGCTCTTGCACTCCGGACACTCTACCGTGAACTTCTCGAACTCGTCTACCTTCTCTTTCTCGCGCTTGAGCCGGGTCCTTTCTTTGAGCTTTTCCGGCTCCGCCCTCTCTATCTCTCTCAGCTTCTCAATCTCTTCCACTTGCTATCTCTCCCCGGCGCCTCGTCGATATAGAGCTTATTTCCGACGTGGGCAGCGGCATCTACACCTCTATTTGGTCGAACGATGATGTACGGATGATTAATGGGGCCGAATATATCGAAAACCTTGCCGACTCTGGTCCTCTTCTGATCTACAACCCAGGAATTAGTTCTGGGGATATTGGTCTCGCTTCCAACAATCTGCTCGCTCTGGAGAATCAATTTATTTTGTACTACATGAAGAGCGGTGCCTAATCTCTTCAAGAGGCCACCTCATCTATATAGATGCAGAACTAATATTTAAGCCTTCCGAAAACCATTTATAAATGTCTATGTCAGGTGGAGTGGGGGTGGGTGGCCGCCTAAAGGTTTATCACCCTGGTCCCGTAACCAGTTATTTAATGTTCGAACAGCTTCCAACCGTACCCACATCAGAAGAGCTTTTAAACAAGTCCTTTAGGCGTGCCTCTCGCGCCACCGATGACGAGTCCATGGTGCAAAACGCCGGCAATATCCTCTCTGACAATCTCAGCATCCTGATCAAGAAATTCCCCTCCTTTGAGAATCTGCCGCCCTTCTACAGAGAGATGGCAGACATAATCGCGGGCGTGGATCGCATCCGCATCAGCCTGTCTCGCCTGAGCTGGGCTTCCCGACAGATAAGACTGATCTCAAAAGAGTATGTAGGCACTATTCGAAGGTCTCGCGGTCTGGACACCAGTCCTGCCCGAAAGTCAGCCTTTGGGCGCTACTCTTCAGTCATGAGGTCCATTGAGAAAGATCTGCTATTCTTGAATGAAGCTCGCAACCTGCTGCGCAAGATGCCTACCATAAACCCGGCGGTTCCGACCATTCTCATCGCCGGCTACCCCAATGTGGGCAAGTCAAGCTTCATTGTGCGAGTTACTGGAGCGCGGCCCGAGATCGCCATGTATCCATTTACCACGCGGGGCATCTTTGTAGGCCACTTCATGCGGGGCGATCAAAAGTATCAGGTCGTGGATACGCCCGGGCTGCTTGACCGACCCATGGAGGAGAGAAATGAGATTGAGCGGCAGACGGTAGCCGCCTTGAGCCATCTGCAAGGAGTGGTTCTCTTTATCCTGGACCCCAGTGAGCACTGCGGCTATCTTATCGATTCGCAGCTCTCTCTGGCCGAAGATCTCAAGAACTGGCTAACGCTGCCGGTTCTGGTTGTGGCCAATAAGGCAGACATATTGAGATTTGGAGCAGACAAAGATATGCTGCACATGTCCACCGAGACCGGCGAGGGTGTGAATGAAGTGCTGGATCAGCTAGTATGCCTGCTTGATGCCATGCCGCCCTATGTCCCTGAGGTTCTTGATCCGGAAGAAGAATATATGGTTCCCAGCCGTAGAACGTAAAGCCGCTCGAAAAAGCACCCTTCGTCGGCAACCACTTCCGCCGTGAACCCTGCCGCCTCCGCCGTCTTCTGCACCTCGGCGAGTCCCGTAAGGCTTGATATGAGCAGCAGTGCTCTACCACCAGGCCGCAGATGCACAGCCAGATCCTCGATAAATCGATCCACCGTCTGCCGGCCATTCTCGCCTCCGTCCAGGGCGTAATCTATCCATTGACCTGTCCTCTCCGCCGGCTCGGTAGGCAGATATGGTGCGTTGAAGAGTATCAGGTCGAACTTTCCTTTGATTCCCCGAAACAGATCCGCTCTTATGACCTCGATTCCCCTGGCCCTGGCCGCCCGGACGGCATGGGGATTTATGTCCGTGGCCAGGAGGCGGGCCACCTTTGGCCCCAGCTCCTGGGAGATGAAGCCGCTGCCGCAGCCGATCTCCAGGGCTAGGGTCTCTGGCCTGGCCTCGGATTGTGCGGCTCTGAGAAGGAGATAGGTATCCTCGGCGGGTTGGTAGACTTCTTCATTATTGATGGGGGCAGTGGCGGTCATTGAGTGGATGCTCATTTTGCAGGGGGGAAAATAAACCTTGGCTTTTCGGATAATGGGCATGAATCTACTAAGAAAGATTATAAACAAGGAATGCGAATGTTATCATTGGATGGTAGATAAGGTAAGATCTTACAAGGCAATCCAAGAGAAGGTAGAAGAGTTAGCGCGAATGGTACACCTTGGTGAAAGAAATGTAACTATTCAGCCACCCAGTCAAAACCCTATTTTTCGTCCGATACTCCATGAATCATAATGTGCTATAATCGACCAAAAATTTAAAATATTAATAATAATCATATGCGCGTTATAATGGAGGGACGCAAATTTCATCAA
>JAPKXZ010000051.1 GCA_026394555.1 Methanothrix sp.
CGATTTGTTGTTGCAGTACAGCAAAGTGTATCATGTCAGGATTGGCGATCGAACTCTGATCTCAGAGGTCCCGAAGAAAGTCAGGGACTTGGATAGCAGGCTAGGATTGAGTTTATTCCCTACTACATGAGGAGTTAAGGTCCTGAAGACATCCAGGCCTGTCTCGTCTACGCCAGCTCCTTGATGAAAACGGAACGTGTATATCCCAACACAGCCATGCAGGATGGCGTTAATGCGACATCTAGCGGATGAAAATATTTCTTCCGGGCCATTGAAATGTTGCTCAGAAATTATAACGATCTTACTGGAGAAACCTCATAACCGGTTTTATATCGTGAAATAGAAATAATGTCATTTTTTGCCATGAAGAGCGAGAACGCTGCACTTGCAACATCCTTGGGTACTTTTATTTCATGATCTCCGATAAATATTAACAATAAAGTCTCGTCAATTTTCCCCATAGCAGGATGAAATATACCTTCAATTCGCTCATCAATATCTAAAAATCGAGGGCCGACACTTATCGCATAGTCATCCGCGGTACGCAAAATGGATACCCTATGGTGTGGTATCGGATCAAATTTAGAGTGGATCTCCTTATTGTACGGTAAATATATCTTTTCCTCAAAATCACTTTCTATTAAAATGTATTCGCCAAAAGTTTTGCTAATCCGACTAGAATTGTAAATTTTTCCAGTGAATCTTTCGCCAATTTTTAAGACTTTGCAGGATTCTTTTTGGCTTACAGCGTCTTCTATCAGCTTATTACAAACTTCTGACGGCATGCATTTTGCATGTGCATTTTCAATTACGCCGGATTCATCATCAATGCAAATAGCTATGCTATTTTTAATTAATACGTTGATAACCGCCTGATTTTTTATTATCAATTTGTCGATATATAATTCCTTAATTAGATCGCCATATAATTTAACATCATTTGGATTTAAATTAATATTTACACTAATATTATTTGAATCTTCGAGAAATCTGATTTTGGTGCGGTCATGCAACCACCAATATATGAGGTTCTCCTGAGGAATCCTAAATGCATCATACGCATCATTAGAAACTCGATCCTTGGTTATGTCTAACTCGTCTGCCAAACGTAGAATTGCAGAAATTAGCCTTAGTCGCGCTCCAGTTATTTTTGATTCGTTAGGACAATCATTAATCGGTAACTTACTATGGTACATGCATACATTCATGACATCCCCCACCAAGTCGTCAGGAATGCTCTTTGCAGCAGCGTCTAAGGAAGCGATTTCGCCTAAATTATTGTGTGAAAAATCAATCCATGCAGCACTTAGGTATTGATGGTTTTCACGAATTGCATTTTGCTCTTCTTGTGAAAAGTCGCTGGATCTTTCAGATTCAAATTCAACTGAAAAATCTGCTCCTAAGTCCTCTGCTTTCCGTTTTATCTGTTTATATTTAATTACGTCGCATTGCATTCCAATATCATGCAGACATGAACTTGCAGAAACCAAATATAATTCTTCCTCTGAAAAATCTCGTTTATTATTATACAATTTAATTAATTTTATTATATTTTGCGCTATGCGATCGCTATGATCTAGACCATGACTTGTATAGTCCTTAATGATCCGCAAGTCTGGCCCCCAAATTCGTCCTGTGTCTTGTCGGATTAACCCTAGACTTGCCCTGTATGCATCGTTTTTTACAGTTTCTATCAGCTCATTGAGATGAATTAAATTGCCCATAGATGTCCTAATTATCAAATCTTGTTCTTATATCTTTATCCTTAAATCAACAGTGAGCTTAAGGAGTCTCTCTTACTTTTCTATTGACAAATTTTCCGAACGCTCCGTTTCTTAGCTTCATTACTCGCAGGTGATTTCTTAAACTCAATTTTTAAATGTTAGTGAATTTGAAGGCTTTATCACTCCCCCTCCACCCTCTTCTTCCTCTCCCCAGCATCCTTCGCCGCCGCCTCTTTGCCCAGCACCCGCGCCACCGACTCGATGGCCTCCAGGTAGCGCACCATCTGGTCCAGCCAGTTGATGAGATCTCCCTGGTAGGCGTACATCCCGTACCGATCGCTGAAGTAGTCGATGATCCCATCCGGGCTCTTGCCTTCCGCCCGCAGATCCAGGATGCGCAGCGATATGCTCTTCTGGACACAGCCGCAGTAGGGCGATTCCTTGCAGATGCAGCGGAGGAAGTCTCGGGAGAAGTCCATGCAGTACCTCTGCAACTTGTTATCCAGCTCCTGCAGGTCGGAGCTGGAGAGCAGATCCAAAAAGGAGCCATGCAGTGCCCTCTGGGAGATTTGCATGTGCAATTTGATGGAGATGCGTTCTGCGAATTTGAGGTAGAGAGCTTCAAAGCTCTCCAACGCCACCGCCACCTCCAGGGGGCTCTTGCCCTTGCCAAGTAACTTGACAATGGTGGCCACCTGCTCCGGGGCCAGGAAATGGGCCGCCGCCGCTTCGCCTAAACGGGTGGGCACGATGCCCTTCACCAGACCCGCCTTCTCCAGCGCAGCAAGAGCGCTGTTCAGATCATCCAGGCCCACGGTAAGGTCGTGTAGCTTTTCCAATTCCGCTCGGGAGCGAGCAGCTACGGCATTGGCCAGCACCTCTTCTTGCTGCTGCGCCTCGGAAAACTCCGGTGCCACGTCTTCCATCTGGCCGTTCAGCAAAGCGAGGGCCATCTCGTCCTCCGATTCACTCCGCTTGGAAGAGAAACGCCGGCCAGGCTCGGCCAGGATGTAGACCAGGCCCTTGTCGTGATAGCCCGGCCTGCCGGCGCGGCCCAGCATCTGGTTGAACTCATGCACATTGAGCCACTCGATGCCCATGGCCAAAGATTCAAAGACCACCTGCGAGGCGGGAAAGTCCACACCTGCCGCCAGAGCGGCCGTCGTGACCACGGTATGAATCTTTCCTGCCCCGAACAGCTCCTCGACCTTCTTTCTCTCCGGGTACTGTAGACCCGCATGATAGGCGGAGGCACCGGGAATGGCATCGGCCAGGTTGTAGCAGTTCTTTCTGGAATTGGTGAAGATGATGGTCTGACCTCGGTAACCGGTGGACGAAGTCAGGGCCTGCGCCTCTTTGGCCAGCTCCCGCAGGAGCCTCCGTTTCTCCGGCCCGGAGGTGAAGATGAGATGCCGCTCGATGGGCACCGGTCGTAGTGAATACTCGACCAGCGTCGCGCCCAGGCGCTTGGCGAGCGCAGCGGGATTTCCTACTGTGGCGGAGAGGAAGATGAACTGGGCTTTTGGGGCGGCATTCTTCAGCCGGGCGATCATGCCCGCCAGCCTGTGGCCGCGCTCGGCGTCCTCCAGCATGTGCACCTCGTCGATGACGACTGTGCCCACCCGCCCCAGACTTTTCTTGGTGCGAATCACCTGGTCTATGCCCTCGTAAGTTCCGGAAATGATGTCCGCGTTGAGGCTCTGCGCAATATTGCGGCCCTTTCCCAAACGGATGCGGCTGACCCCGACGCGGATGGATGTCTGAAAGCCCAGCTCCCGGTAGGCGCTGAGCTGATCGAACTTCTGATTGGCCAATGCCACGAGCGGCACCAAAAAGAGCAGCTTTCCCTTATTCTCCATCAGATTCTTGACTCCGGCCATCTCACCGATGAGGCTCTTACCGGTGGCCGTGGCCGAAACAACCAGCTGATTTCGTCCTTCCAAAAGGCCCGCCTTCACCGACCGGGATTGTACCGGCAAAAGCCTGGTCAGCCTGCGCTGTAGCAGCTCCCGGAGGGCTTTTGGCAGAGCAATGGACTCCAGCGGCAAAGTTGGTTCCTCCTTGCTGGCAGGGATGGTGTCAAAGCGGGTCAGCTCCGGCTCCAGCCTCTGCAAAGATAGCAGGCTAACTACATCGTCCAGGCTCCTCCTGGTCTTCAAGATCCTGGCCAGATGAGCCTTGGCGGCGCGGCCCAGCCCCCGAAAGTCCGCTTCGCGCAAAAGCTCAGCCGCTGCGCAGTTTTCGCAGATGCGCCTGCCCTTGTAGGTTATAGCATCCTGCTCGACATAAGTGACTCTTCTCTGGCCCAGACAATGATTGCAGACCTGCACGAATCTGAATCCCAGTTGATAGGACGCTAAAAGCTCGATGAACTTCTTTTCCATTGCGCCGTCGCCCCGGGCAAGATAAATGGCACCGGCTTTGCGCAGCATTCGCAAAGCGTCCTCGGGAGGAAGAAATTTTTCTGCCTCATCACCTTTTTTCACCAGGAATTTGAAGACCCTTGGTCCCTGCGGCATGTCCTTTAAACGCAGATATCCTTCAAAAAGAACCTTGCTGCCGCTCTGAGGCAGTAATAGTATGCGGGAGCGGTCCGCCTGAGCCAAAACCTGAAAAGTCATTCTTAAATCATAAAATATTTATCCCAAAGTGAGGTCAACAAGCTCGTACTTCAGGCCCTCCGACTCCAGGCGGGTAAGAAGCCCCGGAATCTGCTCATCCACACTGACGATCACTGAGCTGATGCCGTGATACGCCGCCTCGACTGCGAACTCCTTGGCTCCGAAGATGATGTCCGGCTCGCGTCCCGCTTTGCGCAGCGCCACCAATGCCTCGATACCAAGGCAGCCCACATTCTTTACTCTGGCAAGCAAGGATCGTAGTGCCGACAAATCGACCTTGCCGGAGCCTCCATTCTGCACTCGCGGCACCTTGCAGAGAATAATCTTTCCTTCATCAAGGCTTATCAGCCCCTGCAGGTCTGATACACCTACATCCTCTCCGGATAGCGTATCAGCAATGACTACTCCGCTCGCATCTATCCCTTCATTTTTATTGGCATACAGAAGGCCGCTACGCATCTCCAGAGATACCCGCTCGCCCTCCGCCAGATCTGCTTCAGCGATGGCCGCCCAGACAGAGACATGGCTGATGATCTCTTCCATCACCACCCGTGCATAGCGCTTCAGCTCGGCAGCACTCTCCAGCAGCCACTCCACTCCCTCTTTGGTGATGCGATAGCGCATCCGTCCATCCGTGGTCACCAGTCCATCCGCTACCAGCTCCTTGATGTATTCGGATATGGCCTGGGGAGTGACGCCCAGACTCTCAGCCACCTCCTTTTGCCGAAGGTTAGGCTGGTGGGCAGCGATTTCCACAAGAATCTGAAAACGAGAGCTTTCCCGCTTGCTCTGCAGCACACTCGCCATTAATAGTCCTCAACGTAGGGCTCAATGCGTTGACCCCTCACCGCGAGGCCCTCCGCTCTCTTGGCCACGCCGCGAATAAATATCTGGCTTAGTCCCAGCTCTCGAGAAAGGTTGGATAGACTATTATTGCCGCCATTGACCATGGTCTGCAACTTCTCGATCACTGTACGTAGCTCCTCATCGGACATGAAGGTGAGGCTGATCAACTCACTAAGATCCTCCATGGTAGCCCCGAAGCTGGCCTGCACGCGTGAGTATGTGGAATGATACTCTTTCTCGGGACTGGCTCCCGGTTCAGGCACCCTCCACTTGGTCTCGATTAGGCCGCTTTTGCGCAGTAGTGCCACACTTCTGTGAACGCTTGCTTCGTCGCCGATAAGCGTTGTCAGCTCACGCTCAGTATGCCATTCTCGACTCAATTCGTCAAAGATCTTCTTATGGACATCGGAGCCGAAGGCCTGCAACAATGGGACCAGATCTGATGGATCGTTGATGATCCGCGTTCTCTTTCCCGTCACAAAGAACCTCGCATTGGTATTATCTCTCTAATTTGATAAAGCTTTTGAAGACCAGCATTCTTAAACCAGCCTTACCGTCTCCAGATTCATGGGCGCCATAGTCGGTATCCTGTACCTCTTGTAAATGGAACTGGCTAAATCGAGGCAGTTGCCCTCTTCGCCGTGGTTGGTGATGACCCGGCCGGGCTTGGGATAGAGGCGGCGCATGTATTCCATGAGCTGCTGACGATCGGAGTGCCCGGAAAAGCCGTCCACCGTGGTTACCTCAAGGTTAATCTTCACCGTCTGGGTCTTGCCCTCTACAGAGAGGGGCAATTCCTTCCATCCTTTCTGAATGCGCCGTCCTAAAGTTCCCTCTGCCTGGTATCCTACAATTACCAGCGTATTCTTCTCATCCGGTCCCAGACGCTTGAGATACTCGAGAACCGGCCCACCGTTGAGCATGCCGCTTGTCGCCAGTATCACACAGGGCGGCCCTTCAATTATCTCCGTCCTCTGCTTGGGGCTCTCCACCTTCACAAAACACTGGGCCAGGAAGGGATTGATTCCTTTGTGGAATATGAGATCCCGAAGATCGTTATTGAGGTACTCGGGATATGTGGTATGAATGGCGGTAGCCTCGTAGATCATTCCGTCCAGACAGACCGGCACCTCATCTATGATCTTCTTTCGGATGGCCTCCTCCAAGACAACCATGACCTCTTGGCTTCTGCCAACGGAGAAGGCGGGAATGATGACTTTGCCGCCCTTGTTGATGGTCTCCTTGACCACGTTTATCAAAGTGATTTCTGCCTCTTTCCGAGAGGGTTGAATGCTGTTCGTCCCTCCGTAGGTGGCCTCAGTTACCAGCGTTTCCAATCGCGGAAAATTGCATACTGCCGGATCGAAGAGCCTGGTTCTTTCGAACTTTTGGTCTCCGGTAAAAGCTACATTGTAAAGGCCGTCTCCAATGTGGAAGTGGGCAATGGAGGAGCCCAGGATGTGGCCGGCATTGTGCATGGTCAATTTGGTATCGGGTGCAATGTCGGTTACGTCCCCGTAGTTGAGGGTGATAGTATGCTTAAGAGCCTCACGAACCATTGTGGAGTCGTATGGCAGCCTCTTTCCCTCGCGTCCGGCAATTTCGATGTAGTCGAGCTGCAAAAGCACAGCCAAATCCCTGGTAGGCGGAGTGCAGTAAATGGGCCCTTCGTAACCGTATTTGAAGAGCATGGGAACAAGACCGGCATGGTCCAGGTGAGCATGCGTCAAGACCACGGCATCGATCTGATTTAGTGGATAGACCTCAGGCACATAGAGATAGGGAGTCGCTGAGTCGTCCGATCCTACGTTTACGCCGCAGTCGATGATGATGCGCGACTCGGGAGTGGAAAGAAGCATGCAGCTTCTGCCTACCTCGCGACAGCCACCCAGTGTGGTGATGCGAACCCACTGGTCCTTGGAAGCTATATCTCGGTGAATCTTGCGGCCTACCGTACGCAAGATGGTCTTTCGCTCCGTCTGAACGCTTCGCAGATAATCCTTAATGTTGGCGATGGTCGTCGAGCGTACCGGTGGAGTTCGGACCACTTTGGGTGTCCAGCCGATCAGCTTGGTAATCTCGCGCAGCGTCGCACCGTGGCGACCTATAACCAGGCCCGGCTTTTCCGCCTCGATCTGCACTTCTCCGGTCTCGCCGTCAAAGTAATAGTTGGTGAGAACCGCTTCTTTGGGCACAACCTCCTGAATCTTGATTATGGAAATTTCAGGTTCTGCCAATACCTTCAGGTCTGGACGCACCACCACACGTTTCCTAAGCTCCTTGGCCAGGTTACGTATGATATCGCCATCGTCCGCTAGCTTCTTGGGGTCGTCGGTATAAATGACCAGCTCCGGACCCTCGAATTCCAGCCCCGTGACATTGACGTCCGGAGGCAGCTTGCTCTGCACCTTGCGTTTGAGCTCAAAAAGTACTTCTTCTACAGACAATAGAACACATCCAAAAAAGATTAAAGGAGCTTCATAATCTCTGAAAACTCCGGCTCGCCTACCTCCTGGTATTTATCGGTGATTCTGACGAGCTCGATTTTATCGCCGGAAGCGGAATCGCGCTTCATGGCATTGTGAATTGCCCTGGCGGCCAGCACCGTTCCATCCTCAATGCTTATGCCGGGCTTGTACATGGATTCCAGCACGCCGTAGGCTATGGGAGATCCTGAACCGGTGGCCACAACCTCACGCTCTTCGATCTGCCCGCCCAATGCATCAAGCGAATAGATCCTGGGGCCGTATCTGTCTACTCCGCCCATGACGAGTTGCACCATGAAGGGATAGTAGCGACGAGAAGAGAGGATATTGGCCAGCATGGAAGTTACAGCTTTAACGGTCATGCCCTCGCCCCTTTGCATCTTGTAGAGCCTTGCCTCCACCTGAACCATTCGGACCAGTGATTGAGCATCTCCTACCGCACCTGCCGTAGTCAGACCCACCAAGTCATCGACCTGATAAATCTTTTTGGCGCTGCTGCTGGCTATGAAGCTGCCCATGGTAGCACGGCTCTCCGATGCAAGGACTACACCCCCATCGCAGAGTACACCTACCGTAGTTGTACCTTTGAACACCTCGACCATCTAATTACCTCAACTAAAATCAGAAAACGGACATGACGCTTTTTACTTCTGCTATATAAATACTTTCCGCCGTCGGTCATAGGCAAAGGTCGAGGAAAAATGCCGCTGGAATCAATTTGAGCAAATAAGAAATATGAGGCCGTACAAGGACTTAACGTGAACGACCTTGCCGGCCTTGCCGCCTTTGTCCAAAAATACTACATCGATCCCATAATCTACGATACCAGCTATAACCCTGTGGATACCATCACCTTTGCGATAATCCTGGGCCTTTTCATAATTGGCCTGATAAAACTGCTTAGCCGCTGGAATATTTCAATGGATGAGCGGCTGCTGCTCTCTACCCTGCCTTACGTCCTGGCCGGTTCGAGCTTGCGGGTGATCGAGGACGGCAATCTAGTTGCTGCTCCCTGGAGATATCTTTTGATCACGCCGCTCATATTTTTCCTGGTCTTTCTAATTACGGTTGCCTGTTTGATCATAACCCGGAAGATCTGGGGCGAGAAGTTTCATGCAAGATATGCCGCATTTGGCTTTCTCTGGACATTTTTCAATCTGGCCGTTCTTTCCACACTTGGATTTAAGAACACCTGGGTCATAGCCGCCGTCTTCCTGCTGGGCTCGCTCCTCGCAGGAGGCATCCTTTTTTGCGGGCGTCATCTGTCTGCTCTGAAATTTTTGGACGAAAGATTCAATCAAATGATCATCTACGTCCATATGCTGGACGCCAGCTCAACTTACTATGGAGTGGATTGGTTTGGTTACTACGAGAAGCATGTGGTTCCTACATTTCTCATAAACCTGACCGGCTCCGCAGCAATTATGTTTCCACTCAAGCTGGCGATCCTCCTGCCCGTGCTCTACATGATCGACAAATCTATGCAGGATCCGTCTTTGCGAAATCTCACCAAGTTGACCTTGATCACCCTGGGCCTGGCACCGGCCGTGCGAAATACCCTGAGGCTGGCCTTGGGGGTCTGAGGTGGTTTACGGAATAAAACCACAGAGTCACAGAGTGCACAGAGGACGAACGAACGGAGGACTGTGGTAATCCCGTAAGCATAGGCGAAGAGCCAAAAAAAAGCAAGATACTTTTTCAGCTGATCCTTCGCTCATCGCTTCTGCCGCCGGATACCGTTCCTTTCACCGGCGCCTCGCCGGTAGGCAGGTAGAGGGTGAAGGCTCCCGATGTGCTGTTGCCGTCAGCGCTGTTGAGGGTCATGCGGTAGAGGAAGACGTTGTCCAGAGATACAACGTTCAGGATCATGGCGTTTCCTTCCAGAAGAGAGCCCTCGGCTGTGGCCATCTGCCGGTTTAAGCCCTGCTTGAAGACTCCCGTGCCAAAAAGGGCCGCTTCCGACTGGTAGAGTCGCAGCTCAATGTTGCCGATGGGCACGGATTTCTGGTTTGTTAGCTCAAAGCTCCAGTTGCCGGCCAGATTGCGGCCATACGTCTGCTGGCCGCTCTTTGCCGTGCCGCCCGTCATTTCCATGTATTCTGCCGTGTGCTCTGGATCGGATATCTGCATTCCATCCAGGGACAGGTCCATGCCGGCCGGCACTATGACTCTTGGCGTAGGCGCAGCGTAAGCTCCAACCATAATGCAGGCAATAGCGGCCAGCATTAACAAGATGTTTCTCAAATTGAACATTTACCAAACCTCCACTAAAATCCTATCTCCCCAGTATCTTGCGGTGCGCTTCTCTGAACTTTGGGTCCCTCATCTGGCAGGAGCATTTCCCCTGGAACCATTGATAGTGGGTCATCTCCTTCCAGATCTCCTTCAGGCTCTTCTCTTTGATATTCCCAAAGGAGAGCGGCATGTAAGCGCAGGGCAGGGCCTCGCCTGCCCCATCCACGTGAATCCACCTTCTCCCGGCAAAGCATCCGAACATCTCCGGCCCGAGCAGATAGGGCAGAGCTGAGACCCTGGGGCCTGGGCCCCGGTTCTTCTCCTTGTGGAAGCGCTCCAGGCGCAGGACGTCGGCTGATGTCAGCACCTCATCTTCATGCGATGCCCAGCGGCCCACGGCCACGATCTCATAAAAGGAGAGTTCATGCACGCCCAGATTCGTGGCCAGCGAAAAAGCATCCTCCAGATGGTCGATGTTGTGGGGGGAAGTCACCATGAACAAGTCCACCAGCAGGCCCGCTTCCAGCGCGTTTTTGACGCCATCGAGCGCATCGTGGTAAGCGCCGCTGCGCCCCCTTACTCGGTCGTGCTCTTTTTCCAAGGGGCTATCGATGCTGATTCGCACGGCATAAAGCCCGGCCTCTTTCAGTCGCCTCGCCATCTCGGGAGTAAGGTGGTAGCCACTGGTAAATGAGGTAGCAATGGCCCGCTCGCCCACGGAGGAGACCAGATCGGGCAGATCTTTTCTCAGCATGGGCTCGCCTCCGTCAAAGGTTATGAGGTAAGAACCCATATCCATCGCCTGGGATATGGCATCTTTTACGACACCGCTTTCCAGTATCTCTCCCTGACGGGAGGGGGCGCTGCAATGAATGCAGTCATTAGGACAGGCCCTCATGACGGCTATGGAAAACTGATCGGGCACAGGTCGACGGGTTAAAGCCGCCACCTGGGCGGAGAGCATGCGATCGAAGGCCTGGCTGGGGGCGGGCGGAATCCAGGTGGAGAAGATGAACTTGTCCGGGCCGGAGCTTATGGGCTTCTCATCAGCGAAGATCTTATTGATCCTGTCCATGATCGGCCTGGCTATGGGAGCGAGCGCGCCCCGAGCGGAAAGCGTGATGTCTCTTCCTTTTGCGGAAGCCTCAATTCTCAGCAGAGGCTTTTTTGCGATCTGCATCTCTCTAGTCCCCTCTGCGTCATCTCGTCCACAATGCTCTCCAGGCGAGATAACATATCATCGCGTCCTGTTGAGAGAAAAAGAGCTTTTTTTGCGAGGCCGCTGTGATCATCAATGACCTTAATGCACATCTCTGCTGCGACATCATCCGGATACTGGTTGCTGTAGATTATGGGAAGGGTAACCGAAATCTTCTTGGACGATTTTCCTTGATCCAGCCCCAGGAATTCCTCCAGGTCATCGAGTACCTGATATCCCAGACCCAGGTGCGTCCCATAACTCTCCAACCTGGAAACATCCTCCTCATTAGCTCCGGCTATGAGTCCGCCTATCTTGGCAGATGCGGAAAAGAGAGAGGCGGTTTTCTTAGAGATGCATTGGTAGTAATCATCAGGGGTTGAGGCGGAAGACAGATCCATCAGCTCTCCCTCTGACATGTTCATGCAGGCGGAGGCAAAAGTGCTGATTACCGGCTGGCTATAATGAGATATCAGCTCGATAGATCGAGAGATGAGCCAGTCCCCGGCGAGAAGAGAAGCTTCCGGACCAAAACGCTGCAACGCGCTTTCTGAGCCTCTTCTCTCTAACCCCTGGTCGAGAATGTCGTCATGCACCAGGGAGGCGGCATGCACCAGCTCAATGGCCAGAGCCGCGTTCACGGCGAAAGGCGCGCTGCCACCCATTGCCTGTGCGGAGAAGATCAGGATAAGGGGCCGAACCCTCTTTCCCGGGGCGGAGAGCACATAGCTGATTATCTCTCCCAGGGGAGAATTCGGCAGGCTTCTCACCAGTTCGGCGAGTTGCTTGTTTATGAGGTTGTATTCATCCCAGCCGGAGAACATCGAATGGGGTACTGCCGGCCTGGCTATTTAGCTTTTGCTGATGCGAATATTTTAGGATCTGCCAGATCATAACCGCATTTGAAGCGAAAGCCTTTTAAGTTAACAATAGTTATTGCGAGGGTATTGAAAAAAGCATGAAAAATTGGTGATACGAGATATGAAGGTTTTACATTTAATTCTAATGGCGTATATTTTGGCAATATTCTCAACAGCAGCTGCCCAAAATCCCTTTGAGGCGGCAGCCAGTTCCCTCCAGGAACAGATGAATACTGCCGGACAACAGCTTCAGGAGAAAGCTACAAAGCACGTTCTCGAAGGAAATCTAACCCAAGAGCACATTGCCCAGGATCTCAATGCCACCAAAGATAATCTGACGGCTCAAGCAACAGCAAAAATCAACCAGATAAGTCAGAACCTGAGCCCCGAGCAGCTTCAACAAAAGGCAACCGAGGAGCTGAAGAAGCAGGTAAGCGAACAGATTAAACAGCAACCGGGATTTGAGGCCGCTTTAGCTTTATTGGCCGTACTGGCCGCGGTTGGCTTATTCCGGCGAAGAAACTAAGAGAATCATCATTCATCCTTTTTTTGTCCCAGTTAGTTTTCCTGAGCCGTTGGATTCTTGGATTTCAGAGTCTCGCCTTAGATGTAATCATGAATGGTATCTGAAAGATCCAAGCAAGCCGCCTAAAGTGTGCCTAAACCCAAATTGTAATTCGCCTTATTGGGATCGCGAACAAAAAGAGTCAAAAGATAATTTTGCTATCTATTTTTCATTCATTGGATATTTTGGCATAATATCATCTATTTTACATTTTCTAACATTTGTTGCATAATATTCTAGTTGATCTTTGTTGAAAGGATACCATTCATTATATGGATATCTACGGAAGTATTGAGCAATTGCCTCTCTGTAGTGTTCATAAGCGAAATCTGCTAACCTGCCTTTTCGCAAAACTTTATTTTGCTCCAAATCAACTCGTTCTAATTGAATAATTTTATGAAAATTCACGGCCATTTCTGAATTGATCCCCATACTATCATCTTTCGGTAAATAAAACCAACTCGCATTTTTACATAAACGTTCTGTGAGCGTACCTACCCAACCTTTGGAACTTGATGGCTGACTATGGTAGACATCAATAAAGGGCTCGATTTGAAATAAAGAAATGTTCGGAGCATTGGAAGCATCACAGTCTTGAGATGCCACAATTGCCCATGTTTTTCTCAAGCCGATCGAGATAACAACCGGATCGTCTTCTTTATTATCTTTAACTGTATCCTTGATATCATTCCAATTAGATGCTTTAAGCCCAGCCATCGAGATAGTCTGTAATGCTTCTAGAGATAATATTGTATATGGCAATGGATAGAAGATATCTCCTTGTCGAATGGGTTGATCATTTTCAAGGAGATTATAACACACAATCCACACCCTCATTAAAGATGGATCTCTGCCTAGCTTCTTCTTCCCCGTATTCTTTCCATCTTCTATCGGGTTTTTTGAATGTATCTAATGCCGCCTTATACGCCTCGATAAAAGGAGCGTTTCCTAATTTCGATTTGATTTGTTGCAAAGTGTCCCCGACAGCGTCATCCATAAACGTATCTTTCTGGATTGAGGGGAAAGTCACTCTTATTACTTCACTGATATTAGTTCCAATTGACTTATCCTGCCGAACGTAGAGATTTCTTTCAGAGGGGGTTGAATGGTGCTTATTTTGCCAGGCGAGGGGGGTATACCCCAGCCCTCTTAGAGATATTGTTTCGTCTCTTGTATCTGCACGGTTTGGCCTCACAATGACCTCTCCAAAATCACAGCCACCGTTTCGTGGAAGGTTCATTTGTGATCACCCGTTGCGGCTCTTTCTGCTATAACTTCTTCACATTCTTCTATTTTTTTATTAAGCATTGTAATAAGATCTTTGGCAAAGGGAACATTAATCACAATTCCGAATTTAACATCTCTTGTGAAGGTTCCGGTATCTTGAAGGTCGGAAAGTTTTGCTTTGCCATCTTCGACGAGTATCGCGATTTGTTCTACCGGCCGATCTTTCGACTCGAAATGAAAATCGCAGACAATCTCGCCCCGAGGAGTCACGTTACTAAGAGCGCCATTAACGAATTCCAGCCTGTATTCTGGGGAGTTACTTGAAACAAATTTGTATTGGGACGGCTTAACCTCGTGACGGTTTTTGCTCATAGGATTCCTCGGTATTCTTTTAGTGAATCATTGGCATATAAGGATTGTCCCAAAAATTTAGAGACCATCACAATACTATTTTACAAATGTTTGTATATTAATAATAATATATAAAATCTTCTGTTAGATATACTTTAGTTGCAGGCTTCGGACTTTATTTGCAGGGCCGACTTTACATGCAAAGTCGTCCCAGGCAGAACCAATATATACCAATACGATGACTGACCGTCAGTCATAGAGTAAAGGAAAGAAATATGGAACTCAATGATGCAGAAAAAAATAAGCGAAAGTCAAACGTGGCTCTGCTTTCCGTAATCTCGAATACCAGCCTTGTGATTCTCAAACTTGTTGCAGGAACGTTGATCGGATCGGTCTCTGTAATATCCGAGGCCATCCATTCGGGAGTGGACCTGTTGGCGGCCATCATTGCATTTTTTGCCGTGAGAAAATCCGGCAAACCGGCAGACGAGGACCATCCCTTCGGGCACGGCAAGGTTGAGAATATCTCTGGAACTGTTGAGGCTTTGCTCATCTTCCTTGCGGCGGGCTGGATCATCTTTGAGGCCGTAAAAAAGCTGAGAAATCCCGAACCTCTGGGTGATGCCTGGCTAGGCATTGTCGTGATGCTGATTTCCGTCATGGCGAATATCATAGTTTCCAAGAATCTTTTTAAGGTTGGAAAAGAAACGGACTCTATCGCTCTGATGGCGGACGCCTGGCATCTGCGAACAGACGTATACACATCGCTTGGTGTTTTCGGCGGCCTGGCCATCATCTTTGCAGGCGGATTTGTCCTTCCCGGCGTAGATCTGCGATGGGTGGATCCGGTGGCTGCCATAGGAGTCGCTCTGCTGATAGTACGAGCTGCCTATCATCTGACGGTTGAGTCAGCCCGTGACCTGGTGGATGTGGGTCTTCCTTCTGAAGAGGTGGACGATATGCGTAGGCACATAAAGGCTTTTGCTCCAACCATCCGGGGATTTCATCGCCTTCGCACGCGAAAAGCTGGACCCAGTCGCTTCGTGGAGTTTCACATCAGAGTCGATGCATCAATGTCGGTGGACGAATCACATCGCATTGCCGACATGATAACCTGCTCTATCAAACAGCACTATCCTGGGACTACAGTTACCATCCATATCGAGCCCTGCAATTGCGCCATGGCCAAAGAAGGCTCATGCGGCTGCCTGCTCAGTGAGCAAGAGAAAAGAGAGCTTAAAATCATTTGCGAGGTTTGATTCTTATGCTGAAAAAGATATTGTTAGCCACGGATGGATCGGAGACAAGCATGCGAGCCGCGAAGAATGCCGTTAGTATCGGGAATAAAGCAGGTGCCACGGTAACGGCGGTTTACGTTGTCGATGTGCATAGACTGGCTCAGCTTCCCGGTTATGCGGCAATGCCCGGTATTAAAGACAATCTGGTGGAACTCATGTTCAAGGAAGGCAGCGAGGCATTGGAGGAGATTGAGGATATGGCCCGGGATGCAGGAGTGGCTTATGAAAGAGTGGTAGCTGAGGGTGATCCGGGTGAGGAGCTGCTCAAGCTCTGCCGCGATCCGGGTTTTGACCTGATCGTGCTTGGCACCATCGGAAAGAGCGGCCTGAAACGGTTCCTCTTGGGAAGCGTAGCCGAGAAAGTGGTGCGCCATTCTCATGTGCCGGTTCTAGTGGTGCCTGCAAAAGATGAACAAGAATAATCGGGACCGGATAGAGTGCTGAAAAGATGAAAAGAATTACTAAAGTACCCGAAGAAAGAAGACGAGAATTGATTGATACGGCTGAGCGTCTCTTCATGGAAAAGGGATATGAGCATACAGCAATTAGCGACATTGTCAAAGAGCTAAATATTGCCCAGGGAACTCTCTACTACTACTTTCGCTCTAAAGAAGATATATTGGAAGCCGTTGTTGATAAGAGCATTGCCGTCTTGGAGCAAAATGTTATCATGCTCACCCAAGATGAAGGGGTCGATGAGGCAATGACTTCATAGACTTTCTCCATCAAGACATAAATGCCGTAATGCATGCCAAGCTGGAAAAGGCAACTGTGGAGCGAATCGTCCCTATTTTATCCGAGTTAGTGGCCAAAGGAAATGCGAAGGGCCGTTTCAATATTGAAAATCCCACCGAGACGGTTCTGTTTCTCAGTACTGCCCTGGTCTATATCTTCCACCAGCCGGATATCAACACCGACCAACAACGCCGTGAGAAGCTATGTCAGTCTCTTGAGACGATACTGAACAGGGTCCTGGTGGCCAAGAATTATAGCTTCATGATAAATATTTGATTAGATCTAAAAAATTTATAGTAGCCGGCTGGATTCTATTTTGGCGCATCTTCCAGCTACCACCTTGTACCCTTCTTTATCCAGCTTCTTTATGGCTTCCGGGCTTTCAGTGCCCGGCTGCATCCAGAAGACCTTGAAGCCTTTCTTCTTGGCCTCCTCGACCAAGGCGGGCACGGCAGAGGGCCTGCGAAAAACGTTCACAATATCGATCTCATCCGGTATGTCCTGCATGGAGGCATAGACCTTCTCGCCCAGAATGATTTTGCCGGCATAATTGGGATTGACGAGATAGAGCTTGAAGCCGTGGCTTTGTAGGACATCGGAGACGAAGTAGCTGGGCTTGTAGGGATCGGGGGAGATGCCGACCACGCAGATGGTGCGGCAGCTTTTCAGGGCCTCTTTGAGGTCCAAATCTTCGCGAAGGATGGGCATAAGAAGTACATAGGCTTTCTTGGGATAAATAGTTGAACCTTAGAACAGGCTGCCCAGCTCTTTGGCCTTGGCAAAGGCCACTTCTGCCTCCGATTTGCGATCTAGTGCTTTCAGGGATAATCCCTTATAATACCAAGGCCGGTAATTTCTGGGAGAAACCTCACTTGCTCGGTCGAAGTATTGGAGCGAGGTATCGTAATTTCCCTGGCTGTAGAGAGCTGCACCTTTGCCGAATAAAGCTGATGTATCGTTTGAATTCCGTTTTAGGGCGTCATCATACAGTTCAATGGCTTTATGCAGGGTATTGTTCGACTCGTCCCTCCGGCCAAGTGCTTTAAGAGCGCCGCTTTTTTCTATCCAGGCCTTTGATAGTTGCGGGTCGATCTCTATAGCCTTATCATAGCTTCTAACTGCCTCTTCGAACCGTCCCAATTCCGCGAGAGTGCCACCTCTCATGTACCAGGCATCAACCAAATGTGGGTTAAGTGCTACAGATTCATTATACGCATCTATGGCCTCTTCATATACACCTATCGCAGTTAGAATTTTGCCTTTCTGGTTCCAAGCATCTGCATATCGAGGATTTATCTCTATAGATTTATTGAAACATGGAAGGGCTTCTTCGAAACGACCCAGTTCGATGAGAACTTCACCTTTCTTATACCAACCCAATGCAGACCGAGGATCCCTCAGGAGGGCCCTATCGTAGGATTTGAGTGCATCCTGTAGGACAAATTCTTTATCTGTCCTATTTTGGGTGATATTAAGCGCATGTTCTAGAAGCTCATCGCCTTTGCTGAGCCAATGGCTGGTCGAATCTTCTTGAGCCAGAGATGATACACATAGCACGGCCAAAGCGATCCATGTTATGGCTGAAATAAATTTTATCATGTAATATCTCAGACTTCTTGTATAGATATAATAATTGTGGCAAGTCAGCTCTTCTTGCACAGCACCTTGTCCATGAATATCAGATTCTCTGGCAATTCTGCCAGCCTCACCTTTTCTCCCCGCACATCCACAATAGCATCGAGCCTGGTGAAGTGGACCTGCTGTATCCTAACTAAGGGCTCGCACCCTTTCTGAAGGTGCTCTTTAAAGCCGTCAATCCTGCCGCCCTCTCCCATGTAATCCACAATGCGGCGGAAGAGCTTGGGCAGGATGGCCACCTCTTTTGTGATAGCCGTCAGGTTGGATACGGAAAATCCCCGCGTGGTCTTGTCGTTTGGCCATAGTCCCTTTCCTTCCGCTCGGGCCTTTGTCACGGCCTGTGTCAATGGAAGGCGCAGATCTGAGAAGAGGCCGTTGTAGTACATGGGATAGGCGAGGCCCTGGGCGAGAAGATGGTAGTTATAGCTCTCTAAGAGAATCGACTCATTCAATGTGATCTCAGCTCCATCTTTCTCCCCGGTTTCACCGGCGAAGACGAAGGCTACCGGGCGGCGGTAGCTCTCAGTGCTGCGGGCCAGGATGAACCCATCCGTTCCGTCCTGGGCTTTGATTACAGTGCTGTGCGTTTCATCCCAGACGACCTCATTAATTCCCAGGTGAGAGAGAAGACAGCTGGTGGCGGCCCGGGCGAGCTGCTCTGGCTGGCAGACGCCCTGATAGTGCGTTTCCAGAGCATCGACGGCCTCGATGCGCAGCTGGGCATGCCCGCGCGCATTCAGCTCCACAGCCGGGCCGGAGAGCTTCTTCCAAAGAGTGGTGTCTTTGGCCTTGAATCTAATCGAATCGCCATCAGGACTGTAGCCGAGCACGTGGAAGGTTCCTTTGATCAGAGTAAACGACATTCATATCCTCCTAAATAATTTTTTCAATGTACCTATTTTTAGTACTGAGTTATTATTAGGATTTAAATTTTTTCATTATGTTATAAAATATCAGAAAACACATAAAAATGCTTAAATAATGATAAAAACAGACAAAAAAACGATGAACGAGGACTCAACCGTCTCATGCTACGACAGACACGCCAAGGATTATGACCTCTACCAGTCGGCCGTGGTTCCCGGCTATCAGGAGATGCTCGACCTCGTGGCCGAGGCTTGCCGGCGCTATCTGCCAGAAGAGGCAAAGATCATCGATCTGGGCTGCGGAACAGGCAATGCCTCCCTGGCTATTTTGGGAAAGATTCCTTCGGCCAGGATCTTTCTCATCGACGGCTCGGGAAGAATGGTGAAGGTGGCTGCAAAGAAGATCTCGTGCGCCCATCCGGAGGCGATCCTGGGCCGCAGGGTAGCGGACCTGGCGAGAAGCGATTGGGACCATGGCATCGAGGGCGAAGGCCTGGTGGGCGAAGGGTATGACGCAGTAGTCTCCACACTGGTTTTAGAGCATCTGCCCTTTGATCGCTACCAAGAGGCCATTGCCAAATGCTACCGACGGCTCAAGCCGGGCGGCTGGCTGCTGGCAGCGGAGGGCTACGCCGAGGAAGGAAGCGATATGCAAGAGTGGTTTTTTGAAGAGATGGAGGAACGGCGCAAGGCCGTCGATCCAGAGCTCTCCGACTTCGTGGCCCGGCTGCGGGACGAGAAGGAGACGCACTACTATTGCCGCAAGGCTGAGAAGGAAGAGTGGTGGAGGCAGGCTGGATTTTTACAGGTCAATATGCTCTGGCAGTACCTTTGCATTGGATTGATGGCAGGCAGAAAGCCATTGTGTGAAGCTAAAACCCGCCAAATAGTTAAGCAAGCAGCGCATTTAATTTAGGGGTAAGCGCATGCCAGAGAAAAAAGTTACAGTCGCATTGATTCAATCTTCAGTCTCCGAGGATCTCGATCTCAATCTGTTGAGAACTATGGAAAAGGTAAAGTACGCCGCAAGCAAAGGCGCAAAGATCGTCTGCCTGCAGGAGCTTTTCCGCACGCGCTACTTTCCTCAGTGGGATCAAAAGGATGCCGCGGCCCTGGCGGAGACCATTCCTGGTCCTTCCACAGAAGCCTTTTCTGCGCTGGCCAGAGAGCTACAGATAGTAGTAATAGTACCGGTCTTCGAGCGAGACGAAGTCGGCTTCTACAACTCCGTGGCGGTAATTGACGCGGACGGCAGCCTTCTTCCCACCTACAGAAAGGTGCATATTCCCCATGATCCTCTCTTTTACGAGAAGAGCTACTTTACCCCCGGCGAGGAGATCCGGGTTTACGATACCCGCTATGCCAAATTTGCGGTGCTCATCTGCTACGACCAGTGGTTCCCGGAGGCGGCGCGCGTAGCTGCCCTGGCTGGGGCCCAGATCATCTTCTATCCCACGGCCATCGGCTGGATTAAGGGCGAAGAGGACCCGGTCGAGGGCGACTGGCACGACGCCTGGGAGACGGTGCAAAGGAGCCACGCCATTGCCAACAGCGTCTGCGTGGCTGCGGCCAACCGTGTCGGCTCGGAGGAGGACCTGGTCTTTTGGGGCAGCTCCTTTGTCTGCGACTGCTTTGGTAAAATCCTGGCCAAAGCCAGCAGCAGCGCGGAAGAGGTGCTGGTGGTGGAGCTTGATCTGGGCCACAACGAAGAGGTGCGGGAGGGCTGGGGCTTCTTCCGCAATCGCCGGCCGGATGTCTACTGGCCACTCATCGAGATGGTGCAGGAGGAGGATAAGCCGGTGAGAGAAGCGGAGAAGAAGGAGGGCGCAGGGCTCAATCTAAAGGACACACCACGTTCTTTAGGCTACCACATGCCGGCGGAGTGGGAGCGCCACGAGGCCATCTGGCTCTCCTGGCCTTACGATCTAAACAGCTTCCCAAAGATCGAGGCGGTGGAGAAGGCCTACCTGGCCATCATCAAAGCCATTCACGGAAGCGAGATTGTCAACCTGCTGGTCAAAGATGAGATACTGCTTCGTGCCGTGGTGGACCTGCTGAAAAATGAGAAGGTCGATCTGCGTCGGGTTCACTTCCACTTGTTAAGCTATGCGGACGTGTGGTTCCGGGACTACGGTCCCACCTTTGTGGTCCGGGAGAATGAGGCCGGAAAAGGAGTCGCGGCCGTTAACTGGATCTTCAACGCCTGGGGCGAGAAGTATGAGGAGCTGATGGCAGACGCCAGGATAGGCAGCCTCATCAACGAAGACCTCAAGATGGAGTGCTTTCGGCCCGGCATCGTCATGGAGGGCGGCTCCATCGATGTGAACGGCTGCGGAACGGTACTGACCACGGAGCAGTGCCTGCTCAACAGGAATCGAAATCCGTCCTTGAACAAAGAAGAGATCGAGGGCTATCTCCGGGAATTCCTGGGTGTGCAGAAGGTCATCTGGCTGAAAGAGGGCATAGCTGGAGACGACACGGACGGGCATGTGGACGACATTGCCAGGTTCGTGAATCCGACCACTGTTCTATGCGCCTACGAGGACGATCCTGAGGATGAGAACTACCCGGCCCTGAAGCAGAACTACGAGCTGCTCTGCCGGGAGACGGACCAGGACGGCCTCCCCCTGACGGTGATCAAGCTGCCCATGCCCGGACGCGTGGGCGCGGAGGAGCGGCTGCCCGCCAGCTACGCCAACTTTTACATCGGCAACGATGTGGTCATGGTGCCGGTCTTCGGGCACAAGAATGACCAGGCAGCTCTGCAGATAATTGGGGAGGCCTTCCCGGAGCGGCGGGTCTTGGGCATCAACTGCCGGGAGATGGTGCACGGGCTGGGGACGGTGCACTGCATCAGCCAGCAGCAGCCGGAGGGGTGAAATAGTCTTTCGATTTTTACTATAACCGGTGGGTCGCTGATCTTTCTAGCTTTGGCCTTGATCCTGTGGTCGTGTATGGTGTCTCCAACCTCATAGCATTCCATCAAAGAACCACAATGCATCCTTCTCTCTTCAACTCTTCTACAATCTGGCATATCAACTTATAATCGAGTTTCAGATCTTCTTCGATCTCAGAAGGATATGCTTCCCATCTTCCTTGAAAGTATCCCCTAACTTCCTTTTTGGCAGTCTCGTAATCCACATCACGATATTTTATGATTTTTCTCACTGTCGTATTACTTTTCACCATCAGTTCCTCTCCAGATACCTTCTGGTGTGACCCGCGCACGCTCACCCGCGCGGACGGGCAGGCATGCATCCGCGCCTCCTCCTCCACTCCACGTCCGATAATCTCGCCCCGCTTGCACCTCTCAGGGGATCGAGCGTACTAAACTCTTATCTGCGTTGCGGAATTTTATGGTTATAGCTCATGGGATTGCGAAGGGTGAAGTGGGACCCTCCACCCTTCAAGGACTTGAGAGAAGTTCACTCTCCATCGTATTACAGTTTAATCGATCCATTTCCTCCAATGGCATCCATGTAGCTGTAGGCTGGATATGATACGCTCATCCCAGTCCAGCGCGCCTCTGGCACCTGGCCGGATACCTTTCCCTGGGTCTGCACCATTATCGTCTTGCCGCTGACCGGCCCATCAATCTTCACCTTCCAGGTTGCTCTGCCAGTTGACCCTGCTTTCATGTCTCCCAGGGTCTTCCTGGACCCGGAGGAATCGAGGCTCATCCCATCCGGCAATGCTATCACGGCCACAGCATCTTTGGCAGGATACCGTGATGAGTTGAATGGCACGGGGCAAGGGTAGGTGACGTCCGCTGTAACCGTAGCCGTTGAGCCCGGCTTTAATGATCCTGAGGTCTTGACGCTCACATTCCAGGGCATCATCACCATCCCCCAGTAGGGATGAGATTCTCCATTCGCAGTGTAGTTCCAGCCGCTTTGCAACTCCTGGTAGGTCCAGGCGGTGATTCCCGTCTTGTCTGTCTGGTGTTTCTGGTCCCTTCCCCAGGGATCGCTGAAGTAAATCATCCCTTTTGTGTCGTCGTATCCTATCGCTGTCCGGTAGTGACCGCCTCCGCCATTCGGTTCGTATGTCATGAGCAGGATTACCGGCGTATCGGCAGCAATAAGGCCCTTCAATTCCGCCAGCCAGAATTGATCCGAGGAATAGGGGAAGGATGCATAACCCAGAGCCCTTTCCCGATATCCGGCAGAGGGGTCCTCAGGCGGGAAGAATCTTCCCTGAGCAAAGCTCATGGAGCTGAAGTGGCCGGCTCTCACCATATCAAAGGACCACGTGCCCGCAGAAGAGCTGCGGGCCACATCTGCGATCTCTTTTTGATTGATGTCCTGCCCATAATAATCATATACTCCTTCCAAAGTCCCTTCTCCGCAGAACAGGCCGTTCATTTGCTGGTGCCAGGGAACATTGGCAATCATATGAGATGAAGGCAAGGGCGCGCTCCCTCCCGTGTTTGCATCTGCGGCGTTGCCCCCCATCAAAATGCACGAAATCAATATCATTAAAGCCGTTACGGCTAACCTGAAATGGATCTTCAAATGGATACCCCCGTTTCTTGAGATATTAATTTCTCATGAAATCGATAAATCCCTGCTCCACGTCAACAGACACCAGCTCTACGATGATCTGGTCTCCCACGTCAAGGCCTTTACTTCCGCTCTTGAGCATTCCTTCCACGGGAATATCCAAAAGCCGGGCCCAGGTGCCTTTCTCTGATGCCCCGGTAACCATGGCATCAAAACGCTCTCCAATTCTCGATTGAAGCAGAAGCGCGGCTGCGGACTTGCCCACCTGCCGCTCCACTTTGTTGGCTTCATCCTCTTTTTTCGTGCAATTCTCAGCCAGAGAATCCAGCTCGTCCAGGCTGTAGGGCACGGGTCTCTCTTCAATGGCGGCTTTGAGCAGGCGCTGCGTGATCAGATCGGTGTAGCGGCGGTTGGGAGCGGTGGAATGGGTGTAATCCTTGACAGCCAGGCCAAAGTGTCCGGTGGCTTCTTCACCAGGCAGCTCTGCCACGTATTCGCCATTTCCCAGAAGCTTGATCACGGCTAAAGAGAGGTCCGGGAAGCGCAACGGATCGGCCTCTTTCATCATGGTAAGAAACATCTCCAGCTTTCGGGCATTGGGATTCTTGGGAAGCTTGAAGGCATGCTGGGCAGCGATCTCCACGATTCGATCCCATCTCCTGGGAATGCGCACCACGCGGCGGATGGAGGGAATATTTCGGGCGGAGAGGTAGCGCACCGTCACGCCGTTGGCGGCAATCATGAAGTCCTCGATGATCTCCTTGGCCCGGTTCTTTTCCTCCACCTGCAGATCGCTGATTTTGTCGCCCTCAAACACCGACTTGGCCTCAATGGTCTCCAGGCTGAGCGCGCCCTGCGCATGGCGAAGGCTCTTCATCTTCTGAGCCGCCTGATCCTGGAGTAGCAGATTCTCGGCCAGCCCTTCTTTGGCTGCCACAGCCTCTGGCACGGGCGTCTTTCCCTCCAGCCAGGCACCCACGCTATTGTAGGCCAGCTTGGCATGATTACGTACTGCCGCTCGGTAGACGTCCGAGTCCAACAGCGATCCGTCCGGGCCGATGGTCATCTCCACTACCATGGCCAGGCGGTCCTCGTTCAGATTCAGGGAGGTGAGATTGGTGGACAGCTTTACCGGCAGCATGGGAAATATCTGAGCGGCGGTGTAGATCGAGGTGGTGTTGTGCGAAGCGTCCTGGTCAATGGCGGAATTTTTCTTGACCAGAGCATCCACGTCCGCCACGGCGACGAGGATCTTTGTCTTTCCCTCAGGCATCGCTTCGGCAAAGGTGAGCTGGTCTAAGTCCTCAGAATCGTCATTGTCAATGGAAGCCCAGAGAAGGTCTCTCAAGTCACGCGCCTTTGTGGCCAGGCTTACCTTTGCCGGAGCCTGAATCTTGGCAAGCTCGGAGACGGCCTGGGAGGAAAATTCGGGGAGCAGTCCTCGGGTAAGCATGACTCGCCGGGCGATGTTCTGCAGGGTGATGCGGTTCTGGATGTCTGTGGTTTTCAGATTTGAATTTGAATTTGTATTCATTTGACGTATCTCCTATATCGTGGAGGATAAATTTGTTGGGATGGGCCCCTCGTTTTATCTGTCATGCATGCGATTATCGTTTCATATATTTCCTTGCCCAAATTCGCTCTCTAATTGCTTCCATTTTCGAACTCCAATAAGCTCGTTAAATTCAGACCAATTTATGCCTATCTCACCTACTTTTTCAAGATCGCCATTTTTCAAAGCTAGCAAGGCATTCAGCATGGCTTTGGCAGCGGGATAGAGGCAGACCATAGGAATGGAAAGATACTTCACCCCGATGCTTTCCAGCTCTGAAATGGAGAATAACGGCGTTTTGCCACCTGGAATTAGGTTAAATGCCAGAGGTATTTGAATTTTCTTAACGAGATGTTTTACTTCTTCCAGCGATTGAGGGCATTCCACATAGATATAATCCGCGCCGGCTTTGGCATAAGCAATGGCGCGTTCAATGGTTTTCTCGAAGCCTTCTATGGCTCTGGCATCTGTCCTGGCTCCAATAACCAGATCAGAGCCTTCTTCATCTCTCGCCCTGATCAGGGCAGCAATCTTCAAGACCATCTCATCCTTAGAGATAATCGTTTTTCCGCTCATATGGCCGCAACGCTTGGGCCAGGTCTGATCCTCAATTCTTATGCCTGCGGCATCAATCCAGATGAAATTTTTAGCGGTCCAATAGGCATTCAGGGCATTTCCGTAGCCGGTATCAGCATCTACATCAACAGGTATCGAGACGCTATTAATTATATTTCTGGCTCTCTCCAGCAATTCTCCAAAGCTTATCAGTCCCAGATCAGGTTGTCCAATTGCCGATGCGGAAATAGCATATCCTGATGTTCCCATCAGTTCAAATCCCGCTTTTTCGATCAAAAGGGCAGAGAGGGCATCATAACCGCATGGTCTTAGAACCAGACCCGGTTTTTCAAGCAATTGTCTAAAGAGCTTTGATTTGTGCATATTCGGTCACCACCGTAATTCAAGATTATATACTATTTTGCCAATAAAAAACAAGAGGTTTTAAACATGGCTGCTTCTCTCTGTTTTTACTATTATCCCCTGGTCGCCTGCCATCCACCCATTCTCTCTGTCGAGGAAGAATAGTCCCCTCAGATCCGTGGGAATGCCGCTTTCTACATCCTGCCAGCTCTTGCCGCCGTCAGTGGTCTTCTTGACAAGTCCCTTCTCTCCCACCAGCCATCCATTCTCATGGTCCAGGAACTGGATATCCTGAATATCACCCTCATTTCTTTCATCCATATTCACAGGGTCCTGGTTCCAGTCGTCTCCCCCATCGATGGTGAAGAATAGCTTCTCTCCGGCCAACCAGCCGTGGCGGCTGTCGGCAAATGCCAGAGCATAGCATCTGATGGGACAGGTCGGATAACCGCAGGAGAGATTCTGCTTTCGCCAAGTGACACCGCCATCCTGCGAGTGGACCACCTCGCCCAGTCCCCCGGCCGCCCAGATGTTATTCCGCTCAACAATCTCCAGGTCGCCCTGCACCAGGGCACTGCCAATCGCTATATTACCTGAGACACCAGTGTCTACCCAGCTCCAATGCTCACCGCTATCCGTGGTATGAGCCAAAAATATATTTTGACTGGGGAAACGTTTCGTTGCCAGTGCCCATCCGTTTCTTTCATCAAGGAACTTTACGGCGAAGAACTCCAGATCCCACTGGTCATATAGATTGCTGCCTTGCTCTTTCCAGCTCTTGCCGCTGTCCGTGGTGTGCAGGATCGCTCCCCGGTGCTGCCATTTGCCTGCAGGTGCCTGATTGTCGTTCCAAGAGGTCGCAGAGGTGCCCACGGCCCATCCGTTTTGTTGATCGACAAAGTAAATGCTGTTAAGGCGATGGTAGCTGAACAGATCGCCGGAAGAAGGCGAGTTTTCGTATTGGAGACTCCAAGTTTTGCCGCCGTCCTTGGTATGCAGGATGACCTGACCCCAGAGGTTGGGCACGACGCTTTTGCTGCCTGCTGCCCAGCCACTGTTATTATCTGCGAAAAATACATCGTGAAGCATGTAATGCGGATTTATGTAGCTCTGCCGAAAGAGGCAGTCGCAATTTAAGCAGCTCTCCCCAGGAGCCTCATTTTCCGGGCAGGCATCCCAGGCTCGATTTGACCGGGCAACAAGATCGTGATCTCCCACCAGCACCGCCTGATCTTCCACCAGGGCCAGGGCAAAGAAGCCCTCTGCCATTAGCACCGACAGAGGATTGCTTTTTTCCATGCGGATCTTGGTCCAGGAGGCTCCACCGTCCAGCGTTCTGTACACGGGAGGTCCCCAGGCGGCTATGTCATTGAACCCTGCGGCATAGCCTCTCTTTTTGTCGATGAACTGAATGTCCCAGAGGGGATCGAAGAATCCTCCCGGCTCCTGTCTCTCCCAGGTTTTGCCCCCGTCTGAGGTATGAAAGACGAAGCCTTCATTTAAGGCGCTGGAGGTGGGAAATCCAGTCACCCAGCCCTGGGAATGGTCCACAAAGTCGATTGCGGTGAGAGTGATGTCCTCTCCTGGGCTGTACTGCTCTTCCCAGGTCTTCCCGCCGTCTTTGGTGCTGTAAACCACCCCGGCGTGTCCTATGCGAGTATCCTCCTGCTCCAGCCGCTTGGCCCCCGCGGCCCACCCCGTTCTGGAGTCGACGAAGTCTATGCGGCCAAGGAAGGAGGCATTATCTGGAAGAATCTGCTGCGTCCAGTTTTGTCCACCGTCCGAGGTGTGGAAGATGCTTGCCGTCCAGTCGTCATCCTCTCCCAGCCAGTCCTGATGGGTGGCCCGGACGGCAGTAGCCCAGCCATTAAGAGAGTCGGAAAATGCCAGGCCCCTGAACTCATCTGAGGTATTCGTGAGCTGAACCGTCCAGTGAGCCCCGCCGTCAGATGTGTGCAGAATTGTGCCGTTCTTTCCTGCCACCCAACCCAGATCCAGGCTTTGAAAGACGACGGCATTGAAGGTCTCGGCAATTCCCGCATCCTGGGCGGTCCAGCTTGAGCCTCCATCTGTGGTCTTGATTATGGTGCCGCGAAACTCTTTATCCGACTGATTCCAGTGAGGAGCACCTGCCGCCCATCCCAGGTCCTTGGTCAGGAAAGCCACATCCTTGAGATAGTAGGAGGTCTCCATAAACTGAAGAGAGAATTGGTGGGTGGCAAGAGGTGCCGGGTTTCCGTTCATCTGTTGCTGTTGCAGTTGCGGCCCAATCGCCGGCTGGGGGGTGGGGGCGGGCTGGGGCGGCGGCTGATACTGTGCAGCGGATAATGATATTAATAGTATGATTGAGAAAATTATGATCGACCTTTTCTTGTTCATCCTGCTTCCTCTTGCCAACAATTTTATGCATCGTTTATATTTAAGATTTGGCTCAGGCATGCAAACCTCGACACCCAAAAAAAGAATCCTGTCACCAGAAAGCTCACTAATCACGCACCAAGATAGCCGCAAAATTTAGATACCATCGGCTATTGGATTCAAGCAGCTTCTAGGTTAGGAGGTCATAGCTATTAAGGCGAGCCAAAAGGATTCAATTCTCGAAGTAGGTTATTTGAAAGGCAGAGGGGATTCTCATGAAGCAAGGTCGAAATACATAATAAGGTTTCTGACCGAATACGACCTACAAGATGTCATAAAATTGCAGGAAATTGTTCTCCATGATCTCAAAGACCCAGAAATCTACTACCCCGCATCCCAAGAAAAATTAAAGAAATATCTTCGTGAAAAGACTTTCGCGCTTGGAGTGTTAACCGGTGGAGGTCTTATTGGCTTTAGCTGCATCAATATACCTGGAGATGAGCCGGATAACCTGGGACGAGATCTCGCAATGTCAAAAGAAGATTTAAAAGAGGTTGCTCATATCAAATTTTCTTTTGTTCACCCCGATTATAGAGGGAACTCCTTTCAACTGAAATTAATAAAATATACTCTGGATGTTATTAATAGTATCGGATGCTGTCACGTTTTATGCACAGTATCGCCTAAAAACTATTATAGCCTACGAAATATGTTTCAAAGTGGCTTTTTAATCAAGGAGATAACGAAGAAGTATGGTGGATTGATCAGATGCATATTATTCAAAAACATCTGTATTAGTGCTCATCCAACTTGGCAGGATGTCATGATTATTAAAAGCTCAGATATTGAAGCGCATAAGAAGCTACTAAACGAGGGCTTTTTGGGTTTTAATGTATCAAAAGACCAGAATGGAATTATGATTCATTACGCCAGAAGTCAGACAGGAGATAAATAGAATATTATCATATAAAAAGCAAGAGATGTAACAAAGCAAAAAGTGTTCGCACGTTAGTGAATAATATGCGGGAGACGGGATTTGAACCCGTGAACGCCTGCGCGACAGGGCCATCAACCTTGCTCCTTTGACCTGGCTTGGAAACCCCCCACTTGAAATGGATTTGCAGATCGTCTACAGTGCCGATTCTTATAATTCTAAGTTAGCTCTGCCAGCTTTGTGTTAAAGTCCTCAGCACTCTCCTTGATTTCGTTAGGGCAAATGGTTAATATTTGTAACGTCAGATAGGTTATCTATGAAGAAGATGCTATTATTATTCCTAACTGTAGCTATTTCTCTCTCTATAACATGCGGCTACTCTCAGGATAATCATTTCCCAAAGGATAACGTTGCGAAAGCGGACTATGCAATAGACGAGTCGCAGAAAGAAGTAGTCAACGACTCATCAGACCAGGATATTTCCCGTGAAGTGGAAAACGGAACTGAGCTCATACCGCGGAAGATCTTTTTCGGCAATCCGGATATAGCTCAAATCCTCATAAGCCCGAACGGCAAGTGGATCGGCTATATTGCCCCACTAAATGGAGTGCTCAATGTATGGGTGGCTCCTTCTGATAATATATCTTCAATAAGGCCCATTACCAACGACACTTTCCGGGGAATACAGTCTTACAGCTTTGCCTTCGATAATCAACATGTTCTTTACACTCAAGATAAAAAGGGTGATGAGAACTGGACCGTCTATTCCGTTGATCTAATGATAGGTGTGACCAAAGCGATAACACCAGAAGAGGGTGTAAATGCCCTACTTCTGGTCAATAACCATAGGTTTCCTAACGAGGCACTAGTGGGGTTGAACGATCGTGACCCTCGCTATCACGACCTTTACTTAATCAATATCTCTAGCGGCAAAAAGCGCCTGCTCTTGAAAAATGAGGAAGGCTTCAATCATTTTGGGGTTGACAGCAACCTCACAGTCAGGTTAGGATTCAACACCACACCCGATGGTGGGGAAGAGATCCTTGAGCGCCTGGAGAATGGTACCTGGAAGCTGTTCATAAAGGTAGATCCTCAGGATGAAATGGCTACCTATCCCATTAGATATGACGAATCCGGCAATATCTTGTACATGCGAGAGAGCCGGGGTCGAGAAATAACCGCACTGACCTCCATCAATCTGACGACCGGGGTGGAGGTGGTTTTGGCAGAGAATACAAAAGCAGATATTGATGGCACTATGCCTCACCCAACAAAGAGAACGCCTCAAGCAGCCAGCTACAACTATGAACGAAGACATTGGATAATATTGGACCCATCCATCAAGGCTGATATGGAATACCTTAGCAGCGTCGAAAAAGGGGATTATGAACCCTGCAGCAGAACACTCGATGATAGACGCTGGATAGTATCTTATCGAACCGATGACGGCCCTGTGAAATATTACCTTTATGATCGTGATGAAAAGAAAGCTGAATTTTTATTCAGCAACCGCCCTGCCTTGGAAAACTTGCCCCTGGCTAAAATGCATCCCGTAGTTTTGAAATCACGTGACGGCCTAAACCTGGTAAGTTACTACACCCTCCCTGTGGGAAGCGACAAGGATAACGATGCATTCCCGGAGGAGCCACTGCCCATGATCCTGTTAGTTCATGGCGGTCCATGGGGGCGAGATGAATGGGGTTATTATTCTGAACATCAGTGGCTGGCCAACCGAGGATATGCTGTTCTGAGCGTTAACTTCCGCGGCTCTACGGGCTTTGGCAAGAGCTTCATCAATGCCGGTGACCGGGAGTGGGGCAGAAAGATGCAGGATGATCTTCTTGACGCAGTCAACTGGTCTATCGAGAAAGGGATTGCCAAGCCGGATAAAATTGCCATCATGGGAGGCAGCTACGGTGGATATGCCACTCTTGCGGGAATGGCCTTCAGTCCGGATGTATTTGCCTGTGGTGTGGATATATGCGGCGTCTCCAATCTGACATCTCATCTCATGTCCGTTCCGCCTTATTGGCTGCCGGAGATTGAAAAGGAGTTTCGGAGAGTGGGAGATTATAGGACGGAAGAGGGTAGACAATTCCTCAAAGAGAGGTCGCCTTTAACCTACGCAAACCGAATTGAAAAGCCTCTTCTCATCGCTCAAGGCGCCAACGACCCGAGGGTAAAGAAGGAAGAATCGGAGCAGATTGTTTCGGCCATGCAGGAGAATGGCATTCCGGTGGTCTATGTTCTCTATAAAGATGAGGGTCATGGCTTTGTCAGGCCCGAGAACAGGTTATCTTTCTATGCCATTGCAGAAACATTTTTGGCCGAGGTGCTGGGCGGGAGATCTGAGCCAATTAAAGATGCCTTTGAGGGATCCAACTTAACAATTCCTGTGGGCGTGGAGCTGGTTCCCGGTCTGGCCGAAGCGATGGCATCGGGATCATAGACAGTTTTTCCCTTTCTATTTTTTTAGCCTTAATTTGAGTTTTCGTAATAGAAGTCTAAATAAAGGCCGTCAAAAATAGAAATCGATATCAATAGGTTATATTAATGCGGGAGACGGGATTTGAACCCGTGAACGCCTGCGCGACAGGGCCCTCAACCCTGCTCCTTTGACCTGGCTTGGAAACCCCCGCTCGAAATGGGTGTGTAGATCGGCTTTCTGCCGAGCCGATCCTTTATAATTCTAAGCTAGCTCTGCCAGCTTTGCGTCTAAGTCCTCTGCCCTCTTCTTGATCTCGTCCGCAGCTTTCGCCACCAGATCCTTGGCGGGCAAAGTGCCGCTGCTTTCAATGGACACCACGAATGAGTCCATAATGGGCGAGAGCTTTATGGCCCCCGGCTCGCACGCATCAACACAGAGCTTGCACAGAGAGCATTCCAGCATATTAGTAGTTTTCGCTCTGCCGCCTTCCACCGACAGAAGGTTTCTGGGGCAGACCTCAACGCACTTTCCGCATCCGTCGCAGGAATCTGCCACGACTATGCTGGGCTGATTCTTGTAGCCGCACAGCGTGCCGGCCTGCCACTTGGTGTGCTCGGTGCCCACATGTTTTGTGGCATAGCCCTCAATGACCAGCTTCTCGCCATCGCCTAAGATGACGATGGGAATCTTGTCGAAGGCGGGCTTGACACCTGGGTCGGTGAACTGAATGTCCCTGGAGTAGACCATGCCCGGCCCTTCCGAGGAGAGCATGAACTCCACACGACATCCGGGACAGCCGGTTCCGCCGCACTGGCAATCCTCCGGCTGGCAGAAGATATCCAGATCCTCAGCCCGTAAGGGCACCTCTCCTAAGCGCAGTCCAATCTGCTCATCGAAGAGCACCGATGTGTTGTCATAGAGTCCTATCTCGTCTATGGCCAGCACAGGTACTTCGCTCATGCAGGCGCGGCGAATGCCGTTGGAGAAAGCGGCTGTGACGCCGCTGAGGAGATACCGGATGCGGTCCTCCTCAAGCTGCAACAGTTCAAACTTCAAACTCTACACCCTTCAGACTCTACACCCTTCGACCCCTCTTTCCGCCGGCAGGCTTGGTGCCGTCGTGGGGTATGGGGGTCGCATCCTCTATTCTGCCAATGCGCAGACCCGCGCGAGCAAGAGCGCGTATGGCTGCCTGAGCTCCAGGTCCCGGAGACCTCTGCTTGTTGCCGCCCGGAGCGCGCACTTTAACGTGAACCCCGACAATCCCCTTGTCTTTTACAGCGTCAGCGACCTGCATGGCCATCTGCATGGCTGTGTAGGGGCTGCTTTCGTCTCTGGCTGCCTTTACCACCATGCCGCCTGAGATCTTCGCCATTGTCTCGGCTCCGGTTATGTCGGTGATGGTAATAAGCGTGTTGTTAAAGGACGAGTAGATATGGGCAATGCCCCATTTTCCTTCTGCCATTTATGCACCCACCTTGGACGTTCGGGATGCCCTCTCTGGATGGCCTTCCTTGGCCATTGGGGAACCCATGTAATAATCAATGCTCATTTCCTCGCCCCGCTTTACCAGAAATCCCGGAACGTCAACTCTGCGTCCGGAGACCTGGATATGGCCGTGAACTATGAACTGTCGGGACTGCTTCAAGGAATTGGCGAGACCCTGGCGGTAGACCTGCGTTTGCAGTCTCCTCTCCAAGACATCGGCTACCTTCATGGAAAGGACGGCGTCGAGATCTCCTTCCGTTTTAAGCATTCCCAGCCTCTTTAGGCGAGCGAGAATGGCTTCTGCCTCTTGGGGTGCCTGGCCGGTGGAGACGGCAGCGAGCATCTTTCTGCTGATCTGCCTGTACTTCCGAAGGAATGCCTGGGCCTTCCACAGTTCCCTCTTGTTTCTAAGGCCAAAGGCCTTGACGACCTCTACTTCCCCAGCGATGCGCTCCGCCTGCCAGGGAGTGCGGGGCCGCTCGTACATCTTGCGGCTCTTGCCTGGATATCCCATTTTTTACCACCTACTCCTTGGTTGCAGCTGGTGCTGCGGCTGGTGTTCCTTCCTTCTTGCGGCTGACACCAACGATGGCGCCCGTGCGTCCGGAAGATCTGGTCCTCTGGCCTCGGACACGAAGTCCTCTCTCGTGCCTGATGCCCTTGTAGCTCCTCATCTTCTTCATGAGGTCCAGGTCTTCGCGTAGCGTCATGTTGAGGTCCATGGCCATAACGTGGATATCAGTGCCGGTTTCAATATCACCGCGCCGGTTGACCATCCAGACAGGCAGGACCTTGGTGGCGTCCTCCTCGATGACCTTCTTGAGCTTGTCTATCTCCGAATCGGGAAGTAGGCCCAGTGTGGCAAATGGATCCACGCCTGCCTTATCGGTAAAGACCTTGGCGCATCGGCGGCCCACACCTTTGATGCCCGTCAGGGCCATGTGGACCTGCTGCTTTCCCACCAGGTCTGTATTTAGAATACGAACTATGTACCTAAGATTTTCATCGACAACAGTCTTCTTAGGCTTCTCTTCAACCTTTTTAGGCTTCTCTTTTCCTGCATTTGGTTTAGCCAAGTTTGTCCTCCAGGGAGTTTAAATCCTCTGGATCAGCCCCGGGTCAGAGCCCGACGCCGCCCGCTCACCACGATGGGGGGCGAAATAATCCATTGAACCAAAGTGTTGATACGCTCCTCGTATAAAAGACTTATGTGGATTTTAGCTTGATCTCGTTTTCCCGACACCATTCGTGCAGGGCCTCTTCCTCACGAATGCTTTCGAAATCGTACCAGTTCTCCAATAGTCCCCTGTGCTCCAGAAGGTCTTTGAACCTGCGGTAGGCTCCGCGATTGCTGAAGATCCCCTGGACGCGGCCAAAGTCGTTCGGCATTTGCTGTTCTACAAATTCATAGACAAGGCTCTGACCTAAATCAAGGTCATTCTTGTGGGGGATCACCAGAAAATTGTCGCAGTCGAATTTGTCTTCATCCAGCTCATCGAAGACTCCATCTTCGGAGTGATAATATATTTCACCGTCGTCCAGGCAGAGGACTGCTCTATTCATCCCGTATCCGTCTGAACTGACAAATAGGAATGCATCATGAATCTCGTCGAATGTAGCCATCTGGATCTATCCTCGTCGATTTTTCTCTTTTTGCTGCATCATCTGCAAGCTATTCACGGGAAGGCCAGGAGGCGGCACAATTTATATTTTTCGGCGCTTTTATCCTCAAGCAATAAACCTTCTTGAATTCACATCAAACCGTTATCATGCCCTCCAGATAGAGAGCTGCTCTTCCTGATATCTTTACGCGGTCGCCTGCATTGGTGCAGAATAACTCGCCGCCTCTCTTCGAGAGCTGAAATGCATGGAGATCGCTCTTGCCAAGCACTCCTGCCCAATATGGTGCCAGAACACAGTGGCTGGAGCCCGTCACCGGGTCCTCAGGCACTCCAATTCTGGGTGCAAAGAAGCGCGATACGAAGTCGCATTGATCTCCACTGGCTGTAACAATGATACCGCGAACGGCTATCCGGGCCAGGGCGGGAAAATCGGGCTGCACATCACCTACTGCCTTCTCGCTATCCAGCAAAACAAGCAAATCCTCTCGCGAAGAGAGCGTCTCTTTGGGGGTGACTCCCAAGGCTTCCTTAAGCCCGGCGGGAGGGCTTATGGCATGAGGAGCTCTTGCGGGAAAGTTCATTTCCAGGAGATTTCCTCGCCTTGTCACCTCAAGCTCTCCGCTCCAGCGTGTTTGAAATCTGATGCTCTCCTCCGGCCATTTCCGGCAATTGAAGAGAACAAAAGCGCTCGCCAATGTGGCATGGCCGCAAAGCGCGACCTCTGTGAGAGGAGTGAACCATCTGAGGTCAAATCCTGTAGCGTTGCGGACCAAAAAAGCCGTTTCAGAGAGGTTGTTCTCAGCAGCCATGGCCTGGAGGATCTGGTCATCAAGCCAGCAATCCAGGAGGCATACTGCGGCGGGGTTGCCGGAAAAGACCTCGGAGGTGAAGGCATCGACATGGTATAGCGGTATTCTCATAGACTCATATCCAGGACGGTCAAATTCTCGACCTCGCATTCTCTCTTATCCTTTTGGAATCCGCCTCAATTCTGTCCAGCAATGGACTGTCCTTGAGGGCTCCGAAGTACTCGGATAGGTCAATTTTCTCCCTATTTCGCAGCCGTTCAATGACATTGGTCTTGGATGCCATGTATCTGTGTATGCATGCACAGATATATAGAATTTTCATCTTTGAATTGACTCCTTCGCGGCTTTGCACAGGGTTCCGGTTCACGCGAAGGCGCGAAGTCTACATCTTCGCAAATGCTGAGACCAAGAGACGGCTTACTGTTCCTTTGGCCATATATTAAATCCGAGATTCGTCATCTCGAAATGGTGATCTCCTGTAAATGCTCTTGATATGTTCAGTTCCTTCATCAGCACAAAAGAGGTCAGGTCAGTAAAGGACATATCCGCCTTATCCCGATAGACATTGCGAAGCATCCATGCGTAATTGAATCTTTCCTCGTCAATGCGTTCCAAAGATATTTGTTCTGTCTTTGCATCAGATATCAGAGCTTCAATAAACTTTAGCGCTCCATCAAAGTTCACCCTTTTGAACAACGAGGTAATTACTTCATCTAGAACATAATCCGATGTTACCAAGAACCAGCCGTCTGCCTTTATCTGTTCATATCCTCTAGCCGCGACCTGGTGCCAGCTATCTCTTTTATTTGCCAGCGCAAGCCAGGCCCAGCTATCCACAAAAATCGATCGGTTAATAGGCATAGCTGTCATGCTTCTCTGCCAGATCCTGAGGGCCTTCACAAATGCCTATTACGCTGGATAGGGCATCTGCTTTGTGCTTCCTAGTATCTGGCCTCTCTTCCAGGGAACTCAAGAACTTAGAGATTTTCTTAAGATCTGCATCAGGGAGGGAGTCAATCTTTCTCATTATCGCTTCTCTATCAATCATAGGGATTCTCTTTTCAGAGTCAATCAGATATTTTCTATTTCCAGCAATAAAGACTTGTCGTGTTGGCCATTCCTCAATTTGTGAGTGGAGCTTGAGCAGACCACTGAAACGAAACTGTATAGGCCTCGAAATCCCCGGGCTTGTCCTCCTGGTGATGCTAACACATGCAAAAAAATGTATCGGCAGTATGCGCTATTTTAATCTCGCGCTCCTTGGTCGTGCCCGCCCGGCCCCGTGCAGCTTTCCGCCCGCGCTCGCACGGGCCCGTCCGACCGCACCCGGCCCCTGCCATGCGGGCCAGGCTCCTCGGCCATGGCGCGGCCTTTGGCCAGATCGGAAGGCTACCTTGTACAGGCAACTGCCTGGCCGCCAGTTATATTTCATTATCTGTAGTTTATGATTATTATGAGGACTCTAAGCTATCGAATCACTCTGAGAAAAGATCCGGAAGGAGGTTGCACGTGCTGGTCCCAGCCCTTCCTGGATGCGTCACCTGACGGTTAAACTGTAGAAGAGGCCATCGAGATGTCCAGGGATGCAATCACGGGTTATGTGGAGAGCCTCATTGAGGATGGCGAGGCTGTCCCCTTGCAGATCGCATAGCTCCCATCCTTCTCCGCTCGCTTCATCTCCATGCATTCTTATCGGACTTCGCAGCTATCGCGTCTTCGCGTGAACCGGGATCGTGCGAAGTCGCCGTAGCTCGCCCTTTCCGCCCAGATGCCCAGGCGATGATCATCCATCAGCGCTTCTTTTTACCAGCTGCAAGGTGTTGCCCCAGGGGTCGCTCAAGACCACCAGGTTCTCCCCAGGCCTCGTGATGGGGCATTTTTCGATAAACCTCGCGCCCTTTGACACCAGAAATTCAGCATCTTTGTCCGGATCGTCGCTCTTTAATGCGATATGAAGTTGCAGATGGTGACTCAATCCCTCAGCCAGGGGCAGAACATCGGGAAGCTTTCCCAATTCGAGCATTGTCCTGTCGCCACCATCCGTGATAAACGCCACTGCCTTTTCATCGTCCTCTGCCCAGAACTTGATATCAAAACCCAATGTTTCCTGATACCAGTTCGCCATCTTGATGGGCTCATTCACAGCGATTCCTATGTGCTCGATTTCAAATTTTATCAGGTAGTAACCACCTCGACTGAGACCGGATAATGATCGGAGGCATTTTTGTACTTCTTCCAGATGCTTGTGCCGTCGGGCATACTGCGGTTTACTTTTGCACTCTGCACCCAATTTGAGAGTGGAGACTTGGAATACAGTATATGGTCAATCCATTCCTTTTGATAAACGTCATTGAAGATCGGATCTTTGTAGCTGGTGGTGTAGATCGATGAAAAGTCGAGTGCTTTCTTTGCTTTGGGTTTCAAGGCATCGAATAGCGCGTTTCCCAGGCACTGGCCCGGCTGCCAAATATTGCCCATCAAACTTTCTATGCCGCTGCCATGCAATCGTTTCTCGCTGGCATCAAGCCCAGGTCCGTCGTTAATGTCGCCGCATACTATCAGCGGGATCTGTTTCGTCTGATCGTCGGTCAAATACGGTTCAATAAACGCATCATGAATATGCGTTGCCTGGCCGAGAATTTTCTTGCGATTGGCATCCGCCGCCTCCCACCATTTGCTCCATTCGTAAGCATCAAAAATGCCTTTGCTCTTCAGATGAAGGCCAAGCACGCGGAAAGGCGCTCCCTGCGCCGGGCTGATCTCGGCATAGAGCGGCCGTCTTTCAAAGTGATGCTGCTCCTTTATCTCGTCACTATCCGTATCTACAAGGAACGGATTGAAGCGAGGATCGTCTTTGGTATCCATGCGCCGCAAGGCAGGTTCCTTGAATTTGTTCGTATCAACTCGTACCGCTATTCCAATATTCTGGGTTTGACTTGGCGAAACCTGCAAATCGGTTACCCAGGTGCCAAGTCCAATATTATCAAAGAAGAGCTGCAACTCCTTTTGTCGGCTTGGTCCTTCGACGATAACGATCACATCCGGCATCAACTCGCGAAGTACACCGGATAAATCATCCCGACGTTGTTTTACGGTAGTTCCGGAAGAATGCGGCGCCTTCTCGTCATCAGGCCGAAATTGTACAGCCTGATCGTCCTTTACAAAAAGATCATCCAGCCACTCCATATTCCATAAGACGAACTTCAGATTGGACAATAGAATCATCTCCTTTCAGACTTGCAGACCGTAGCAGATCTTCCTCAAAAATAAATGTTTCTATGGGCTCATGCCAGCGGCAGAATCAAAGTTCATCAGAAAGTCATCCGGCTCCACACCTGATCGGTTGGCAAGGCATATGACAGCTTCCACCAGCGCCAGCAGACCGTCTATTTGTCTGGTCGGTCCATCCACGGCTTGTACTCGAAATCCGGATCTTCCGCTCGACACTGTAAGGCATTGGCACGCATAATTTCCCAATTTCTTAGAAATAGCTCCATCAAATTGTCTTGAGCCTCTTGTAGATAGCAGATCTCCCGCCAATCACTGCTACCAAGATGTTCATCGATTCTTGATATCAGCTTAGTGAAATGAGGTAGATCAATATCTAGCTTAAACCGCCAGTAATCGATGTCATCATCAAATAATTCATAATCATCGATCACCATGAAAAGGTCGTCTAAAAGGTGAGCAAAGGCTTTCTCCTCAAAGCTCATGGCTTCATAATCTGCAGTACCATCCCCTGTGTAATGTTTGAGTATGCGTTGGAGCATTTCACGATGAGCAAACGCGGCCTCTTCTTCTGCATTCCTGGGTGTCTCACCTAAATAGTCAAAGTCACCCTCAGGGCCGAAGCTCCTAAGAAACATCTCCCATCTAAGCCGTTCACTATTTTTCTCTCTCCAGTCTATTGACATTGCTTTAGCACCTTAACACAGTTTCAATATTCTGGTAACGCATCTGACCTCAAGCACGATCCTGCGACAAAGTTCTCCGGCGTTCTGTTGCTTTTTCATGGCTGATAGACCTTTCACCCCACGCTCACCCTCGCCTCAGCCATCTGCGGGAAGAATCCCGGATAGCTCACATCCACCGACTCCGCCGTATCGATCTTCTTCCCACCAGCCAAAAAGCCCGCCACCGTTCGCGCCATGACGACTCGGCGCTCTTGGCCATGCTCATCGGCCGCTCCCGGATGTCGGCTCCCATTTTAGAAAGCTCCACGGCCATGGCGTGCAGCCGGTCCGTCTCCTTGTGGCGCACGTGCTCCGTGTTGAAAACGGTCGTCTTGCCTTCGGCCAGCGCGCCCAGCACGGCGATGGTAGGAACGAGATTCGGCGTGCGGATGGCGTCCACCTGCGTGCCCACCAGGTCGCCGGCCTTGGCAAAGGAGATCATGGAGTAAAAGAGTTGCCCTTTGTGAATTTTTTGCGCTTCGTGATTAATATTATTATAATATACACGATGCTTCTCGGAACCGAAAAAAAAGGAAATCTGGCCAGGAAGGCAGGAAATTTCCTGCCTAAGGTCCTAGCTTGACCTAGGATAACGTCTTGGCTCAGGCAAACCTCTTGTAGATGTCCGCATCGGAGGCAGTGGGCTTGACCGTCTTCAAGGCCGCTTCAAAGTGCTTGTTTTCCAGTTTGTACTCGCAGAACTGCGCATCAACCTTGGCCTTTCCGCCCAGGACACACTCCCGGATGGCCAGCATTACCGCCTCGCCAACCAGTGCACCTAGATCGGCTCCGGAGAACTCCGCGGTCCTCTTAGCCAGATCATCGATCTTGACATCATCGGCCAGGGGCTTTTTGGCGGTATGGATCTTCAGGATCTCCAGGCGGGCCTGCTCGTCCGGCAGACCGATCTCGATGAGCCGGTCAAAGCGTCCCGGTCGGAGGAGCGCCGAATCGATGATGTCCGGCCGGTTGGTGGCCGCAATCACCATGACGCTGTTCAGAGACTCCAGGCCGTCAAGTTCAGTCAGGATCTGCGATATGACGCGCTCCGTGACGTGCGAATCGCTGGTCGATCCGCCCCGCGCCGGGGCTATGGAGTCGATCTCATCCAGGAAGATCACGGAGGGCGCCGCCTGCCGGGCCTTCCTGAAGGTCTCACGCACCGCCTTCTCGGACTCGCCCACCCATTTGCTGAGAAACTCCGGGCCCTTGATGCTGATGAAGTTGGCCTGGCTTTCAGTTGCTACCGCCTTGGCCAGCATGGTCTTGCCAGTGCCGGGCGGGCCGTAGAGCAGTATGCCCTTGGGGGCCCTGGCATCCATGTGAGTGAAGAGCTTGGCATAGGTCAGAGGCCACTCCACGGACTCGATGAGCTGCTGCTTGACATCGGAGAGACCGCCGATATCATCCCAGTGCACATTGGGCGACTCCACCATGACCTCACGCATGGCGGACGGCTCCATCTCGCGCAGCGCCTCCAGGAAGTCGTCATTGTTGACCTCGATCTTATTCAGGGTCTCGGCTGGTATGGATTCAACCTCCAGGTCGATTTCAGGCAAAACTCGCCGGATGGCGCGCATGCCTGCCTCGCGCGCCAGTGCCGCAAGATCAGCGCCCACAAAGCCGTGCGTCACATCAGCCAGTTTCTCCTGGTTAACATCTTTGGCGAGAGGCATGTTGCGGGTGTGGATCTGCAGAACCTCCAGACGGGATTGACGGTTGGGAACGCCGATTTCAATCTCCCGGTCGAATCTGCCAGGGCGCCGCAAGGCGGGGTCCAGGGAGTCGGGCCTATTAGTCGCACCGATGACCACCACTTTGCCGCGGGTCTCCATGCCGTCCATGAGGGCCAGCATCTGAGCCACTACGCGCCGCTCCACCTCGCCCGTCACCTCTTCTCTCTTGGGAGCGATGGAGTCGATCTCATCGATGAGGATGATGGAAGGCGCCTGCTCCTCCGCCGTCTTGAAGAGACTGCGCAGCTTCTCCTCGGACTCGCCGTAGTACTTGGACATGATCTCCGGGCCGCTCAAAGTCTCGAAGTGAGCATTGGTCTCGGAGGCCAGAGCCTTGGCGAGCAATGTCTTGCCGGTGCCGGGCGGGCCGTAGAGCAAAACCCCTTTGGGCGCTTCCACGCCCAGCCGCTCAAAGAGCTCTGGGTGCTTCATGGGCAGCTCAATCATCTCCCGCACCTTCTTGATCTCGGCAGACAGGCCGCCGATGTCCTCGTAGCTGATGTGGGGCCCTTTTTTCTCTTCCTTGGCGGGCTTATCCGACATTTCGATCCTGGTCTTGTCACCGATCACGGCCGCTTCTCGGGATGGAGAGACGCGCGTGGCCATGAGCTCGATCTTTCTGCCCATGACAGGGATCTCAATGATGTCGCCTCGGGTGATGACCCGTCCTTCCATGTATCTTTGCAGATAGGCCTCCGCGCCGGTAATGCGCAGGGGCACGGTGGGGGCAAAGGTCACCGATTCTGCCGGTGCCGCCTGGGCTATCTTCACTGGTACCTTGTCATCTATGCTTGCCCCCGCGTTCCGGCGGGTATTGCCGTCCAGGCGCACGATGCCCGTTCCCATGTCCTCGGGATAGCCGGGCCAGAGCAGTGCCGCAGTCTTCTTCTTTCCATGAATGCTGACCACGTCTCCGGCCTGCCAGCCCATCTCGCTAAATACGGCCGGATCTATGCGAGCGATGCCACGTCCGACATCAGTGGGACGCGCTTCTATAACTTTGAGTGTGATTTCTCCTGCCATCAAAATCCTCCAAGGTATATGTACATGTTAAGCTTAAGTAATTTTTTAGTCTGTTCCTATGAGAGTGATTGCTATCTGAGTATTGCCTACATGATGATACTAACTTGTAGTTAGTGATAAGCTAAATATTTAAACCTTTCGAATGAGATCTACTTTCTTCCTTACCTGCTCGTGCCGGGCCTCTGTAGCCTGGAAAAGCTGGTCGAACATGCCGGGTGCCTCGCGCTGGATGACCTTTACCCCGACCTCCGTGATTCCACCGATGGTGGCCACGCTCTCGATCAGCCCGGCAAAGCTCTCCTCCTCCAAGAGCAGGGCCGTGCCGAGCAGGGTCTGCTTGACCAGGCGTTCCGCCAGCTCCGGCGAGATTCCCCTTCTTTCCGCTGCCAGCACGAACTCACGCATGAGGGCTGCGAAGTAGCCGGGAGCGGAGCTGGTAAGATCGGCCAGCACGGCAAAGTCCTTCTCCTCGACCTCTACAGCCTGGCCGATGGCGTTAAAAAGGCCGGCAATGAGCCGCTGGTCTTCTGCAGTTGTATTATCCCCGAAAACGAGCAGAGTCACGCCCTGCAGCTTCAGAGAGGCCATGCTGGGAAAGGCGCGAGCCAGGCGGGCCGGGCAGAAGCTCTGTAATTTTTCCAGCGACACATCCCCGGCCACTGAGACGACCAGCTTCTGGGAATTGAGCAGGTAGGTAACGTCGCTGAGTACGTCTCTGACCTCCAGAGGCCGAACGCAGATGAAGATCACATCGGAAAGTTCTGTCACAACGCGATTGCTCACCGAACGGATGCCGGTAGCCTCAGCCAGCAGATCCACCTTCTCCGCTGTCCGGTTGCTGGCCAGGACCCGCTCCGCCTGAATGGCTCCGCTCCCCACGAACTGCTTGACCAGCATGCTTCCCAGATGACCGGTGCCGATGAATCCAAAAGTAGTCATTTTGTTTTTCTCCGCTTCTAGTGTGAACTGTCGCGCCCTGATCTAACGTCCACCTTCAAAGATCCTGTGGGCATGCGACTTTCGGCGAACCTCACTCCTCTAGCTGGAACTCCTGCGGCCATAGCCCCATTTCTTTCCGGCATTCATGGCAATCTGAAAAGCGATTTGCGATCGTCTCGTCCACCTCAAAGATCCGGATACCAAAGACCTCAGCCAGGATCTCCTTGGCTGCCTGCAGTTCTAAAGCTCGTCCACCTTTCCGGAAAGTGCCCTGCATTGTCGCCCTCTTGCGAGGCCTTAGTAGCTTTAAGACTGCTGCCATGGTGGGATACTACTACGTGTAAGTTTAATAACTTTTGCCGTAAAAAGATATACTTAGACAATTTTTACATAATATAAAGTATGAATAAGATACAAATGGTGAAATGAGAAAGAGGCAATTATTGAGTGGTAGTGCAGTGCGATGTTTGCCTTTTGGTCGGTCTAGGGTCGTTGTCCGGCTTTCACCAGGGTGTGGTCACTGGCACGCAAAAATTTTAAGAAAATCAATATCTTTAATAAGTAGGACCTAAAAGCTTGAATGGGTCATATTTTTATTTTGGTAAAATTATAGCGGGGAGTAGATTTGAACTACTGATCTACGGGTTATGAGCCCGTCGGGATATCCTGACTACCCTACCCCGCTGCATTTGGGATATACTCAATGACTTTACTCTAGCTTATAAAGCTTGCGTACAAAAAGGCGCCGTTCCGGTGAGAAGAAAAAGTGGCGTCATGCATTTTTCCAGCAAAATAAGTCCATCCCATGCTAAAATCCACTCATCTAACATCGTGATCTTGCCGGGCGCGCAAATCTTCTCGCCGCGCCGTTGGCTGGAGACAGCTTCTTGCAGTCCGGGTTTTTTCGGGCGCATCTGGACCTGGTCGCTTACTTAATGTATCTGAAAGTGCTAGTGCAGCCTTATGTTACTCCTGGGCGCAGACGAAGCTGGAAAAGGCCCCGTCATCGGCTCCATGTTCGTGGCCGGCCTGGTAATCGAGGAGGATAGGCTCTTCGATCTGGCCGGCTTTGGGGTCAAGGACTCCAAGCTTCTCGCGCCGGCTAAAAGAGAGATACTGGCCAGAAAGATCAACGAGATTGCCACCGACCAATATATCCTGGAGGTGAAGGCCCAGGTCATCGATGAGCTTCGCCTTGTTATGACCATGAACGATATCATGGTGAGAAGCTTCTCAACGGTTGTGGCAAAGCTGCATGCCGACCGGGCTATTCTCGATGCCGCCGATGTAAATGCAGAAAGGTTCAGAGATCGAGTGAAGGCCGCCAGCAAAACCACTATGGACCTTGTGGCCGAGCACAAAGCCGACCAGCGTCACCACGTCGTCTCGGCGGCTTCCATCCTGGCCAAAGTGCGGCGAGATGCATCCATGCGGGAGCTGGAGGAGGCCATGCACTGCAAGATTGGCAGCGGCTATCCCCACGATCAGGATACTTTAAATTTTTTGAACGAATGGGTGAAGGAAAACCGGTGTCTTCCGCCCTGCGCAAGGCATAGCTGGGCAACAGCGCAGCGTATAAAAGCTAGTTTTATATAGGCTGCCTGAAACTAAAGGCGCAAAGAAGAAGGGATCTCATGGATATAGAGGATACTTTGCTCATGATTCCAGGGCCGGTCAAGGTCGCGCCTCGCGTTCTACGCGCCCTGTCCAAGCCTATGATCAGCCACCGGAGCGGTGACTTTAGCGTGATTTACAGCGACTGCTGCAAACTTCTCAAGCAGTTCTTCGAGACCAAGAACGAGATAGTAGTGATGACCGGAAGCGGCACAGTGGGCATGGATGCTGCGGTTGCCGGCCTCATCGGCCGTGACGACAAGATCGTAACCATATCCAATGGCAAGTTCGGGGAGCGGTTCACCGAGATTGGCGAGCGATATGGCAAAGCCATACCCGTGAAATTCGAATGGGGCACACCCTTCGACCTGGACAGGATAGAGGCCGCGCTGGAAGAGGGCGCCAAGGCCCTAGCCATGGTTCACAATGAGACCTCGGTGGGCCTCACCAACCCCGCCAAGGAGGTAGGCAAGCTGGCCAAGAAGCATGATGCAGTCTTTATCGTAGACGGCATATCTTCCATCGGCGGCAACGAGTTTCTCACTGACGAGTGGGGCATAGACATTGCCATCACCGGCTCGCAGAAGGCTCTGGCCGTGCCACCGGGACTGGCCGTGGTCTCTACCTCTCCAAGGGCTGAGGAGCGTTTCTTGCCCAAGAGTGCCAGCTACTACTCCGACCTGAAGGCGCACCTGAAGAGCGTGCGAAAGAGCCAGCCTCAGACGCCCTTTACTCCGGCTGTGTCGCTGTTTTTCGCCATGCAGGAGTCCTTGCACATGGCAGCCGAGGAGGGCTTTGCCGTCCGCCGGGCCAGAACTGCCAAACAGGCGGAATCAGTTCGCTCCGCAGCTAAGGCGCTGGGCATCGAGTTGTTCCCCCAGGTGAATGAGCACACCCATTACTCCAATACCGTTACCGCCATGAAGATGCCCGCGGGACTCACGGACGACAAGCTACGTGGCGGCATGAAAAAACAGGGCGTAATAGTATCCGGCGGACAGGATCTCATCAAGGGTAAGATCTTTCGCATCGGCACTATGGGCATGTGCTCATCCAGCGACATCCTGCGAACCATCCAGACTTTGGAGCTGATCCTGGTCAAGGAAGGGAAGATCGCCTCTTGTGGCGCAGGAGTCGAGGCAGCTAGCAAGGTGCTGGAGAGTTAAATACTTTTATTTTTTAATATTTTCAAATAATTTATTATAATAATCAATTCTGTTCGTTATAATTCAGAATATAATTGTGTAGTCCCGAATGTTTGGACTTTATATACTCCTGCCAGCAAATTACATTCTTTATCAACCATTTAATTCAGTCTCCATTCGATTCATGAACATTCCCAATTTGCATCCTTCCGGTAGCCTTGACCAGAATGCGATATCTGGCGTCTGTAGATACCATTTTGTATCAAGCGATTCATGAAATCTAATAAACCTGTTACGTTCATAAGTGTCGTTCCATTTTTCCAATTTTCCATTGGTCTGAGGATGCTTGACGCATTCCAATCATATAGACCCCATAAAGTAGCCCGGTAGCGTCTCGAAATTGCTAGGATCGCCTATGCGTGAAAACGGGGTTAAGTCCCGCAAGAGCATGAAACAAGCCCGCGGGAGATCGATATCGCTCTTAATCCTGAGGGGGCGCAGGGGCAAGAAGCCGCAGATCCTGCAGGACGTTTTCGTTGCATTGCTCTGACTTGATCCCTGCCATGCATTTCGCATAAGAGTGCCACTTTTCAGCCCCGTCCTGCCTGCCTGGCCAACAGAGCCTCTCGAACCGCCCTTTCCATGACATCCACGGGTGCCTTTTTGCCCGTCCAGATCTGCAGAGCCTTGGCTCCCTGGTAGACCAGCATCATCACCCCATCGACGGCCACCGCCCCGGCAGCGCGGGCGTCCGGGCGCAGGTGGCCGGTCGGGCCGAAGGTGAGGGGGCAGGAGACCTGCTGAGCGGTGTTTCGGTTGGGTTGGTCACCAATTATTGCTACGGGATCACGGGCTCACGCGAAGGCGCGAAGCCGCGAAGTCCCGATGACACGTGCCCGTCTTCCAACCAGATTTGGGCCTTCAAACTGGCCTGGAGCTTGAGGGCCTCGGCCTCTTCAAGGGCCTATCTCCCGCCCTTGTCGTCTCTGCGCCTCCCGGCGAGCCGGGGGGGTGCACGCGCGACCTTCGGCAGGGCCTTCCTGCGATCGTCTGAAACGGACCTGCGCATGAAAGGTAGTTCTATGGCATTCTTTTTATAATTGGCAGCAATCCCTCAATTAGGGATCTGATCCTCTTCTCGTTCTATCTCTTCTAGGATCTCAGCCGATTTTTCGTAAACTAAATCATGATGATCTACATACAAAAACTGAACTCTATCGCCCTTAATCCTGTAGACAATGACATAAGGATTTACGTGAGAACCACGGGCATGTTTGAGCTTGTAACGCTTAGGAGTGCCGATTGATGGATTATTGAGGATCTGACCGATCTTCTTGAGAAGCCGCACCTCCAGCGCCTTGTTTTTACTGGTGAGTTTCAGAAAATTGGCATCAAAATCAAGCGTTGATTCGTAATCCATGGATCTTACTCAAGATTCTTCAGGTGGTCCAAGAACTCTTCCTTAGTTTTGAAAGTCTTAACCAAACCCGCGTCCGCTTGCCTGATGCTTCTTTTTACTCCCTCTTTGAATTCCTTGAGGGCGGCCTCGTTGGCATCTTGTATAACGGCTTTCTCTGTTGCTCCGGCCATGATAGAAACTCCTCGCTGTTAGGCTATGATATCTTTCTAAGCGTCACTCTATTTCTCGCAGACGGGCACATGAATGCAAAGATATACATAACTATCGCATAACATTAGAGCACATGAGCGAGATAGTCTTACAAGTGCCAGATGATGCCTTACTAGCCCTTAAGATGTCCCCAGACGAATTGGGAAAGGAGCTGAGGTTAGCAGCAGCGGTAAAGCTCTTTGAACTGGGAAGACTATCATCTGGGGCAGCAGCCAGACTGGCAGGAATACCAAGAACACTTTTCCTTACCAGATTGGCGAACTATGGTGTTGATACTTTTCGCCTGACAGAAGAAGACCTCAAGGCGGAGGCGGTTATTGCCTGAAATCATCTGCAATATTTTTCGCGAGAGTACTTGAGCCGCGCCGGTGGAGCCGTTCGTGACAGCGTCATTCGGGCCTGCGTGGCCATTTGTGCCGTGTACCGCCCGCAAAGGAAACAATCAAATAGCCGGAGCGAACGAATGTTAATGATAACATGAAGCTTAAAATCAAGATCGTCGGCACCAAAGTACATGATGTAGGATATCGCGTATTCCTGCTCAAGCATGCCATGAACCTGGCCCTGCCGGGACTCTCTGCCTATAACTGGGAAGAGAACGGCCAACAAGAAGTCATAGCCCTGGTAGAAGGAAATGAAGCCAGAGTTACTGCTTTCTTGCAGACAGTTGAGAAGAATAAGCCGGAGCCGGCCGAAGTTTCTAAAGTGACTTTTGAGGATTACGACGGAGACGTAGGGCGAACCAGTGAAGTTGCCATGCTATTCTCTTTCGTCCAACTGGACAAGGCTATCCCGCTTCTTCTGGATATGAGGGATGATCTCAAAGCGGTGCGAAAGACCACAGACGCAACGCTGGACGAAATTAAAGGCATGAGGGAAGACATCCAGCCGGGATATGCGATGCAATTTCGGCAAATGCAGGCGGATGTCCGAGTCATAAAGGATCGACTGGGAATCGCCTGAAGTTATCGAAAAAACGGTGCACAGCGCTGTTCTGAAGCTAAGGCCGCGTTTTTGAGCGGAGATAATGGCATCTTCGCGCAGGGTCACGGGCTCACGCGAAGGCGCGAAGCCGCGAAGTCCCGATAAATCGCATGACAAATCCTTGACCGCCGCCGGCCCGCCCGTGGGCTGCCTGGGGCCTCGGCTCCCGGCGGCGCTCGCGTCCGGGCGCAGGTGGCCGGTCGGGCCGAAGGTGAGGGGGCAGGAGACCTGATGAACGGTGTTTCGGTTGGGTTGGTCACCAATTATTGCTAAGGTTGCTATTAGCCGCGATATTCTAAACGATGACAGACGAACCTAACCACAAAGATCAAGAAGATCACAAAGGACTCACAAAGGCTTTTTGCGGGGACATTTGGCCCATTGCCTAAATCCCAAATCGTATGCATTGGTCATTGGTTAAAAAAATATAATATTATTACAATTTGTTGCTTGAGGGCGAAGATCATGGTTTTGCGCGGGATCACGGTTTCACGCGAAGGCGCGAAGCCTCGAAGTCCCGATGACACATGCCCATCTTCCAACCAGATTTGGGCCTTCAAACTGGCCTGGAGCTTGAGGGCCTCGGCCTCTGCTAGGTTAGTGTCTCCCGCCCTTGTTGTCTCTGCGCCTCCCTGCGAGCCGCGGGGTGCACGGGCTGCCTTCTGGGGGGGCTGGCGGCGATCTCTGGAGGGGGTGTGGTGCATGGGAGAATAGTTCTATACTTATGAAAATGCCACAGAACTTTGAGGACGCACGAGGAGAACTTGTAAGTCATTCATAGTACCGTGTGCAATCTCCCTAAATCGGCCTAAATCCGCTTTAGCCTAACTACTCGTTCCTATACTCTTGATAAATCTCTATCGATAATTACCCGATTGTGCTTTTTCGCTATCAATGAGATTAGAAAACTGCTGTATAAGCTGGAGCGCACCATCCTGGATCGGCAGGTTAGAATCAGATTTATAATATTGGCTAGGTTAGGAAAAGAGAGCGGATGCATCGAGGATTCCTGTAGGTTATATGTACTAAATGGGATAAAAAGCAGAAAATTAAGTCCACGATCAGATGCTAAACGTGCTTTACGTATAGAAAGTTTTTTATTTAAGATCTCTATTGTTTATTGGGGGATATTCAATTTGGAAACGTAGTTTAAGAGATATAATCGTGACCGGTGGCGCGATAACCATTTTGGCTGCTATCATTGGCGCGGTTGGTGGCATTATTGGCGGTATTAGTGGCCCATGGTATACGAGCCACCAAGCTGAAACATCAGATATCCCTAACATTGAAGTTGCCTTTGTGGAATCAATTTTAAGTACGCCAGATCTTAATCTACGTGATATAAATGGAGATCAGGTATATCCACCTTATATAGATATTATTTTATTTAATAGAGGGAAAGGAAAAGGAATTATTAGCAAACTTGACCTTGAGATAACCAATGCATCCCTAAATAAAACTCCTGTTATGAGCTATTATACCGTTTGCGCAGATAACATAATTAAATGTGATATAATTAATAAGGGATGGGGTCCCGCAAACGAATTAGAATGGAAAAGTTTTATAGATATCGGTATACATAGTGATGAACTAAATATCGCAAACAACCAATTAAATTGGATGGGGAATGTAAATCCCGGAGAGACATTAGTTCTTAATTTAACATACACCCCTAAAGATGGGTTTTATGCATCTTCCGATGATCATGAAAATATTGTTCACAAAGGATATATATACAAGCAAATATACAAAGGAAAAATAAATACAATTGTAATATATAAAGATGTAAATGGAAACCAGAAGACTAATGACTTTGATAGAAATATATATTTATATAGAATAGATAAAAAAGAAGATTCTACATTTTTGACCTATAAAAATTATGGAAAATTGCATAATATCAATGCGCTAAGTAATGTATATATACCTACCGCACAAATTTTTTATATAGATTCGATCGATCCTGATATGAGATGTCCTTCCATCATAAGTTTCTATCTAGGCCATTCTCTCACTAAAGATCAAACTGATAGAATTATTTTAAAGATAAATTCAACTAAAAAATCAGGCAAAATCGAATACCAAATTAAAGTTGAGTATAATTTAAATACCCCAGCCATATCTAAAATAGGAGATATGGAATGGGTAAATGAAAATCTGAACTACATAAAAAATGTTAGGATTATAAATATCCAGGTGTAAACGTGCGGGGTTCTCATCCCCCGCACGACTTCGCAAAAGTATATGTTTTACGAACATCGCAATCAATAAGACATGTTTTGGGCAGTTTTTTAAATCAAAATTTGGCTTATCGGGATGATGCACATTCCAACCATATAGACCACATAAAATAGACCGGTAGCGTCCCGAAATTGCTAGGATCGCCTATTGCGTGAAAACGGGTTTTAGTCCCGCAAGAGCATGAAACATGGCCGCAAGAGATCGATGCCCCCCGTAATCCTGAAAGGGCGCAGGAGCGAGAAGCCGCGTACCCTGCGGGGCGCTCTCGTTGCATTGCTAGGACTTGACCCCAGCCATGCATTTCGCATAAGAGCGCCTCTTTTCAACCCTCTCCAGCCCGCCTGGTCGCCAGAGCCTCTCGAACTGCCCTCTCCATCACATCCACGGGAGCCTTTTTGCCCGTCCAGATCTGCAGGGCTTTGGCCCCCTGGTAGACCAGCATCATCACCCCATCCACGGCCACCGCTCCGGCGGCGCGGGCATCCTTGAGCAGCTCTGTCTCCCGGTTGTAGACGATATCAAAGACTGCCTGGTGACTTTGCAGGAGCCTGCCATCCAGCAGCCTGGCGTCTCCCTCGCGCATGCCCACCGATGTGCAGTTTATTATTATGTCCGCCTGAGGAGCGAGCCTTTCCAGGTCGCATAGGCAAAAGCCCCTGGCCCCCACCTGGGCCGCCAGCTCTTCTGCCCTCTTCAGGCTGCGGTTCGCGATTGCGATCTCCGCCCCTTCCTGCGCTAAAGTGTAGGCAATAGCCCTTCCCGCGCCGCCTGCGCCGACTATCAGCACATTCTTGCCCCTGATCTTAACGCCCGCATTAAGTAGTGCCAGAAGCGCGCCCCATCCGTCCGTGTTGTAGCCTACGAGGCCCTGCGGCCCGAAGCTCACCGTGTTCACCGCGCCGATGGCCTTGGCGAGAGGATCGGGCTGCAAGAAATCAAGCTCCAGCGCCTTTTCTTTGAGAGGAATGGTCAGATTCAGTCCGGAAAAGCCCATGGCAGCGGCCCCCAGAAGGGCATCTCCCAGATCCTCCTGTGCAACGCGAAAGGCATGATAGCAGGCATCTTCACCCAGCGCCAGCAAGGCTTTGTTCTGCATGGCGGGGGAGAGGCTGTGCGTTATTGGGTTGCCAAAGATTCCGAATATTTTCATAATTATTCCTAAATAATTTGTAGAATATACCATAGGGCGCCCCCTACCAGAGCCCCGAAGGCCGTTGCCACCAGATTCACACCATTGTTGCTCAAAATGCCCCGGCTTTGTAGCGTTGCCCCGAGAAGGCTGTCGAAGTTGGTGCCCAAGAATCCGCCAATGGCCGCGACGACGATGCCAAAAACGCCCGCCATTCCCATGCCTGTTGCCAAGAGCCCGATGATGATGGCTCCGGCAAGTGAAGCGGCTTCGCCCAAAGGCGTTACGCCTCCGTCCACGCCCGGCTCCGTCTCTTTAAGCGTGGTAATCATGCGGGGTTTGGATCTACTGGTCTCGCCAATCTCGCTGGCCAGAGTATCCCCGTTTGCGGTCGCCACCGAGGCAATGAAGGCAAAGATGAAGACATCATTGCCGTAAACTCCGAAGCAGATGGCCAGAACAAGAGGCACCAGGCTGTTGCTGTAGACGTTCTTGTAGCCGCGACGTCCTCCATGGGACTGCGCAATGCCAAGCTTATGCTTTTGGGAATATCCATAGCGAGTAAAAGCTCCTCCCAGCAAATAGAAGGCTAAGAGCAGGATAAACCAGGAGAGCCCGGCAAAGAGGATCACCAGCAAGCAGACGATGGTCTCGCTGAGCACGGCATCCGAATCCGCCGCTTTGGCAAAGTAGGCACCGATGCCCAGAACCAGGGCGAAGATGCAGATGAGCAGAATGCGCGGCAATTCAGGCAACGGATAGTCGAAGGAAAAAAGCCACATCACCATAGCCGTGCCAAAGGGAACAGTGAAGTCGCGCTCTTTGGATACATGATGCAAAAAGGCGCCGGACAGCCCTCCCAAGATGACCAGGAACAATATCCTCTCTGAGGAGAGGCTGCCCCCCGAGATCAGGCTCGCGACGGGATAGCCCAGCCCCACATTGATGAGCAGATACATGATGCTGCCCGCCAGGGAATCGAACTTCTTAAAGGCGAGAGGGGCAAAGGTAGAAGCCACAAAGGAGATGGCGATGACATAAAGCGGCAGATTGGTATCAGTGAGAGAAAGCACCGGCCTCATGATGAGCAGCATGGCCAGGGACGCGCAGAGCAGGCGAGAGCCGCGGTTCAGGAAGAATACGGCCGCCAGGGGAAGGACGGTGAAGGCTCCGGCATAAGGCAGCAGCAGGACCATCAGTCCGATGGCCATCCGGGCGATATCTTCCCGCTCCATGAAACTACATGACAATTTTCATTGCAAAAATACTTTGCCTATGGAAGATTCATTAAGACCCGACTATGATTTACCGCCTCTACGAGCATCTCCTGCAAATGCGGATCGCAAAAAGCAATCTGCCCGGCTGTGTAGCCGTTGTTCTCGGCTGTGGCGATCTATTCGATGATGGTCTGGTGCGACTTTCCGAGCTGCTGGAATGGAGCAGATCCATTGGTCTTACCTCCCTGATGCTCTATGTAAACGATGATGCGCCCCTGCTCCGGCGCCAGATTGCCACCCTGCTCGCCGCAGCGCCCGCCCAAATCAGCTTGCATACTAGAGAGGGAGTTTTGCAAACCGGCAGTGGCGGCCCGCTCAAGGTAGTAATATCTCTGGGCTATGGAGGCAAGCGCGAGGTGGCCGAGGCATTCCGAGGTCTTCTCCGGGACGTGGAAACTGGGCTTCTTTATCCCGAGCAGATCGACGAAAAGATTATAGAATCGCATCTTCGATTTCCCCAGAAGCCTGATCTGGTGATAAGGGCGGGCGGAAAGAGACTGAGCGACTTCATGATCTGGCAGGCAGCCTATTCAGAGCTTTATTTTACCGATGTCAACTGGCTGGATTTGAGAAAGATCGATTTTCTGCGTGCCATCCGCGACTGCCAGCGAAGGGAGAGACGCTTCGGCCGCTAGAGTTCTAGATATTCTTATGGCTTTCCTGTTTGGCAATGTCCTTGGCGGCAAGGATGCAAAGAAACCGGGACGGAATCGTCTCCGAGATGACGATATCGTCGTTCACGGTCATCATCTTCACACCGGCCTCCTGCGCTGCGGCGGCATCCGCCTGGATCACTCTGGGGTTGCCGGTGCGGAAAGTCGCCACATGCCAGGCCTTCTCGGGAGTGGTAGATAGATGAACGTACCTTTGCGATGCAGACTTGATGCCTATCTCCAGGATGCGGTCCGCCTCCTCTTCACTTGCCCCGTAGTAGAGTAAAGGTCTCTTATTTTCCGGGTGATCAAGCTCTACATCCACGGAATGGCCGTATCTGGCTCGAACTCTGTCGTCGGCAATCTCGTATCTCTGCTTGGAATCCGACTGTACGAGCGCAATCACCAATTCTTTGCCAGCCCAGCGATGCCTGCTCGTCACCACCTGGCCAAGCTTGGTGAGATCAACCCAACCGCGGGAGTCCATGTCCAGGCCCAGATCACCAGGAAAATGCCGGAGACTGCCCGCTACCAGCCGACCTAGCTGCTCCGTCTTGGTCTCGTCCAAAAGAAGCTGACCGGCAGAGCCGCACTCACAATGCTCTCCCCTGAAAAAACCGTGTTGAGGGCAACGCTTGATCATCAGTAGAACTCCTTATCTTAGGGTGGGTCCTACGCATAGATATATCTGACCGCTGAGCAAAGTCTCAAATATGTTCGTGCTAAATAAAACCTCATGCCCGGTTCGAAGGATGTCGAGAAAGAGATATGCAAGATGCTCGATATGGGTGAAGAGGAGCTGTTAGCGGAGCTAGAAAAGTCTTTTTGTATCTCGGATGAGCGCCACCAGCGGATCAGCGATACCCTGGAGGAGATAATGCAAGAAGTAGACAGGCTCATCTCTCGCATTGACGAGACAGAGGACGAGTCGCTCGAAGACGAGGATGAGGAATCGAGCCCAAGGTGAAATTAGTGGATAGCCTACCTGATATTCAAGCGTGCGAGCCTGATTATCCCTTCAATTTAACCAGAGTGGGAGTGACCGGCGTTAAAAAGCTGGTGAAAGTTGAACGTGGGAACGATGAGAGGCCCGTAGTTCTCATCTCCAATTTTGAGGTATTTGTCGATCTTCCCTCTGACCGCAAAGGGGCCAATCTCTCCCGCAACTTTGAGGTGATAGACGAGGTTTTAGAAGAGGCCATAAACTGCCCTGTCTATGAGATCGAGGAGCTATGTGGAGAGATTGCCAAGAGACTTCTTTCCCGGCATGAGTACGCTTCCCGGGCGGAAGTAAAGATGAAAAGCGAGTACATTGTGCGTAGACAAACGCCGGTGACAAAGGTCAACTGCCAGGAGGTAGTGGACATCTTTGCCGAGGCCGTGGCCAGGGCCGGGCCCACCGGATACGTGCGAAAAACGGTAGGGGCCGAGGTTTTAGGCATGACGGCATGCCCTTGCGCCCAGGAGATCATGAAAGAAGAGGTTCGCCAGGAGCTGGCCAAAGCGGGGCTCTCTCTGGAAGCGGCCGCAGAACTCGCGGAGCGGCTGCCCGTGGCCACGCACAATCAACGTGGCCGGGGCAGCATATCCGTAGAGGTTCATGACCGGCGCTGCGTTTCCATCGACAGGATCATTAAGATCATTGAAGAGTCCATGAGCTCTAAAGTCTATGGGCTGTTGAAGCGTCCGGACGAGGCCGTGGTGGTAAAGAGGGCGCACAGCAACCCCAAGTTCGTGGAGGATTGCGTTCGAACTATGGCCCAGAAGCTGGTCGAGGCATTTTCCGATCTTCCTGATGACGCCGCGGTGACCTTAAAGCAGATCAACGAGGAGAGCATTCACCAGCACAATGCCTTTGCGGAGAGAACGGCCAAGATGGGCGAGCTAAGAATGGAATTGGCCCGCGTTAAAGGTATTGAGGAATAAGGGACTGATAATGACAAAAATTGAAAAAATTGCCGGTCCTCTCCGAGAGCTGCTCCGCGAGAGGGAGATCATTGCCAGGTGTGAGCTTCTCCTTCGCACCTACGATATCGTTCGATCAGCAAAATTAAGCGACAAGGAGCGAATGGAGCTAAGCAAAACGGTTGGCGAGAGAATTGCTCCCTCTATCTTTGCCAGTATCATGGGCAAAGAGCCCATATTATTCGACCTGCCCATGCTTGATTCCTACACCCAAATTGATGGCCGCATCTTCCATTTTTCGCACACCAAGAAATACGGCAAACAGGCCTTCGCTGATGCCGCCGGCATGCTTCTTCGAGATCTTCCCAAGCTGAAGATCATCCTGCAGCAGTGCCTGGTGGATCGACTGACAAATTTCATGAATGACGCCGGGTATACCCTCACTAAGCAGATCGGGCAAGAATTGACATTTTCAGCCGAAAAACGGAACGTAAAGGTGTTTGCAGTCACGAGCATAAAGTCCCTGGATATCAATAATTACAATCCTGAGCCTGGGTCCGATTATATTATCCTGGTGGCAAGCAGCGAGACCGTAGAGCCATTTATGCAGTTCTTCCAAGAGAATGGGCAGGCAGCAGAGGATAAAGGTCTTAAGATCTGGATAATGAACCTGGAGAAGGGCACCATAGATCCCTTTATAGGTTATACTACCGATCTGGATATCTACAATCAGTTTGACAATCCTCGTCTGGCAGAGATGGTGAGAAGCAACTGGAGCTGTAGCCGTAGTCAATAGCTTGCCAGGACCATTATATTTTTTAGTTAATATCTTTTCTATTTATGTAAGCGAATTAGCCGAACAAATATTATTATAATAAACTAATTGGCTTCCTGCTCTCGGAACCATAGCCAAGTATTAAATAGATAGAGCGCGCTAAAAAGAATGGAGAAATGGAGAAAGCAAACCCTTGGGGAGAGGTGGGGTGTATGAAATTTTATCTTACGTTATCGGTCATGTTTTTGGTCATGATTAACATCGCCTTAGGTGCAGTAGGCGATGCAGGTATCTCGGATACAGATGCAACTATTCAGCCGGAGCAAAGCTCTTTGGCCGGCATGGATACGAATTCATACATGCCGGGACTGCCAAGTCAGGCATCGCTAAACCAGCCATTGTTATCGTCTTATGGCAATTATCCCGCGCAGGACCAGGATTCCTCACTGAGCCAAAAATCCGCTTACCCGGCCCCCCAGATCGGCGGGCCAATGCAAGAGCAAATGACGGCTGAGGTGCTGGGACTCTCGCAGCCGCAAATGGAGAGCTTCGCTCCCGATGCGAGTTTGGGTTTCGTGTCTGCCTCACAGCCGTTCGATACGGCTCAGGCAATGTCCGCGCCGGTGCCTTCTTCCATGCAGGCTTCCATTCAGCCTTTTGCGCAGTCCACAATTCAGGCTGCTTTGCCCGGTTCCAGCATCTGGTATTATCCCAGTTCCGTGGTTTCAGCCAACCGATTTTTTGTCCAGACTGCCTCCGGCTTTAGAACAGTGGGAGGATGCAGCTATCGAGGCTATCTGCCCCTTTGGGCGGATATCAAATCAAGCGGCAACTTCTTTGTCTACGAATGGTATCCCGGACGGTCCACTCCCTCTGTGCGATGGTGGGGCTGGACGGGGACGGGCTGGAAAAAGGGCTGGTTTTGCGGAGATGTCCCAGGATGGCATATCCTCTGCTACAACAGCGGCATCTGGTCCAACTACATCTACATTTATGTGTATCCCAGAGGTGCTCCTCTATCTGGGCCATCAAGCTACTCAAATGCTGCGGCAAGCGTGAGCGCAGCATCTCTGCCCTTGGGTGCGCCCATTCCTCCGGATCCAGGCGCCGAAAGGATAGTTCTGCCTGATTTCAACCTCTACAGGCCAGACCAGTCTTCTCAGAACGATTATCGTTACCCTAATAATGTTCCCGTTTCATCAAGCGGAACGGGACTATTCGAAAATCCCGCGATAGCAAATCCAGCTTTGATGAGCTATCCGGATCAAGCCGCTTATCCCGGTGCGGCAGGTCTTCCCGGCCAGGCAAGCTCTTCTCGCAAGACCTGTACCACCTGTACTAGCTCCACGATAATTGCAGGCGGCGTTTCCAGCAGCTATCCCTATGAGAAGAGCGGCCTCTCCTGCGCCACCCCAGCAAGCCAAAGCGCGCCTTACGGCTACGCTACGCAAAGCTACCAGGCCGTCTATCCCGTGCCATCCATCTGCAAATGCAATGAGTACTACGTGCAGAGCTGCCCGGGAAGGCTGGCAACGGTGGCCGGCGTATTCTGTGATGGATGGCTGCCTCTCTGGTCCAAAGTAAGCCGACCGGGTGCATATTGGTCCTTTGAGTGGACGGCATGCAGCAGCGGGCCAAGCTACTATTGCCCACCTGAGGTCAAAAACTTCGGCTACAAGAGCACCGGATGGTACCAGACCTGGTTTAAGGGAAATAATCCCGGCTGGCATATACTCAGCTATCACAGCAATGATTGGTCCAACTACATTTACATCTATGTCTGGCCGGCAGACTAGTTCTCATCTTTTTTGGGCGATCGGTTTAAATACCGTGAGCTTGAACGATGTTCGGATTGATATTACCTCGGAGGATGTTTATTGGCAAGAAGATCACAAAGAAAGGCCGAGAGCAGAAAGGCCAAGCAATGGTATAAGGTTGTAAGTCCGGAGATGTTCGGCAGAGTTCCCTTTGGCGAGACGGTCGCCAACGATCCGGAGAGGGTTGTGGGAAGGATTGTTGAGACCACATTAGGAGACCTCACAAACAACTTCTCTAAGCAGAACACCAAGCTCAAGTTTAAAATAGATCGTGTGGCCGGAGATTCGGCATACACTAAGTTCCTGGGCCATGAGATGACCACGGATTATGTACGCTCCCTGGTCAAGAGAAGGACATCAAGAATTGATTCCATTGTGGACGTAGTCACCACGGACGGCTACCATGTCCGAGTCAAGCCCAGCTGCTTCACAGTGAAGAGGGCGCGGGCCAATCAGGTCAAGAGCATCAGAGAGCTCTCCAAGAGGGTCGTCTTAGAGAGGTCAAAGAGTCTGGACTTAAACCAGTTGATCCAGGAAGCTGTGGGTGGCAAGATCTCTTTGGATATCTACAAAGAAGCCAAGGCAATCTATCCCCTCAGGCGCGTGGAAGTGCGCAAGACCGAGATCAAGTCCGAGCCGGTTATGGCAACAGCAATGCCTTCTCCAGTGCCGGAAGCTCCGACAGCCCAATCTTAAGTCTCACACGCCAAATTTAATGGCAATTCACCAGCGCCTTTCTTGCGGCAAGCTTGAAGGGCGCGGTTAGAGATTTTTAATAGTATATAGCGGTTGCTCTTTTAAAAAGTGTTATATTCTTGAAGATTCTCGGAATCTGCTATGAAATGGATCTTATTAATTGCATTGTGTCTTGTGCTCTGCGGCGCAGGGTGCCTGGAGCAGAAAGATAGCACCACTAAGAATGGCAGCAATGCTGCTGACAAGAGCCAGGAAAAGTTAACCGTGACCATAACCTCACCCAACGCGGGAGAGATATTGCAGGGAAACAAAGACGTCAGCTTCGATGCCTTGGTAAGTGCGGGCAAGACACCGCTCAGCTATCGCTGGAGTTCGAGCATCGACGGAGAACTCTCGACCAGTCGCAAATTTATGCAAAATCCCTCTCTTCTGAGCAAAGGCGGCCATGTGATCATCCTAAAGGTCACTGATGCGGCCGGCAACTCCGCCCAGGGAAGCGTCTTGATCGAGGTGATGTAAGGATCTAATTAATATGAGCAACCATGGGACGCAAAGTATTATAATCCCGTTTGGCAAAGCTAAAACGGTATGACAGACGTCCCTGATATTCCCCTGGAACAGATTCAGCAGCGTGTAGTGGCCATGTGGATGGGCAGCTTCTACGGCAGCAGCGGCTACGTGGCTCGCAAGCTCGGCAAAAAGGGTCTGCGCGAGTTTCAGGGCAACGGCGCCCGCCAGGTGGCGGCCACCTTCAAGCAATTGGGCCTGGAGAAGCCAGAGGATGTGGCCCTGGCCATGGCAACCAACGACAAAAACCTCTTCGGAAGCGTGGTGGTGGTTACAAAGGAAGATGGCTATGTGGAGATCAAACGCAGTCGTTGCGGCTTGATGGATGGTGCCAAATCCTTTGCTCGGGTGGGGGCCAGCCTGATCGCCAAAGAGCACTGCAAGACCTGTGTGGAAAGCCACTGGCGAAAGGTCTTCTCCGACCTGAAGATGAAGCTCGATGTAGAGCATACACAAGACGGATGCATCATGAGGATTTCCAAACAGTAAATTTGAAAAAAAGCGGACGCATTCCTTTAATGCAGATCCGCCTTGCCGAGGACTCTTTGCAGAGTTTGATCTAGGAGCAGACAGGTTTTTGTCAAGGCTATTTTTTGGTAGCTTTGGCCCGCGATTCAGCCGCTTTTTTCTTCATGTTCGCCACAATCCTATCTCTATTGGCTTTCTGCTTAGCTCTGGCTTCCTGTGTTCTCTTGACTTGGCTGGAGGCTGTCACTTTGCTCTTTTGCGAAGAAACGCTCTTCGTTCCTACATCTTTTGAACTTTGAGCGTTATTACTATTACCTGAGACGGTCGCGCTAGCGGTATTTCCCCCGTTATCCGGATTTTGGCCTTGATCAGATTTCGGGCTAAGAGTCGCTTTTGTTTTGAACTTAATTATTGATACAGGCTCTCTTGCAGGGGTGTCCTTGGATGGATTGGAGATACTGCTGACGGCAACTGATGATGAGGATGAAAGAGTCGAGTCATTGGATACTTGAGATTTGTTCATTGATGCCGTCTCATTTGTCAGGTTGTTCTTGTCGTTGCTTTTTTTTGCCGACTTTGCAGAAGAGGACGATGATGAACTATGATGTTTTACAATAAGGGATGATTTGCTTGCAGCAACGCCTCCTTTTGCAGCCTGACTGGATGACAGCGAGGTATTCATCTTCGATAGGTTGGCAAAGCTTTGTTCCTTGGTCTGGCGGCTCAGGTTCTCAGAATTGGCGCTAATATTTCCGCTCTTCTCCGTAACGTTCGTCATGGATGTGATGCCGTTTTCCGGACCCTTGAGATCAAGGCCGAATAGAACGCCATTACGATCCGAATTCGAGGCAAAAGAAACGAGATCGGATATGATAAATAAGGCCAGGCCAATCATGCAGATCAAAGATAGTATCACGAGTACGCTGATCAGCCTGGGATATTTATTCATCAATCTTTCGCGAGCCAGACCGTAGTAGGTAATGCTCGACCCTGCAAAGTCCTTCATACATAAACAGATATTTTTTGAAGTTTATAACTTTTACGATCGAAAAAAAAATTATTGAGTGATAGCCCACTCATGCAGTAATGCTTTGGAATTAATCTAAGTGACTACAGGCATCCCTGCGGCCTGCCAGGTAACAATTCCGCCCGAGAGGACAAATGCATCGCGACCACCATAGACCCTCAGCGTCTGAACGGCAAATGCGGCATTGGTATCAATCGCGCAGTAGACGGCAACCTTCTGGCCGGCAGGAATCATGCCCATCTGTGATATCAGATTTTCCAAGGGGATGTTCAATGCTTCTGGAATGTGGCCGCCTAGGTATAGCTGTGCCGGCCGAACGTCCACAATGGCCCAGTTCTTATCCGTGCTGGATTTGTTAAGGAACTGTGCAACGCTCAGGAGATAGAAACCATTGTTCGTTGCCTCCTTAAGGAAGGAATCGGCCTGGCCCAGGTAGTCGGATGACTGGCCTAATACGGAAGTGACCGGGACGGCTGAGATAGATTCTATCTTATTGGAATCATTAAGCGATGAAGTAGCCCAGGGCTGGCCCCGATAGCTGTTTGCATCTGTTTTCTTTTCACTAAGGATCTGCTTATTCATTTGATCCACGTTGTTTTGATCCAGCTCCGGGGTCTGTCCCAGCGCACAGGCTTGAACCAGAATGCAAGCCAGCGCCACTAAACCGATAAGTAAATAGCTTGATCTCATTTACAAACACCTTTTTCCATCACAGTAATCTGCCCCTACTAATAATGTTGGGCTAGCAGTCCTTCTTATGTGTGGGATCCAACAGGAATCTTTAAGCCGTATCAATTATTTCTGCTCAATAATATCATAATCAGTATTCCTATATAAAAAATGATGGAGCCGCAATTAAAATATTTGTTAAGTAAATTATATATACTGTTATGGACTTATTAAGCTGATATGAAGAAGTTCATCTGTAGAAACTGCGGAGTTGTAAATCAGGCATCCAAAGAAGATCTGGAAAGCAATAGCGATTGGCTGCAATGTGCACTTCCTCAGGGTTTCGAATGGATTTTGCCCGCTGGAAAAATTACCCCAATTATCGGTGATCCGATATACATTTCCGGGATGGGGGAGCATCTCTCCCGCGATGCATATTTGAATAAGCATGGAATTGATCCGGAGATTGCCTACAATCTGATGCGAGGAAATTCCGGCTACCGATCCGCATCGCTTAATTTTTCGGGACAATCTCAGATAAAAAGCCCGGTAAGCTCAAAGAAAAAGGCCCAAAACTGGCTTGATGAGGACGACTGGACCTCCTGAGGCTTAATTAGTCTCTGCAATTAACACATTCTATTTTTGCCGCGAAGCCGGTTTACCCTGTTTTATCTGTGATCCTGGCGTTTCAATTCTTCAATATTTTGAATTTCAGCAATCCCGGCATGAAATCGCTCATGGATAGATTAAAATATGCATGTGAGGCAGTCACAATGCGCTGAGGAATGAGTATGAAGGAGAGGCTTGATGAAATAGGTTCACGTCTTCGTGAGCTGAGGGAGCTAAATCTGGTATCGTCCGAGGAGATGGCAGAGCACCTTAATGTGCCTGTGGGGACATACAACTGCTATGAAGATGGAAAGCTGGACATTCCGGCCAGCATTCTCATCGGCATTGCGCGAAAACTCAACGTAGACACAGGCCTGCTGCTCACAGGCGAAGAGTCCAAGATGAGCATATTCACCATTACAAGAAAGGGCGAGGCAGTGGAAGTGGAGCGCAGAAAGCAATACCACTACCAGAGCCTGGCCAGAAAGTTCGCTCATAAAAAAGCTGAGCCGTTTATAGTCACGATAGATCCTCGCAAGGGCAGCCCATCATTCTACAGTCATCCGGGCCAGGAGTTTGAATATGTGCTCGAGGGGTCTCTAAAGATCACTATTCATGACAACGATGTAGTGCTAAACGTTGGAGACTCCATATTCTTTGATTCGTCTTATGATCACTTCATGCAAGCCCTAAACGACAAGCCGGTGAAGCTGCTGGCTGTGGTCATGTAGGTAGGAGAGAGGATTGGAAAAATGACGTCATTATTGTCCAAGTTCGTCTCTCGGGTAGATTACAAATCATACGAGGATTTTAAAGAAAATCTGAAGATCCTGGTTCCCGAGAACTTCAATTTTGCTTACGATGTAGTTGATGCCTATGCAGCGGAAAATCCTGATAAGCGCGCCTTAGTCTGGTGCAATGATCACGGTGAAGAGTTGATCATCACCTTCAAAGATCTGAAGATTCTGAGTGATCGGGCCGCCAATCTCTTTTCTAAATATGGACTGCAAAAAGGGGATACGGTCATGCTCACCCTCAAGAGCCGCTGGGAGTTCTGGGTCTGCATGGTGGGCCTAAACAAGATTGGGGCCGTCTCCATTCCTTCCACGCATATGCTCAAGGCCAAGGACTTTGTCTATCGCATCAAGAAGGCCGATCTGAAGATGATCATTTGCATAGCAGAGAACGGGGTGCCCGACGAGTTCGATGCGGCCCAAAAGAGTCTGGGCAATATTTCCCTGGTCAAAGCCTTTGCAGGAAGTGCGGACGGGGCGCGCGAGGGCTGGATCAATTTCAATAAGGAGCTAATGGAATCATCGGCAGAATTCGTTCGCCCGACAGGTGAGCGGGCGACGAGAAATGAGGACATCCTCCTCGGCTACTTTACCTCTGGAACTACCGGATATCCTAAACTGGTCAAACACGATCAGACCTATCCCCTGGGCCATATCCTCACTGCCAAGTACTGGCAGAATGTGGAGGATGACGGGCTTCATTACACCGTGGCGGATACGGGATGGGCCAAATGCGCCTGGGGCAAGATCTATGGCCAATGGCTGGCCGGCTCGGCGGTCTTCGTCTACGACTATGATCGATTTGACGCTGGAAAGATGATGGACGAGATGGGCAAATATGGAGTGACGACCTTCTGCGCGCCGCCGACCATCTTCAGGTTCATGATCAAGAGCGACATGTCCAGATACGACTTCTCCCGGCTTAAATACGCGGTCACGGCAGGAGAGCCGCTCAATGCATCTGTGTATGAGAGCTTCCTCGCGACCACGGGTCTAAGGCTCATGGAAGGATTCGGCCAGACAGAGACTGTGGTCTGCATTGCCAACTATCCCTGGATGAATCCCAAGCCCGGCTCCATGGGCAAGCCTGCACCGGGATTCGAGATAGTACTGGTGGGCAAGAACGATAAATTATGCGAGGTGGGCGAAGAGGGCGAGATTGTGATCAAGACGGACAAGGGAAAGCCCGTCGGCCTTTTCACCGATTACCATTCCGATCCGGACAAGACCAAGAGCACCTGGCATGACGATTACTATCATACCGGAGACACCGCCTGGCAAGACGAGGACGGATTCTTCTGGTTCATAGGCCGAACGGACGACATGATCAAGAGTTCCGGCTACCGGGTAGGCCCATTCGAGGTGGAAAGCGCCCTCATGTCTCACCCCTCCGTAATGGAGGTTGCCATTACCGGTGTGCCGGACTCCATTCGGGGACAGGTGGTGAAGGCAACCATTGTTCTCGCCCGCGGTTATGCCGCCACCGAGCAGCTGAAAAAGGAGCTGCAAGACCACGTAAAGTTGGTCACTGCACCCTACAAGTATCCGAGGATCATCGAGTTTGTAGAGGAGCTGCCCAAGACCATAAGCGGAAAGATCCGGCGGGTGGAGATCAGGGACAAAGACAAGCCCTATCCGATAATCAATGCCCTGGAATGCAAAGCCTGTGAGCGGTGTATTGAGGCTTGTCCTGTGGATGTATTGAAGATGGGCGAAGAGCTCAATTCCCGTGGCTATCACTATGTGCTCTATTCCGGCGACGGCTGCATTGGCTGCGCTGCGTGCTATTACACCTGCCCTGAGCCGCTGGCCGTTGAGGTTCATGTGCCCCAGAAAGAAAAAGCTGAGGAGAACTGAAGAAATGGCGTCTCAATTAGTGGCTGGAAACAGCGCCGTTATAGTTGGCGCTCTTTATGCAGGATGTGACTGCTTCTTTGGCTACCCCATTACTCCTGCCAGCGAGATATTGCACGAAGCCTCTCGCTATTTCCCGATGGTTAACCGCAAGTTCGTGCAGGCGGAATCGGAAGAAGCAGCAATCAACATGGTCTACGGGGCGGCAGCCGCAGGACACCGTGTGCTTGCGGCCTCTTCCGGCCCCGGTATGAGCTTGAAGCAGGAGGGAATAACCTACATTGCGGGTGCAGAGTTGCCCTGCGTTATTGTCGATATCTGCCGGGCGGGGCCGGGTCTGGGCAACATCGGGCCGGAGCAGTCGGACTACAATCAGGCCTGCAAGAGCGGCGGGCATGGCTGCTATCACAACATCGTTCTGGCACCGGCAAGCGTGCAGGAGATGTGCGACCTGACCCAGAAGGGCTTCGACCTGGCTTTTAAGTACAGAAATCCCGTGGTGATTTTGGCGGACGGAGTGCTGGGGCACATGGTCGAGCCCCTGGAGTTTCCAAAAGAGGCGCTCCTGCCTGGCATTGACACCACCTGGGCTGTGAATGGTCGGGCTGAGACCAGAGGAAATCTGGTAACCTCAATTATGCTCAACTTCGATGATTTGGAGAAACACAACTACAAGCTGCAAGAGAAGTATGAGCTCATAAAAGAGAATGAAGTGGCATGGGAGGGCTATCGGCTGGAGGATGCCAGCGTTGTGCTGGTCTCCTACGGCATCAGCAGCAGGATCGCGAGATCTGCCGTGGATGCCGCTCGAAAGGAGGGCATCAAGGCAGGTCTCTTCCGGCCCATCACGCTCTTCCCCTTCCCGGAAAAGGCCGTTCGCGCCCTCGCCGAGCGCGGCTCTAAGTTCATATCCGTGGAGATGAGCAACGGACAGATGCGTGAAGACATTCGCCTGGCCAGTGGCTGCAAGCCGGTAGAGCTGGTCTGCCGCTACGGAGGAAATTTGATCCGGCTGGATGCAATCTTGGAGAAGATCAGGGAGGTGGCTTAAAAATGGCAGCTATTGAAAAAGTGATCGGCGGGCATCCCGGCATATATGAGACGTTTCCCAGGAAAGGCGGAGCTGCAATCACTGCCACCCATTACTGTGCCGGTTGCGGACACGGCATTTTGCATAAGCTCATCGGCGAAGCCATGGCAGATCTAGGCATCCAGGATCGGTGCGTCGTGATCAGTCCGGTGGGCTGCGCCGTTTTCGCCTACTACTATCTGGACTGCGGTCATGTGCAGTCCGCTCATGGCCGCGCTCCGGCTGTTGCTACCGGCATATCCCGGGCTGAGGACAACGCCGTTGTCATCTCCTATCAGGGAGACGGCGATCTGGCTTCCATTGGCCTGAACGAGACCATCCAGGCGGCCAACCGGGGCGAGAAGCTGGCAGTATTCTTTGTCAACAACAGCGTCTACGGCATGACCGGTGGCCAGATGGCGCCCACTACCCTGATTGGAGAGGTCACAGCCACCACGCCCAATGGGCGCAATGCAGAGGAGCAGGGCTATCCCATTCACATCTGCGAACTGCTGGATACTCTGAATGCGCCGGTATTTATCGAAAGGGCGTCGCTTTCAGACATCGAGCATATCAGAAAAGCACGCCGGGCGGTCAAGAAGGCTCTGGAGATCCAGAGGGACAAAAAAGGCTACGCCTTCGTGGAGCTGCTCTCTCCCTGTCCTACTATCCTGAGGATGGATGCAAAGGCCGTTGCCAGGTTCATCAATGAGCAGATGGAAAAGGAATTTCCATTAAAGCGATTCCGGGACAGATCCGCGGAAGCGGCGGCCATAACCAGGCCGAAGAGCGACTTCTCCCGAGGAACGCTGGATAAGATCTTCGGCTGTGAGAGCGGGAGATGCGTGCTGTTCCAGGAGGATCCGGAGTTTGTGGTCAAGGGCGTGAAGATTGCCGGCTTTGGAGGACAGGGGGTGCTGAGCATGGGCCTGGCCCTGGCCCAGGCGGGCTTTGGCAGCGGACGCTATGTGTCTTACTATCCCGATTATGGGCCGGAGCAGAGAGGCGGAACCTCGAACTGCTCCGTGGTCATTTCCGGCCAGCCCATCGGCTCGCCAGTGGTGGATCATCCCGATGTGCTGGTAGCCTTCAACCGCCCGTCTCTGGAGAAGTTCGCGCCCACCGTCAAGAAGGGCGGCCTGATTCTCTATGACTCCTTAGCCGGACAGTTCCAGGCACCGGAGGGCGTGAGAGTCATATCCGTCCCGGCCACGGGGATCGCCACGGAGCGGGGAACAGCGCAGGCGGCCAACACGGCCATGTTCGGGGCCTTGATGCAAGCGGGGAATCTGGGCCTGCCCAATGAGGCTTACGGGAACGCTTTTCGCGTCACCTTTGCCAAGAAGCCCAAGCTTGTTGCCAAGAACCTGGAGATTCTGGAGGCAGGGGCGCAGGCGGCAAGGGTGCTGGAGATGTCGGCGAGGAAGTAAACCCATTTTTTTTTGGGCCCTTCGCATTTTCCAATGGCCTCGAAACATCTATATCAAGAAAATTACAGTACTTTAATTTGAGGAAATTTCAATGCAGGCGAATCCGTTCCAATATGATGACTCTTGCAAGTATTGTGGTGTTTGGCCAATCTCAGAGGGGCCACATCACAAAGAAGATTGTCGTAGATATCAATCGCAGATGGCTTATGAATCTGAACTAAGTCGTAAATACCCCTGTAAGTTCTGCGGTGCGCTTCCGTTTATTGCAGGTGCTCATCACAAAAGGGATTGTTTGCGTTGGATTTCAGAGCAAGGTCAGCAGGGCAACAGTACCTGAGTGTCTATACGACGTCATGCCTGTGGCCGGGCCCTCCGGGCAACTCCCTGCCGTCGCCTTCGGCCCGGCCAGCTTTCCAACATGAATTATGCTACCAGAGTCAGGAGGCGCTAAGCCCGAGCTGACCCGGTAGTGGCTGGCAAAGCAGTCCTCCCATTGCCAGGACACTTTTCTCACCACAGCAAGAACCCGGCATACCTCGACGCATACACCACGCCCACCACTATCACCAGCAGCCCGAAGAATTTGGTGGTCCAGGCCCCGATGGAGACATATTTCTCTCCGATCCTTCCCCCCACTGCCCGAGAGAAGGTGGCAATGGGAATGATGGGCACGCCGTGGCCAATTCCGAAGATAAAGAGCATCACGCCTCCCGCCAGGGGGGTGATATTTTGCGAGGCCAGCCAGATCAATACCGGCAGAACCATGGAGAGAGCACAGGGTGCCCAGCCCAGGGCAAAGAATATACCGAGGGTAAAGGCGCCAAGGAAGGAGGAGTGCTTAAATAGAGCAACGCAGGTCTCAACCGACCTTTGCAGCAGGCTCTTCCTGGTCTCACAGTACTCTCCTTCTCCTCGATAGCGTCTAATTCGTGATCGCACCGGCTCCAGGATCTCTTCCAGAGGCTTGAGGTTGCTGATGCCAAGCGTGATCATGATCAGGCCGGCCATCAGGTCGAAGACCCTGGAGTCTCTTATGAACAGGCCCACCTGAGAGATGAACAGCCCCAGCACAAAGAAGACGGCCGCCATGCCCAGGGTAAAGGCAACTCCAATCATGAAGCCCTCTCTGGAGGTGGAGACGCTCTTTCTCAGATATTCGTCCTTCTTCCTTATGGTCATAACATAGGAGAATACGGCGATCATAAGAGCTATGGAGCAGGGAGCAAGCGACGTTAGTATGCCCAGCAAGAACATGCCGAATGCCGAGACCTCTTGCCGGAAGACCTCTCCCTCCAGGCCCTTCCACTTTCCGCCGTCCACATCTTGCAGCTTCTGGTAAAGCTTCTCGGCACTCTGCACGCCCTCCAACACGCCTTCACCCACCCGGTAGACGTGATAGACTGCGGCGATATTGCCCTCTTTGTCGATCAGCAGGAGAGTGGGGTTGGAAGAGCCGCCTCTCACATTCCAGTAATCTAGATATTTGCGGGCGATATTGTAAGGCTCAATATCCTCCGCCCAGGGCCAGGTGACATTGACCTTCCACCACTTCTCCGCCAGGGACTTGCCGTCTCGCGAGTAGGAATTCTTCCTCATGTTCAATGTGACTATCTGGACGGCGGGGTGCAAGGCCTTGAGTTTTGCCAGCTCCTCTACCTGTCCTTTCAGGGACTCTTCGCATTCCACGCAGAGCGGAATCTCGATGTTGGTGATATGCAAGATAAGGGGCGCACCTAAAAAGTCGGAAAGGGAGAAGTTCTTGCCGTCCACTCCTACTGCCGTGAACTCTGGGGCCTTTATGGCATCGGCGGCAAAGGCAGGGCTGGAAAAAAGAGAAAGGCAAGCCAGGGCTAAAATGAGAAGAAAAGCTGCCAATTGCAGCTTATTTTTGCAGGTATTGGCAATTATAGTATCACTCTCAGATCCAGGCAGCACTATTCTGCTTGTAATAGTAGATGGAGTCCTTCACGTAAGAATCGATTCTTTCCTGGCTCATGGCATCGATTTCACTTCGCCAGGCCACATCCACCGTTCCATCCGGGCCCTTGGCCAGGGTGATGAAGATGGTCGTTGGAACATACTGGGCTCCTCCGGTTGGACTGTAGACATCCAGTATCTCAATGGCCTTTTCGTAACCGCTTCCTTCCGCCAGAATATCGTAGTAGGCAAGATCGCCGCTAAAGCTCTCTGCAGCCGCGCTGATTCTGGGCATCTGGGTCAGGCAGGGCACGCAGTTGCTGCTGTGAATGAGGATGAGCAGCGGCTTCTCCTTGAGAGCTTTCAAGACCCAATCCGGATGTTTTGCCGCCGAGCCGGAGTTTTCATGCTGATCGGGATATGTCGTCCACCAGTCGTCATCGCCTGAGCCTACGGCATGCGCCGGAGTGTAGCTATTCCAATCCTGGCAAAAGGCCGTGTCCGCCGTTACGAATCCGGCAACTGAAAAAGCCGCCATTGCCGTCAATATCAATAATGCGAAATTCTTGAACTCACTCTGCATGATTTAACCCCCGAAATATCGTCTGCTCTTTAATATTTAGAGCTTGTCTTCAACTAGCCTGAAAACTCGTGAGCATTCAGTTTGGCGAAAGATCGATAAAAGACCTGGAAAAATTGCGCCTGCTTCCGGCCTCTTGCATCCACAGCATAGAAACATTAACAGGTACCAGGATGTTATGATCATATTTATCGTTTTTGGGCGAAAATATTCGAAAAAAAAGAAGGAACGATTAAGAGGAATAGATTCATGTAGTTTCATTAGCAATAGAATAATTTTAAGAGGTAAGTAAAAATGGCGGAAGAAAAAATGACCACAAATCAAGGTTATCCGATCTCCGACGACAACAGCTCCCTGACGGTCGGAAATCGCGGTCCCACCTTATTGCAGGATTTCCAGTTCATTGAAAAGATCGCCCACTTCGACCGGGAGCGCATTCCGGAAAGGGTGGTGCATGCCAAAGGCGCTGGGGCATTTGGCTACTTCCTGGTCTACAAATCAATGGCCAAATACACAAAGGCCCAATTCCTCCAGGACCCAAGCGCTAAAACCCCGGTCTTTGTCAGGTTCTCGACCGTTGCCGGAAGCAGAGGCTCAGCCGACACGGTCAGAGATGTGAGGGGATTTGCAACCAAATTCTACACGAAGGAGGGCAATTACGACCTGGTAGGCAACGACATCCCAGTTTTCTTCATCAGAGATGCCATGAAGTTCCCGGACCTGGTTCATTCCGTGAAAGCGGAGCCGCACAACAACATCCCTTCCTCTTCTACCGGCCACAACAACTTCTGGGATTTCATATCGCTGACCCCCGAAGCTACCCATATGCTCACCTGGGTATTCTCGGATCGGGGAACTCCGGCCAGCTACAGAAAGATGGAAGGCTTTGGAGTAAACACCTACAAATGGGTTAGCAATGAGGGCAAGACGACTCTGATCAAGTACCACTGGAAGCCCAAGCTTGGTGTGAAAAACTTCGATCGCGAGAAAGCTACCCGCATCGCCGGAGAGGACCCTGACTATCTCACAAGAGACCTGTGGGAGGCTATCGAAAGAGGCGAGTATGTGGAGTACGAGTTTTTCGTGCAGATGATGGACATGTCGGAAGAGCAAAACCAGAGCTTCGATCCCCTGGACCCGACCAAGACCTGGCCGGAGGACAAGTTCCCCTTGATGCCGGTGGGCAAGATGGTGCTGGACAGAAATCCTGAGAACTTTTTCACCGAGGTTGAGCAGGCAGCCTTCTGCCCGGCCAACCTCGTTCCAGGCATCGAGTTTTCCGATGATAAGCTCTTGCAGGGCAGAACCTTCTCCTATGTGGACACGCAGCGCTACCGCCTGGGCGCCAACTTTCATGAGTTGCCCACCAACCGACCACTCTCGCCCACAGCGAACAACCAGCGTGATGGAGCCATGCAGTCCCAGGTGTTCCAGGGGCCGGTGAACTTTGGGCCCAGCAGCCGGGGCGGGCCGGTGACGACTCCCGTGGAGGGCACGCCCTACAGTCCCCATATTCAAGGGAACCTGGTTCGAGAGAAGATCAAGAAGACGGACGACTTCAGCCAGGCTGGGGAGAGATATCGCTCCATGAGCAAGACGGAGATAAAGCATCTGGTGGAAAACCTGGTGGCCGATCTAAGCCACGTCACCGATCCGGCCATCCAGAAGCGAGCTATCGAGAACCTGGCAAAGGCGGATGAGGGGCTGGGAAGAGCGGTTGTGGCAGGGTTCGGGCTGGAGAAATAGATTGGGAAAGGGGACGAGTCCGGGCAGCCATTTGTGGCAGCCCGGTTCGTTCTCAGCCTACTGGAACGACGAGGTACTACGTGGAAGTTAGGACTTGGTTATATCTTAGACTTAGTTATCCCATCATGATTTCTTCTATCAAACCCAATTCAACCAACTTCTCGTTAATCCTCTGATCAACTATCCTGGCTATATCTTCGTCACCATTAATCAGGCCTGTGGATTTCGTTCCTTCCTTCGGAACGGGAGCATCTTTCTGGAAGATCCGCAAAGGATGGATGAAGAAGGGCTTGTCTTCCTTGCGTCCATCCCTAAGCCTTTTTCTGGCCTCCGTCAGCTCGAAGACAAAACCGCTTTTTTGGCCGGAGCCATCCGGGCCGAAGAAGAACATCTTAAGAGCCTCCTTGGAGGCCTCCGTCAGCTTGACCTGCTCGGCCGGCTTGCCATCTTTTTTGCCCTTTTCTTCTTGTTTGCCTTCATAAAACAGATCTTCCGGCTGCTGGCTCATGTACTGCAAAGCCTGAGATATCACCATGCAAAATCTATTTTCCAGCGTGCCCACCTTCTGGTAGGCCTTGGGATCGCCTCCATAGGGATTTCTTAGCAGAATCAATATCTCATTATTTCCCTCACCCATCTTCCTGGACGGCCATATGCTTTCCGGCGCGATGCCCGTCTCCCTGGAGAGAATCTCTCTTATCTTCTCCGAATCGATGAAACCGCGGCAGAAGACCATGGCAAAGTCCGCCTTTTCCGGAGAGCAGCCAAAGAGCTTTCCCTCTTCGCTCAGCGCTTTCTTGATAAGGGCCTCCTCAGGATCGGCGCTCCTCGGCAGGGATGCAAAGAGGGGCACAAATATAGGTGGCCGGGAGAGGCCGCCGGATGAGTGCTGGGCTACAGCCTGGCTGGGGGGTATCTCTCCGGGATAGTCACGTGCCGCCACAAGGGGCTGCATCATCTTATGAATGAATTGGTTGGCTGCAACGTAATCATTTCCATATCTTTCCAATAAAATCTCATTATCGACGATGATGACTCCATTGGCCCCGCCACCCTTGGTGAGAAGATCGTAAATGGCGCTTATCGCTGCCAGGTTCCTTCTTGCGCTCTTTGAAAACTGAGCCTTGTCTGCATAGTCACCAGGTTCGGTCAATATGCCCAGTGCAAAAACAGGGTAATCTGCCTTGCCTTCATTTCGGATATGGTTAATAATAGGATTAATAAATCCTGTTCCTGTTCCTCCGCCAAAGGAGACCACAAAGAGGATGCCATCGCACTCTCCTTTTCCCAGTGTTGTGAAGTCTCTTATGGCATTCCAGGCACTGTCGAATATGGGATTGGGGGCCTGGTTGGCATTTCCACCCATTGATTCAACCATTTCTTTATTCATGGTTTGGGCAACGAGGGCCTGGATCTCTTTATCCGTATCAAAGATTTCAAATACGGCCTTAAGATACTGGGCATCTCTAACAAAGCCTTGCTTCTTTACATCATATCCATATTTTTCCTTGACGGCGACATGAACAGCACAGCCATCAGCCACCGCGTCATGAGGGATGTAAAAGCAGGGGTAGCATCCTTCCTCCATGTCCCCGAAGAAATGCTGGATATTCTTAGCATCATTCTTATCAGCTTCCAGCCATATTCCCTGCATCTTGCCAGGAGAAAGATACTCAGCTCCTGTTATGTGAGAGAGAAGCTGGAAATCCAGATCCTCATTTCCCAAAAACTCCTGGGTTATTTTTCCGCCGGCTCCGCCAATGCCAACAATGCATAGTCTCATCTTCTCGCCTCCCAGGCCTCTCTATAAATAGGCATGACAAGTACTCCGGTCGATACAACCAAAAGCATCAGGCTCAAAATTTCGGCAGGCTGCGAATGAGCCGGATAAATGGTGCCGATATAGGCCGACAGCAATACTGAGGTGCACAAGGCAATAACCGTCATGCTGATCATCTTCTTCACGGTTTTGGAGATGGAATAGAAGCTATACAATTCCATTAGCTTTAATTCTCTGTGATCTTCAGGAAGCTTATCGAGTAAGAGAATAATCGTCGCGGCAAGACAGGCTACAAGAATGCCGAAGATAGCAAATCCCCAGTTACTGGAGGCCAATTCGGCGATATTCATGTAGCTATAGGGAAGGATGGTCGGAACCAGCAGGTAAAGATAGGCTACGGCCACAAAGAGCATTATCCACGATGCTAGGGCTAAAGCTGTGAAGTTTGAGCCCTGGGAAACAGTCATCTCTTTGTAAAGAAGCTCTTTAGAGACTTCTTTTTTATGCTGCAGGACAGCCATAAGCTTGTGGACCCTATTTAAGTTATTGATATGCAAAATCGCTGCAATAATCAGCAATAATGCCAGCAGCAATGTACCTGCGGGAAATAGGATGTTTATTACGGTTGAGATATCTATCTCCATTCCTAGCCCCTCCTCAACATTTTGAGAACTTTGCCGGCAAAGCTTCCACCAGATTTGCCCTTGCGTTCTTGTTTATTGCTCTTCCTGTCCCCTGCTTTGCCTGATGCGCTTTCATGAGCCTCAATTCCTTTTTTAAGCTTTCTTTCGATGAAAAAGCTACCCATTAGTATCAGGAAAAGCATCGGTACTAAATTCAGGACCATTACCGGATTATAGATGCTATAGGGCACGATCTTGCCGTTGATCAGAACACCCGTCTGCTCCATGTCATCCTTGCCGCTCTGATCGTATTCCGAGTACTTAACTCTGTAATAAAAGGTCTCGCCCGCATCGGTAACCTGGAAGGGTTTAGTGTTATTGAAGTTCACCTCGACGGGATCGGGTCCTATTCTGACCGTCTTCGTCTCCACAGTCTTCCATTCATTGTTGCCGGTCCTTGTGCTCAGAGTGAAGGCTACGTCGTACTCTTCAGGGTTCAGATTCTTTGCCCTCACGTTGAATCCATACTTCTCCCACCAGTAGTAATTCTCGCTGGTAAAAGAAAAGCCCAGCTTATCCACAGAGAGCTTTGGACCTTTGCGGATATTGGGTCCGTTTAATGGATCTGCAGGATCTTTGCTGATAAAATCAATGCCATCATCATAGCTGTAGTAGTAGGTAAAGTTCCTACCTGCGTCAGCCTCTTTAAAGAATCCATATTCGTTGGCCTTGAAGCTAACAGGGCCTGGTTTCATGTTCAGTGTTTCATTCTTCAGCTCAACGCCGTTCTCATCCAGAATGTGCAGTGTCACATTGAGCAAATCTCCATCTGCATCGGCGATATTAGCCTTGTACTCGATGGGATCATTGTACCTCACGAGGCCTGATGGAGTAACATTGAAGTCGCTCATGACCGGCAGGCTGTTGGTTACATTGAAGACCAGCTCGCTGTAATAGGGGGGCATCAGCCCGGAGTAGCTTGCTGTGCTCCATTTATTGACTCCGTCGCTCACATTGGCGCGCACCTTTACCACCCCCACATTCTTGAGGTAGGCAAAAGACGGCAGCATGCCCCATACTCTCAAGGTGGTATTGGTCTTTTCACTATACTCGTTGGTCTGAATCTTCTCCGGCCAGGAGTTGAGACGCTCGTATTTGTTCGAACCTGGGTTCTTTACCTCCAGATAGAGGTCGAGCATGCGGCGCATCTCCAGCGGATTGTTATTGGTGGCAACCGTTATGATCTCCAGAGGCTGGTTTCGGCTGACTGTGGTATTGTTCCCTTTGTAGTACATGAGCACAGTGGGCATTTCGTAACTTTCGTTTGTGATCGGATTCTTCCAAAGTATGGTTTTCAACTCTTCGAACATCGCAGGCTTGTTCTTCTTTCCATCCTGCACAGCTTTAAGCAATCCACTGATATCGATCTGCTTGCTGCCGCCTCCGCCGCCTCCGCTGCTACCACTGCCACCCGATGATCCCGCGGATTTAGTGGCCGGGCCTATCACATTTTGCACCGACAGCAAAAATGCAAATATGACCAGGATGCAGATCAATTTCCGATTCATTGTTTTGGCACCTCAGTCTTTCTCTTAATATCGAAATCGTAGTAAGGCGACGTTTGAGACTCTGGGATTTGCCATTTAAACGCCTGCTCACCTGTCCCGAACCGGTAATCACGGCACTTGTCCGTAATCTTCCAGGTCTTGATAAGCTCAGGGATGCTATTGTCTCCACCCATAAGGCATACGGTCAGGTTCTCTGAGGAATTGACCGATGCCCAGAAGTCATGTACTTTGCCGTTTAAGTTGTCTCCTGCATTGGATATTACAGCGATGATGTCCGGCCCTTCAAATTGTGTTGTTTCTTTCCGATCAATTATGAACTTGTATTCAGCCTTACCAAGGAATGGTGTCTTCCAGAAGGGCTTGAGGGCCCAGCTTACGCTTCTCGTGACAGGATTGAGTTGCTTTGTGCCTTCTACAATCTCCCAATTTGATCCGTATGCCCTTACCGATAGCCCAATCCATGGCATCTCTTCGGAACTCCAGTTCAGAAGCTTCAGGGTATAGGTCAATGTATGAAGCGGGTCTTTCTCATCCCAGGCCTGTATGACACCTACTGCGGGCGTTACATTGCCGATTACCGTCACCGAACTGTCGTTGAAGAGTCCACCATCATCGAGCTTTGGAGACACCGGTGTGGTTGATACCAACTTCGGCTTGCCTCCGCTGATGGTCGGCCCGGGATAGACCTCAGATTCATAAGTCTTATCGGCAAAACTGGCAGTATATCGGAATTTGGCCTGCACTCCTTCCGAATCAGCGCACCTGCTCTTAAACGGTGTAGCATTTAGATTGAGAGTCGTTTCGCCTGCCAGGACCTTTCCGGAGGCTCTCTGCACCCACATGAAGCTGCAGGGATTATAGACCTCCAGTGCCACCTTCATCTCCACGCTGCTCTTCACAGGCACCGAGTAGGCATAGGTTTCATTCCATTTGCCTTTTACAGGCGCTACGGTCGCATCGCCAAAGTTGATTGATATTGCTTTAACATCAATCGACTTTTCTGCCAGCAGCATTTCCGCGGCAAGACTGGAATGCTTGTAGCTGATCGTGTAATTAAAGCTCTTGCCTATATCTGTCTCCTCGAAGGGCAGGCTCCAGTCGTACCGATATTGATTGCCGCCCAGAGCTATTCCCTGGCTTGTCTCATCGATACTCTTTTCCGGCCCATTTAGCCTAAGGACGGCCTGGCCCTGGCCAGCTCCATATTCTACCACAGCCGCAATGCTGCTGGAAGATTCGCTGCCCTCGGAGACATAGACCACGGGATCGCTGTCCAGGGAGATGAGGACTGGCTTACCACCTTCGAAGGTCGGGCCCTGGTAGGGCTTTGAGGAGTAATCATTTCCAGCAAAGCTGGCCTTGAAACGATACTTAGCTCCTTCCTGCTGCATCTCTTTGCATTCATAGCCAAAAGGCGAAAGTGTCCAGTTGATCCATGACGACTGAGCCGTCGCTTTCTTTGCACCCTTATCCGTCCATTCGCTGCTGCAGGGGTCGTAAGTCTGGAGCCGGACTTCGAGAGGGACGATGGTAGTGTCGATCTTCAGGGAATAGGTGTAGCTGTCGTTCCACAGGCCCGCAGTTGGGGACACAAGTCCTTGGGAAAACTGCACGGAAAGAGATGCCACTCTAATGATTTTGTCCCCGAAGGCATAACTGCCGCCTTCGAGGGTAGGGTGGACAAAGGATAATGCGAGAGTGTAGTTGTTATTGATATGGCGGTCGTCGAAAGCAACCTGCCACTTGTACTGATACCTGTTACCTCCCAGAGGCACTCCCTTTTCCGTCAAGTTCAGATCCTGATCAGGGCCAGACAGCCGGAAATTCATATCACCTAAACCCTTTGAGAATGTAACTGTGGCAATTATGTCCTGAGTGGTGCTCTCACCGGTGCGGACGTAAACGACTGGTGGATATTGCAGATCCAGTTTTGGTATCTCTTCCACTACTTTGAAGCTGATGTTGGACTTCTCTGCCTGATAATTCCAGTTTTCATTCTTGTACACAACTTTGGCCAGGAAGGGCGCATTCTTGGCGAGCTGCACATCACTCCGGTTGAAGAGAGCCGGGATGTTATCATTGGTCCACTCGTAGACCAGGCTGCCGCCCCGCACAACGGGCTCAGATGAGTCATAAGTCATCTCGCCTTTCTGGGGGTGGCTGATTATCAGGCTGGCCACGCTGCCGTCCGGCGTGCCGCCCACCATCTTGGCCCCCGCGTCCTTGACGTAGGCCTGAATGGTAAAGTTGGTATAATCCAGCAGCTTAGGAATGGCAACTTTTTCCAGAGAGGGGTTATAGGGCTGAAGTGAAATGTTATATGGTCCATAGGTCAAGGGATCGACCTTGAGATTGTTGTAGACCAGCTTGAAAGTGAAATCTCCGCCGTTTCTGTAGCTGGATAGATCCTCAGCCACAATGCAGGAGTAGGTGCTCTTTCCTGAGGACTGGCAAGAAACGTCGGCTGTGGTCCAGCTCCTGGATTCCGCGGTGCCCAGCGGACCTGTGATCTCCAGATGGCATGTCGGCTTGGGGTTTAGCCCGTCCATGTCCTTGAATCCCGCTGAGACTGCGATTCCCTGGAAGAAATAGGGCTTCTTCTCAAATTGTGTGCCGGTTAATGTGGGCGGCTGGACGATGGGGCCTTTTATTCGGGTAGTTTTTGCGACCTGCTGACCGCCCGCTAAGAATATGAATTCGAAGGTGGCGTTGCTGGTTTCAGCTATGCCGAATCGATCCTTGAAGCTGTAGGGGCCGAAGGTGAAAGAGGTTTTGCCCATGCCCGTTTGGCTGGGTGAAGAATCTGAGTAAACCAACTGACCTTGGTCGTAGATATTAAGTTTCATGCTGAATTTTGTAACGGCAATCAAGCCTACTTTGCTGGCTGCCTCCTCGCTCATCCACACCTGAGCGGAGTAGGTGAAATCCTCATAGCCATATTCTGGAGTTACCACAGCGCTTCTGATTTCATAGCCGCTCTGGGCCGCGCATGGTGCGGCAAGGGATAAAGCAGAAATTAAGCACAGGCATATTAGAAACAGTATATGATTATATCTCAATTTTTCCATCTTCTTGCGTAATAATCCATTTATATTTATTTCAGCTTTCGTCCCTTTCAAGTGGTTCAACCCCTATTAATTCCGGAGTTTGTTTCTCCCAGCCAAATATATATAGCCCTTTCCCTCAATCCAATTTATGTCGAGATCTTTAATATCATGCTTTCTCAAGAGCATATAATTTTCTTTTGCTGATGCTTTAAAGCAGCGCTATGAACAAGAATTTAAAAACACAATAGTGTCTGAACTTATGGATATGAAGGCACGATTATATCTGAAGGCCATCGCGATCTACCTATATCATAGAGATAGTATCCGCCAAATTATCATTCATCATAGTATTCTCAAAATGTCAATGAAGCGACCTCGACACTTCACAGCAGGGACTTTTGCAAGGTTTATGCAAAGGGTGACATCGCATCGTGGTAAATCTTTTATATCAATGAAATGTAAGTGAAAAGAAGCTTTTAAGAATAGGAGGGATTTTGCTTGAAAAAAGAAGTATGCAATAGACCACTATTTAATGGTCGCAGTCTGGTTTTTTTACTATATATATTTGTAGCCATATCCGGATTATATATAACTATCTCAGAAAGTACTGCTCAACAAGGAAAGGATTGGACTTGGTCTGTAATAACAGGAGATATTGAGGGTTATGATAAAAATTATCCCTCTGATTCTTATCGCTACATGATAAATGATAGCGTAAACATATCCTGGAACATCATACCTTCTAATAGTTCTAAAATTATAAATACAACGTTAAAGGTATACCCCAAGGATGACGATGAATCGAAATATAAACATTATGCAATAACTATTCCCCCATATACGGGTTCTGTTTATGCGCTATTGGTAGATCCATCTCTTTTCGATGGTATTTTAGCAGAAAATGAAAATATATATAACGTAGAGGTAAATGCTACTGCGATAGATAATACCTCAGAAAACACAACGCGCCCTAATGAATGGCACACACATAAAATAGAGATAACAGTAACCAAGCCAGGAATACTGGTGATTCGAAAGAAGGTGCCAGGATGGAATGATGCCGACCTGTCTGGTTGGCGATTCCGAGTTGCAGGACCCGTCGATACGGTACTCACGAAAACTGCAGAAAAGGTCACGGACAACTCTGGAATGGTCGTCTTCTCAGGACTACGACCGGGGATGTATAGTGTTGAAGAGGTTTCGAGAGACGGTTGGCTTTCAATTCCGCCTCGGAATGTGGAAGTCAAACCCGGACTGAGCAAGCCAATAGGTCCGAATGAACCACAGGAATTCCTCAATACGCCCAATACACTGACAATAATTAAGAAGGATTCTGTCGGTCATCCTTTATCCGGCTGGGCGTTCAAAGTCCAGGGATCGAAAGTGACTGAAATCACAAAGCCCACCGACGGCTCAGGAATTACAGTGGTTAAGGGATTGCCTTCGGGAGAGTACAACATCCAAGAAGAACCCTCAAAGGCGGGATGGAGGCAGATCTCAACCGAACCGGATCTTCCATTAATATTTGGATCGGGCGAAAGCAAGTCGGTCGTTATAACTAATGCCAACGAGGGATCTATAAAGATAACAAAGAAGGACTCTGAAGGAAATCCTCTTGCCGGATGGAGCTTTACCGTGGCCGGACCCGACAGCGCAACTGTGGTTACAGATATTTCTGGTGTAGCTGTGGCTCGGGGGCTGTTGCCTGGAGAGTACACAGTCAAAGAGATTCAACAATCGAGATGGGTTAATGTAACGGATATTGCAAGAGCAGTTACATTAAATCCTGGAGAAAATAAGCAATTAGAGCCATTCATCAATGCGCCAATAATTCCCTTAACCATCGTTAAATTTGATGACAAAAATAGAAACGGACGACTGGACAGGGATGCAAGCGGCTCGCCAGTCGAAAGCGGGCTTTCCGGCTGGATATATATTGTGGAGGGACCAAGGGGTTTCAAGACCACAGTGGGACCGACAAATGCCGCGGGAATTGCTGAAGTAGATCTGACTCCGGGAGAATACAAGGTCACAGAGGAGATATCCTCATCTAGCAAGCCTGGCTGGATTTGCACAACATCGAATCCACAAACGGTTAAGATATCTCGCAGTGCAGCAAATAAGGTTGAGTTCGGAAACAAGGTGAACAAGCTCACTCTAGTTGCGTTCAATGATACAAGCATGGATAGAAAGAGGGAAGGCAATGAGAGTGGATTAGCGGGATGGACATTCGTCATAAAAGGCCCTAATGATATAAGTAATCCTCCTGAAACCACTACCGGACCTACGGGTGCCGATGGCACGGTTGCTATAGATGGATTAAAGGCTGGATCGTACACCGTTACTGAGAACCTAGCAGGTGGCTGGATAAATACTACACCAATCTCAACATCGGTCCAGATTCTGGCAGGAGAAGAAAAACAGGTGGAATTTGGCAATATCAAGCCGAGCAGGATCGAGATTTTCAAGTTCAACGATACGAACCGGAATGGTAAGCTTGATACTGGCGAAAATGGCGTACCTGGATGGTCTTTCAACGTTACAGGCCCAGGTGGGTTCGTCGATACCACCAATCCGACCAACGCCGAAGGAACTACTGTTATCGAGGGACTTTTCCCGGGAAATTATATCATAACCGAGCCCCAAGTAGATCGCTGGCTAAATACAACTCCCCGCATAGAGAGTGTGATGATTGGATTTGGAGATAGTCAAATAGTTACCTTTGCAAATTACTATTGTCAGAGGTGTCATAGAATCAATGATCAACCAAAGATCAACAATAGCATAGATCAGGATCTGGTCGTGATCAAAGAAGTGAGCAGTATCTCCGCAGAGAACATAAACAAGAATGGATACCCTGTGAACTACAACATCAAGCTCTGTCCATCCGGAAGTCTTGAGCGGATCGCAGCTATTCCAACTGACATTGTGATCGCTGTAGACAATTCACGAAGCTTAAGCAATCTCAGTGAGTCGGCAATTTCAGGAGTTTCAAATCTGGTGGACGGGATATCGAAGAACGATAAGCAAAAGGTAACCAGATTGGGACTTGTTTCATGGAGCGATAAGGACTTCAGCAAAACTCAGGTTCCACTGACAGATGATTACAATTCAGTTGCATCGGCAGCAAAGAACATAATCTTCCCTGAAGGCAATTACACCGACTATCAGGAAGCAATCAATTCCGCTCTCCTGCCGTTCCAGGGGATAAAATCGGATACAAGCAGGACCAAGAAAATCGTGTTCATAACCGATGCAAACGACAGTGGATATATTGCGCCTTCTAGTATGCCTGGGCGTGATTATACGATTTACGCCATTGTGGTAGGAAACAACAAGGGCATAAAGCCATATGAGATGCTGGACAAGCTAACAAGGGATCATCAGGGATACATAAGATCCATAAACAACATCTCTGAGCTGCAAGATGCACTCATTCAAATGGCTACGGCAGGATCGAGGGTCAAGAATGTGCACCTAGTTGAAACTTTGCCTAACTATTTGATCTTGAATAACGGTACCGCTGAAGACGACTTCGGCAAGATAAAGCTCAACGGAGACAGCAAGGAATGGACTACCACTACCATCTCCTGGGATGTGGGCGATCTATCTGGATGCTGGAACACGACTTTCGAGGCGTTCTTCTGCTGGAAGCTACCCGCGGATGTGAATCAACAAAAGTTGACATCTTACGTCAATTACACAGATGATACGGGAGTTGAGAGAACAATTCTGCTGCCTGAGTATGAGATTAATATAGTGCCGGCCTCAAGGCAAGAATCTCAAGGGGGGCCAGTGAAGACGGAAGAAAAGAAGCAGCCCGGATTCGAGGCATTGTTCGCAGCGATGGGGCTTTCCATTGCAGGATATCTCTATCGCAGGAGGAATGCAGGAGATTGATGGGACGAAAATCCCATCATTATCAATCCTTTTTGCGATTATATTCTGAATTTGTGTAGTCCCGAAACCTTTGACTTTATATACCCACCAATGGGGCATGGGAAAGAAGAATAAAGTCGTAACCTGGATAGCGACGCGAGTGCCACCTACAATTTCCCCAACCGGTCATATCCAGGCCAATGTATTGGCTATTTTTCTCATTAACTCCAATTAGAAAATTATACACATGTTGCTATAATTATGTACTTGTAGGTGTTATATGACCTACAAAGAGCCAAAATGCGTAATTCAATTTAAATATTGTTGGAGTTTCATTCATATCGTCGATATATTGACTCATGCGATCCTTCAACTCTTCATTGGATGATACACGAATCCCTCTCAGCATGCTTCGAGTCATTTTGCTGAATAGGCTCTTGATTATATTTAGCCATGAGGCATGTTTTGGTGTAAAGACAAAATGAAAGCGTTGCGGAACTGTTTTGAGATAGCTCTTAGTTTCCTTAGATGTATGTACGCTAACATTCTCCAGAATAATAATTATTTTTATATCTTTTAGATAGGCTGAATCGACACATTTTAAGAATTCAATGAACTCCCTACTTCTATGCCTATCGAATATCCTATAATGAACTGTCCCGGTTAAGAGATCAATTCCTGCAAGCAGAGATATTGTGCCATGCCTGCACGAGGCCATACGGCTGGCGCGGGGCCGGGTGGAAGCGAGAGAAGAATAATCGGGGTTTCGCGTCTTCGCATGGTGCCCTGGATCTCACGCGAAGCCACGAAGAAGCCATGATCGCCAACCTCATGACCAATGCAAAGCCTTACTAAGTTTAGAGACATTTTCATAGCCAAAAGGGATGGAGAGCGAGGGCGCAATGGTGAGCATACTGATTTTGGGAGGCACGGGCGAGACTGGTTCTTGGTTTGCCCGCTACTTTAAGGAGAAGGGCTTTGACGTGGCGGTCTGGGGGCCGAGCGGCAAGGTGGAGGTGGCCGAGCGGCTGGGGGTGCGCTATGCTTTGGACAAGATGGCTGAAGTGGAAAAGAGCGACATCGTCCTGGTCAGCGTAACCATCGAGAAGACGGTGCAGGTCATCCGGGAGGTTGCGCCTCACATGCATCCCGGCAGCCTGATCATGGATGTGACCTCCATCAAGTCCGGGCCGGTAAAGGCCATGAAGACCTATGCCCCCAAAGGCGTTGAAGTTTTAGGCACTCATCCCATGTTCGGGCCCACCATGGCCTCTCTTGCCGGTCAGACCATCATCCTCACGCCCGTGGAGGGAAAGACGGGAAAGTGGCTCTCCATCATGCAGTCGCTCTTCCAGTCGGACGGAGCGCACGTGGAAATACTGGATGCGGAGGAGCACGACGAGATCATGGCTGTGGTGCAGGCCCTCACTCACTTCGCCTACATCGGCATTGGGGCGGCGCTGCGTACTCTGGACTTTGATGTGCAGAGGTCGAGGAAATTCATGTCTCCGGTCTACGAGATCATGATCGACTTTGTGGGCCGAGTCCTAGACCAAAATCCCGAGCTTTACGCCTCCATTCAGACGAATCCCAAGGCGGCAGCCGTTCGCCAGACCTTTGTGGCCGAATGCATGCGGCTTTGCGAAAAGGCGGATGCGGGAGATCTGGAGGGATTCAAGCAGATCATGAGAGAGGCAGCCGAGCACTACGGAGGAACGCATGCGGCGTTGGAGAGGTCGGATCGGGTGATCAACGCGCGGATCGAGGAGAAAGAAAAAAGCTAATCATAGAAACAGCCAGTAAACCAGCACGTTCAGCACCGTCAGAGGTACCCCTACCCTGGCAAACTCCAGGAAAGTGAGCGTCTCGCCGCTCTTCTCCGCATTTTGGATGATTATCACGTTGCTGGCCGCTCCCAAAATAAAGAGATTTCCAGCGATGGTGCTTCCCGCGGCCAGGGCCATGAGCGCCTGGGGGGAGGGATTGATCAGCAGCGGCTGGCAGAGGGCCACCAGTGGCACATTGGAGATGAGCTGGCTTAAGAGGACAGAAAGCGCCAGAATGGTGGGAATGGAGGCCAGATCGGCATTTGATCCGGCCAGAAGAGACTGAAAGATCCCCGACCTCCAGACCGCGTCCATGAGAACGAACATGGCGGCAAAAAAGATCAGAGTGCACCAGTCGATGTTTCTCAGAACCTCGTATCTTTTGCTGCTGAAGAGAAGGATGGGCAACGCCGAGATGAGGGCGATGTAGGTCAGCCGAAACTCGCCGCCCATGCCAAAGATTACCGCGCCCATCTTGGCCAGGATCAATGCTATGAGCAGAACGAAGGATACACGGGAGAGACGAGCTAATGCCGGGTCCGAGATCTCTTCTTGGCCGATCTGAAGCGTTGTGTTCTGAAACTGCTCTTTGTAGAAAAATCGGAGCACCAGATAGGCCAGCAAAAGGTTGGCAACCGTAGGCAACAGCAGATACTGCAAAAAGACGAGAAAGGGATTGGATAGGTTTGCATTGACGGCGATGAGCAGATTTTGCGGGTTGCCGATGGGGCTCATGGCGCTGCCGATGGTCACGGCAAAGGCCAAAGTGAGGAGCAATAGCTTGGGGGCGATCTTGAGCGTCCGGGCAAAGTAGAGCATGAGCGGCGTGCCGATGATAGCTATTGTGTCATTCATGAGCAGAGCCGAGAGAAAGCCCATGGCAAACAGGATGAGAAGCAAAAGCTGATCCAGATTGCCGGCCGGGCGGAAGAGTCGATTGAACAGATATAGAAGATAGCCGCTCTCCTGCATGCACTCGCCAATTACGAACATCGCTCCCAGAAAGATCATCACATCCAGGTTTACAGCGCGAGCAGCATCCGCAGGCGAGATCTGGCCGGTGAAGAGTACCGTCAGGGCGCCCAGCAGCATAATCTGCCAGATGGCAAGGCTATTCTTGCCCACCTGCCGGACGGCAATGAGGACGAAAACCGCAGCTAAAGCCATGACAGAAATATTGGCATAATTGGCATAATTTACGGCTTCGAACATTTCCGTTGTCCAGTGTCCCTTTGCGTGACTGATTCTCCACTCCTCAAAGATAAAGTTCTTCTTTACAGGCAAGAAAACACCAATCCCGTTTTTCGAAACGGATGCCGCGTAGTGATAATTGTAATATATATCCCTGACCGACACCCTTATAGCTTGCTATAATGCTACATGCTACCACACGCCACGGCTTTCCCCGGGAAAGCTCGCAATATGAGTGTAGGCTGGCAGAATAGACTGCAATCAGGCAGCATTATGGTTGGTGATAATCGTGCTAGGCATTGATGATCCTTGGATCTGGGGAGTCTATCTTCTTTGTATTCTTAGCGCACTTTTGTGCGTGATTTACGGCTTATTAAACTGGAATCGAGAAGGAGAGCTTGAGGCAATGGAAATAAAAGAGGAAGCCGACTGGGAAGCCGGTGAAGAAGATATGCAGGAAAAAGAGCTGGGAATGTGATCTAAATGAATCTTACTCTCCTTTATATTATTATTCTGATCTACCTTCTTGCCACCCTCTATCTGGGTTACAGAGGCTGGAAATCAACCAAGGACTCAGAGGGCTACCTGGTGGCAGGTAGAACGACCCACCCCTACATCATGGCCATGAGCTACGGGGCTACCTTCATCAGCACCTCGGCCATCGTCGGCTTCGGCGGCTCAGCCGGCCTCTTCGGCATGGGCCTGCTGTGGCTGACGTTGCTCAACATATTCGTGGGCATCTTTTTGGCCTTCATTGTTTATGGCAAGCGCACCCGGAAGATAGGCCACAACCTCAATGCCATGACCTTTCCCGAGCTATTGGGGAAGAGATTCGACAGCAAATTCATCCAGTATTTCAGCGGTCTTGTCATCTTCTTCGGCATGCCGCTTTACGCCTCGGTGGTTCTGATCGGTGCTGCGCGCTTCATGGAGACGACTTTAGCCATCGACTTTAAAGTGGCACTGCTTATTTACTCCCTCATAATCACCGCTTATGTGTTCTGGGGTGGCATACGCGGTGTCATGTATACCGACGCCATGCAGGGAACCATTATGTTCGTGGGCATGCTCTTTCTTCTGATTATGACCTACCACAATCTGGGTGGAATTACCGCCGCCCACCAGGCGCTAACCGATATGGCTCATCTGGTTCCGGCAAAGCTCGCCGCCATGGGCCACACGGGATGGACATCTATGCCCGCCTTCGGCAGCACCTGGTGGTGGACACTGGTATCAACCATTGTCATGGGCGTGGGCATTGGAGTCTTAGCCATGCCGCAGCTTGTCGTGCGGTTCATGACGGTAAAATCCAACCGGGAGCTCAATCGGGGCGTTCTCATCGGCGGCATCTTCATATTAGCCATGACGGGCGTGGCCTTCGTGGTAGGATCTCTTTCTAATGTCTTCTTCTATCAGAACATGGGAAATATATCCGTAAACATAGCCAAAGGCAATGCAGACAGCATAATTCCCCTATACATCAATGCTGCAACTCCGGAGTGGTTCGTCTACCTATTCATGCTCACCCTTCTGGCCGCAGCCATGTCTACATCCAGCTCCCAGTTTCATGCTCAAGGGAGCGCGATTGGCAGGGATATCTATGAGACATTGACTAATAAAAAAGGCGGCGAATCGATACTGATTACGAGGGCAGGAATAGTAATAGCCGTCATAATTGCCGTCACTCTGGGCGTAATTCTTCCCGACAACATAATCGCTCGCGGCACGGCTATTTTCTTCGGCCTGTGTGCAGCTGCCTTTTTGCCCATGTACACCAGCGCACTCTACTGGAAGGGAGCTACCAAAGCCGGAGCCATTGCAGGCCTCGTCACCGGCACGTTTGTGACCCTCTTTTGGTATCTGTTCATCCATAAAGCCGAGGCTGTGCCTCTGGGGATATGCAAGATGCTCCTGGGCAGGGACGTCCTGATCGCTCAGATGCCCTGGCCGGTGGTAGACCCGATATTAGTGGCCCTACCGCTGGCGATACTGGCAACAGTGGCTGTAAGCCTGATGACAAAGAGACCGAGCGATAGACATCTGGAGGAATGCTTCAAAGGAATTAAATAATCCTTTTTTTGCAATCGTTCCTTTTTTATTTTTATTCTTGTCCGGCATAGATTGTCAAGATTCTCCATCATCGAAAATGTTATAACTATAAACCGATCTCTAATCAAACCATAAGACAGAAACCGGTTGATCCAATCGTTGGAGGGAGATTATGGATTATTATAATTATAAACAAGGGACCTTACGAAAGGGTCTATTCATTCTCATTCTGCTCGTGAATTGTGCCGGGGCCGCGACCCTGAACGTCCCGGGCGACCACCTCACCATCCAGGCCGCCATCAACGCCGCCTCCTCTGGCGACACCATCCTGGTGCAGAGCGGCACCTATTATGAACACGTCTTCGTGAACAAGCAGCTCACTCTGCGGGGCGTCGGCTCGCCGGTGGTGGACGGCAGCGGATCGGGGCACGTCATCACCCTGAATGCAGGCAGCTGCATCCTGCAGGGATTTGTGATCAGGAATGCGGGGGGCGGCAGCAATACGGGGATCCGAGTAAATTCAATCGGCAACATCATCTCGGGCAACACCGCCACTGGCAACTATTACGGCATCGGCCTCTATTACTCCAGCGGCAACAACATCTCGGGCAACACCGCTACAGGAAACATCTACGACATAGACCTCTATTATTCCAGCGGCAACACCATCTACCTCAACACCCTCCGCTCTGGCTTGTCCAACGGGGCCAACACCTGGAACTCGCCCACAAAGATCGTGTACGCAGGCGCCACAACTTACGTCGGTAACCGCTGGTCCCGCTACACTGGCTGGGACTGTGACGGCGATGGCATCGGCGATACGCCCTACAACATCCCACCCGGATCGGAGAGGGACAACTACCCTCTAACAACCAACTCAGGACCGAGAACCCTCACGGTCTGCAGCACGGGCTGCAACTACACCAGCATCCAGGCGGCCATCAATGCCGCCTGTCCTGGCGACACCATCGTGGTCCTGAGCGGGACATATCACGAAAACGTTGTGGTGAATAAAACCCTCACTCTGCAGGGCGTGGACACCGGCTCCGGTATGCCGGTGGTGGACGCGGGCGGCTCCGGGGACGCCATCAGCCTCACCGCCAACGGCTGCACCCTGCAGGGGTTTGAGGCCAGGAATTCACAGTACTCCAAGTCGGGGATCGACGTAACTTCAAGCGGCAACACCATCTCGGGCAACACCGCCACAGGCAATTTTTATGGCATCGATGTCTTGGGCGGCAACAACTACATCTCGGGCAACACCGCCACAGGCAATTATGTTGGCATAGTTGTCTTTGGCGGCAACAACTACATCTCGGGCAACACCGCCACAGGCAGTCAAAATGGCATCATTGTCGTGGGCGACAACAACAACATCTCGGGCAACACAGCCACAGGAAACAGCGGTGCTGGCATCATGCTCACAGGAAGCAGCGGCAACACCATCTCTGACAACACCGCCGCAGGCAATGCGGCCGGCATCGAACTCTATCCCGACAGCGGCAACAACAACATCTCTGGCAACACCGTCACGAGCGATGATATCGGCATCTATGTCTATCGCGGCTACAACAACAACATCTCGGGCAACACCGTCACAGGCAACCGAACGGGCATCCGCCTCGAAATTGCCAGCGGCAACACCATCTACCTCAACACCTTCAACTCTGGCTGGTCCAGAGGGGGGGCCAACACCTGGAACTCGCCCACAAAGATCCAGTACGGAGGCACCACAACTTACGTCGGGAACCGCTGGTCCGACTACAGTGGCTGGGACTGCGATGGCGACGGCATCGGCGATACGCCCTACCTGATCGGAGGCGGTTCTGACAAAGACCTGTATCCCATCGGCGGCAAGCAGTGCGCCAGCGGACTGGAGGTGGAAAAGCTCGCCAATAGATCTGAGGCCGAGGTCGGTGACTGGATCAGCTACACCATCCATGTGAACAACACCGGCAACGTCAGCCTCACCGGCGTTCGGGCCGAAGATAACCTGACCTCGGCCGGCTGGACGGTGGGAGATCTCGCGCCCGGCCAGAACTACACCAGCACCACCAGGTACCAGGTAAAGTTATCCGACCTGCCCGGCCCACTGACCAACAAGCTTTGGGCCAACGGAACCGACCCCTGCGGCTTCGAGGTCAACAATTCGTCCCTCGAGACTGTGGACATCAGTTATCTCCCGCAGATCATAGTGAACAAGACAGCTAACCTCACCGGTGGCGCGCAGTCCACCGTTCTCTGCTTCAACATCGAGGTCAACAACACCGGAAACGCCGATTTCGACTCGGTCGATGTCGAAGACCTTCTGCCCGTGGGGCTTGATTACCTCTCCGACGACTCGGGGCTGACCCCTGCGAGGGCAGGCAACAGGTACACCTGGGACCTGGGCAGGCTGAACTGCAGCGATTCCTTCAGCTTCAACCTCACCGCTCGCATCAATGGCGACAGGTTCGGAGATCTGGTCAACGTGGTCAACGCCACCGGCGATACCGGCTACGGCGATCCTGTCAACTCCAGTGCCACGGCAAGCGTTCTGGCAAGACAAGCCAAGATGCTGGTCACAAAATCCGCCGATCCCGCATCCGGCTCGATGGGAACTCCAATCAACTTCACATTGATCGTGACCAACAACGGTACGGCCACGCTCTCGCAGGTCTTCGTGAGCGACCTTATGCCCGCGGGCCTGAAGTACGACTCTTCCAACGGAGGGACGAACAACGGCCAGCACGTCAACTGGACGAACGTCGGACCACTGGCAGCGGGCGCAGCTCACGTTCTATGGGTTAAGGCCGCAATCGACGGTTCAGCCTACGGGGCGCTCACCAACCAGGTGAACGTCACCGGTACACCCGAGCACGGCGATCCTGTCAAGTCCAACGCAACTGCAAGCGTGCTGGCAAGACAAGCCCGCATCCTTGTCACTAATACCGCCGATCCCACATCCGGCTCGAAGGGAACTCCGATAAACTTCACGCTGACAGTGACCAACAACGGCACCGCCCCGCTCTCGCAGGTCTTCGTGAGCGACCTTCTGCCGGACGGACTGACCTATGACTCGTCTGACGGCGGGATGAAGAGCGGCCGCTTCATCAATTGGACGAACGTCGGCCCGCTCGCGCCCGCCGCATCCCGCGCCCTCTGGCTCAAGGCTACAATCGACGGTTCGGCCTACGGGACGCTCACCAACCAGGTGAATGTCACAGGCACTCCTGAGCACGGCGCTGATGTCCGGTCCAGTGCCACGGCAAACGTGCAATCGAGCAACATCTGCTTATCCGGGCATAAGTTCCTGGCCAGCACCGGCGCAGGTCTGGCAGGCTGGAACATCACTGCCACAGACAGCACGGGCAACGCCACTAATGCCACAACTGATTCCGCAGGCTACTGGGAGATCTGCAATATTTCGGTGGGCTCCTACACCGTCTCTGAGCAGCTCAGAGATGGCTGGACCCAGGTCTCGCCCAAAGGCAGTTTCAATGTAGTTTTAGAAAACGAGAGCATTTCGCACCTGGACTTCTCCAATGATCTCGCCTGCAACCTCACTCTGACCAAGACGGCAAACGTGCCGGTTGCTCACCGGGGTGAAGAGATCACCTACACCATCGACCTCTCCAATCCCTGCGGTTGGGGCAGCTACACCAACGTCACCCTCTGGGATATTCTCCCCCAGGCGGTCGAGCTGGTTTCCGTCTCCCCAACGCCATCATCGTCTTCGTCCTCCAACCTGACCTGGGACGTCGGCACTCTTGGCCCTGGCCAGAATTTCCCGGCAACGATCGTGGTGCGCGTCCCGATAGTCGATATCAACTACGACATGTCCCAGGCGGTGCGGGGAACGGGATTCGTCAATGTCCATAACGACTATGACACCCACCAGGGCCCCGAATCGGTAACCAACTGCGCCTACGCCAAAGCCGACCTTGTCGAGACCTTATCCAGCTGCGCCTCCACCCGCATAGTCGATCCGGGAACACAGCTGCAAAGCCGCGAGTCCGGCAGCGGCTCCTATGAGAGCGAAGAGCTGACGCGAATGCGTACGGAGAACAAGTCCATCCGCTCGATTTCCAACCTCTCCGCGTCCCATCGGCCCACCACATTCACCCTGCCCCAGAACCGGTCCATAGACTATGGCACAAAATGGACAGAGAAGTCCAGGGGCATCAACACCATAACCGGCGCCAACATCAACGAGGAGTACACATCCGCCAACAAGATCGAAAAGGATCGGTCCATAGAGCTGGACCGTAACGGCTCGACCATGAAGACCGAAGTCGAGTTCGAGGGCACCGGGCATATCGGCGTCCTCAAGAAGGAGAGCCCCGACGCTCACCCCAAGGTCAAGCCGATCTTTGAGTCTTCTGAGGACTTTGTGGGCAGCTTCAAAGCGACAGAGATGGTGGACGAGTACGGCAGCAGCGTCCAGTCCAACAAGTCCATGACCGGCTACGGCTATGTTGCTGTTGACAAGAGGGTGCGTGACAGCCAGAGGACTTACGAATCAGGAACGGGCTCCTACAAGATCGATGAGATCATCGACACGCCTACCAACTACATAGCCAAGGACATCAGCCTGGTGCACGGGCCGACCAACTACAGCTACACGCCACGGTTCAACGTCAGCCAGGACATGAAATGGAGCGAAGGCATGTGGTCGAGGAGCGGCTACCTGGCTGGCGGCGATATATTCAAGGATAGCAGCAACTGCGGCCTTCCAGTCGCAAAAGTTGACAACAACTCACCTCCAGCTTCCTACATCAGCGAGAGATATTCCTCATTGGACTATCTCAAGAAGGATAGCGTTGCCCTGGGCCTCAATGAGATGAAGACCAATGCCAGCTTCAGCGGCCAGGCAGACTTCAGAGTGAAGGCAGTAGGAGACAACCGCAGCGACCGAGTCGATAATGAGGAACGCTACGTAGGCCAGTACAACATCGCCAGGAAGGTTCTCCTAACGGGTGTCTCCAAGTACGACCGGCCTCATTTAACTGTGAAGAAAGAAGGCAGCATGACTACCAGGTGGTTCAATAAAACCAATGCCCAGGTTGCCAAGTACGTCATAACCATAACCAATGACGGCAACGTGGCTCTGGCTCCCATAAATGTCCGGGACATCTTCCCAACGGGCACGGAGTACATAGGCTCGTCCATCCGGCCTGCCAGCCTCTCCAAGACCGATGCGAACTGGACTCTGGTTCATATCGGTATAGGAAACACCATTGAGATAGAGCTGGAGTTGAATGTAACCGATTACGCGCCTGGCAACATTGTCAACCGCGTCATGGTTTGCGGCATGAATGGAGACGCCTGCGTATCAGGAGCGGCTTATGCGGCATTAGAATCCGCCGAGCTGCCCTGCTGCCTGCCCGAGGTTAGGCTGGACAAGAGGGCAGTGCTGGATGCCACCGATCCCACGCTGGTCCATTTCACCATCGAAGTAAGCAATAATGCGGACAGCATCGTGGCCGCTACACTCACGGACATGCTGCCAGCCGGCCTGACTTTCCTGAACGCCTCAACCGAGCCGAGTCGCCAGGAGGGCCAGTTCCTGCAATGGATTGTTCCCGACCTGCAGCCAGGCGGCGCGGCAACTATCCAATATCTGGCCAGGGCAACCATGGATGGCAGTTATGTCAACTCTGTGCATCTGGATGCAACTGCCGTGGATGGAACCGGTTCTGACACTGCCGATGCCGCGGCCAGAGTTGAGGTGTGGAGCAGCGGGGTGGCGCCCAGGACCACCAGGTACGGAGGCTGGCAGACTCCCAACTGGAACATGACCTCGCCGGACGAGGGAATCACCATACAACTCTCGCCGGACGAGGATCTGGCGGAGTAGGCAGGAGGGAAACAGCTTCTGCACCTCACGTTTCCCTTTTTTTGATTTAGAGTCTGGGGTCGAGTAATGAATAGCTCTCTTTCTTCCTCATACAATAGAAAAGCTAAAAGCTTATGCCATATTGCAGATGTCCTGGAGATGACACAAGAATGAAGTTGATCGCGGCAATAGCCGTTTTAATTATGCTCATAATAGCCGTTACTTTCGCTCTCGGGGATATGACCGACTATCAGAGAGGAGTGGCCAATGGGCTGAAGATCGGACTGTTCATGGGCGAATATCATGGAAAAGGCCAGTACGTAATGGAATCTGCAGGACAGTTTAATACCTATCTGGAAAACTATAATAAGTTCATTTGGGCGTCTTTTGCCAACAACCAGAGCTTGATTAATGAGTTCATGCTCTCACCCATTGCTGTTGCGCGACGATCTTCAAGCACTGGAGTATTGAGACCGGATGCAAGCGGTAGAGTTCTTGGCTATCCGGCCGATTCTTACTTCACATGGATTGGGGCGGTTCCAGGAACGACACCCCTAAATCCAGGAGATGCGCTCCCCGGTGTGTAGAATGCAACTTGATCTGCCAATACGTCTGGGCAAGAAAAATTGGCTGATAGTCTTCACATTAGCCCTTGCCATCCTGCTTTGTTACTACATCTGGCCGCTTCTCGACGGCCTGGTCCTGGGCCTCGTCTTCTCCTACGTGGGCCGACCGGTGCGTGATCTATTCGGAAAAAACCGGCGCATCGGTTCCTTGGCCGCCATCATCTGCATTGTCGTTCCGCTCTCTGCGATCTTTGCCTCGGGAGTTATCGAGACTTCAAACCAGATCAGGTGGCTGGAGAGCCACGAAAGGGAGATCGTCACCCTCATCTTTGAATTTGTCTCCCGGGTCCATATTCCGCAAGCGATATTCGATGAAATCTCGCGGGGCATGGCCAACCTGATGGGAATGGGCATCAATCTCTTAGCCAGCCTGCCCGTCTTCAGCCTGGGCTCAACCATAACCCTTGGCATTGTCAATTTCTTGATCGCATTTTGCGTCTGCTACTTTTTATTGCTTGATGCAGATCGAATCTCAGAAGCCGTAAGGGAGCTTTTCCATCTGGAAAACGACAGCTTTGAGTTGCGCTGCCTGGCCAGAATAGATAGCATTCTTTGCGGAGTTTACATGGGCAGCATCTACACCGCCATAGCGGGCGGGATTACCTCTGTGGCCATCTTTTACATATTTGCCGTTCCCCGGCCCTTTGCCATGGCCAGCATCGTCTTCTTGGCCGGTATGGTGCCTTTTCTCACCTGGCTGGTCTTCATACCCACGGCTGTAGGCAGGTACATTGAGATGGGGCCCATGGATGCCGCTCTCTTCTTCCTGGCCGCCTCGATTCTGGTTCATATCGCGGAGCTGGTCATCCGGCCTTACATCGTCTACACCAAGTCCTCGCTGCATCCGCTACTGGTGCTGCTTGCCTTTCTGGGTGGAGGCCTTGTCGCCGGAATCTCCGGCTTCTTCTTGGCTCCGGCAATGGTTGGCGTGGTGACCGGTATCTTTCGGGTGATGAGGGAAGATCGGGCGAAAAGGAACACGGAAATGCAAAATCCTTAGGACGGCCAGCATAAATGGCGAGAACCTGTCTATTCAAGGCAACCTCAGTGAGTTTAGTGACGGCGGCGTGGATACCATCGGGTACGAGCTGCAGAATATGGCAGCAAGCGCAAAAAAGATAGTCGATGAGTATCCGGATAGGTTCCATCAATTGGATTTTAAGCTGTTCGATTTTTCGGGCAACAAAATCACATTCGCTTGAAAAATCCACATTTTCAACAAAGCTTTTTTTAATGTCAATCAGGGCCAATTAGGAGCAATCCTTATACCTTGCCTATGTCAACATAATTTTGAATGGAAAAATGGAGCCGCCTTTCCCTTGTTGCAGAAATGATCCGTGATCACATCTCCCTGGACGGAATCGACCGATATCTAGCCGAAACCGGGGTTCAAGGCTGCGATTTCGTGCTCGTGCAGCCCAGTGACTTTGCCGGAGAGATATTCGCTGTGGACGGCTCCAATGTCTCCATCTGCAACTGGTCGACTGCCAATGTGAACCTGATCCGGGCAGGCTATGCCGTCTACCGGGGAAGAGATTGGAAGCGCACGGTCATCACCTTTGACGATGTCTTCGTGGCCGATGCGAAGTTATGCAGAAACATGTTCGACCCTTATCTGGAGCAATTCTTCGGCCTGAATGGAGTCGATCTCAAGGAATCGGATCTGGATCGACTCTCCAGCTACTATCGAGAGCTACAGGAGTATGTGGCCATAAATGAAGCCCTGGGTGAAGCCCATGCCGGAGACATCGTCCTTTACGACGGCAGCTTTGACGTCTTTGAACTCTTGAGGGATGCACTTGCCGTCATCTTTGCCCGAGCAGAGGAGAAGGGCGTCGCGCTTCTGGCCGTAGCCAAGTCCAGCTCCCTCTTTTGGGGTGAGGAGATCACGCTTCCCTTTGTGCAGCATACCAGCATGGCCGGCAGCCGGCTTACAGCCAGAATGAGATACATTTGGATTATGAATTAAAGGAAATATGATAATTAAAATTTAGATAGGAGACTCCGATATGGGATTACTTGATTGGTTTAAAAAGCCCAGCAATAAAGTCACGGATATATCAACAAAATTAGAAAAAGCAATTTCGTATCCATCAACTCCTTCGGACCAATCGCGTTCTGGAGCCAGAGAATTTATATCATTTATTGAATCTCCTTTATTTAAAATCGTGGGTTCTTTTCAATTACAAGTTGATGGGTACAATGGTTGCGATGATTTTTTTATAACAGGAAAGCAAACAGAAAAATTGCCAGGTTTTGATCTTAGATCAAGACGCAAATTTAAGCTACACTATCATGGATTTAACTGTTTTATAGTAGAGGCTAATAAAACGCTTTTTATTATTAGGCCGACTAGCAGTAATAAAATTAGTCTTGAACATTCAGCACTTGAATCAATGCAAATTCTGGACTTAGACGAAAAATGTGCGATTTTATCCTCAGAAAACACATTAGCCTATCTTGATCTCAATACAGGTTTGGTTATGCTATATCAATTCAGTTGGCATCCATTTAGAATTGCAATTGGTAAGGAGTTTTGGTTGGTTAGCACAAGAGAGACTACTGAAGGTCCAGGAGAACTTTATAGTTTTTCTCTAAAAGGAGAATACTTGTGGGGAATTCAATTTAGTGAGGAATTTGAAACTGCGTTTGGAACTATCAAGGCAACAGCATATCATTTACTTATCTCAAGAGATGACAAGCATATTGTTGTTTCCACAATGGATCGAGTATATCGCCTAAATCATAATGGAACATTGATTTCTCGAATAGCACTCGCGGATTTACGTGAGGCCGAGATTAAAATAGAAGAAGCTAAACGCAGAGAGAATCTCCCCAAGAATCCGAAAACCAAAGAAGAGCTAATTCAAGTACGGGCTCATGAGATGTCTGAACAGCTAGTAGGTGGAATGATAAGGGCCACCTCGCTTAATACTCCACTAGCAGGTTTTATTCTAGGTCCGATAATAGATAATATATTCATATTAGAAGATAAAGGTCGATTAACATCATGGAATTCCCAAGGTAATCTTGTTTGGGCTTATTCATTTAATGAATCTGGAAATTACATCGGACTCTTAGATGACTCTCTTGTTGTGTCCCTTAAAACAGGCAATATCTTTTGGCTTAACCAGCGAGGCGAGACTCTATTTTCTGCAAAGCTACCTAAGCAGGCAAAAGCTGTCTTCACAATTCCTGAGCAAGATAAATATTTGATTGCTTGCGAAGACGGACGCCGCTATGAATTAGATAGACAGACCAGCGAGTTAATTCAAGGCCCAGAGGGTGATAGAGACATGGAATTATTTATGTTCCAGGATCGAATCATATTCTACGACAATTATCTGTGGGCGACATCACCAGCTTCTCCCTGGCAAACATATCAACCGAAGAAGACGGATCATGCGGCTCTAGCCGAAGGACTCTCTTCAGATGATTTTGCGCCGCAGGTAAAAATTTGTAAGGGATTTCAAAAAACGTCAATACTTAGCGATCTAAACGAATATCCATTTTATTACTATGCAATTGATAAGAAGAACCGACGTATATGCATAGGAAGAAGAAAGGCAGAACTCTCCAAAAAAGAGATGGAAATGCAGGAAAAACTTTCTAGGAATAACAGTTTTTCTACATGGAATGATGTGTTATGCTATGATTTTTCATCAAGGCTGCTATGGTCAACTTCATTTCTATCTGAAATTACATCAATCGCAGTATCACCTGAGGGAGATGCAGTGTTTGTTGGGTTATGGGGCGAGGGGTTGGCTTATGACCCAGGAAAGCTTATTGTTTTGGACACAAATGGAAAGGAAAAACTCGCGTTAGTCACTGTGGCAAATCCTACTGCATTTAATTTTAAAAACCCAAATCAAGGAAAAATGCATGTATTTCAAGGATCTTCATATTTGGTTCAACGTATAAATATAGGAAAATGGAAAATAGAACAAGATTCAAAATCCTGTGATTCAGAGACGTCTATGGATTATGGAGCGGGGTTAGACGAAGCCACTTTAGGTAATTACAAGATAATCCGAGTAGGTAAAAAGAGTTATCAAATAGCCTATAACGAAATGCAACGTGATCTTAAAACTAGTGCAGCTATTTATGAAGCAGTATCTATTCCAAATTCAGATAACTTATTATTACGTATTGGAAATAAAACTGTTAGGGGTATCTCCCCTAGAATCGACACACTCTGGGAGATAAAGGCCAAAGGGAATATTAAGTCAATAACAATAGGCGACAACGGATTCTTAATTTTATCTAGAGAGGAAATAGTATTTTGTAATTCAGATGGAACTACTAAATGGAGGTTGGGATGCCCCCCAAACTCAGAATACAACATTGCAGTCTGGTTGGAGATGCATAAATCGTTTTTCTGGGGAGCTGGAGATCGGAACTATTTCCAAATTTGCCTAATATCGTCAGACGGTCTAATAAAGAAGAGTCAATTATTCAAAGAAGTAACCATAGACTCTCGTTTTCCCAGTATAGACGTATTAGAGGATGAAACACTATTCGTTTTGAGAATGGCTGGATCAATAGTCAGTTATGAAATTTAAAATATTATAACAAATATGAGGTTAAGATGATAGATAAGACTTCACTCGGAGCGATCGCCGAACAGGTTAAGAATTATCTCTTAATGGACAATATAACTCAATATTTTGAGGAAACTGGTGTTAAAGATATCGATTTTAAAAAGATAATTTTACACGATAAGTTTGAGGGAAATATTTATGCAGTGGATGGAAGCAATGGTGTTATTTTTGATCTGACATCAGTTAGTTTCAACCTAATAAGAGCAGGATATGTTTCCTATATTGGGAAAAAATGGCAAAAGACCGTCCTTTTCGATAAAGTTTTTAAGGCAGATACTGAGCATTATATGTATCAGTTCGAAAATGACTTACGTAATAATTTTGATATTAATAGCAGTTTTATTTTAGCTAAAACAGAACTTGATCGACTTTCAACTTACTATAGAGAACTCCAAGAGTATGTGGCGCTGTACGAAGCTATCTCTGAAGCGGAAACAGGAGACCTTGTGCTCTATGATGGGGATTTCGCATATTGGACGGATCCATTTAGAGAAGTCCTTAAGATCATATTCGACAAAGCAGAGGACAAAGATTTGGATTTGCTTGCGATCAGCAAATCTAGCACATTCTCATGGGGCAAAGGTTTTTCAAAGCCCTTTGTTCTTCATACCGGCTACGCTGGAAGTCGAATAATACCAAATAATCCATGGTATATAGAATTGAGTGGAAAAAATATAAAACCAAAGCCAAAAGGTAAGAACTGGAAAGGAAAGATCTACGTAATAAAATTGCATCCAGATTCCGAATTTGTCTTCCGGCTTGATGCGCCGCCGCATGTTGCAAGCCGAATTGATAAGGCTTTAGGACATTTATCTATGTATTCAAGTTCGTCGGAATGCTTGGGTTATCCACATGCTCTATTTAGAGCGCACCGAGATCTAAGCATAAAAGACTTGGAAAGGGTGCATCTCAATAATCTTCTAATAGATGAATTAAGTGACAAAGGTGTAAATGACAAACACATCCGTAGCTCGTTAGACTATCATACGATATTAGAAATGAAGCAAGGGAGGAGAATAATATGAAGGATTTCATTACGACGAATCAATTATCAATTATGGACGATGACGCAAGTTCGCATGTATTAGAGAGAAAGACAATAGATAGAACCAAAACAACTACGTATAAAATTATATCAAAAGATGTTAGGGAATTTCATTTTATAATTCCGTATAACGAAAGGGTTGAACTGGGCCAAATATTCTCTATCAGAGATTACGGCGTGAAAGATGATGAAATTACGTTCCTGGCAAGGGTTACGGATATTAAACATGATTCCAATTATGAAGGAAAATGGGATACGGCACTTAAAGGGACGGAATTCTATGATGAGGACCAAATATTCAATAGGATCGTGGCTGAGCCGCTTGGGTGCATAATATTTAATGAAAAAATTAACAAAAAAGAGTTCAAGAAATCAAAGACTATCCCATCAAAATTCTCGGAAGTAGAAAAGGCGAGCTTTGATGAATTTGAGTTTCTAACAGAAAAGATGGGGGACTTAGAAGTCGGGTATTTGAGGAATGGAAGTCAGGTTGTTGAAGAAATAGGAGTGAAGCTAAACAGTGAGATCATGGATCATCACATGGGCGTTTTTGCGACTACCGGAATGGGAAAATCCAATTTCATGAAGGTCTTTGCGGCCTCATGTATGAAGAAAGCATCAATGGGTGAATCCAAGTTGGGTCTTCTTCTTGCAGATCCTCATGGGGAGTATCTTCTAGGAAGCGCCAAAAATAATACAAAAGGCTTACTTCATTTAGGAAAATATAGTGATGGTCTTATATGTTATTCCACTAATAAAAAAAATGCAGAAAAAAATGGAGAAGTCGAGGACTTAAAGATAGGATTAAGAGATATAAAGCCAACGGATATATTGCCACTAGTGGGGGAATGGAGGACTGCCCAAGTTGAAGCTATTGAATCTTTGGATTCGGAAATAACGAGCGATTGGTTGAAGAGCTTCAAAGAAGATGGAAAGTTGGTCATAAAAAATTTTGATCCCAGAACGATTAATGTCATTGAAAGAAGACTAAAAAGGCTTCTTGGATTCAGTTATATTGATGAGAAAATCTCAAGTATCGATAAAATCATTAAATCCCTCCAAGAAGGGAAAGTTGTTTTAATCGATATGCAAGGAATTAACGAAAGAGAAGAACTATTCCTTCTTTCGCTTCTTTCGCGCCATATTCTCGACAAATACAGAGAGGAGAGTCTGGATGAATGTAAAAAGATCTGCCTTATAACAATTGAAGAGGCACAGAGGGTCCTAGGTGGAAAGGATAGTAGTATATCTAGATTCGAAATTATAGCCAGAGAAGGAAGGAAGTTTGGTGTGGGCCTATGTGCAATAACTCAGCAACCTAAATTAGTTGACAAGCAGTTGTTATCTCAGTTCAATACATTAGTTGTAATGGGTCTTGGCGATAGAAATGATAGGAAATGCTTAGAGGAGTCTGCAAAACAAGATTTAACGACGCTTGATGTAGAAATACAGACGCTAGAAAAAGGCGAAGCAATAATAAGTACGCTCAAGGTACCTTTCCCCATTCCAGCCACCATCCATTTGTATGAAGATTACATAGAGCAGTTGAAAAAGAAAGATCAGACAGATGGGAGTCCCGTTAGCAAAGCCAAAAAGCTAAGTCGACCACCTGATTGAAGTTACGAGGTATTGAGAAGAATGAGGATAATCCATATGGCAGATTCGCACCTAGGCTTTTCTGCCTACAATAAGGTCGATCAATTCGGGAGAAACATCATTGAAGAAAAAGTCTATGAAGGCTTTAAGCAGACCATCGACAAGATAATTGATGACATACATCCCGATGCGATTATCCATGCGGGAGATGTCTTTCATCATGTAAGACCAAGAATAAGAACGCTATATGTATTTAAGAAAGAGATAGAAAAGCTAAATAGGAATAAGATCCCCACTATCATTATTAGTGGTAATCACGACGCTCCAAAGTCGTCATCAACCACTAGTCCGTTTTCTATCTTTGAAGGTCTAGAGCATATTCACATAGTACATAATAACGAGTATCAAGGCATCCCAATTGAAGACTACGTTTTTCATTGTATACCATTTTGCCTTAATAATGACGCCTACTTAGACGAATTTAGCAAAATAAGACCTACCGGATCAGATGTTCTCGTTATGCATGGCCTTATCGAATCAATAAGAGATAAGCGCCTTAGAACTGTTGGTGAACACGAACTTAGTGATAGCTTTCTGAAAAGATATTTTTCATATATCGCATTGGGACATTATCATAATCAGGCCCAAGTTGCAGGGAATGCATGGTATAGTGGATCTATTGAATATTTTAATTTTGGCGAAGCATCCGATAGGAAAGGAATTCTTCAAGTTGACCTTGATACTCATAAAGTGGAACAAATAGATATAATATCCAAATATATGATTGATCATCCTCCAATAGACTGCAGTGGATTCTCCTCAAAGGAATTAGCAGAAAAACTCCTAAATTTATGCGATGAAGAAGAAATTAAAGATAAAATTATCAGGATAAATCTAGTAAATGTATCTAAAGCTGCGTTTAAGGGCATAGATCAATCAAACAAAGCAAAGCTTGGATCGTCTGCATTATTTTTAAAAATAAAAGTCGAATATATTGATGAAAAAGACAAGTATGATAAGCAATTGGATTCTACAAGGCTCGATGAAGCTTTTTCTAGGTTCCTTGACGAAGAATCACAAAAAGATCGTATACGCAAAGCAATAACTAATGATGTTGTTGCCTACGGGACAGATGTTATGAAAAAGGCAGCTTCAGTGCATAACACAAGGAGTCTTAATGCTTCTGGATAGGCTTATTTTGCGTAATTTCAAAAAATATAAACGTGCAACAATTGGTTTTCAAGAAGGACTGACAGGCATCATTGGGAGTAATGGCTCTGGAAAAAGCACAATAGTTGAAGCAATAGCATGGGCGCTATATGGCAACAAAGCATCTTCTATCAAAAGAGAGCTTATAAAAAACATTCATGCTAATGATAATGAACCTGTAGATGTAACTTTATGTCTTAGACAAGATAATAAAGATATAAAAATAATCAGGAGCATGAAGGGGAAGAATCTCAGTCCGGATGCGACGTTGTATTTAAACAATGATATAATATCTTCTGGAACACGAGATGTAGACCAGAAGTTAGAAGAAATTCTCAATATCAATTATCAGGACTTCATGAAGACCTTCTACGCCCGGCAAAAGGACCTGGACAATCTGCTCAAAGAGGGCGGAATGGGCAAGAGAGAATATCTGCTCAAGCTCCTGGGCCTGGAAGACATCAAGGAGTATGCAATCGAGCTGATCAAGTCCGACCGCGCCACACTAGAGGAGCAAAAGAGCCGTCTGGCTGGAGCGCTGTCTGAGATTGGAGATGTATCTTCCCGGCTTGAGAAGGCTTTCCAGGACATTGCAGCAGAGAGAAAGGGCCTGGAGGAGGCAGAGGGGAACCGGGCAATGCTGGCACAGGCCTATGAGCAAAGCCGACAGGAGCTGGAGGCCATTGCAGAGAAGATGCGCAGCCATGGCCTTTTAGCGGAACGGGCAAAGAGCCTGGAGTCTCAGGACAAGGAGATGAAAGAGACGATAAAAGCCGCAGAAAAACGGCTCTCTCTGATCGATGCCTCCAAAAAGAGGCTCTCTGATCTTGCGCCGATGCTTGAGAGGCTTGCCGCCGTAGGGGAAAGGCTTGAAATTTTGCAGCCCATGAGAGAAGTTTATGAGGAGACAGCGCGCCGCCTGGCCGCCCAGGAGGCAGCTATCCAGGGCGAGAGAAAAGCGCTCTCTCTAAGCCAGAGAAGGCTCCTGGAGCTGGACAAAGATGCCGCAATGCGAGAGGATCTCCTGCCCCGAGAAGAGGAGCATACAACGCTGCAGGCCAGGCTACTTTCCCTGGAGGATCTCCGGGATAAGCATAACGAGATGCAGGCCCGGCAAAAAGAGGAGGCCATCCGAGAGCAAGCAATCGTAGCCAGCATCTCCCGCACGAAAACATTGATTGATGATCTCCACAAAGCTCATGCCAGGCGAGAAGAGATTGCATCCTGCCCGGAGGAAGAAAAGAGGCGCAAGAACCAGCAGGCGGAGCTTGTCCTGCAAAGGGAGCTACAAAAGGAACGGGACGGACTCCTGGCCAGAAGGAATGCTCTGGAAGAGCGCCTGGCCCGGTTGAAGGCCGAGGCTGCGGGAGCGCAGGCTGAGATGGAGGGCCTTGGCAAAATCGAGGAGAGGGAGGCGCAGCTACGCCGCCAGGATAAGGATCTGGATATGCTGGGCAGCGAGCTAGCCCTCGTTCTGGCAGATCTGAGAGGAAGCTACAAGGTAGAGGAGAGCGCCTTTGCCGAGGCGCAACGCTCTCTGAAAAAGGTCGCAGCGCTGGGGGCGGAAGGCCTCTGCCCTACCTGCGAGAGGCCGCTAGAGGACCAGCGCTATCTGCTCATCAATAAGTATGAAAAATCCGCAACGCTCGCAAAAGCAGAGAAGGAGAAGCTTGCCGCCCTGATCGCTGGACAAACTGAGAAGATTGAGGGGGCGACCAGGTCTAGGAGCAGTCTGAGTTCGGCCTTCGATGAACTAAATGCCCAAAAAAGCCGCCGCTCGGCTTTGCAGGCCGATTTGAGGAATCTGACCTTGCAGATGCACGAGTCCCAAACCGAGCAGAAGGATCTCTCGGCTAAAATTGAGGGCCTCGGATTGGTCTGCTTCGAAGCCGGAAAGTTAGCCGAGGTTGAAGCGGCTCTAAAAGCTCTTGGACCTCTGATAACGGAATACGCCAGCCTTTCCCAGCGGCTTGAGGATCTGCCCGGCCTGGAACGCGAGATTGGCCTGCGGCAAAAAGAGCTGGCGGCTTTAAAGGAGCGACAGGAGCAGCTCCTGGGGCAGATAGAGGCACTGGGCTACGCCGAATCGGACTACATCAATGCCAGAGCGCGCTTGGCCATCCTCAAGCCGCTGCACGATCGTTTTCTTTCAATTTCGGAGCGGGCTGCGCAAATTCCCGCCCTAAAAGAGAGGATGAAAGGGCAAGAAAAGGAGATAGTGCGGCTCGACCTTGTCTTGAGGGCTCTACAGATTTCGCAAAAAGAGCTGGGCTACAATTCGCAGGAGTACGAGGCTCTTTTTAAAGAGAAGAAAGACCTCGCTGCAGCGGAAAAGGAGAGCCAGAAGATTCGCCTGCTGGTCGCGGGCGAGATCGAGGAGAGAGAGAGGCTGGCAGCAGCCTTGGCCACGTTGGAAAAGCTCAACCTGGATCTGAGCGAGTGCAGGCAGCGCCTCTTTGCTCTGGCATACAGCAGAGAGGAGCACGAGATGGCAAAAGCCCTTTTGGCGAGAGCCGAAGGAGAGCTGGAAGCGGCCAGGAAGGCCGTTTCAGAGCGGCAGGTGCAAATGGGCGTTTTGCTGGCCGCACGGGAGCGACATGCCCGGGAAGCGCAACGGAAGGAGGAGTTGGAGCGAACTGCCGCCCAGGTGGGCCTGAGAATGGAGGTTGTGGAGGTGACTCGCAGTCTGGTCAACAGCTTCATGGACCAGGTATTGATCCGAGTCAAGAACGAGATCGCTCGCACCGCAGGAGAGATCTTGGAGGAGGTATCCGGCAAGTACAGTCGACTGTGTATCGATGACGACTTCAATATCCGAGTCGAGGACGGGGCCAACTACTATCCCATCTCCCGCTACTCAGGCGGCGAGATCGATATGATCGCCGTTTCCGTGCGCGTGGCCATCAGCGAGTACCTGATGCGCTTTGGACCCGACGGAGAGAGCTACTCCTTCCTGATTTTGGACGAGGTCTTCGGCAGCCAGGACCAGGAGCACCGGGAGAAGATGATCCAGATGCTGAGAAGCCTGGAGGAGCGCTTTCCCCAGATCATCGCCATCAGCCACATCAGCGACGTGCAGGGGCAGTTCGACAACACGCTGCTGGTGGTGGAGGACGAGCAGGGCAACAGTAGAGTGGAGGCTCTTTAGGATTTAGATTAGTGGAGGCCTTGATAAAATGGATAAAAGTTTGTTTCTTCAGAGAAGTTCCGACCCGGCCTATGCCACTCTCGACGATTGGATCCTGCACGAAGCGATTCCGTTCTCCGTCGATTCGTCCCAAACCTTAAACGCCTCTGTGGACAGGGTCATGGCCTCACTTGGCGCCTCGGTGAAGCTGTTGGGCTTGGGAGAAGCGCTGCACGGCGGCGAGGACATTCTTCTGCTCCGTAACCGCCTCTTCCAGTGCCTGGTGGAGAAGCACGGCTTCAGCGCCATTGCCATGGAGAGCAGCTTCCCCCGGGCGCGCGCCGTGAACGAGTACGTGGCCGGTCGCGGCCCGGCATCGTATGACGCCCTGCGGGAAGCGGGATTCAGTCACGGCTTTGGCCGGCTCGAGGCCAATCGAGAACTGGTGGAGTGGATGAGGGCCTACAATGCCGATGCAGCGCACAGCGTCAAGCTCCAGTTCTACGGCTTCGACAGTCCGACCGAGATGATGTTCAGCGATAGTCCTGCCCAGGTTTTGCATTTTGTTCTCGATTACCTGGCCTCGATTGATAGCGCCAGCGACGAGGAGCAACGCTTGCGTATCGACCAGCTTCTGGGCCAGGACTCCGATTGGGAGAACCCCGCTGCAATGATGGACCCGACCAAGTCCATAGGCCTCTCGCCAGCCGCCACTGCGCTGCGCATTGAGACCGAGGATCTCATTGCACAGCTGCAAATGCGCCGTCCCGAGCTGGTGGCTAAGAGCGATGAAGCCAGCTATTTGGAGGCCATGCAGTATGCAACGCTCGCTCGATGGTTGCTGAACTATCACGCCGCGCTGGCACGAAAATCCAACAACCGGATTGTCCAAGGTCTCGGCCTTCGTGACGCGATGATGGCGGATAATCTGGCGTATGCCGTGGCCCGTGAGGGTGGCCGGGGGAAAGTGTTGGCCTTTGCTCACAACAGCCATCTACAGCGCGGAAAGGCAGAGTGGCAACTGGGCACTGACCTGCTCACGTGGTGGCCGGCGGGAGCGCACCTCGATGAGATCTTCGGCCCGGGCTATGCCGTCTTCGGAACTGCTGTGGGCGTTTCTGATGCCAATGGCATAAGCCAGCCAGAAGCAGGCACTCTTGAGGCGCTCCTGACCGCCGGCCCAGGGTCGGCGCGCTTCATTCCCACACACAAAGGCCAGGGGCTTCCAACATCAGCAATCGTAGCTCTTCCGGCTCGCTCGGGAAGTATGATGAACCCAACCCACTTCGCACTGACTCCTCAAAGCTTCACCGATTTCGACTGGCTGGCGGTCCTGGATAAAACGGCATACAGCCGCGGCGGACCACAGCTGGAAAAAATGGGGTGCTAAATCTAAACAGTAAAACCCGTCCACGTTCTGGGAGTCGACTGTACAGCGGGAAGTTCGGAACGAGGGTATGGGCGAGTGAAACAGAGGGCTTTGCTCGGATGCACACTGTCCAGGCAACAGCCCTTTTTTTAAGCGCAATATCCTGCAACTTGCTGCGAGGGTGCTCCGCCGCTGTTTCACTCACTATAAATCTCACTGGCGCTCAGCTGTCTACCTTCTGCCAGCAGCTTTGCTGCCTTAAGTACAAGTTCTGCACGTCTGCGGGTGAATGCCTCAAAATTTGCTGCAAGTTTTATGTTCTTTTCCAAATCCGATAGATTTTCATACCCACCGGTTTCAAGTTCTTTGATGGGTATTAGGTGCGACTGCAGACGCTCTGAAACGATAGTTTCTGTGGTCCATTTATACCGATCTATCAGGTATTGCTTTGGGTCTTTCCTACCGATAACCGTGTTTGTCTTATCGTCGATGAGTGCGCAGTTCATAGCGAGAAAGCTGTTGATTCCAGCTCCTTTCAATAGAGCATCGGGATATATGTGGTGATAGTGCCGCCCTTCGATATTGTCAGCGTTGAGTTGCTTACCTGATGCGAAGTCGTGGGCTCCAAGGCGGCAAGCGACAGCTAACACACCACGACCACGAATTGTTGCTCGTTTGGGCCAATCGGCTGTTATTAGCTCTTCGACTTCTGCGAGACCTTGCTCTGAAAAGATGGGTACATCTTCGATGCCATAATTTGAGCCATCCAGCTTGCATTCACTGAGAATTATTCGTTTTAATGCATTGAAATCGGCAAATGCGTGGGTGGCAGCTGAGTTTTCATAGCGCTCTGTGAAAAAGGCGTACCATAGGTACTTTTTTAGCAAAAGTTCGTCCTGTCCCATTTTGTCCCCTGATTCCGGAATATATGCATACAGGGCAGCAATAACGGCTAGCACAGCATTTGTAGGAAGACGCTGCTTATCATAAATGCCTTGGCTCTCTAGGAAGATGGCCATTCGGTGCAGCCCATTTTCCATTTTATCCCAGTTTTCCACCATGCGCCTCTTATCCATATCCCATGAGCCGCGCTGGTTCGGCAGATTACCTTGCAGAAGTGCAGAAGTCGTGAGAATTTGATCTGAGAGTGGCGAATACCTGATAATTTCGGGATATTTTCTGTTAAGATCTGCTTCGAGATCGTGAATGGATTGCTCCATCGCGCTCTCCACTTCTGCGACAATGATATCATAGGTTGAAAGTGGCTTGCTGTTGGTGTTCATGTTTATGAAAACGTTCAGGGCGACGGTCTTCTCGGTACAGGAGGGTAGTGAGAGATATGGAAGATTGTAATTGGCGACAATTGAACGAACGTCCTTGATCCGATCGCTTACTTGTTTTTTAAAATTATAGAACTGGCTTAGTTCCTCTTTTCCTTCATTTGGCTCAATGGGCTTTGTGGCTGCATCAATCCAGTTATCTATTTCGTTCTGAATGTCTTCTGGTCGCAGTAGGTCGGTTGGGATCATGCCCCTCTCAAGACATTGAGGTGGGCTATCACACCAAAGAGGATAACGATCGCCTCTTTTATCATAGTAGCGGCTTCGGCAAAACACGGAAAGGTCTTCGCGATCTATGTCACCTTCGTATCGATCGAATTCCTTGAAATATATGAAGTATGTCTCATTCTCATAATTATTGTGAAATGTTCTCCATAAAGCAGTGAGTCGTTGTTGTCCGTCAAGCAGGTGCTCAAAGACGCGACCACCAACCCTTTCAGGAGCAGTACTTAGGAAACGCGATACAAACTTCTCTTGGTCACCGACTTCTAAGACTAGAGTTATGCCTAACGGCAAGTTATGAATGACCATCTCGTTCAGACTGCAGATGCGATGTCGATCCCAAGCTTCAAATCGTTGAAAACGTGGGAGCTTGATCTCGCTGCGTTTTATCTTTCCGTACCATTCGTCAAGATTCCGGTTCCTAGCTTCCATAATCCCTCCTAGATAAATTATTAAGAACGCTCCGGGTTGATTTTTTATTATCCTATTATCTGTCTTCTCTACTCCAGTGCTGAGCTAGATCTATTGGAGTTGTATCTTTCTTGATTTTGAAAAGGTTTTCCATATCTAGAGCTAAAACCCAATCCGCAAAAAACCTAGAACCAACTGTGTTAAAATTAGCAGAATAATATTAATAATTATCCCAAGGCGTATCCCAGCAGCCTGGCCAGCCGGATGGCATCCCAATCGAGGTGGCGCAGCATGCGGCCCATGAGGCGACTGGGTCGGTCGATATCCCCGTGCTCCTCTATGGCTTTTATGAGCCGGGGCTTGCCGGCCAGGTAGCCCACCAGCTCATCCAATTCAGCATCGCTCATTTTGCCCAGCATGCGGTTCGCCCTCATGCCGATCTCCAGCTCCCGGCCCAACGCCGCCCTCCAGAGCCGGTCGTACTCCATGAGCCGCTTCGCGGAAAAGTCGCCTTCCATTGCCGCAGCAGCCGTCACGCCGCCCGCGATCTTGGCCGCTACCAGCCCTGGATAGATTCCGCCGCCTGAGGTAGGCTTGACCTGGCCTGCCGCATCGCCCACGGCCAGCAGGCCCTCCACAGCAGTGGCCGCAGGCGGGCCCAGGGGCAGACCGCCCACATTCAGGGCCACTGGTGAGCCCTGTAGCCTCTTTTTGATAACATCCGTTTTCAAGAACGCCCGCAAGTGCTCGCACCCCTGATCGCGAGCGCACAGACCGATGCGGGCCGTTCTCTCGTCCAGAGGAATCACCCAGGCAAAGAGGCCCGGCGCGGCACCCAGGTGCACCTCCACCTTCTCAGCATCTTCCACGGCAAAGGGCACCTGCACCTGGGCCCCGGAGAGGATCATCTGAGGCGGAGCAATGCCGGCCCGGCGGGCGAGAAGGGCAGAGACGCCCTCCGCAGATATTACTATCTTTGCATAGATCTCTTGGCCCCCGCCCAGGGTGAGGACGCTTGTCCCTTTTTCCCGTCTGATCTGTCGCACAGCCGCACGAAGGCGAAGATTCGCTCCTTCCTGCACGGCCCGGCCAAGCAGCGCCTGGTCAAAGAGCCTCCTGTCCACCACCCAGGCCTTGCAGGATTTGGCTTTGAAGTCCATGCGCTGGCCGCCGGGCGAAAAGACCGACGCTCCCATCATGCCGCGCAGAATGTGGGAGCCCTGCGACAGCTCCGACTCGGCCATAGCCTGCTCACCCAGCAGGCCAGCGCACTGCACCGGCCATCCTGCTGCGGCATGCTCCTCCAGCAAAATTGTGCAGGCACCGGCTTTGGCGGCATACTTGGCGGCCATAGAGCCAGCCGGCCCGGCGCCGATGACGGCCACGTCGAATATGTCCATGTTCGAGAAGAGAGATGAAAGGCAATGATGTTAACTTTTTCTTTCGAGGCTTGGCAAGTCGGCCTGAGCCGTCCGCCCGGCTGGCCGCCCGCCTGCACGCGCGCCCGCATGAGACGAAACTTTATTTCTGTTGAGAGTAAATCAAATTAATTGGAGAACGCTGCAAGATGGCGGATATTGATCTTACGTAATATAACTAAACCGCCAAATATACAAAAGGGGATCGAAGGATGGAAGAGGTACAAAGGTTAATGGACCAGTATGTCGCGTGGCTGAGAAGCAAAACCACACTCCGACAGGTAGATGACTGGATTGAAGTAACCACACCGTATCTCGACCGGAACAACGACTATCTTCAGATATATGCCCGAAGACAGAACGGGAGCTATATCCTTACGGATGACGGTTATATCCTCGGCGAGTTAGAACTGTCAGGCTGCAAACTGGAGAGCCCGAAGAGATTGGCTCTTCTTCAGATGACCTTAAACGGTTTCGGGGTGAAACAGGTCGATGGTGCTCTTGAGGTAAGAGCCTCAAAAGAGGATTTCCCGCTGCGCAAGCATAACCTTGTTCAAGCGATGTTAGCGGTAAACGACTTGTTTTATTTAGCCACGCCTATGGTGTCCAGTCTGTTCCTGGAAGATGTTGTCGCTTGGCTTGATGAGAATGAAATTCGCTATACTCCCAATGTAAAGTTCACTGGAAAGAGCGGATATGATCACCTATTCGACTTTGTGATACCGAAATCAAAGAAGCAGCCTGAAAGGATTATCCAGGCAATCAACCGCCCGAGCCGAGATGAAGCCCAGGCGACGGCCTTCGCATGGTTTGATACCAAAGAGGTTCGATCACCTGAGTCCAGGGCCTACACCATATTGAACGATTCTGAGCGAGATATTCCACTAACTGTTATGGATGCTCTTCAAAGCTACGAAGTGAGACCAATACCTTGGAGCAAAAGGGATTTCGTGGTGGAGGAGTTGACGGCGTAACATCTTCGGGCGCTGTCCGGGAATTACGAATTATGGCGTTTTAGTGCGTACAAATATTCACGCAAAGCACCTCTCCAGGAAAGCCGCCATATCCTCGATGCTCTCCACCGTCTCTTCGATGGGCGTGCCTTTTGAGATGCGCTCGTAGACCACATCCCATGTGGAGTACCCGCGCAGTCTCATGACAAGCTCGCCGGCTGGCGTTGTGGCCAGATCGGTCTCAAAGCGCATCCACCGGTCGCCTTCCCGCTCCACCTCGAAATTCTGCGAGGCTCCGCAGGTGCCACCGTAAAAAACGCCATGCACCACATCGATGTACAGCCTTATCCAGGAGATGCATTTCGAGTAGCGATAAACTCCCTCTGTGATGCAATCGGGCCCATCCCATCCGGTTAGAGGCTTCATGGATGGTAGAATATCCTGGCAGCTTTATGCATCTTATGGGTGGCGTGGATCATAACCTCAGAGCGTGCAAAAGAATTAGTAGAATCCAGTCAGAATATTATCCATGCCCGATGTTGTGCAGCTTGCCGAGGAAAAGCCGGAAAAGACTCCAGATGGCCCTACTGCCGACGCTCCCCCCAGAACCACCTGGTCCGGCAGCCTGCGGATCGGTCTCGTAAACATCCCTGTCAAGGCCCTGCTCATGACAAAAGATGTGCGCATCAGCTTTCGCATGCTTCATCGGAGCTGCAAGACGCAAATCTCCTTCAAGCGTTTCTGCCAGGAGGGCGAGGAGGTCACGTTGGCCGATATCGTCTATGGCTATCCTCTGGGAAAAGATCAGTACGCAGTACTGGAAAAAAAGGAGATCGAGGCTGCCAGGCCCGAATCGAAGAACACCATAGCTCTCGATCGTTTTGTGAACTTCTTTGAGATCGATCCTCACTACTTCGAAAAAACCTATCTGCTTTTGCCGGATAAATCCGAGGAGGCCTACTCGCTTCTAAGAACCGTCATGGAGAAGACGGCAAAGGCGGCCATCGGCCGGATTTCCCTTCGCTCGCGAGAGAGACCGGTCCTGGTCCACTACTACCGGCAGGCTGTGGTGGCCACCACTCTCCGCTATCCGGAGGAGGTATTAGACCCAGTGAACTATCAGGCGATCAGAGATCTTCCACAGCCCCAGGAAAAGGAGCTGGAACTGGCCTTGGAGATCATAAAAAGCCTGAGCGGAGAATTGGACCTTTCTAGCTACCACGACCAGTACAAAGAGAGGATCGAGGCGCTGGTCAGGTCCAAGATGGCAGGGACCGTGGCGGTCCCGGAGAAGAAGAAGACAAGGCCCGCTGCCAAGAGCCTCATGGAGGCCCTGCGCCTGACCGCGGAGTCGTTGAAGTAATGGACTTATGCGATGTAATTTTATTCCATAAACCACCAGGGTATTATTATCCAGCTATGATTATTAACCACAGAGGCACAGAGCTCACAGAGACGCGCAATTTATCTAATTACCAACACTTGAAGAGGAAAGCATCTTAATTCCAAGCAAATAGTCGTCTCCGTCCGCTCGTCCTCTGTGCGCTCTGTGACTCTGTGGTTTATTCCCGTAACTGTCTGTGTTTGATTATTCAGCAATTCCATTAACCATTCGATACAACGAGGTGCCAGAAAATGAATCTCGTAAAGCCCATGCTCGCGGTCTCCGGTCAGCCCTTCAACTCGCCAGAATGGATCTATGAGCCCAAGATCGACGGCACTCGCTGCCTGGCGGAGGTTACCTCAAGCGGCGTGCGCCTCTACAATCGCAGGCTTTTCAATATCACATATCGCTATCCAGAGCTGGCTCTTGCCCTGGCCCGGGGGGCTTCCGGCTGCGTCCTGGATGGAGAGATTGCCGTCTTCTCGAATGGCCGGCCAAGCTTTGCGAAGCTTGCCGAGCGCGACCACCTGAGCGACAGGCTCGCCATAGACTACCTCGCCCGCGTCCTTCCAGCCAGCTATGTTGTCTTTGATATCCTCTTCGCCAAAGAGATGAGCGTCATGGGTCTACCTCTTCGCGAGCGAAAGCAGATTTTAAGAGAAGAGCTGCAAGAGAGCGAGGCCGTAAGCATCGCCGACTCATTTCCGGAAAAGGGTGAGGACTATTTTCAGGCGGCACAAAAGATGGGACTCGAAGGAATCGTAGCCAAGAGGCTGAACTCCGTCTATGAGCCGGGCACAAGAAGCCCCGACTGGATAAAGATCAAGAAAAGCATCAAGCTCGATCTGGTGATCGGAGGCTACATTCCAGGAAAGGGAGGGCGCGTTTCTTACTTTGGCGGCCTTCTCCTGGGCGCCTACCACCACAGCCTGCTGCATTACGTTGGTCGGGTCGGATCAGGATTTACTGACAAAGAGCTGGAAGAGATTGCCGCAGGCTTTTCGCCCCTGGACAGTTCTCCCTTCACCAATGAACCGGCAACGCCCGAGGTAAGATGGGTCAAACCCTTACAAGTAGTGCAGGTCTCTGCCCTGGAGGTCACGTTGGACGGCCACCTTCGCGCACCGGTATACCTGCGTACCAGAGATGACAAAGAGCCGCAAGAATGCACACTGGATCAGCTCAATTGATTGCAAAAAAACTGAGGGCTTTCCTACAGCCGGCTCCTTAAGTCTGCGTCCACTTTACGCCATCACCTGCTCTTTGAGAATATAGCGGATCAAGTCTTCCGAGAGTTTGGTCTCCCTTTGCAGCTTCTTTACAGTCTCCTCGATGCTGTTGCCTTCTGTCATGAGGTTTGATATTCGTCCCACAATCTTCTCGCCAATGGCATAATACTCATCAATATCCTTCCTGTGGCCCCAAACATCACCCCGCAGGAGCTGCACTCCCTGAATCTCCAGGAATTGCTGGGCGGCCTTGGACATGGTCTCATGGTAGGACGGCGGAATCTGTACGGCTCTTAGACGCGGGCAGGACTGGACCAGGTTCATTACATCCATATTGGAGGCTCGGAAAGCCAGATGAACCAGCTGCTCGTTCCTGTTTAGATCGGTTATCTCTTTCTTAGAACTAACTACCCTCAGTTTCATGCCACTTACCAATGCTCTTAAAATATTTATAGATAATGGTAATCATAGTAATCCTTAATTAGATATACTGAGATCAGTAACTGAATCGGTGAAATATTATGCATGGGCGCTAATGCTCAGAGATATTTGCAGAGTTATGTCAACGATTTGAATATGTTTATATGATACATTGATATTTATATTAGATAAGCTAGCACTTAACTAGTTAGCAGTAATACTGCAAACCAGGCCCAGCTAGTTATGTCAGGCTTTCGGGGCCCGACTTTTCAGGATACCTCTGTATAAAATCAGACCGCAATTTGTCGGCAATTAGTCCGGTGTCGCCAGCCTATGCGCCGTCCTGTCGGAATGATCTCACTGCTGCGGCGCAATTCGTGAGAAGCCTGCCCGCCAGATCTTGACTGGGCCAGGAACCCAGGCCGCAGTCGGGACCTGTCGCCCTCAGCCTATCTCCAAATTGGGCATAGACTTTGTCCAGCCTTTTCCTCATGACCTGGGGGGATTCCAATTCCAGTATCTCCCTTTCCAGCCTTGGCATATCCTGCCAGAGGTTGGTGCCGAGCTGTTCGTTCAAGCGGGCGGACATGGACAAAATATCGGTGCGTGCGATGCCTGCGCGAAGATAACTGTCCGTCTCCTCCAGGACCTTCTTGTCTATCAATTGCAGATAGTCAGGATGCGCCGCCGACTCAATGCCCACGATGCTTATGCCGGGAACGCGAGCACAGGCCTCGGCATAAAGAGGCGAATGCAAATGCACTTCACAGTCCATGCCCAGACAGGGCGCGCTCGCGATCTGTAGGGCATCAAGGATCTCATCCTCTGAAAAAACAATGTTGGAGTTCAAACCAAGGCTCGGCTCATCCAAAGACGCCACAGACATCTTTCCTTCCTCCAATGCCAGAGAGAGGAACCTGGATACGCTCTTCGCCAGGGTTTTGAGAATATCCGGATAATGCGTAGCCCCGAAAGCGGAGATATAAAGCTCCACCGGCCCGGTGACGCAGACGCGCACATCCTCGCCCGCCGGCACCGCCTCCAGCTCCATGATCCTGGCATGCTCTTTCTTGATCAGGTAGGGGCTCTTTGCTTTGGCCGGGTCCTCGATCTCGTCCATGAACATGCGGATCATATCTCGAAACTGGGGGTAGGTGGGAACCTCTACGCCGGCACAGCTCTTTTGAGCCAGAACATCGCGCACCATTTTTAGATACTGATCGCGAGAGAGGCTTGGCAGCCTGACTCCTTTGGGCAGGGGAAAGCTGCCGATATCATCGAAGAATAAGCCCTCAATTTGCCGCGCCATTCCTTAATCACCTCTAAAGAAAGCGCCTCAGGTAATCCTTTAAAGAGGCGTACTGTCCATCCATCATCTCGAAGTTCTCCTCCAGCTCATCCAGCCTTGCCATGGCCGCAGGCAAAGGAGGATTTATGCCGGTGGCTCGCACGATCTCCTCAGGGAACTTGGCCGGGTCGGCCGTCTCCAGGGATACGCAGGGACTCGCGTCCCCGCACTCTTTCAAGTACTTCATGAGCCCGGCAAAGGCCACGGCTCCGTGCGGCTCCAGAAGGACCTTGTACTGGCTGTATGCCTCTTTGATGGTCTGGCGGGTCTCCTCGTCCGTGATGGAGACGGCATAAATATCCTTTCGCATAGCCTCCAGATCCGGTTGCAGGCTTACCTGGCCGGTCTCATCCATCTGACCGCCGTAAAGGTTGAAGAGTCGAGCCAGGTTACTGGGGTGGCCCACGTTCATGGCATTGGAGACGCAGTTCTTGCTGGGCCGGATGGGCTCGTAGATGCCTGTATTCATGAAGCGGGGGAACTCATCGTTCTCATTGGTCGCCACCACGAACTTTTGCACAGGAAGGCCCATCTTCTTGGCCAGAAGTCCGCCCATGAGGTCTCCGAAGTTACCGCTGGGCACCGAGAAGACGATCTCCTCGCCCCGTGGGGCGACGCGCGAGTGAGCATAGAAGTAATAGACGGCCTGAGGCAGCAGTCTGCCGATATTGATGGAATTGGCCGAGGAGAGATTGAGAGCAGACAGATCTGCATCGGCAAAGGCCTGCTTGACCAGAGCCTGGCAGTCATCAAACTTACCATCTACAGCGAGCGGGAAGATATTTTTGCCCAGGGTGGTCATCTGACGGCGCTGCCTCTGTGTTACCTCCTTCTCCGGGAATAATACAACCACCAATACGTTATCCAGACCATAGAAGGCATGGGCCACAGCAGAGCCCGTGTCTCCCGAGGTGGCGGTGAGGATGAGTATGCTTCTGCCTTCTTGTTTCAGGAAGTACTGGATCAGCCGCCCCATGGCCCGGGCGGCATAGTCCTTGAAAGAGCAGGTGGGGCCGCGATCCAGCCGCATTACATACTTTTCGTCATAGACCCGTTCCACAGGAACATCGAAATTATAGGCGTCTTCCAGCATTGCCAAGAGGTCGGAGTCGGAGACGAGATCGCCCAAATAAGGTTTGATGACCTCATAGGCGATTTCTGGATAGCTCATCCTGGAAAATTGCTCTATCCTAATTTGGGGGATCTGCTCAGGCATATAGAGCCCTTTGTCCGGGGCCTGGCCCATCAAGAGCGCCGTTTTAAAGTCCACACGCTCGGTTTGGCCGTTGGTGCTGAAGAATTTGATCAGAGACATGGTCATAAGAAATAAGGTAGAGCTGATCTTTAAGGCTTTTCCATGCCAAGACCGAAATCCTTATATTCGATTATTGTCTAAGACGGGTTCGTCTAACATCGAAAAGATTGGGAATGGGATCACATTCCCTCGGTTGAAAGACCGTAGATGCCTGCGATTTTATTCGTGGGAGTGGTCACACTGCATAGCAAACCTAAATATTCCCATTAATCGGGAGGAAACCTTGTTCAGATTCGAAGCAGACTACTTGTTTGAAGATGCCGCAGGCATCTGCACAGGCATGAGACCGGCGAATTGGGATCTGCCCCAGGGCCCGGAACCCGGACCCCAGTGGCCCAAGAAGAGAAGACCGCAAATCCTTTGAAGCTAGACTGGGCCGACAGATGGCCTTCGCGGCCCTAGGCTCAAAGACGTTCCAGAAAGACTAACCTTTTTTTAGCGCCATGCACGAAGCATTTTTGCAGTATGATTTCTCATGAGCCTTCCTCCCTTTGCAGCAATTTCAGGCTGCGCTGAGGGAATATTTAAGTATTAGTTGTCAGGTAAGTTGGAGACAAATGATGGTCGTATCGCCCCGATATAGTGATAAATATAACTAGGAGGAAATGAGATGGCGTTCTACACGTTGGGCCTCACTTTTAATCTTGTGATATTCCTGACAGTCATTGTACTGGCTGTTTGGATATATGGTATATATTTCAACTTTAAGAAATGGGGCCTCGGATCCACCGGCTACCACGACCAGTTGCGCAATAGCTTCTGGCTCTTCCTTGCCACCTGGATTCACGAGGCATTTAAGGATGGATTATGGGTATTTTTGAGGACAGTTGTGCTTGATGTCCTTCTTTTGCGAAGGACCCTGGCCAGAAGCCCGGTGCGATGGGTTATGCACATGTCCATGTTTTATGGATTTTTGATGCTGGCGGCTCTTTCCGGCCTGGGACTTATGATCGATATCGTCGAGCATTTCAACCTGCTCGGGCTCTCTGCAGAAGCTGAGACTGCCAAGGAACTCCTGTCGCTGCCTTTCGATATCTTCGGCTACCTGCTTCTCATCGGAGCCACCATTGCCGTATCCAGGAGAATACTGCTCAAGTTCGTCCGGGACAACACCAGCGCCTATGACGCACTGTTGATCGGTGCCGTGTTCCTCATCACAGTCACCGGATTTTATGCTGAGTGGATGCGCGGCAATTCCTTCCTCATCGGGAATGCCTTTGAATATCCCATCTATGCACCCCACTTCGCAATGATTCACACCGTCCTGGCAATTGGTCTGTTCGCCTTGATCTTGCCATGGAGCAAATACATCCACGTCATAGCGACACCCATGACCCTTCTGGCCAACAGAGGAGGAGAATAAAAATGGCTGATCAAAAAGGCTCCAAGCCCTTGATGACGGGCTATATGATGTCCACCCAGCTCATGGAAGTAGACGGCTGCAACAGATGTCAGGAGTGCATGAAGTGGTGCCCGACCTTCGCGGTGAGACCGGACCGGCCAGGCATTACTCCCATGTATAAGAACGCAAGGTGGAGAGAGCTGCAAGCCAAGAGCCAGAGCCTGCGCGCCAAGATCTTCGGCCCCAAGCCCCTCACCGATGATGAGATGAAGGTCTTCACCGAAGATACATACAGTTGCACCACCTGCGGCGTCTGCGGCACGGTCTGTGAGGCAGGAATCAAGACCGTTGAGCTGTGGGAGGCCATGCGGCCTAACCTGGTAAAGCGTGGCGACGGACCCGTGGGAAAGCAGCCCTTCTTCCCCAAGCTCATCAAGGGAGATAGAAATCCCTACATGGCCAAGCAAGAAGAACGACTGTGCTGGATACCCAAGGATGCCAAGGTACAGGAGTCAGGAGAGCTCGTTTACTTCGCAGGATGCACTGCCGCATACAGGCAGCAGGCCCTGGGAGTAGCTACCGTCAGGATCCTGAATAAATTGAACGTGGACTTTGCTATGCTTGGCAAGGACGAATGGTGCTGTGCTTCAGCACTGATCAGAACCGGCCAGCGCGAGGTCATGGCCGAGCATGCCGTGCATAATATCGATGCTCTCAAAGACGCGGGAGCGAAGAACGTGCTCTTCGCCTGCGCCGGATGTCTCCGGAATGCCGCCATCGATTGGCCCATGTGGTACGAGGGCTACATCCCCTACGAGACCATGCCCCTCTCCGTATTCCTGAGGGACAAGATAAGGAATGGCGAGGTTGAGTACAAGATACCTCTGAATTACAGATTCACTTACCACGACCCCTGCCACAACGGCAGGCATCTCATGCACTCCAAGGGAAAAGATTGGGCCTTTGAGGCACCCAGAGATGTCGTCCAGTCCATCCCCGGCGTCAAGTTCCAGGAGATGGTAAGAAACCGGGCTCTGCAAAGATGCTGTGGAGCAGGCGGCGGTGTGAAGGCTGGTATTCCCGACCTGGCCATGGACTGCGCTATGGCCCGAGTTCAGGATGCAACGGATATTCAGGCAGAGGTAATCTGTTCCACCTGTCCGTTCTGCAGGCTGAACCTGATCGACGGAAGAAACACAGCAAAGTCCCCCATTAAGATGGTGGATATTGTTGAGATGATGGCCGCCTCCATGGGCTTGGACACGACCATACCCGAAAATCCGTACACCAAGTTCCAGTCCCAGGATGTCCTGGTCTGCACACCAACCGAGTGCAAGCTCGATACGGTGGAGCGCAAGGAACCCGGCAAGGATCTGGTGGGCGAAGCTCACTAAAAAGAATGCCCGCTGCGGCGGCCATTCTTTTTAATATTTTATTTTAAAGATTTATATAGCTCCGATACTTTTATCATTTCCGCCGTCTGGCCTTAGGGCAAGATGTCCCCGGAGACGCGCCCGTTCAGGAACAGCAATCTGTTCTCCAACCACTATCTGGAAAGCCTGGTTATGGACGGTGCGCAGTGGCGGGAGGCCGATGCCGCGCCGGCATTTTCCGCCATCAATGATCTCTACCTGCGTAAATTGCGCGTCCTGGAGAACTACAACGAATCCCAGTTAGAGGAGAACTTCATCCGCCCGGTGCTGCGCATCCTGGGGCACTACTTCGGCGTGCAGGGCAAAGTGCTGGGAAAGGACCGGACGCCGGACTACGCCTTCTATCCCGATGAGCCGAGCCGGGAGGAAGCAGAGCAGCATCCCGGCGAGGACTACTACCGGCGCGCTGTGGCGGTGGGCGATGCCAAGTCCTGGAAGATCTCTCTGGACAAGAGCCGCAAGGGCCAGGGAAGCTTCGAGATGCAGAACCCCAGCTTTCAGATCGACGTTTACCTGCGGGACACGCCGCCCAAGTGGGCGATTTTGACATCGGGCCGGCTCTGGCGGCTCTACCACGAGACGACGAGCTACAAGCTGGACTATTACTACGAGGTGGATCTGCCTGCCCTTCTGGCCGCGGGAGATATCGAGAATTTCAAGTACTTCTATCTCTTTTTCCGGCGGGAGGCCTTCGGGCAGACGGTGGACGGCGGCTGCTTCCTCGACCGGGTGAGGGAGGAGAGCGTGGCCTATGCCCAGGAGATTGGCGAAGACCTGAAGGAGAACGTCTACCGGGCTATGAAGATCCTGGCGCAGGGCTTCCTGGCCGAGGCCCTCTCCGGCGCGCCGGTGCCCAGCCAGGAGGCCGTGGCCCGAGTGCAGGAGAACAGCATGCGGCTGCTCTACCGAATGCTTTTCATCTTCTATGCGGAGAGCCGCAGCCTGCTGGACACCAATAACAGGTACTACTACGAGCTATCCCTGCAAAAGCTGAAGGCGGATGTGGCAGTGCGGCTGGACAAGGGCGAGCCGCTGCTCTGTGTGCGGTACTCTTACTGGGAGAGCCTGAAAAACCTCTTTTGCCTCATCAATGACGGCAGTGAGTCGCGCCGCATAGCCAGAGAGGAGTTTTATATCCCGGCCTACAACGGCGGGCTCTTCGACCCGGCTAAAAATGGATTCCTGGAGAGCGCGCGCATCGGAGACTCATTTCTGGCCAGGGCCATAGACCTGCTGGCGCGTTCGGGCCAGGCCCCTAAAAAAGGATTTGTGGACTACTCTTCTCTGGAGATCCGTCACCTGGGTTCGATTTACGAGGGCCTGCTGGAGTATCGACTCTGCGTGGCAGAGCAGCCGATGGCGGCGGTTAAGGAGAAAGGCAAGGAGCTGTGGCTGCCGGTGGGCGACGCGGGCAAGCGCAAGATCCTGGACAGGGCAGAGGCGGGCGAGATCTATCTGGCCACGGACAAAGGGGAGAGGAAAGCCACCGGCTCCTACTACACCCCGGACTACATTGTCAAGTACATCGTCAAGAACACCATCGAGCCCGTGATTGAGAAGAAGAAAGAGGAGTGGCTGGGCACCAGCCGGCCCTTTGCCGATCATATTCTTTCCATCAAGGTGCTCGATCCGGCCATGGGCAGCGGCCATTTTCTGGTGGAGGCGACGGATCAACTCGCCCGCTGGCTGGTGCAGGCCTGGGCCACAGCCAGGCCGGAGGAGGCAGACTCAAAGGAGATAGCCGAGCAGGATGTGCACTGGGCGCGCCGCGAGGTGGTCAGGAACTGCATCTACGGCGTGGACCTCAACCCCATGGCCGTGGAGCTGGCCAAATTATCGTTGTGGCTGACTACAGTGGCCTCCAACAAGCCGCTCAGCTTTTTAGACCATCACCTGCGGTGCGGAAACTCGCTCATCGGGGCGGAGCTGGACCGGCTCACGGTGCTGCCGGGCGGAGAGGCGGAGCAGACGCCGCTCTGGAGTTTTGGGCTGAAGAGTCACACCGATGGCCTGCTCAAAAAGTACAGCCTCATGGCGGCCTTGCCGGACGACAATTTGCAGATGGTCAAGTGGAAAGAGGATCAGTTCCGCCAGATCAAAGAATCGGGGCTATCCCGCAGGCTCTACGAGCTTTCCAACGTCTGGCTGTCCACATTTTTCGGCAACAAAGTGAAGGACGACGATTACTACGAGCTGCAAAACCACCTCAGCCCGGAGAAGTTCCCGGACTGGGCCGGCCTGCGGGAACGGGAGTGGTTCACACGGGCGCAGGCGCTGGCGGGGGAGAAACGGTTCTTCCACTGGGAACTGGAGTTTCCCGAGGCGTTCCAGGGGGAAGGGCGCGGGTTTGATGTGGTGATCGGGAATCCGCCATATTTCAGCATGGAACGAGTTACGTATCTTCAACCCGTTTTTGAAATGTTGCATAGCGAAATATATGCAGGAAAATTAGATATTTCAAATTATTTTATTAAGAAAGGATTGGACTTAATTAAGGAACATGGGTTCGTTGGATATATTACCGCAAGATACTTTTTAGAAGCAATTCATGGGCGTAAACTTCGTGATTTTTGTTCTAAAAACGCAAATATCAGGCAAATAGTTGATTTTGGAAACTTCCAAGTCTTTGATGCAAACATTTTGACAATCATCCTCTTATTAGAAAGGATTTCAGTGAAGTCAATACATAATAATGTAGAGATACTAAAGTACGACGAAATCACTCACGAAATTAGTCTAGTGCAACCCTGCAAAGGTTTCGATAAATTCTTAATGCCACCCTCTAATTTTACCGAAAATCCTTGGTTTATAAATGAGTCATCAAGAGATAAATTTATTAATAAAATAAAATTGGTTTCATCTTCTTTAGTCGAAATTTGTAGAATTGGAAAAGGAATGGAAAGTGGATTAAATGAAGCCTTCGTAGTCACAAAAGATACGGTAGAAAAACGGAATTTAGAACCTGATCTAATAAAAAATCATGTTCCAGGAAAGGACCTAACCAGATACTCGATTAATCACCGAGATATATATTTAATTTATAATGAAAATGTAGATGATTTAACCAAGTTTCCGTTTGCAGAGGCTTATTTATCTCAATTCAAAGATAATTTAGAAAAAAGAAAAAATTTCACTTTGGGTAACTGTAAATGGTATACATACGGGTCGCCATTGAATACAGACATCTATGAACAGGCTAATGAGAAATTGATTGTTCCATATATGGCGACTCATGCTCGATTTGGCTATGATTCATGCAAGGATTATGAAAAATTCTTGTAACTATTCAGCCACCCAGTCAAAACCCTATTTTTCGTCCGATACTCCATGAATCATAATGTGCTATAATCGACCAAAAATTTAAAATATTAATAATAATCATATGCGCGTTATAATGGAGGGACGCAAATTTCATCAA
>JAPKXZ010000009.1 GCA_026394555.1 Methanothrix sp.
GACTTGAGTGAAGTCCATAAACCTGGCTGGTCTCAGGTCTCCGCCCCGTCCCGAGTAACGTTAGTCTGTAGCAACGCCACAAACCAGAACTTCACGAACCAGAAGCTTCTGTGCATCAGCGGCTACAAGCTTGACAACTGCGACGGTCCCTTGGTCGGCTGGACCATCACCCTGACCAACAACACCTACACGGTCAGCAAGTCGACTGATGCCAACGGCAAATACGAGTTCTGCGGCCTGGCACCAGGCGCCTATGACTTGAGTGAAGTCCATAAACCTGGCTGGTCTCAGGTCTCCGCCCCGTCCCGAGTAACGTTAGTCTGTAGCAACGCCACAAACCAGAACTTCACGAACCAGAAGCTTCTGTGCATCAGCGGCTACAAGCTTGACAACTGCGTTCGACGGGCTCAGACGGCAAGTATGAGTTCTGCGGCCTGGCACCGGGCGCCTATGACTTGAGTGAAGTCCATAAACCTGGCTGGTCTCAGGTCTCCGCCCCGTCCCGAGTAACGTTAGTCTGTAGCAACGCCACGAACCAGAACTTCACGAACCAGAAGCTTCTGTGCATCGAAGGCCGGAAGATAGATGACTGCACAAAACTCGGCCTGCCCGGTTGGCAGATAGTTCTGACCAACAGCAGCGGCACAGTGGGCACAGCCACCACCAACGCCACCGGCTACTACAAGTTCTGCGATCTTGCCCCTGGTGACTACCGGGTCTGCGAAACTCCCAAGGCAGGCTGGCTGGCAGTTGGCGAAATCTGCCATGATGTCCGTTTGAGCTGCTATAATGCGACCGGCCTCGACTTCGTGAACACGAAACTTCGGTACATCGAAGGCCGCAAGACCGATAACTGCACCAAACTCGGCCTGCCCGATTGGCAGATAGTCCTGACCAACAGCAGCGGCACAGTGGACATTGTCGCCACCAACGCCACCGGCTACTACAAGTTCTACGATCTTGCCCCTGGTGACTACCGGGTCTGCGAGTCTCCCAAGGCAGGCTGGCTGGCAGTTGGCGAAAGCTGCCATGATGTCCGTTTGAGCTGCAATAATGCCACCGGCCTCGACTTCGTGAACACGAAGCTTCTCTGCATCACAGGCAGAAAGACCGACGGTCACACACAATCAGGCCTGCCCGGCTGGACGATTACACTGAGCAACGCCCAGGGCCAAGTCGCCACCACAACGACCAATGCCACCGGATATTACCAGTTCTGCGATCTCGTTCCTGGCGAATACCAGGTATGCGAGACCATGCAGCCCGGCTGGATGGCAGTGGGAGATCAGTGCCAGAATGTCACTCTGTCCTGCGACAATAGGAGCGTGGACTTCATCAACATCCGCATGCTGTGCATCGAAGGCCGCAAGGTTGACGACTGCACCGGCGAAGGGTTGCCGCACTGGCAGATAGACATCTGCAATCCGCAAGCAGGATGCTACGTAACCGAGACCAACGACACAGGTTACTTCCAGTTCTGTAACCTCATCCCCGGCACCTGGACGGTTTGCGAGCAAGTCATTGACGGCTGGAGGAATGTAACCGATAGATGTGTCGAAGTAGATCTCAATGATGTCAATGTCACCAACCTGGAGTTCCGCAACGCTCGCCTGAAATGCCTCTCCGGCTACAAGCTGAACGAGGGCGGCCACGGCCTCCTCGGCTGGACCATCGAGGCCAGGAATAGCGTGGGCACCCTTGTGGGAAGCGCCTTAACCGACTCATCCGGCTACTGGGAGATTTGCCAGCTTGAGCCCGGAACCTACGAGGTAAGTGAGGTAATGCAGGGCGGCTACAAGCCGGTGACACCTGCAACGGTAACGGTGGATCTGACAAGATGCAGCAACCAGAGCAATATCAACTTCACCAACACACTGCCTGCCTGCATCGAGGGCTTCAAGTTGGATGAGAAGGGCCAGGGCCTGGGCGGCTGGACCATCGAGGCCAGGAACAGCCAAGGGGGTCTTGTCGGAACCGCCCTAACGACGCCCACTGGCTTCTGGCAGATCTGCGGCCTGGAGAATGGCACCTACACGGTCTGCGAGGTCTTGCAGCCAGATTGGGTGCGGCTCAGTCCAGCGGACTGCTACACAGTGTCCATGGAGGGAAAGAATGTCACCGACCTCAACTTCACCAACACCCTGACCCTGTGCATCTCTGGACGCAAGATCGACACCATCACCGGCGAGGGCCTGGGCGACTGGACCATCACAGCTACGGATGATTTTGGACAGGCCAAGAGTGCGGTTACCAATGCGACCGGCTACTGGCAGATCTGCGGACTGCAAAAAGGCAATTACACGGTCTGCGAGACCCTGAAGCCGGGCTGGACACAGATCAGTCCTTCCGGTCCTGAATATCCGAATGGATGCTATCACATCACCGTGGGTGATGTACCTATCACCAACCTGGACTTCGGCAACGATCCGCATGGCCTGTGTATCTCCGGCCACAAGTTCCATAATGTCACCGGTGAGGGCCTTGCCGGCTGGACCATCCATGTGATCAATGCCACCAGCACATTGACAACCACAACCAACGACACTGGCTACTGGCAGGTCTGCCAACTGGCAGCCGGAACATACACGGTATGCGAAGAGCCTCAATCCGGCTGGAAGAATTCCACCCCGATCTGCTTGAGTGTCACGCTGGTAGATGTAAACATCTATAATGTGGACTTCTACAACGAGCCATTCACTGTGGTCCACAAAGTCGCAGATAAGACTACTGCGCAAAGAGGTGAGGAGATAACCTACACCATAACCGTCTGCAACTACGGCCCAACTCCCTGGCGAAATGTGAATATCACTGATGTCTTCAACTACCCGGTGGAGATACTGTATCCGGTTCAGACTGTGGGAACCAAGATAAGCTGGATAGTCAATGAGATCCCGGCGGGAACTTGCATGGACTTCATAGTAGTTGCCCGGGTTCCCAAGGTTGACTCGAAATTCGATATGGAGCAGAGTGTATCGGGTGAAGGATTCGTAAACGTACATAACGACTACTCGACATCTCTGCAAGGCTTCGCTCTGAGGAACTGCGTATATGTGCAGGTGGATAAGGAGACTTACTCTGACTGCGCAATCGTCGGAATCGGAAAGGAGCTGGGAACTGAGATCGCGACAAAGGAGCACGGAAGCGGACAATACGTCACAGAGCATGAGCTGAAATACAACTCCAAGAACTTCTCCATCGAAGACAAAGAGAACGTTTCGGCGGTCTATGGACCTACTAAGTTCCAGCTTCCTGCCAACCGATCCATAGATTACAACACGCTCTGGATCAAGAAATACAAGGCCAAGAACTTCATCACCGGCGCCTCCATGATCGAGGAATACACCTTCGCCACAAAGATCAATCGGGATGGAACCATGAAGGTTGACAAGAACGAATCAACCATGGATGTGAACTCCTCCTTCGTAGGCCAGGCCCATCTGGGCTTCCTGAAGAAAGCCGAGCCGAACGCTCCGGCCAAGGCCACGCCCATCTTTGAGATGCAGGAGGACTACAACGGTGCCTTCGGCATGCAGGAGAAGGTAAACGAGTACGGCAAAAACGTTGTCTCCAACAAGTCCGCAAGCGGTGTGGGCTATGTGGCGGTGGATAAGAGAATCAGGGACACCCAGAGAACCTACGAGTCGGGCTCGGGCTCCTACCAGGTCGAGGAAAAGATCGATACGCCCACAAGCTACATTTACAAGGATTTGAAGGTAGGCAGCCAGCCCAGCAGCTTCAGCTACACACCCCGGGTCAAAACCACCCAGGATCTGCTCTGGAGCGAGGGCATGCTCTCCAAGAGCAGCGACACAACTTTGCGGGGTGGCGTTCTCATGAAAGGCAATGACAGCTGCCCCGTGGCCAAGTCCAACGCCAGTTGCACCTCGGGCAGCAGCCAGGCCAATCGTACTGTAAGCTACATCAGCGAGAAGTACTCCGGCATTAAAAACATGGAGAAGACCACGGAAGCGCGCGGTCTGAATGAGATGAGCACAGAGGCCAAGTTCCAGGGAACAGCCGACTACCGGGCCATCATGACCGGACCCAACAAGACTGCTGAGGTGAATGACGAAGAGCGCTACGTGGGTAGCTACGACATCAAGAGGCATGTCCTTCAGACCGGTGTCTCCAAGTATGATTTGCCTCATATGACCGTGTCCAACGATGGAAAGATCATTAACAGGTGGTACAACGGCACCAATGCCACCATTGCCGTCTACACCATCCACTTAACCAACGACGGCAATCGGGCTCTGGCACCCATAGTAGTAAGAGATATGTTCCCGCCAGGCACCGAATACGTCTACTCTTCCATCAAACCGTCCTCCTTGGGCAAGACCGAGGCCAACTGGACGCTGATGTACATGGGCATTGGAGACAACGTGGACATTGAGCTGGAGCTGAATGTCACCGAGGTCAACTTCCCCGGAGAACTCCTCGGAGATCTGGTCAATCGGGTGGATGTGTACGGAAGCTACAGCGGCGGATGGGTGAACGCGGCCAGCTACCACGTCGTACCCGTCAACTGGCTGGGCTGCTGCTCACCAGAGCTGGCTATTGAGAAGAGGGCCATCGTCGAGTCGTCCGACCAGACCCTGATAGATTACAGGATCGTAATGCAGAACAAGGCCGCATACCCCATGGCGGTGACGGTTGTGGATTACCTGCCGGATAGCCTGAGAATCGTCGAGGCTAACCAAACTCCGGACAAATACGGTCCGGGAAGGGTGGAGTGGGTCTTCAACACCGTTCCTGCCGGCAAAGTCATAACCATCGATTATGTGGCTCGGGCTCTAAGAGATGGCCCGCAGGTTAACAAGGTCAAGGTGCGCGGCATAGCCATAACCGGCGAGGGTACCGCATCAGCAGAGGCGGAGGCCTCTGTTATAGTCAAGGGAACGGGCAGCCAGCCTTACACTGTCAGGTATGACGGATGGCAGCCCCCTGGCTGGGATTTCAATATATCGGAGGAGGGGTGGTATACAGGAGACACTGGCGTCTCAGCGGAAGATGAAGCATAATCAATAGCATGGAGACCGCCGGGGTCTCCATCCGTCTATTTTTCCCCTTTAACCAATTTTAATATTTATATTATCATTAATACGCCTGGGGCATATTAATAAACCTCTGGCGAGATATGCCTAGACCGAAATATGCAAAATCAATTGTGGTGAGAAATAAGATGTCATCAATAGAGGTCTTTGAGACCCGTGATAGGATAAAGGCCTGGCTGGTCCAGGAAGGTCTATTCAAGGAAGAGGATCAGCCGGAGAATCTTTACTTCCAACTGGCCGCAGAGTTTCCCGCACAGTCCGGCCGGCATTTGTCCATCATTCAGCCCAAGAACCATGAGGAAATGATAGTAGTGTTCAGCCGGATTAGGCTGGCCGACTCACACCAGAAGGCTCTGGCTGCTATGTCTCCCAAGGACCGGGATCGTCTGATCTGGAAGATGCGCTATGATCTTCTATTCCAGGATTCCAGCTTTGAGATGGAACCGGGTGGGGGCGATCTGCAAAGCCTTCGTTTTACGCAAGAGATCTATTATGATGGTCTCACCAAAAACGAGCTGATGCAAGCCATTCGGATTAACTTCAAATGCGAGCTTTATGTGGTCTGGAAGTTCCAGGAGATCTTTGGAGAAGGGCAGGCCAATCGCGTCTCCGGCCCGCCTGAGCCGATGTACGGCTGAAGATGCTGGTTGATTCAAACTGCTGGAGAGATAGACTTGTTGGATTCTGCACAAGAGATTAAGGCATTTGTCATAATCATATTTGGTATATCTATTATTTGTGGATGTCTTGACTATGGAGATGCGCCCCGGCCATATCCTACCATGGATTCCGAAGATGGGGCAAGGCATGTGATAAGCGAAGAGATACATCTTGGAACGCTGGTTGATGAAGATACAGATGGCCTGCCCAGCCTATTGGCAGATGGAGATGACCTCAACTATAGCGAGTCTCCAAGTGGCATTATTGTCTATAGCAATGACGAGGACGGTGTAACCTTCCTTGACCCATTGATTCCAGGGAAGGCTGCTCATGCGACCGTCATTGTCAATGGAACCGGGTATCTCAATGCCTGGATTGATTTCAACATCAATGGCGTCTGGGAGACCTCAGATCAGATTGCTACGAATGACGTTCTCAGCACCGGGCCAAACGCCATCACCATCAATGTGCCAGTGTGGGCTCAGACTAACAACTACACCTATGCTCGTTTTCGCTTCAGCTCCGATCCCGATCTGCAACCTTTTGGAGGTGCCACAGATGGAGAGGTTGAGGACTACAGGGTATATCTAGACCTCTATAATCCCAACCTCACACTGACCAAGACCGCGAACCTCACCGGTGGCGCGCCGTCAACCATCATCGGCTTCAACATCGAGGTCAACAACACCGGAAATGCCGATTTCGTTTCTGTCGGTCTCGAAGACCTCCTGCCCCAGGGGCTTGATTACCTCTCCGATGACTCGGGGCTGGCGCACAGCCAGGATGGCAACAAGTACTCCTGGAACCTGGGCAAGCTTAACTCCAGCGAGTCCGTAGGCTTCAACCTCATAGCCAGAATTAACGGCGATAGGTTCGGAGATCTGGTCAACTCAGTCACCGCTTCCGGCTATACCGGATACGGTGATCTCATCAGCTCCAGTGCCACGGCAAGCGTGGCCTCAAGCAACATCTGCCTCTCCGGGCACAAGCTCCTGGCCAGCACCGGTGCAGGTCTGGATGGTTGGAAAATCACGGCCACAGACAGCACAGGCAACGTCTTCAATGCCACAACCAACGCCACTGGCTACTGGCAGGTCTGCGGCCTGGCAGCCGGCACATACACGGTATGCGAGCAGCTCAAATCCGGCTGGACCCAGATCTCTCCCAAAGGCTGCTACAACGTAGTCCTGGAAAACAAGAGCATTCCTGACCTGGACTTCACTAATGATTTAGCCTGCAACCTCACACTGACCAAGACGGCGGACGTGCCCTTCGCCCACCGGGGTGAAGAGATAACCTACACCATCATTCTCTCCAATCCCTGTGCTTGGGGTTCGTTCACCAATGTCACCCTCTGGGATATCCTGCCCAAGTCGGTCGAGCTGGTCACCGTCTCACCAGCTTCCTCCTCCTCCTCCAACCTGACCTGGAATGTTGGCACTCTGGGCCCTGGCCAGGATTTCCCGGTAACGATCGTGGTGCGCATCCCGATAGTCGATATCAACTACGACCTGTCCCAGGCGGTGAGGGGCGAGGGCTTCGTCAACGTCCATAACGACTATGACACCCATCAGGGACCCGAATCGGTGACCAACTGCGCCTACGCCAGAGCCGATCTGGTCGAGACGATATCCAGTTGCGCGTCTACCAAGATCGTAGACCCAGGAACACAGTTGCAGAGCCGGGAGTCCGGCAGCGGTACATATGAAAGCGAAGAACTGACCCGCATGCGTACGGAGAACAAGTCCATCCGCTCGATAGCCAACATCTCAGCAGTCCATGGGCCCACCACCTTCACCCTGCCCCAGAACCGGTCCATAGACTACGGAACAAAATGGACTGAGACGACCAGAGGCATCAACACCATAACCGGAGCCACAATTAACGAGAAATACACCTTTGCGAACAAGATCGATAGAGACAGGTCGATTGAACTGGACCGTAACGGCTCGACCATGAAGACCGAGGTCGTGTTCGAGGGCACCGGGCATATCGGCGTGCTGAAGAAGCAAAGCCCCGACGCTCATCCCAAGGTCAAGCCGATCTTCGAATCCTCCGAGGACTACGTGGGCGGCTTCAAAGCCACGGAGATGGTGGACGAGTACGGCAGCAGCGTCCAGTCCAACAAATCCATGACCGGTTACGGCTATGTGGCCGTGGACCAGAGAGTTCATGACAGCCAGAGGACTTACGAGTCGGGAACGGGCTCCTATGAAAGCGATGAGATCATCGACACGCCTACCAACTACATAGCCAAGGACATCAGCCTGGTGCACGGGCCGACCAACTACAGCTACTCGCCACGGTTCAACGTCAGCCGGGACATGTTGTGGACGGAAGGCATGTGGTCCAAGAGCGGCACACTGCGCGGCGGCGATATATTTAAGGAGAGCAGCAACTGCGGCGTGCCGGTTGCAAAAGTTGACAGCAGCTCACCTCCAGCTTCCTACATCAGCGAGAGGTATTCCCGACTGGCCTCCCTCAAGAAGGATAGCGTCGCCCTGGGCCTCAATGAGATGAAGACCAATGCCAGCTTCCGCGGCCAGGCCGACTACAGAGTGTTGTCTGTGGGCACCAACCGCTCTAATAAGATCGATAACGAAGACCGCTATGTCGGCCAGTACGCCGTTACCAGGAACGTCCGCATCGGTGGCGTATCCAAGTACGACCGGCCCCACATAACTGTGAAGAAAGAGGGCCAGCTGGCCAGCAAATGGTTCAACAGGACCAATGCTAAAGTTGCGGACTACGCCATAACCATAACCAACGACGGCACTAGCTCTCTGGCCCCCATAAATGTTCGGGACATCTTCCCGCCCGGAACAGAGTACATCAGTTCGTCCATCCGTCCGTCAAGCCTTTCCCGGAGCGATGTCAACTGGACGCTGCTGCACCTAGGCATAGGAAACTCGGTGACAATACAGCTGACGCTGAACATAACCGATTATGCGCCCGAAAACATTGTCAATCGGGTCATGGTCTGCGGCATGAAAGGAGACGGCTGCATATCAGCCGCGGCTTACTCATCCCTGGAATCCGGTTCGATGGGCTGCTGTCCGCCTGATGTGTTTGTGGATAAGACGGCAAAACTGGACGCCCATGATCTTACGCTGGTACACTACACCATTGTCGTCAAGAACAATGCCGTTAACAACATCGCAGCCACCGTGACCGATCGTCTCCCCGGCGGCATGAGCCTGCTGCAAGCATCTCCTGAGCCTGATGTGGATGGCGGTCTGCTTATGCAATGGGTCATTGCCGACCTGGCGCCGGGAGAGGTCGGGACCATAGAATATGATGTAAGGGCGGCTATGGACGGCACCTACGTCAATGCCGTGCATGTTGATGCCACTGCGGTAGATGGAACCGGTTACGTTACTGAAGACGCGTCGACAAAGATAGACATAGGAAGCACAGGAGTCGCACCAAAGACCACCAGATACGGAGGCTGGCAGCCTGCCGACTGGGACATGACCTCGCCCGACGAGGGCATAACCATCGAACTCTCGCCAAACGAGGATCTGGTCAAGTAGCTCAATTGGAAAAGCATAATCTATCAAATGGAGACGGCCTGCGTCTCCATCTTTCTATTTTTCTAAAGTTTCAGGATATCTCGTAGGTCACGGTCACGCTGGCTGTGATCTCCATCTTGCCAGGCAGAATTGGTGTGGCAACATCAAACGCGGCGCTCCTGGATGCGGCAGCAACATATCCGTAGCCCTCCGAGATTTCCAGCACCCTTCCCAGCTTCACCTTTGCTGCCTTCGCGGCAACCTCGGCCTTTCTCTGGGCGTCCAGAATGGCCAAAGTCAATGCCTGATCTCTTTGCGGCCCGGGATTTTGCAGGTCGAAGGTAACCTCCTGGATGCTGTTTGAACCTGCTGATACGGCGGCGTCCAGTACCCGTCCCACATCGGCAGTATTGTTCAGATTCACGGTTACTGTGTTCGAAGAGAGGAACACCGGGGCTTTTTGTTTCTCTCCTGTCGTGACTGGCACATCCTGAGGCTCTGTGCCTAGGGTATAGCTGCTGGTCTGAATTTCACTCTCGGCAATTCCTGTGGCCAGCAATGCGGTTATGGTCTCATTCATTTGCCTGGCATTTTCCGCCGCAGCAATTGCAGCGCTGGCGTCTCGTGTCTGCACGCCCAGCACAATCGTCGCCTTGTCCGGAGCCGCACTCGCTTTGCCTTCACCCTGCACTATCAGCTTGGACATATTGTTGTCCACGGCAAAGGCAAGCGGGGCGACCAGAAACAAGAGCATTATCCCTAGAAAAACTATGCGTATATTTTTCATGATAATAGAATCGGTCTAAAAAGCTTTAAAGATTATGCCTGGCAAACGTTTTGATTGATCAAAGCTTCCTGAATTGTGATTTTCAAAAAATAGTAATAGTATTTATATTTCGAACTCATAGGTTACTATTACGTAGGACGTGACATCCACCATGCCTAGTTTTGTCGAGCTGCCGTAGTAATCGTTGCGGGCAAGCGGATAGCCGTAATCTGATATGTCCAGCACCTTTCCCAGACGCACGCCCTCCGAGGCTGCCATTTCTGCGGCATTCTCTTTGGCATTGGCTACTGCCCTCAGGCGAGCTTCTGCCGCTGCCTTGCCGGCATCGCTTAGGCCGTATCCCGCGACATCAGCCTGAGCCCCGGCGGAACGGGCCGCTTCCAGCATCTGGTTGATCCTGGACGAATCGGTGCTCTTGAGACGGACGATCAATGATCGCTCTAAGGAAGAGGCCTGAGCGGTGTTATTCTCGCATACCGTGCTATTGTTTACTCTCTTGCAGACCTTGCTGGTGGACTGGAAACTGGTTACCCCGTTGGACTGGCCCGGCAAAATCTCCTCATCTTTGACGCCTGCCGCTTTCAAAGCATCGATTACCCTGCCCATCTTCTCCTGGACCGCCGCCTGGGCTGCCGTCATATTATTAATGTTGCTCTCCACAGAGACGGAGAATGTCGTCGTATCCGCAGGAACTGTCACTGTTCCCTCGCCCACAATGGTCAAAGTGGGATTCGTGCCCATTGCCATTGCTGGGTGCAGGGCAGTGATCATAATGCCGAATATTATAACTAACCACTTCATGTAATCCCCATTAAGCGATAGTTTCCAAAGATATTAAGGGCTCGCTTGGCTAATGAAGACTTCGAAGGATGGTTTCTTGAGAAGGCTCCTTTTGTCGTTGATTCTACAAAATTTTATATAGAATGCATGAAAATTATTTAAAGCAAAGGAAGGTGACTTGTGTGAATTCAGATTCAGATCAGCTAGATCCTCAATCAGATCCACAACCCAATGTTCTTGCCCCAATCATGGAAGTGGCAAAGACAAAAAGCCCGAAGAAAAGGGCGCTAGGCAAGTTATTCTCCCGTGCTTTCCAGATCTACAGGGACAATCCCATTATGATTGTGCCGTCACTTATTCCCATAGCAGCGCTCATCTTGGGTATGGTGATCTTCGCGGGCTACATGGGGCTGGTAGCAGTCTTCGGAGAAGAAGGATTCGTCGCGTTCTTTGCCCTGGCCGGACTTTTCCTGTTCCTAATAATGATGATAGTACTCTTCTTCCTGGCGGAAGGCATGACCATAGAGATGATTCGAGAGGCATCCATCGGTAACAAGGCGGATCTCTCCCGCGCCTGGCAGGCTACTTTAGCCAAGATAGAGCCGCTTGTCCTCACCTCCCTCCTGGCCGGCACAATTGTAGCTTTTGGATATGTGCTTTTCCTCATCCCAGGAGTGATCCTGAGCTTCGCCTTCTACTTCGTCGCCCAAGCTGTAATGATTGACGGCAAATCCAGCATAGAGGCCATGAAAGCAAGCTATCGTTTTGTCGAGGCCAACTTATCTGATGCTTTGATAATAGTCCTCGCCTCCCTGGCCATCGGCGCGGTGCTTCCCACCATTCCTTTCATCGGTGCCTTGCTATCTCTGCTCTCCCTGCCCTATCTCTACGGCCTGGCCACATTGCTCTATCTGGACCATCATCTTTAATTTTGGTATTCACATCGATACTGGTCATGAGCAAGATCGGAAAGGCGATAAGACTAGAGCGCATTTTGGATCGCAAGACTCACCGGACGGTCATTGTACCCATGGATCACGGCATCTCCGTAGGCCCCATCGCCGGTCTAACGAACATGCCTGCCACGGTGGACAAGGTAGCTGAGGGCGGCGCCAATGCTGTTTTAGGACACATGGGCCTGCCGCTGCACGGCCACCGGGGCTATGGACGCGATATCGGATTGATTGTCCATCTCTCTGCATCCAGTTCTATTGGTCCAGATCCCAATCACAAGGTTCTTGTGACTGAGGTGGAGGATGCCATAAGAGTGGGCGCTGATGCCGTAAGCATTCACGTCAATGTGGGTGCGGATGATGAAGCGGAAATGCTGCATGATTTGGGAAGAGTAGCTCGAACCTGCGATCTGTGGGGCATGCCTCTCATTGCCATGATGTACCCTCGCGGACCGAAGGTCAAGTCCGAGCACAATGTGGAGTACGTCAAGCTTGCCGCCCGAATCGGTTCCGAGCTTGGGGCTGATATTGTCAAAACCAACTACACCGGCTCTCCTGATACCTTCAAAGAGGTTGTAGAGGGCTGCAGCGTGCCGGTAGTTATCGCCGGTGGACCCAAGATGGACACGGAAAATGACCTATTGCAGATGGTCTATGATGCAATATCGGTCGGAGCGACCGGCGTCGCCTTCGGCAGAAACATCTTCCAGGCGAAAAACCCGACGCTTCTGGTCAAGAAGCTATGCACCGTGGTTCATATGGGCTATACGGCAGATGAGGCGGAGAAGGTCGAACTCTAAGCGATCTTCACTCTTTTTATTAAGATTGGTAAGATAATAATACCGAAATCCGACCGCAAGCTATATCCACTTCCTCGAATACATTAGGGAGCATGAAGTCCATAGCACTCCTTCTACTGGCCTTTTTCCTGGTGACCATCCCGCCCGCCGTGAGCCAGGATGCCAATTATTGGCTTATTCAGACCCAGAGCGATTACAACAACAAATCCTACTCCCTGGCCTTGCAGGACATCGATGAATACCTGGATCTGAACTCCAGCGACACCTGGGCCTGGAGCTTCAAAGCTAATATTCTCCGCATTATGAAAAGATACAGTGAATCTGTAGACAGCTTTGACCAGCTCATCCTCCTGGACGGCTCTAATGCAGAGGCTTACAATGATCGGGCCCTGGTTCTTTCCGGTGGCATGAGGCAGCATGAAGAGGCCTTAAATTCCCTGGAGACGGCCTTGCGGATCAACCCCAAAAATGCCAATTATTGGTTTAATAAAGGCATGATCTTGGAGGAAACGCAAAGATATGAGGAGGCATTGGAGGCCTACAGTCAGGCCGCTGCCTTAAACCCGTCACTTGATATGGCCTGGTATCGGCAAGGTTGGATCATGGCTATGCAGGGTAGTTTCAACGAGTCTCTTCCTCTTCTGGATAAGGCGATCAAGCTCAATTCCAAGAACGCTGATGCCTGGAACACCAAAGGATTGGTCTTAATGGAGCTGAATTCTCTCGATGAGGCGCAAAGCTGCTTTGAGAAGGCTCTGGCTTTGGAGCCGTCCAACAGGAATATCCAGAACAATCTGCAAAAGGCGCAAGATGGAATGGAAAGGGAGCCCGAGAAGACGATAAAGTTTGAAAGTAAGCCGTGATCTTCAAATATTTTTATTCTAATCTAAGGAATGGTGAAGTACACAGTGCAGCCTTCGTCCACAACCGATTCTATCCACATTCTTCCCCCATGGACCTCGATAATCCTTCTGGAGAGAGCCAGTCCCGCATGGGATTTTTCCGCCTCGCTGCCCCTATAAAATAACCGGAATATATCTTTCTGCATTACCGGATCTATGCCCTGGCCGTCATCCTTGACAAAAAATACTGTCTCGCCCTCTCTTACCTGATATCCTATTTCGATCCGTAGCTTGCCAGTATTACCTGCATACCGGATACAATTCTCGATCAGATTCACCAGGACATCCACAATCCTTGCCCGATCCACATTCGCCAGGGGAAAATCATTGGCTACGGTGATCCTGGCTTCGATGGTGCTGATCTTATCGGCTGCCAGACCCAAGGCTTCCTGAACAATCTCACCATAGGGAACAAGTTCTCTGGTATTCGATAGCTTGCCAATGCTCGATACATCCAGGGCTCTGACCAAAAGAGCCTCCATTCTCTCAAGGGCATCCCCTACCAGGCCCAGATCTATTTCAATCCTCTGCCGGCCGCCGGATGCAATATCCTTCTTGAGATAGCCAAGAAACCCCTTGATGGTCACCAGGGGCAAAATGAGGTCATGAGAAATGGCATAGACCAGTTGTTCAATCTCGTCATACCTCTCCATCAACTCCAGGGTCCTCTCGTGAACCTTCTTCTCCAGATTGTTCTGGGCTAAGTGAAGCTCTTCCTCGGATTTTTTGCGCTCGATGGCGTAGCTGATGGAGCGGCGGAGCAGTCTGTCGTCCACCTCTCCTTTCTCCAGATAGTCCCCTGCGCCTTCCCGAACCGCTTTCACAGCCAGCTCTCGGTCGCTTAGGCCGGTCAATATCAGTATGGGTATTTTGGGCATTTTTTTATGAATTTTGTAGAACGTCTCCAAACCAACGCTGTCTGGCAAATTCAAATCCAGGAGCACGGCGCCTACATCTTCTTTGGCCAGGAATTCAAGCCCTGAAGAAAGACTCTTCTTCATTGTCAAATCAAACATTACAGAGGAAACGCCTTCCTCTGTGCCGGAGGCGTTTCGTAAATACTCCCTGATCAGCCTTGCATCTACTTCATTATCTTCAATTAGAAGAATTTTAACGGCATTCCGGCTCACTTATCTCATCTCCATGGGGCAATCTGGCCGTCTCGAACCAGAATCGTTTTATGGAATTCATCATTTCTACGAATCTATCCAGTTCCAGCGGTTTGACCATATAGCAATTGGCTTGCATCCGGTAAGAGTATAAAATGTCGCTCTCGGCATCGGAGGTGGTCAAGATCGCCACGGGAATATGTTTGATCAAAGCATCACTTTTAATCTCCCTAAGCACCTCGCGTCCGTCTTTTTTGGGCAGATTAAGGTCGAGTAATATGAAGTCGGGGCTCCTCGCCTGGGCATGAATTCCCTCTTTATGCAAAAAGGCCAGCGCTTCTTCGCCGTTTCTGGCAATGTTAATTTTGATGCGAATTTTTTCGTCTCTGAGCGCCAGCTCGGTCAGACGTGCATCCGCCGGGTTATCTTCTACCAGTAGAATATCCATTTTGTCCCACGTTGTCCTTTGCAAAGATCTCTCAGGCGTTTTTCGCATCCACGGGCAGAGTGAAATTGAATGTGGAGCCTTTCCCCGGCAGAGATTCCACCCAGATGTGACCCTGGTGTCGTTCCACTATCTTTTTGGCGATGGCCAGGCCAATGCCTGTGCCCGGGTACTCCTCACAGGTATGGAGGCGTTGAAATATCTCGAATATGCGATCATTGTATTGGGGATCAATTCCGATGCCGTTGTCCCGAACGGAAAAAATCCAATCATCTCCCTTGCGAACGGCTGATATCTCCACTCGGGGTGCTTCTTCTCCATGAAATTTCAGGGCATTCCCAATAATATTTTGAAATAGTTGAGTCATTTGCGATTCATCTGCAATGATAGATGGCATTTCATCGTATATGACTGTGCCCCCGGACTCCTCCAGAACATACTGGATATTTTGCATTGCTCTTTGTATGGCATCCTCAATTTTCATTATGTTTGGCGGCCCTCTCCTCGTGTTTACCCTTGAATATGCCAGTAGATCGTTAATGATCTGTTGCATTCGTTTCGTTCCGCCGACGACAAAGCCTATGAACTCGTCCGCATCCTGATCGAGCTTTCCCTGATAACGCTTCTCCAGAAGCTGCACAAAGCGGGTTATGGTGCGAAGCGGCTCTTGCAGGTCGTGGGAGGCGACATAGGCGAACTGCGCCAGGTCGGCGTTGGACCTGGCCAGATCTTCCGACTTCTTGACCAGCGCCTGCTCGGCATGCTTGCGCTCGGTGATGTCACGGCACGCGCCATAGATTCGGTGGTATGCTGGAATATGTTGGTCGGTGAAGCACTGGGCAAATGATGCCAGCCAGACAATCTCACCATCTTTTTTTCGTATCCTAATCTCGGATCGTGCCCATTCTCCTGGGGAGAGGCCGGCTACATCGTGGTCAAACAAGGGAAGGTCATCTTCTACAACAAGGGGGCTCCAGCCGTTCATATCCTGGATTTCATCCGCTGTATACTCTGTGATATTTTCGACGGCTCCTGTCAGCCAGTCTATTTTGAATGGGCCAACCGGTGACTTTAAGCAAGAATATGCAAAGTCCGTGATCAGCTCCGAGACGTGCCGGAATCGTTGTTCGCTCTCCCGCAGCATCTCTTCCACTCGCTTGCGTTCGGTAATGTCGCTTACAGTGACGCGACACAGCGTTGTCCCGTCAGCGTCCTGCTCTCTGGTCGCCTCAAGTCGCGCCCAAAATGGGGCGGCGTCCTTTTTCACCATCCTTAGCTCGTACACCTGTGGCGCGCCCGTCTCAAAAAGTGGTTTGCTGTGCATGTAGTAGATATCCCTATCTTCCTTGAGGATGAACGTTGTAAATGGCTGCCTGACCAGCGCGCTGCGGGTCACGCCAAGCAAGTTAGCTGCGGTGAAGTTGACTTCCTTGATCTGCCCCCTTTCGCTTATGGTACAATAGCCGACTGGTGCCAGGTCGTACCGGTCGAAGTAGCGGGCTCGTGCGCTTTCCAGTTCCACCTGCGTGCGACGCAATTCCTCCGTTTGCATCTCCAGCTCGATCTGATGCACGCGAAGTTCGTGGAGCGTCTGCCGGGTTTCTTGGGGCGAGAGGGGCTCCTGGCCTTCCTGCGAAGAGATCGCATTTTTCCGGACGATCTCTTCGGCGCGTTCACGTAGAAGCCTATCCGAGCGGGTCGAATGGGCGGCATCTGCAGATCGTTTGTCCTTGCTGGTCAATGGCGGGCCTTCTTCCCTTTTGATATTAATATTAAAGATATTTGAACTGCTAGAAGATTATCTTATCGATTATCCTATTCAATCAGATGATCCTCAGTGCCGCCCATTGGTCCTCGGTTAAGGAAGTCCCGATGAGAAAAGGAGAATTGGCTCTTCGCTAATTTCAGTGGTTAACCTATGGTTATAACCAAACGGCTGACGGTACTACCACCACGTAGACACAGAGCGCACGGAGGACTCACAGAGGACTTGATTATTATATTACCTACTCGAAACTAGCTAGGAACCAAGATTTATATCATGCATCGCATTGTTTCATGCATCTGGGGGGAGATCAACGATGTCGCTATGGCCTGCAAATATTCCATTGGAGCCGATGCAAGCCTTGCCGCAGTCCGCTGGCAGGAGTGTAGCCTGAGATGATTCGCCTAAAGGTATTCGTCAGTTCCGTGCAAAAGGAGATGGAGAACGAACGGCGAGCACTCAAGGCTTACCTCAGAGATGATGCCTTGCTCTCTCGGTTTTTCGATGTTTTCCTCTTCGAAGACCTTCCGGCAGTCGACCGACGCGCCGACGCGGTCTATCTTGCAGAGGTGGGCTCCTCTGACATCTATGTAGCCTTACTGGGCAATGAATACGGAAGTGAGGACAAAGATGGCATCTCTCCCACTCACCGCGAATTTTGCGAAGCCACCCGCCTTGGCAAGCATCGCCTGGTTTTCGTCAAATGGGCAACCGATTCGGACAGGCATCCCAAAATGCAGGCATTGATCGTAGAAGCTGGCGTACAACTCATTCGACGCCGATTTCTCTCATCAGCCGAGCTTCTTCCATCTGTCTATGCCAGTTTGGTGGACTTCCTCGCGGCTAAAGAGCTGCTCCGCTTCGGCCCCTTCGATGCCGCCCCCTGTCCGGACGCCACGATGGAAGACCTCTCGTCCGAGAAAATTCGGCTCTTCCTGGGAATCGCTCGCCGCGCCCGAGGCTTCCCGCTCTCGGAAGACACCCTCCCCGTTCATGTGCTGGAGCACCTTAACCTGCTCAAGAACGGACTGCCGACCAACGCCGCCGTCCTCCTCTTCGGCAACAAGCCACAGCGTTTTCTTATCTCCTCCGAGGTCAAGTGCGCTCATTTCCATGGAACCGATGTCCGAAAGCCCATTCCATTCTACCAGGTTTACAAGGGAACCGCCTTTGATCTGGTGGATCAGGCTGTGGATTTTGTGCTCTCCAAGATCAATCTGGCTGTAGGCACGCGAGAGAAGAGCAACCAGGTACCGGTGGCTTACGAGATGCCGCCGGAGGTGGTGCGAGAGGCGATAGTAAATGCGGTAGCCCATCGTGACTACACCAGCAACGGCAGCGTTCAGGTGATGCTCTTCTCCGACAGGCTGGAGGTATGGAATCCCGGAACTTTGCCGCCTACACTGACACTGGAAAAGCTCCGGCATCCGCACGGCTCGGTTCCAGGAAATCCTCTGCTTGCGGAATCGCTCTATCTCACCAAATACATCGAACGCATGGGCACTGGCGTCGGGGACATGATCGAACGCTGCCGCAATGCCGGCCTACTGGAACCGGAATTCTACCTGACGGACGGCTTTGTCACCATCATCCGCCGGAGGCCGGAGCTGGCTCTCAAAGCGGTCAGCGGGCAGAGCACCCCCCAAGTCACCCCCCATGTGACCCCTCAAGTCGCCCCCCAAGTCACTCCACCAGTGGAGGTGCTCTTGCGCTTATTGGATTCGTGCGGTGCTTTGAGCAATACAGAGATCCGGAAAGGACTTGGCCTCAAAGACAGGAAGCATGTGGGTGAGCGCTATCTTGAACCGGCTTTGGTTGATGGGCTTGTTGAGCTGACCATCCCGGACAAGCCCAGGAGCAGCTTGCAGAAATATCGGCTCACCGAGAAGGGCCGGGCCTGGTTTGCGGAGAGGAAAAGGTGACTTATATCTGTTGGAAGGAGATTATCTCGCAATGTCTCTGAAGGAACTCAAAGCCAGCGTCGCCTTGGGCGAAGATAGCCGCTGCCAGTTCAAGCAGGACGTCACCAATGCCGATTCCCTGGCTGCGGAGATGGCGGCCTTCGCCAATTCTGAAAGGCGGCACAATTCTTCCTTGGAGTGGCCGACGACGGCACGCTGCCAGGACTGGATAAAGCCGACGTGGCCCGCCTCAATTAATTGATCAGCAACGCTGCCTCACAAAATGTGCGTAGCCCCCTGACGGTGCAAAGCGCCAATGTGGCCGTGGGCAAAGGCCGCGTCGTCATAGTGCTCATCGTACCCAAAGGTCTGGACAAACCCTATTTCGACAGAAATGGCGTTATCTGGCTGAAGAGCGGGGCAGACAAGCGACGGGTGAACTCCAAAGAGGAATTGAGGCGATTGTTCCAATTTTCCGACCAGTTCCATGCCGATCAACTGCCCACCCGGGCCGGGATTGACAAGCTGGATAAAATGCGCTTCCGGGATTTTCTGCGCGATGCTTATAATCTGGATTACCCAAAGTCCCAGCCGGAGCTGTCACGTCTGCTGCAAAATATGAGTCTGGCCACAGACGAAGGCATGCTGAATTTGGCGGGAGTGCTCCTCTTTGCCGAACGCCCGGAGTGAGATCATCAGTCCCGGTCATCTGCCCAACAACCTGACTGTGGAAAAAATCCGCTCCGGCATTTCGAATATCAGAAACCCGATCCTCGTGTCCTACGCGGCCAAAGGGCTGCTGCCTTACAAAGGATTGGGGTCCGGAATAAAACGCGCTCTGGAGGACTGGCCTGATATTAGTTTCACCGACGACCGAGAAGGATGCATGTTCATCGCCACCGTTCACCGCAAAGAGCTTGGTGATGCAGGGTTCGCGGAAAAAAGTACCCAGAAAAGTACCCAGAAAAGTACCCAGAAAATCATCGAACTCATGCAGAATGATCCGGCAATTACTATCGCAGACCTTGCGCTCCTCATAGGCATTACGGAGTGGGCCATCAAGAAGCAAATAAGAAAGATGAAAGCGCAAGGTCGCATCCAGCGCATCGGTCCGGATAAAGGCGGTCGCTGGCAGGCGACAGAGTGATTTTTACCGAATTCGAACAATATAACTCAAAAAAATATCTGCAAAAAGATGGCGGTCTGGTGGGCCTGCGGGCTCAAGCCTTCTCCACCTCAGCTTTGACCAACCGGTGCACCTCGCCAGCATCTGCCTTGCCGCGCGTCTTCTTCATGACCAAACCCACTACGAAATTCAGGGCCCGCTCGCTGCCTGCTTTGTAGTCCGCAACAGCCGCCGCGCTCTCCGCCACGGCTTCACGCACTGCCTTTTGCACGGCATCGTCCTCTGCCTTGCCGAGACCTAATTCATGCGCGATCTTGCTAGGCGAGCCGCCTATTTCTATTGGTATCCGGTCCAGCAGAGTTCGTATGATCTGGACCGCCCCGTCCTCGCTGATCTTGCCCTTTTCCAGCATCTGCAAAATCTCAATCATTTGCTCTTCCTGGAAGCTTTCAATGGATAGGTCGCGATAGTTCAACTCGCCCTTGAGAACATCCGCGATCCAGACCGCGGCCAGCTTGGGCGAAGCGCGCGCCGCGACGGCCTCGTAGAAGTTGGCCAGCTTGATCTCCGAGGTTAAGGATTTGGCATGATCATCCGCCAGGCTGTACTGCTTGACAAATCTCTCTCGCTTGACGTCGGGCAGCTCCGGGAGCGCTGCTCTTATCGCCGGCACCCAGGGAGCAATGCGCATGACCGCCAGGTCGCACTCCGGGAAGTAGCGGTAGTCGTGCGCGCCCACCTTGCTTCTTATGGAAACTGTGATGTTACGTAGCTCATCGAAGTGGCGCGTCTCCTGCACCACTTTGATGTTCCTGCGCTGCAGGTTCTTCTGCCGGGTAATCTCATAGGAGAGGGCTTTTTCCACGCCCTTGAAGCCGGTGATGTTCTTGACCTCGGATCGGTCTCCCCCTTTGAGGGAGATGTTGGCATCTATGCGCATGGACCCTTCCTGTGTGCCGTCGAAGACATCCAGATAATCGAGAATGCTTTTGAGCTTGTCCAGGAAGACGCGCGCTTCTTTTGGTGAGCAGAGGTCCGGTTCGGTTACCACTTCCAGGAGCGGCATGCCGCAGCGGTTGTAGTCCACCATGGTGTACTTGGCCTTGTCAATGGTGCCGGCGTGCACCAGCCGGCCAGGGTCCTCTTCCATATGCGCCCGGTTGATGCGAATATTTCGTTCCGCGCCATTGTCGCCCAGGATCATGATGTGACCCTTTGTGGCCAGGGGATAGTCGTACTGGCTGATCTGAAAGCCCTTGGGAAGATCGGGGTAGTAGTAGTTCTTCCTATAGAAGAGCGTCTCCTCTTCAATTTTGCAGTTCAAGGCCAGGCCCACCTTGATGCCATACTCCACTGCTTTCTTGTTGATCACGGGCAGAGAGCCGGGCAGTCCCAGGCAGACGGGGCAGGTATGGCTGTTGGGCAGAGAATCGTGATAGGCCGTGGAGCAGCCGCAGAACATCTTGGAATGCAGGCGGTTGAGTTGCACGTGTATCTCCAGACCAATGATGACATCATCCATTCTAGCTCACCTCCGGCTTGGCTTTATGGAAAGGTGTGGCCGCCTCGAAGGCCTGCGCCGTGCGAAGCACCGCTGCCTCACAAAAGTGCGGCCCGATGAGCTGCAGGCCCACGGGCAGCCGCCCGGCAAAGCCGCAGGGTACCGAGATGGCGGGCACGCCCGCTAAATTGATGGGCACGGTGAAGACATCGGCCATGTAGAGGGAGAGCGGATCGTTGATGCGCTCTCCAATCTTGAAGGCGGGAATGGGCATGGTTGGCGAAGCGAGAAGATCCACATCTTTGAAGGCGCGCAGGAAGTCCTCTTTGATGAGCGTTCTCACCTGGAGAGCTTTGAGGTAGTAGCGGCCGTAATAGCCGGCAGAGAGGGCATAGGTTCCCAGCATTATGCGCCTCTTCACCTCTGGGCCGAAACCTTTGGCGCGAATTTCCGAAAAAGTAGTATGCCAGTCCTTGTCTTCTCCCATGCGTTCTCCGTAGCGCAGGCCGTCGAAACGGGCCAAGTTGGATGAGGCCTCGCTCATGGCGATGACGTAGTAGGCGGCCAGAGCATAGCGGGTATGGGGCAGGCTGATCTCCTGCCAGGATGCACCTATTGACTCAAGGGTGGCAATGGCCTCCCAAACGGCCTTTTCCACATCTTTGTTCACTCCCTCGCCGAAATACTCCTTGGGAATGCCTATCTTCAGGCCGGCGACGCCATCCTCTAGGCCGGGCAAATAACTATGGCGCGCCCCCTCTGCCGAGGTGGAATCCCTTTCATCGTGCCCCGATATGGCCTCCATGAGAAGAGCGGTATCCTCGACGGTGTGGGTGAGCGGGCCGATCTGCTCCAGGGAGTTGGCATAGGCCACCAGGCCATAGCGCGAGACCAGGCCGTAGGTGGGCTTGAGTCCCACAATGCCGCAAAAGGATGCCGGACAGCGAACTGAGCCGCCCGTATCCGAGCCTAAAGAACAGGGCGCTTCACCTCCTGCCACCACAGCTGCGCTGCCGCCGCTGGAGCCGCCCGGAACGCATGTCTGATCCCAGGGATTTTTTGTCGGCCCAAAGCAGCTCGTCTCAGTGGAGGTGCCCATGGCAAACTCGTCCATGTTGGTCTTTCCCATGATGATGGCCCCCTCTGATTTGAGTCGCTCGATAACGTGGGCATCATAGGGCGGGATATAGCCGCGCAGTATTCTTGAACTGCAGTTGGTCTCAATTCCCTTGGTGGAGATGCTCCCTTTGATGGCGATAGGCACCCCCGCCAAAAGGCCCCGTCCCGGATTTTTGTCGAACCGCCTGGCCTCTTTTAATGCGCTCTCTTTGGCCAAAGTGGTGAAGGCATTGAGCGAACTCTTCTCGATTTTCTCAAAGAGCCCGCAAAGATATTCCTCGCATGATTCGGCTTTTAGCCTGGCTTTTAATTCAGAGAGCATGATCACACAATCCTGGGGCTCTTAAAATAGCCATTTTCTGTGCGCGGCGCATTCTTGAGCGCCTGGTCCTGAGAGAGGGATTTGTAGGCCGCATCCTCTCGAAAGATATTGGCCAGGTCCACCACACGGTAGGTGGGCTTTACACCCGTTGTGTCCACCTCATCCAGTTGTTGGAAGTATTCCAGAATGGTGTTGAAATGCTCCACTAACTCATCTTTCTCCTCATCCTCGATCTTGATGCTGGCAAGCCAGCTGATGTGCTCCACATCTTCCCTGGTGATCATGTCATCCCACGCATTAAACCATCTGCAAAGCGCAAAGATCACCTTATCAGATATAAAGGCTCTTTTCAGCCTAACCTTTTGTCCATCTGATCGAGCGCCGGGTTTTTTAACCGGTGGGTGTTTTTGGTATTGTGTTTCCCAAGCATGCCGGTCGATCCGCTAAATTGAAATGGTGCCCTGCAAAGCCAAAAGACTTAATAATTCTAGCGAAAGAATACGCGAAATGATTCGGGAAACTAGTTCGAGAAATATATCATGAAAAAGAATGATGTCATTGTGATTGGTTCAGGAATCAGTGGCTTATTGTCCGCCCTAGCGCTTTCTAGAGAGGGCAAAAAGGTAGTGATTTTAGAGAAAGAGAGTTACATTGGCGGAGTTTGCCGTTCTTATGATGTAAACGGCTATCGTGTCGATACTGGTCCCCACATCATAACAAGGCTGGAGAACGGCCCGCTCAAGGAACTGATGGACAGGTATTTCAAAATAGTTCCAGAGTTTATCCCATCTGGAAAATACTATGTGAAAATAGGCAGCGAGATAAAGCCGTTCCCCTGGAGCATCAATGCCTGGCTGACGTTTGGATTGCTTCCTATGACGGACAGATTGCTCTTGATGAGGGCGTTGTTCAATATCCTGTATCTGAAAAACGCTGGCAAGGATTTTTCCAGTATCACTCTCTCTCAGATTCTTCCCAATAAGGTCTCCATAACGACGCGAAGATTTCTCGACTGGCTATGTTACTTCATGGTGGGAACATCCATAGAAAATGCTCCTATTTCTCGATTCGTAGACAATAAGACCCATCATCCCAGAACTGTTCCCTACGTAGGAAAACTATATGACCTGTTTATAAAAGAAGGCGCCACAGACCAGGGATATCCTAAAGGCGGTCTTCAATCCATTGTAAGCTCTATTGTGGAATCATTTCCCAAAGATCGCGTGGAGATCAAAACCAATGTTGCCGTGAAAAGGATAGAATGCGGCGAGCGAGTGGAAGGGGTTGTAACAACAGACGACAGCTACGATTGCGATACCGTTGTATATTCGGGATTTTCATCCGACCTGCCCCATCTGATCGATAGCCTTCCCGTTGCATACACCAAGAATTTAACGTCCATCAAGAGAGTCAATTCTCTCACCATATGGCTGGGCCTGACCAAAAAAATCTTTAACAATTATGGCTCGGAGATGTGGGTTGACTCCGACCCATATGCCTGGGTAATTCCGACCTCAAATTATGATCCTACGCTGGCACCCAAAGGAAATCAGCTGGTAGGTTTCGCATTTACCCTGCCTGGCGAATATGATGCATCGACAATAAAGAAAAAGGCATTTCAAACAATAGTCGATAACATACCGGACATCGAAACGCATATCGATATGATTCATTATCAGGAATTGATACCTGAAAAAGCATCCTGGGGCATAAATTGCGGCTTTGGGGATGTGAAAACTCCTATAAAAAATCTATACTGCGTAGGGACGGATACCACAAAGAGAAGTGCTGGCGTCAATCGGTCGGCATACTCCGTTTTGGAGTTCCTGGATATCATGAAATCGGATGGAAATCTGTAATAGGTCCATAAAACGTGGATCTATCTTATTTTTAATAATAATATTAATTAATAGCTTTAAAAAAATATAAACGGGTTGCATATGATTTGTTCATGGATCGGGTAAATAGGGATCATCTAATTAATCAGATATTGCAATCCAAGTTGCCTGTGCACCCGATACGATCGTATCAGCCCAAGTCATATAAACTAGATCAAAGCCAGTTGAATTAATATTTCGCGCAGTTACGCCCAATCTAGCATTAAAGCTATTTATTATATCAAATCCACTCAATGAAACAGCAATTTCTGGCGGTATATAAAAGTAATTTTCGGGAAATTCGATTGGCTGTATGAATTCGCGTAAACCAGAACCCTTGCTCAGAGACCAACCGCTGGTGTTTAAATCAGCTCTTTCTATTCCTGTAAGAATACGCATGTTTTTTCCATCCAATACTTTTTCCTTATCGTCTGCAAGGCAAACTTAAATAATTATCGGTCGTGTATTTCTTCTTTGTAGTCCCGAAAGTTTTGTATAGACATATTGTAATACTAAATTGATCTTGTCGATGTGATAGATCAACAGGAGATGTATATCTATGGCCGAAATGCTCGCATCTGCTACCCATAATGGGATTAGGTTCAATTCCGAGTTCTTTGATCAAGCTGCAATCGATAGACTGCTCAATCTGCATCCACCAAAGGTCTCTGCAACGTCCGCAAAACGTCTTGTCTCTCTGGAATGCAAAAAACCTGTGTTCAGGGAAGAGCCATTTGATGACATAGCATTTGAAAAAGCATTTCAAGATGCGATCGATATTTGTAATGAGGATCCCGATTTAGAAAGAATTTTGGCCAAAAGAACCCCGATGCTCGATCAGGCTAATTTCGATCTAAAAACCCAGCTTCTGAACCCGTCAATCAAAACTGATGTCGCCGAAAACAACGAGATAGCCCGTAATACCTTGGATATTGTCACCGACCCCGATGGCGTTGTTGCGTTTGAGGTCGCAGGTACACGCTTATTAGAAGTCAATCCAACTTTAAGGGGTGGATCCACCTACCAGCAAATCATTCAGATCGCGGTGGTGGTCTTCGATATATTCAGCTTATTGTGTACAGTCATCGGAATCATGATCGACTGCAAATCTGACTGGGCCAAGAGGGTTGCCACGTTCATCGAAAATTTAGGGCAAAAGATGATCGATTGGGCTGGAAGACTCAAGAATTACGTAGGCGATTTGATCTCTACCTTGAGCGGAGGACCTAGCTCGGCAGGGTGGATCGCGAATGTCAAAGATTGTGCCATGAAGATTGGAGCTTTTTTGGTCGAAATCGCCAAATCGGGGTGGGAGGAACGGGCTTTCATCAGCTCGCTTCGTTACTGCCTCAAGATATTGTTCACTGGCAGTTGGATACAAATTGGCTATTACATGCTTCAATTGGTGGCCTCAGTTGCCCTGATGGTTTCCACCGGTGGAGGTTACCTTGTAGCCAAGATCATTGTGGCTGTGATCCAGCTCGCAACATTCATTTGGGACACAATCACGCTTATTCGTATGTTTGCAGAACGCGTAGGGGATGAAATAATGAGATCCGTGGTTACGTAGCAGGTCGCCATTTTTCATCAAATCGGGAATGAAGCGACTAACTCAGGACGATAACTGGCTTACTATCTCCTGGTGCTGGATACTTAAATAAAAGTAGTACCGTGGAATATCCATTGTTTCCTCACGGTATCATGTGGGGCACACAATTAGGCGAAGTCGAAGCGGTTGCTAGGGTGAAAAGATCCTGCTAAGGCGCTGTGGGGCGCCGCCATTCGACTCGCCTTTACCTACATCTTTTCCCGCGCAAGTACTTCTACATCGTTTCACTACACAATGGCTCTCTTCTTGCGTTGCTATATTGGTGTATTTTGACCTAGCAGGTGCAATTTTCATTCCGTTTATTATTATTGTGGATAAATGGCAGCAATTTGGTTATTCGAACCATTCTTCCGCTTTTAATCCAAAAAAGAACATTTAATGACGGATTTGCAGACATGACTTTCATAAGCGATTATGGGTTCGTTCGGCTCAGTTCTTATATATCGTTCCGTGCACGGTTAAACCTGGCTGGTTTGCAGCAAAGGACCTGATGGTGATAGGAGATCGAAACATGAAAGCAATCAGAGAATACTTAAAACATAAGCCATGTTTAAGGGGTCAGATCCTTGATCGCGGAGAACTAAAGCGTGTAGCACAAGCCTGTGGACTGAGCCCCCAGCAAGCCAGATTGGAGCTAAAGGGGCTGGGATTCATCTTGACCCAGAACAATCATGGCCTGACGATCTGGAAGAGACTGGAAGAAGATTCCATAGGCAAAAGGGAACCATAAGGTTGAATGGGATGACAATCACAAAATTGGATGCCAATGGCAGGGTTTTGCTTCCTTTGGACATTAGATTTAAATTGGGCCTGAATTCAGGAGATAAGCTTGCCATAGACCAGCTGGGTGACGGCACAATAATAATTAAGAAACCGACAATAAGATTGTGACTTTGAAGGTGAACATCATTTCAAGAGTTATCGAGCTAAAAGACATCCAAAAAACTTATCGCATCGGTGAGAGCGATTATGCAGTTCTCAAGGGCATTGACCTGCAGATAGAAGAGGGCGAGTTCATTGCACTCATGGGACCATCCGGAAGCGGCAAATCCACCCTCCTCAACATCGTGGGCTGCCTGGACCGGCCCACGAGCGGCCGTTTCCTGCTCTTAGGCCAGGACATCAGCCTGACCTCAGATGATGAGCTGGCTCGCTTAAGAAGAGAAGAGCTGGGATTCATCTTCCAGACCTTCAACCTCATCGGTCGCATCAGTGTGCAGAAGAACGTGGAGCTTCCTATGATGCTCAGCGGAGTTGTGCGCCAGAAGCGAAGGGAGCGTGCTTTAAAGCTGCTCTCGGACATAGGCATTGATCATCGTTCTGATTTCAGCCCCCAGAACATATCCGGAGGAGAGCGGCAAAGAGTGGCCATTGCCAGAGCTTTAGCCAATGATCCCAAGATAATAATAGCCGATGAGCCCACCGGAAACCTGGATCTCAAAAACAGCGATGAGGTCATGAAAATTCTAAGCAAATTGAACCAAGATGGCAGAACCATAATCATGGTCACCCACAACCCAGAGATCACCGAGAACTGCAGTCGCGTCATAAGGCTTCGAGACGGACGCATTCTGGAGAGCGCATCATGAACATGTTACGATCGATTCAAATTTTATTACTGCTCCTGCTGGCATCTGGCTTTGCAGCAGCTTACGAGTATCGCATGCCTGTGAACATACAGTCGACTATGACTCCTGCCGTGCTCCTGCCCGGAGACGAGGCTGTGCTGGCCATCGAGCTGGCCAGCGGCGCTGCCTCCTACGGAGTAGGAAAAGATGCAGGATCGGGCAGCTCTGCCCAGGCCGCACTTCTCTCCACGCCCCTTAACAGAACATCTTTAAAAAGCACAAAGGAGCTGGAGGTGCTCACAGAAGATCGCCAGGATCTGGGCATGATCGGCCCCAACGACAAGATCACGGTCTACTACAAGATTCGAGCGGCGGACAACATATCCAGCGGAACGTATCTCCTGGACTTCCAGGTTGTGGGCGGATATGACATGACCACCATCAACCGCGAAATTCTCGTCAAAGTGGATGATACACCCGTGGGCCTGGCCCGCGCTGAGGCTGCCGCATCAATCTTCAACCTCAATGTAGCCAATCCCCGAGAAAACACTCTCAATGCGGTCACCATTGTGCCTTTTGCGAAGGGAATTGTATTCTCGCCTGATGAATATTATATCGGCACCATGGACCCGGATGAGGTCTTCACCATCAGCTTTGGCATAAAGTCAACGGATGTTTCAAAAACCCTTCAAAATCCGGTCAACCTGAGCTTTGCAGCCAAATTCAAAAACGGAGACAACTGGCACACGTCCCAAGCCTACGTTACCACTTATACTCCGCCTAAGGATACCAGCACGCAGAGTAGTTACCTTCTGCCCGCGGGCGCAGTCGCTCTGATTGTGCTCATCGCGGGCGGATATCTGTACCGCAGACGAAAGCTCTCCCCCAAGAGCAACAACAATTCCCCGAATGGAAATCGAGCGTCTTAAAGTTTAGGTGGCAGATGAATCTTCCTGACATACTGGAGTTTATTGCCGTCGGCTTTCGGGCCGATCGCTTCAAGACGCTCATGTCCTCTCTGGGCATAATCATCGGCGTTATGGCTATAGTGGTCATGCTCTCTGTGGGCGAGGGGCTTTACTCCGGGGTGTCCTCTCACAGCGACCAGGCCAATAGAAATCCGGCTGAGCCTGCCAAGTTCACGGATAAGGACACCAAGGTCCTGGAGAATGTGGTGGGCGTGAAGAATGTTGCCCCTCGGACCTCGGCCAACGTGGTGGTCTCCTTCCGGAGTACCAATGCCTCAGCCAGTCTCACCGGTGTGGAACCGGATAAAGAGGAGACGCTCAAGGGAGATGTGGCAGAAGGCCGGTTCCTTACGGGCTCCGATTATAAGTCAATAGTCATAGGAAACGGCGTATCGCAGGATCTCTTCCGCATGAAGGTCACGCCGGGAAACAAGATCCGGCTTTACCTCAAAGACCGCTACATGGACTTCAAAGTGGTAGGCGTGCTGGAGGAATCCAAGCAGACATCTTTTGGCGGCCCGGGTAGCAGTGATAACAATCAGATGTACGTTACGCACAAGGCCATGAAGGAGCTGATAGGCGAGGACAATTACTACTACGGCTCCTTTCAGGTAACCGTTTTTGATCCGGAGCAGGTGGAAAGCATCATTGTGAAGATAAAAAACGACCTGAAAAGATATCACAAAGACGAGGCCTATGATGCCACTACGGCTCGCGATATGCTCGCCTCGCTCATGAGCATCCTGTCCATGATAAAGTATGCCCTGGCGGGCATAGGTGCTATTTCGCTCCTGGTGGGGGGGATTGGCATCGCCAATGTCATGATGCTCACTGTAAAAGAGAGGATTCGGGAGATAGGGGTCATGAAGGCCTTGGGCGCAACCACAAGGGACATTCGCATGCAGTATCTTCTGGAGGCAGGAGTGCTGGGGGTGGTCTCCAGTATCATAGGCATTGTTATGGGGGTGACGGTCTCCTATCTCATAGGATCGTTGGCATCTCTTCCGTCGGCCATAACTGCCCAGTCCCTTTTGCTGGGGCTGCTCTTCGGGGTGGTTACCACGACTATCGCCGGGGTCTATCCGGCCAACCGGGCCGCAAAGCTTGATCCCATCGAGGCGCTGCGGGCGGAATGAGCCGCTCGCCCGGCGTCTGGCGGAAGGAAATAAATATTTTTTTTTTAATTTTTGAAAAGGCCATGTGCTCGTCTATTGGCTGTGGAATAGCAGAAAAACGAATTTTTTAGAAGTTAGGGCGGGGCGATATATCAATTCAGATTAAACCTCTTATCATCAACATCGCCCTTACCTCTACAAAATGATTGTAGATTCTAGATGATATAGATGATTGTGATAACCAAATGTATCCAAATTAATTAAGTTGTCCTTCTTTGGCATAAGCAAATCTTTAATTATTTTGTGTTCTTTCAGGATTCCGGCAACACCATAGATCCCGAGAGTTATGGGGGGAGGGCGTACAGCCCTTCATCCCATCATTTTTTTGATATCCTCATCCGGTGTGCTGATCAGCTTGATGTCGTAATTGTCCACCAGGATTTTGAGCATATCCGCATTGATCCAGCCGGGCACAATGGGCCCCAGGTAAATGCCCTTGATTCCCAACGCCAGCAGGGACCAGAGAATGGCCACAGCTTTCTGCTCCATCCAGCTTACCACCAATGTGAGGGGCAGATCGTTCACGCCTACGCCGAAGAGGCCTGCCAGCGCCTGGGCCACTTCCAGGGCCACGATGGCATCGTTGCACTGACCCAGATCGATGAGCCGGGGAATGCCCTCGATGTCGCCCAGGTCCAGGTCATTGAAGCGGAACTTGCCGCAGGCCAGGGTGAGCACCACGGTATCTTTGGGCAGCTTTTGCACGAACTCGCGGTAGTAGTCCGACTTTTTGAGGGGCGCGTCGCAGCCGCCTACCAGGAAGAATCTCTTGATCTTGCCTTGCTCCACGAGCTGCTTGATCTTGGCAGCATGGCCCAGCAAGACCGTGATGGAAAAGCCGGTGGTGAGCATGTACTCGCCCGGCGCGTCGGGCAGCTCGGGTAGTGAGCGGGCCATGGCGATCACCTCGGAGTAGTCGTAGCCGTCGATGTGCTTTACCCCGGGCAGGTGAACCGGCCCGCCTGTGAACATGCGATCTATGTACTCCTCTTTGGGGATAAGGAAGCAGTTGGAGGTGCCAAGCAGAGCCATGGGATACCGGGCGAAGAGCTTTCGCTGGTCGAACCAGGCCGCCCCCAGGTTTCCGGCCAGGTTCCTGTACTTTCGAAGGCCCGGATAGCCGTGGGCGGGCAGCATCTCGGAGTGGGTGTAGACGAAAACGTCTGTGCCCTCCACCTGGCTCAGGAGCTTGTCCAGAGCATGCAGGTCGTGGCCGGTGACCAGAATGCCGTGCCCTTTGACTGTGCCGGTCTTCACTTGCGTGGGAGTGGGCTCGCCGAAGGTCTCGATGTGCGCCTTCTTGAGCAGTTGCATGGTCTTGATGTTCATCTCCCCCGCCTTGACTGCCAGGTTCAGAAATTCCTGGGGATCGAAGTTGACATTAGTAAGAGTCGAGAAGAAGCCCCGCTCGATGAAGGCGTCTACCTCCGGGTCGGTGTAGCCCAATTCCCGTGCATGGTAAAGGTAGGCGCTGATCCCCTTGATGGCAAAGAGCAGGTTGTCCTGCAAACGTGCCACAATCGCTTCCTTTCCACATACTCCTTTGATGGTGCAGCCTGTGCCTCCGGCCGTTTGGGAGCACTGGTAGCAGAACATATCCGGTTTCTCAATGGCAGCCATTTTCTTTATCCTCCATTTTAATTGATCTCAATTATGGTATACTAAGGATACCAAGGTATTTAGCCTAGAGCGTTTCTGCAAAGATACCATGCAGGAAGGATGCACTGTAAACCTGACCGTCAAGTACATCGCCAGAAAATGGACGCTGCTCATTCTCCTGGAGCTTTACAAGGGCGAAGGGCACACCCGGCGCTTTTCCGAGCTGAAAAGCTGCCTTTTCGGCATCACCCAGAAGGTGCTCTCGGCGCGCCTGCGGGAGCTGGAGAAGGAAGGCCTCGTCAAGAACAGGGTGGACAGCACATCTTTTCCCGTGAAGAGCGAGTACACTCTCACACAGAGCGGTCTTGAGATCATCGATATCGTCAAGGATATGAAGCGCTGGGCGTTGAGATGGAAGATCACCAACATCAAGTGCGGCTGCCAGGACTGCAATCAATGCGTGCTGTGAGGATTCTGAAATAGCCTATCCTTGCTCTCCCAATGGCGGCAATATTCCCAATTGCTGCATCAGTCCCAGCAGATTGGCCTCGCCCCAGAGCTCTGCAATCCTGCCGTTCTCGATGCGAAATATCTCAATGCCCGTCATGGTTATGCTCTTGCCGGTGGCTGGCAAACCCATGAAAGTGCCCTTGTGAATGCCTCGGGCTGTGAAGCGGGCGGCAACCATTTCTCCATCTGCCACCATATCCTCAACAGTAACATCGAGATGCTCAAAAGCGGCCCGGCAGGCAAGAATCACCTCGTTCATTCCCTGAACACCCGGCGAGCAGGGAAGCGGTACGTGCAGGGTGAAATCATTGGCCAGCAGCTCGTCCGCAGACTTCAGGTCACCCTGGGAAGGCCCCTGGGCAAAGAAGCGGCGGACGAGGGCTTTGTTCTCATCAATCGACATGGCAATCATTCCTCTCACAGCATCTTGGTGGCTTCTTTGGGCCGGGGCGTCTTTATCACTAATATGCGCAGCGCCTCATGGCTCTCGTTTATCCAGCGGTGCGCAATTTTGGCCGGGCTTTCGATTAGCGTATCCGCTAACACTTCGGCTCTCTCTTCGCCTATCTCCACCACGCCCCGGCCTTCCAGGACGTAGAAGACCACATCCACGGGGGTGATATGCTTTTTCAGAGACTCTCCCGGCTGCAATGTGATGTGCGCCACCTGGGCGTTCTCTGTATCGCTGATGCTTCTGGCATCCACTCCATGCGCATTGGGCTTGCTATGTACGTCTTTTACCTGGACAATTTTCATCTCAATCTCACTCCCTTAAAATGTTAGTTCTCTTCAGAGCAGAATGAATATCAACGTATAAAGAGGCGAGCGTTTCTGCGAGTATACCAGGCAATTATTTCTAAAAAAAATAGTCGGCTATTTTGGGGTATAAAATAGCCTCAAATCGGATTTTCCAGTATTTTTCAACCCAACTAGCGTCGCCTGACCGGATACGGCTTTCTGGGTGCTGATTTGTGCGCGCTCTCCTGTCGGGACCCTCTCGCCGTGGCCCTCCCTCGATAGGAATTGGCCGATTCGGCTGCGGCCCCCACGGCCATCTTTGCCGTTTCGGAATGGTACTGGTGCTCCATGACCGCTACTTTCGTCCGTATCAGCCGTTCAATGCTGCGCAGGAAATTGCGTTCATCTGCAGCGCAAAACGAATATGCTTTGCCATCCGCTCCGGCACGCCCCGTGCGACCGATGCGATGGATATAGCTCTCCGGCTCGTTGGGCAGATCGAAGTTAATCACATGGGATATTTCATCAACGTCAATTCCCCTCGCGGCAATATCCGTTGCCACAAGCACCCGCAAGCGGCCGGATTTGAAATCATGCATGGCCTTGGTGCGCTGGTTTTGCGACTTGTTGCCGTGAATGGCATCGGCGTTGATCCTGCTCTTGTTGAGCGCCTCAGCGATCTTATCCGCCCGGTGCTTGGTTCGTGAGAAGATCAAGACGCGTTCCATATCTTCATCTACGATAAGCCTCTGCAATAGCGGAAACTTATTGTTTTGATCCACAAAGAAAACGCTCTGCTTGATGCACTCGAGAGTGCTGGCCTGGGGAGTGACCTCGATGCGTACGGGATCGGTGAGAAGCTTTTCTGCAAACTCGCCTGTCTCCCGGGACACGGTGGCCGAGAAGAAAAGCGATTGATGCTTTGGCGGCAGAGCTGCGACTATCCGGCGCATATCCTTGATGAAACCCATGTCAAGCATGCGGTCTATCTCATCCAGGACGAAGAACTCTACGCCCCTCAGCATAATGTAGCCCTGATTCATCAGGTCGAGCAGCCGGCCGGGTGTGGCAACCAGGACATCAACGCCTTGAGAAAGCATCTTGACCTGCGGCCCTTGACGGACCCCACCGAATACGACTGTATGCCGGAAGCGCATAAACTGGCCGTATGTGGCAAAGCTCTGGTCTATCTGTGCGGCCAGCTCTCTGGTAGGTGCAATAATCAGAGCGCGCGGAACTCCGGGGGGGGAGGGCCGGTGCTGTTCCGATATCTTTTGCAGTATGGGCAGCACGAATGCTGCGGTCTTGCCTGTGCCTGTCTGAGCGATGCCCATCAGGTCTTTTCCATTCAAGAGATGGGGTATAGCCAGCGTCTGTATGGGTGTCGGTGCAGTGTATCCTTCCTTGGCCAATGCTCGGCAAAGCGGATCTATGATATTTAAATTTCCAAATGACATTCTTGCCTCTAGATAATTTTAGGTTTCGATCTTTGATTTGGTTGAAGTCCTTTGATGCGGATCCGAAAAGAAACTGGTTGAGTCGTATCTGTTGTCTCTTAATACGGAGAGATACTTCAACCGGCTGCAGAGGCACTTGGGGAAGAATGCTACTTTGTTAAAACGAAATGACAATAATATTATAATCAAATCCTTTTAATATCGCCTTGATTGCTTAGCAGGCCTTTCGCCTGTGCTTTTGGCAAGCATTCCTGGGAATATGCAGGCTTGGATCCATTTTTCAGAGAAAGGTGTCCCGGTACCACGTCCCAAATCGGAACATGCCACGTCGGTCGTCTCTCCTGGACCAATATTCAAGCCGTCTCTGCCATTTCCAAATCTCATTTTTTCTATTTATCCTTTTTATCGATTTCAAGAATCGATCGGTGCTCGCAAAAACATCTCAACAGCTTTTTTGAATCAATGCAAATGAAGCCTATTAACGAGGTGCACTTTAGTCTATATACCTGTCGGTCAAATATCTGCCCGTCAAATCTTCTTGATCTTCAAAAAATCGCCATTTAATGGATGTTTTTATGCGGGATACGGGATTCGAACCCGCGAACTCCTGCGAGACAGGATCTTAAGTCCTGCTAAGGGGGTAGCTACCCCCTTAACCCCTTTGATATTGATTTTAATGATGGATCTCTTTCAAGGGATCTTATTCTATTGTTTGGACTGCTTCGCGAGGTGTAAGGATGAGGCAGAAGTTACAGGCTATATCTTGGGACTTACCAGGGAATGACACCAAGCTTAGACGATTCAAGCGATATTTAAAGAATAGAGGAGTAAGACCAAGCACATTGGAAGATTACCTTTTCCGAGTATCAAAGTATTTTGAATTTTGTGGTGATAAGGAACCATCACCTGAAATGGCACAAAAATACAGAGATCATTTGCTAGATCGAAATTTATCAAATTCTTCTGTCGCTAATTACTCATTTGCGATAAAAGACTATCATAAAATGTTAGGGCAAGATATAAAATTCCCTAATCTTAAACGGGCTAATGAAATACCGTTTTTCTTTACATCCTCCGAAGTTAACAAAATATTTGATAAAATAAATAATATCAAGCATCTCGCGATGTTTAAAACCGCTTTTTATGCGTGCCTTCGTGCATCGGAGCTTTGTAACCTCGATATAGAGGATATTAATCTCGTTAATCAAGCCCTTATTGTTAGAGACGGCAAAGGCGGCAAAACTGCAGTTGCCTATTTAAGTGAAGAAGCTGTTGAAACCTTACGCGAATACTTATCAGTTAGACCAGATTTTGAACTTGAAGGCAGAAGGCCATTGTTTTTTACAGATTATGGAAGCCGATTTAACCGCAAAGAAATCTACCGCTTAACAATTTATTTTAAAGAACGTGCTGGAATAACCAAGAAAGGCGGTGCACATGTTCTCTTTAGACATACTCCTGCCTCATTAATGGTAAAAAATGGTTGTGATTTGCTTACTATTCAGCTTGTAATGAGACACAATAACATAACTACTACAATGAGATATTTGCATTTAGCTGATGATGTCAAAAGATCAAAATACGACCAATTTTTGAGGTTATAAAGGGCTGATATTCATGGAATCCGCACTTATCACAATACCGATCTCTGAATATCAGCGATTAATTGAAGGGATCTCTGAGATATCAAAGCTTCGGGCCAAGATAGCAGAGCTGGAAGCCCGCCAGGACACGGATATAGAGCGTTTGGCCTTGGACATCGCCCTTGATAGGCAAAGGCTGGCAAAGCTAGAGAAGATCGAGCCACAGCCACTACAGAAAGACAGAGGCGAGATCCTCCGGGCCTTGCTCGCGGCAAATGGCGGCAAGATGCTCGCGAAGGATGCACGCCAAAAACTAAGGATGGATAAAGGCAATTTTTCGCGATTATTGGATACTCTGAAAGATCATATTGATATCAAGCCGCTAAATTCTGATAAGAGGAAATTGCTATTAATTATAAAAAGTCGTGAATTAGTTGTACACAACTAACAACTAATTTAGCGATCTTTAGCTAAGACTTAGGTTTCGCATTAATCGCATTGGAATTTATGCGATTATATGATATTGATTACTTTGAGATAGAGATGAATATAAAGTAATATATTATAAATAGTGGTATTAGGGTTATTAGAGAAAATTGGTTGTTGGTTGTATACAACCAATTAGAAACTTTTTAAATAGGTAGTTTTCCCACCATTTCAACGTGAATTGTTTTTAGCAGACCAAGTGTTCCGTCATCCCACGGATAATAGGAATTTATTGATACTTTGGTATCACCGGACATGTTGAACATCGGCCAATATTGTGCAATAAACCGGTTAGAATCTCCCTCGTAGTTCTCTCCTACTCCAAGAATACCTGATTTGCCATCGATTATTCTATCATATGTATCATAGTCGTAATATGGTGAATTTAAAAGAGTATCTCTGATATTAGATTTCATCTCATCAATGTCCTTGTTCATTTGATTACTCGAAAAATAACTTATAGTAATGAATGCAATATTGTTGCTGTCGTTTATTTCTGTCTGGTAACTAACGTAAGATATGCCACCGTAAGTCTCTGCATATTCAACAGGTATGGTATTATTGATACTATATTCGTGTGTCGTGTTTAGATCAAATGAAACCTTGTATGGCCCCATAGTCAAGGATTCTTGTTTTGCTATAGATACCGACACTAACAGCAAAGATAGGATCAAAATTAGTAATATTCTCATAACTTGTGGTTGAACTTTCTAGCAAAAAAGGTTTTGGTGGTCATCTCTAGAATTGCGACAAGTCTTTTTTTCCTAGCTTCTTCTTATAACTCTATCCTTCTGACAAAGCAGATAAAAATAGGAGCGACTACGTGTAACTTTCAGGAATATGCTTAAAATCGCTATGCTCTAAAAGAGCCAAATATTATTATAAATACACTTCTAGCTCGATCATCATGGGTTTGCGATATGGAAAATAGGTTTACAAAATGGTGTCGGTGCATATCGATTATACCGATAGCAGAGAGAAAAACGATTCATACCTATAAACTATGAAATGGCTTGTTTGTTCAAATAGCTTTTTCCCCTATTTTGGCCCTTCCAAGTGCTACCATATATAACTTGTAAGTAAATGGTCCCCCCGTTGCGACGGGACCCACCATTTACCTTTTCATAATCCCTTAACTATTCTTCGATTTTTAATAAGTACTTTGATAATTAATTTGGCCTATATAAGTTCTATTGGTATGGATCAGTCTTTTTAACTTCTATCAATTATTTTGAATTAAGGGATAGAGGGAGCAAAAAGACGTGGAATACGTGGTTTTGGCAAAGAGTTTTTCTCAGAATATCTAAATAAATCTATAGCAAAGAAACCATCATCGGCAAGCACATCTATAGCAGCACCCAAAAAAAACCGCTATCAAGATAGCTGCTATAGATAATGCGAAAAAATGGCCTATAAACTTTTTATTATATACGATCTAGATTTATACATAAATGTTATACTCTATTTATCTATAGTTCTATAGCATTTAAAGGAAAAGAGGTTAATAGATAGTGTTTTAACCTGCTATAGATTTGCTATAAATGCTATAGATATTTTAAAAACAAATAGCAGCAAAATTAAGCTGCTATAGATGTCTTCTTTTAAAAAAATTAGTTGATTTTTATAAAATATTACCTTCTTTCCATATATCAAACGATTCTTCATTGAAAGTAGTATTAGGCCATATTGCAACAGATTTACCTTTAACATGTGTTCCGCTATTGCTTTTACCTTCTAACCAACTAACATTCTTAGTTATCCATCTGCCAAAAAGATTTTGGTTTTTATTTGATATTTTCAATTTTTCACAATATTGTTTATAAAAATTATATAAATCCACTTTGACACAATAAAAACCTGGGGTTTCACTAACGAATTTATCAAAGAAATTCTCCTCTGGTTTTGATCTTTCAGAATACATCTCTTTAGCTTCCGCCGTTGTTAGCTGATTAGTAAAGGCATTTCTCTTAATTAGATCCGGCAAAAGCTTAATGGCCTTGTTAAATAATCCTGATAGCTCTTCAGGACTTGTTAATGAGTCCAAAAAATTTTTATCATAGTCTTCTTTTGTGTAAACATGCTCAAATTTTGCGATCTCTACTCTTTTGGCAAAACCTGCTATATCTTCCTCTATAGGCGGTATTATGTTTGTGCAAAATATTAGTTTTGCAAAATTAATATAGTTAATGGAGGATTTATATAAATCGCGTGCTCTAATTGGATCAGTATTACTAATTAAACTTTTGATAATGCCGGTATTGCCTATCATATCTTTACTTAATTCACTGCAAAGATTTGCCAACTTACCGAAAAATTCAACTAATGCCGGTTTATCTTTTACTATATCTTGAAGGGATACCGAAGATTTATTTTGAGTACCTACAAACTTAATCAGGATGTCCAAGAATACGCTTTTTCCCGTATTTGGCGGCCCAAATAAGATTAAGAATTTCTGTATTGGATAACTTCGATAAAGCAAATAGGCCACAAATTCATAAAGCTTAGTGATATCTTTGGGCCTTGCCGCTACTTCAAGCATTTTATCAATATTTGGGCATGTAGCAACTGGATCATAGATAACTGGTATTTGTATAATACTTAGATATTCAGGATCATGCTCTTTAAATTCTCCCTTAGACCAATTGTATAACCCATTCTTCATATTAATTATAAATATATCTTTATCAAAATCTTCTAATTTTATTCTGCTTAATGTCTGAATTTTATATATTATTTCGGTTTGCATTTTTTTGTTAGAAATAGATTCTCCATATGGATTATATAGATTGAAAAACATGTTTGTCAAATATGTTCTTATGACATCTTCGGCAGCGCTTTTATAAACCCCATTTTCATAGAAATACATTTCTTTACCAATGGTTTTTATATGCATTTCACTTTCTATATATTTTGCGCACTTATCTGCAAGAATGCTTTCTATATTCTGATCTTCATCAATTTGCAAAAGTGATCTTTGCAAACCAGAAATAAATAATATCTTTGGCGTGCTATCAGATTTACAAGAAGTATTAGCAGCCATGCTAAACGCCACCCTGATGCTTAATTAATCTGATATCCATTATAGCAGATTTGGCAACAGAGACGATACTTCCATCTTTCCTTTCTATTGTGAGGAATAGCTTGGATACTCTGATTAGCCTTCCATGTAATGGTTCCGGTTGATTGCATATACGTGAAATTATAATTTTATTCTGGAATTCTGCAAATTCCTCATTATCCGTGATAGGATTAGTATTATTTATATCCATAGTTTTACAACTCCTTATATTTTTTCACATGCTTGATAATTCCGCTAGATCTTTTATGAACTTCTCTTTTTGCTCGATTGCCTTAATAGAGTCCTTTCTGATTTTTTCTAACCAATTTTTATAATTACTTTTCGTATTTTTCGTTCTTGAATTTCCTGTCATAATTCCATTACCTCTTTTTTTTGTCGATATTTTATAATAGCAGAAAAATAGAATTTTTAGAAAGCATCAGCATGATATTTTACAGTGATGTTTTCTTAAATTCAATTTCCGCCTATCGTTATTTCTTTTTCATTTTCCTTGCGGAAACTGAAGGGTTTAGGCGGCCAAACCTAAACCCAAAATAACAAGCATTAATAGTCTTGCAATCTATTTAAATCTATCTATGACTTTGTATATTAGTTAACGAAAACTATTAACTTTTATTTCTAAGGTGTTTATTTTACTAAAGTATTTCCAAATTCCGCTGCTCAGAATTCATTTGCCCGATATTTCGGTAGTATCCTGTACAAATTTTAATATCTATAATATGATATTTTCTGAGCAAACTCCTAAATCCATGTGAGTTTTCTACCATCACAAAATCATTATTCATTGAGACGACTTTTGCAGCAATCGAAAACTTTCCTTTTGAATCATATGTCAATATATTACAAATTTGATTTATCCAATTTCTTTGTATTTCCATTTTCACCAGCTCCTTATTCCCAATCATCTTTTTTCATAGTATCGGTAAATATTTGTATCAACAAATTTCTATAAACAATTATATGGTGCCGTTTTCGCATATTCTTACATTGTAAAATTTCTTCAGGATTTAATTTCTTCAATCTCATCTTTTTATCAACTCCTATATATTTATATAATAGATTGCATAAATCTTCTCCTGAATTAATTATCAAGCATTCAAAAAATTAAAATGATTTGTCACAAATCCCTTAAGCTAAGCGTATCATTTTTATTGAAAACTTACCTAAAATTCCAAATTTGTCTAGGACGATATTATTCGCGGTTTCTTCCAAAATTACATCAGTAAGCTTTTCTCCACTAATTAATTTTATTACAACAGATTTATTAAAAAATTCTGCGTATTTATCTGTAATTTCGGTTGCCGCTACTTTATTTCTATGGTGACTTAACCAAGTCATTATTATCATCTCCATATATATTTAGCTAAATTTTAGCACTTGCTTTGATATTCCCTTATCTTTTGGCTTAGAGAACCAAGGTATGTCCGATCTGTCAGATTCAAGATCCTTGGTTAGCTCAGCTCTTTCATAGGCGGCTTGCAATTCGTCCTCAGACATACATTTGAGCTTGTCTACCTCCGCCTGGTGATGATCTTCGGCGGCTTTTGCAATCAAGTGCTCGCGGTACATTTCCTCAGTTTCTTTGGGCTTGAATGCTTTATCTACTTTATCAGATTCTTTTGCTTCCCTTTCGTTGTACGCTTTTTCTATTGCGGCCATTTCTTCATCATATCCCATGTTAATCACTCCTTAGACTTATTTATAATATTCATAATGTCTTTGTACTCATCAATTCCACAAATCAGAACAAATTCCTTAGAACTTTCAGGATCTTTTAATATCACCCATTGGATAATATTGTCAGTACCAAGCACGTTTTGAACCTGAGAAGGTAGCCCGATATTTTTTGCGTGCTTGTTGCTGCATGTATTTATGCTTCTGACAAACTTATTAACAGTTTCAAACATATTTATTCATCTCCTTGTATAATAGATTTAACTTGATTACTATAAAAATCCAATTGTTTTATTTTTGCTTCTTCCGCAAGGATATATTTTTCATGATCCTCTTTAAATTTTTTGAATTGAGGATTTGCCAAAACTTGATCCAAAGTTTGCCCTTTTGACTGCAATCCTGATCTATAGGCAACTTCATTTTTCACTCTGCTCATGAAGGTATTTATTTTATGGATGCTTTCGCTCCTCATATGCTCAATTCCCGACAATGTAGGCGAGATTAATGCAGGATATTTTAATTGAACTTCATGAAATAATGGGTTGAGTTTATTAAAGATGGAATTTAGTCTTGCCAAGTTTTGCATCTCACTGAGTTCATTATTAACTGATGTTTCAAAAGCTATTTTGTCACAAATAACAATCTTCGCACTACCATTATCAGGAGCTAATGAGCAAAATCCCCAACGTTGGCTTCGGAGTTCATTGACTTTTTCTACAATTTCTGCCTTTTCCTTGCCCGCACTGATCACGGGATCTGTTTCAAAACCGTCGTCGGCTGCATTGATAGCATAGTTCTCGCACGATTCTTCAAACCTCATATATATTCACCATACCTTTAGATTTATCTTCAATATTACTCATACCTTCATTTACAACCATCTTTTTATATATTTTATATATCCCTTTAAGGACAATATTTTCCAAAAATTGGTACAATTGTGATATACTGCACAATGATAATTAAAGGGGTTTTTCAAGAATTATTTCCATTTTGATTATAAAATACATTTCATTAGAACCATCTATGAATATATCGCGACGTTTTAGGAGCCAATTGCGTACATATTCTATACATATAAAGAAATCCGGCCCTTGCAGCACATCGGCCCGAAACTACCCGGCTCATTAGTAAGGCCCGGCCCGCCCTATAGCGTCAGATTAAAGATGTTATAAATAGCATTCCAATTGGAGGGATAAAAGAATGCCACAAGATGCACCACTCAACGCCTGTATGTCAAAGGTAAACGAAATTTTAACTTCTGAAGAGTCTATAATCTTTTCCGTTTCCCAAACATCTATTGCAGGACTTAAACCGGATACCGTTGTTTTAACGAATAAGCGTTTCATTCTCTACCATCCTGGATTACTAGGATGCAAGTTTGATGATTTCCTTTGGCGCGATCTTATAAACGTAAAATTGAATGAAGGCATTATGGGAGCTAAACTAACATTTGAAGCTAAAAATAATAAAATAACCGTTGATAAACTCCCAAAAACTGAGGCACGAAAAGCCTACTCAATCGCACAAGAAAAAGAACAAGAAGCTAATGAAAATAGACGACAAAGACAGATGCAAGAAGATTCAGCCAAAGCCGGGCATATTGTTGTTGGAAATGTTGGAGCAGGAAACCAACCAACTACAGTTGCAGATGATCCAATGGCAAAGCTTACCAAGTTGAAAAATATGTTTGACGCCGGACTTATAACTCAAGAAGAGTACGATAAAAAGAAAGCAGAAATACTAGCATCGATGTGATTTATATATAATTTTTATTTTTACTTCCATCAATTTAAATGAATATAATTTAAACAATTTATTACTAATATTTCTTTTTGGAATGTCAAAGAGATCATGCCAAATGGATGACTTGGTAGGGCTTCCTCATTGAAATTCAAGGAGGTTACGCGACAGTGTCACCTGCAAATGACCCGCAAAGGTTTATATGATCGCGACTAAAGTCTAGTAAGGCAGTCAAAAATAGAAATCGATATCAATAGACTAAATCATGCGGGATACGGGATTCGAACCCGCGAACTCCTGCGAGACAGGATCTTAAGTCCTGCGCCTTTGGCCAGCTTGGCTAACCCCGCGCTCATCAGATCTATACTTCTGGAATAAGTACTTTGCCGATGCAATAGAAAAAATAAGATGGCGGCTTAAATATAGACCGCTGTTCCCGGTTCCACGTAGATTATCTTCTGAACTCCTCTTGTGAAGAACATTGTCTTCGGGTAGTTGAACTGGCCATCATAGATCCGAACATCGTGGTTCCTACCACCAACTACACGAAAGCTGAACCTTCCATCAAGTAAGTCTCTACTGGTCCCATCCGTGCCTATGTAATTGCCATCCAGGAATACCTGATATCCTTTCATCCCCTTTGAGACAATAGTCACTGGTGTGTCTCCTGTCGCAGGAGGAACAATCTGGGCGGGCGGATAGCTGGGAGTTGTCTGTGGATATGTTGGCGGATAGGTGCTGGTAACATCGATGACTATGGCATTGCTTACCTGGCCGCCGATAATGAAGAGCAGTACATGCTGACCAATTGTATCTGCATAGAAGTCAATCTGGCTGCTGCCTGGGAAGAAGTAGAAGCTTTCCTTGGATAGCTTTCCATCAGGGGTTATCTCATACAGATAGCCGTTGCCTCCCGTGGAAGAGGTTGCCAGCAGAGTGAGGCCGGACCACTGGGGAACTTTGGCATACTGGGACCAGCTGGAAGAGCCCAGTATCCACAAGGAGTTTCCTCCTGTGTAGGCGGCATTGCTTTGATATTGGGTGTACGGCACAGCTTGCATCTGATAGCTAAAATAAACCGTGCTCGGCGTGCTGTCCACTATCACATGCTTCTTTGGGCTCTCAATATGCTTCTTGGGGGTCGATCCTTTGTAGGACCAGAAGTATTGAGAAAAGATGTGGTCAGCTGCGCTGGAAGACGGCGGATTGCCGCCTACCCATGGCTGGCCGATGCCCAGCTCAAACAACTTCTCAGCTCTCGCTTCTCCTGGTAGCAGCTCTACGCCGCTTCTATCTACGGCAATTGCACACCCCACTAAAGATATAATGAGGACTATCGATATCAAGATTTTATTCATATCTTTCACCTGATGTGAGTAAGAAGGATTTTATGCATTCTATATTCGTACGGTTGTAGGGGGATGGATGCATCTCAAAGATATAAAGCTTTATATTTCAATGTGGTCTTATTTTCATTCATAAAATTTTATATTTTTTGAGGGCATCCGGAATTGAAGGGAAAATCTAATCAGGAGCAATCGAACACCTGGCACCTCTGTCTGCCTGGGGCAGCCGGAGGGCGGAGCGATCTTGCCGGATGATTTCCCCTAAATTAAGCCCGAAAAAAAGATTCTCTGGCCTCTCATGAAGATCCCGAGAAGGCCTATCTAGATTGGGTTTTTTACTTCTCTTAGAAACCCTCCGTCACCCTCATGGCAGACCAGGTTCCTCCTGGAGCACTCTCTGCGGTGTAAGTGCCGGAAGATATGGAATTTTCCGCCACAGACCTCGATACCCAGAAGGTCTGTCCCCCGCCCGGCGATACCCACATCAGGGTAAGTACCGTTCCGTCGAACTGCCAGGTTCCCTGTCGGTTGGCTCCCACATTGGCCCCCTCCGTCTCCGTCCATTCCAGGGTGCCGTCCTTCTTTAAATTCAGGTCCGCCTTCCAATCGTTAAAGCCTTCCTGATGTCCGGACATCTTCCAGGCACCGGCCAGCTGCAAGCCGCTGCCCAGAGGTCCGTCAAAGCAGACCACGTAAGCATCCTCGGAGCTGAGTTTCATCCAGACCAAAGACCTGCCGGGGGCAGGATTGGTGAGCATGGGGTTGATTGTCTGGGGTGTAGCCTCGCCCAGATTGGCTGCAACCACATCAAAGACATAGAACTTGCCGCTCACCAGCTCCTGCGACCCCAGTTGATTCCATTTATCCGGCGTTCCTATCTGGGTGCCGGTTCTTTTGCCGTACCAGATATTGTACACGCCTGGGGCCAGTCCCGGTCCGGCTGTGTAAAGGTCGGTTGGACTTCTGGGCGAATAGTCCGCTCCATCTCCGGCACAGGGGGCAGACTTTCCTTTATCGCTGCCGCCGCTGCCACCCTTAAGACCGATAACTGTGGCAAGTCCGCAATCATTGCTCTCGGAGGTATAGGACCAGGTCGATGGGCTTGAGTCGATAATAGTATAAGTTCCGGCGGGCAAATCCACATTCGGAGACAAGTAGACTATCCAGTAAGCATTGGGAACGCCTCCCTGGCCCGGTTCACCCTCTGCCTGCCAGGGGCCGTAGGTCTTGCCCTGCTCGTCTCTTAGCCCAATTGTTCCCGGTGATTCGCCGGAGGCATAATGATATGTGCCCATTTTGGTAATGGTCCTTTGCTCGTCAATGGTAAAGACGGTAGGATTGGGCGGGTCATTGCTGACACCGGCACATGCGCTTTGAGCAAAGATGCGCTCTTCCCCGTCGCCCGGAGAGGGAAGACCGTAGCACTGGCCAAGACCCGGCAGGGTCATAATAAATGCGGCCAGGATGGAAAATAATAAAATCGTAAACAGCTTCCTGGGTCTGATCATTCAAATCCACCTCGACACCTTCCAGCAGCTAAACCGAAAAGATGTATACAACCAAGACGCGCAATAGATATAAATTTTCTTAATTTACGGGCTTTCTCTGGTGAAGGTCGTGATTTAACTATAGGTTGTTATAAATAGAACTACACTGCATATGATACATGGGGTGTAGCAAATGGGAAAAAGAGGTCCAAAACCACGATTCATGGATGTAGCATGTCCAAATGAGAGGTGTACTCTGTTTGGA